>NZ_RHNY01000006.1 GCF_003946345.1 Levilactobacillus tongjiangensis
GGGGCAGTGTGCCCCTTTTATTATACAAAAAATTGGTGTTGATAGATTTCTCTATCAACACCAAATATCATAGAACCACAAAAGTTGCAGGATAAAGCAGGCGCGTCGTTCTGCTTAGTCGGTAGGCGATTTTCCTACAAGCTTAGCAGAAGACCAAGCTTGTAGACTCGGTATTTTCGAGGCTTCAAGTTGTGTCCGCACCGTTCCAGCACATACCTGGTGACCGGTAAGGCGGAGGGGGGACACTGGGGGTGCTTAATTTACATGCTAATATCGTTGTTATAGTAGGCGATGTGGTAGGATTACCGGATGGTTGGTGCCAGTAGATAGATGACGGATTCACCGTACTTAGCGTGGTTTTTCGGATAAGCGTAAGCACCAATCCGATAATGGTCGAAGCTACTGAACGTCAGACCTGCTTGTTTGAGTGCGCCACCTAATTGCCGTCGTTGCGCCTTAAGGAAGTTCGCAGATTTGGCAATCTTAGTGTTGGCTGAAAATGTCAGGACGTCTTCGGAAGCATCATCAAAGTAATACGCCAAACAGTTCATCACACCATCACTCATGGTCAGGGATGGAATCAACATATTAGCTGACAACTGGAGCTTTTTATCGGCAACGGTGCCAGGAAAGAGGCTGGCAAGCTGTTGATTAAGGTGTGCGTCGATTAGTCGTTTTTCTACGGCGTACCCAGGGGGACCAGCCAATGTACCAGCGGTCACGTGGTTGGGATTCACCCCTTTACTGAGATTGCCGTGCCACACGTAACCATGGACCTTTTTGTTGGCGCTACGGACCTCATAGTAAGTATCGTGGCTCTTTGATGGTGATTGTAGGACAATCTTTCGTTGGACGATCCAGGTGGTCCTGGGATAATTCTGTAGGTTGTGAATTTTTTTGGTATGTGCCCGATTCCACATGGGTTTCGGTTGCCCGAGCTTGAAATAGGTCGGGTAAGGGCGAACCTTCTTAGAACTGACCCAGATGTATGGGGTCCTAGTGTTGGATTTGGCCTGGGCGGTGACGGATAGTCCAAGTAATGGTCCAGTAAGTGCTAATAGGAACCAGCCTAGCTTTTTCATAGTGTTCTCCTCCTTAAAGTGGGGCGCGTACTGTTAGTCTAGCAAAATGTGCTGCAGCTCAGGAGTTAGACGCAAAATTGATTGCAACGATGGTGAAATTTGACAGCCTATCGGTTGTTTGTGGGAATTTTTTCGTAAAAGGTCTTGGGGCCGACCAAACATTTCGCGTATAATGAACCACACGAAGAAAATTGAGGAGTGAGATTGTGGCAATTAAACTTATTGCAACGGACTTGAATGGAACGCTGTTGCACGATGACCAAAGCTTTAACCAGGCGATGTTCACGGAAACTTTAGCAGAATTAACGAAGCACAATGTAAAATTGGTTCTGTCTTCTGGCAACCAATTTGCCCATCTCCGGGAGTTATTTGCTGATGTACTCACACCAGAGTTGGGTATCATTGCTGAGAATGGGGCGTCGATTTACCACGACAACCAGTTGGTCTTTGATGGTAGCTTGACCGCCAGTCAGTTGCAGACGTTTATTGAAACTGACCGTTTTTTACCGTGTCTCAAAGGCGCCTACATCATTTTAACGGGGGCTAAGGGGTCATACACAGAAATCGGTGCGCCACAGCAGCTGATTGATGCTGCGGAAAAGTTCTACGACAATCTCCACCAGGTCACGAGTTTACAGGCTGTGACGGATAAGATAAAGAAAATTAGTGTCTCGGTGCTACCAGGGCAGGCGGCACAATTGGTCCAATCGCTAAATACAGCATTAGCTGGTCGATTGGTCGCGCATGATAGCGGCTATGGGGTCGTTGACCTGGTGACGACTAACGTAGGTAAGCTTCCAGCGGTTCAATGGTTGGCCCGGCACTGGCACATTCAGGCTGAAGAGATCATGGCGTTTGGTGATGGCGCGAACGATGTGCCGCTGTTGCAGTTTGCTGGTCAGGGTGTGGCCATGAAGAATGCACCGGCAGAAATTCAGCGTGCTGGTAACCTGATTTCCGAATGGTCGAATCAAGAGGATGGGGTCTTGAAAACTATTCAACAGGTGATTGCCGAGCTTGCTTAGCTCGCCAAGCGAATACTAGCCGGCGGCGATTGTTATAATTATAATTTTAATGAATGAAATCATCGAATTGTCAAATTCCGATGAATGGCCATCGTTAAGTGAAAGAAATTTGAATTTTACTTGGTTTCTGCTAAATTCCTGAGTACACTGGCTTAAGTTAGTTCAGTTACCGAGTGAATAAGGAGACCCCTGAATGCGGAAACGTTGGTTAGTGCTACTCTTACTGGTCGTGAGTTGTTTGAGTATTTTGTATGTGCGGCATGATCTGCCGCAGGTCGTGCGTTCTTCCCAGGTGACAGTTGCTCAGGCCGCGAGCCGGTTAGTTATTAAGTTGCCGTTGGTCGGCCGCAAGGAGGCTGCTGGTGCGACGCCCGTTGAGGGAATCGTTAAACCTGGGCAACTCAAGGCGACCTACTATTATCATTTTGCGCCGAGGACAGCCCCGAAGACCCAGGCCCTATTCGAGCGGGCAGTGGCCGTCTATAATGCCACGGGCATCGTTAATTTGGTGCCGGGTCAACCTAGGCTTGGGCAAAATGGGATAACTCTGTATACGTATCACAAGGATCTTTCTAACCAACCAGGGTATTTGGAGTTGGGCAAGGGTGGCCCAGAAATCCAAACGATTAGCGGCATCAAACTGCTAACGGTTAATCGTGGTCGGGCAGGGTTGAACGCGCACTATCCTGACCGGGGACTCCAGGAGTCCGTGGCTATTCATGAGATTGGGCATGTACTGGGATTGGATCATAGTGAGAACCGCGGGTCTGTGATGTTTGCAATTGATCAGGGACACCTGCGTCTCTCGACGGGGGATCTCCTAGCTTTGCAGTATTTATATCCGAAAAAAGGACAAAAAAAGTAGCGTTCCTCACAGGAAACGCTACTTTTTATATTTTTATAGGAGATTACTTCGTGAAATCAACGACCATCCGACCAACAATTGAGTTGCTCTTCATTTCGTCAATGATGTCGTTAACTTCGTCC
The DNA here is from genome assembly GCF_003946345.1 of Levilactobacillus tongjiangensis. Classification (GTDB taxonomy): domain Bacteria; phylum Bacillota; class Bacilli; order Lactobacillales; family Lactobacillaceae; genus Levilactobacillus; species Levilactobacillus tongjiangensis. Next base: position 3,095 of record NZ_RHNY01000006.1, read on the forward strand.
AAACGACGAGTCTTAACGATAGGGTGAACCTTACCTTCAGCACCGAATTGGAAGGCTTCAGCTAAGTCTTGACGGGTACCAACTAAGGAACCACGAACTGAGATACCGTCCAGAACAGTCTTAGCAATGTTCAATTCCATATCACCTTGTGGTAAAGCAACGGCAACTAACTTGCCATCTGGCTTCAAAGCGTTAACGGATTGAGTGAAGGCGTCTTTAGTAACGGCCGTAACTTGGGCGTTATCAACACCACCAACTTTTTCCTGAATTTGTTCAGCAACGTTGTCATCATGACGGTTGATCAGGATTTCGGCACCGTCTTTCTTAGCAGCAGCTAACTTGTCAGGGTTACCATCAACGGCAACAACGTGAGCACCGAATACATTGTGTGCGTATTGGATAGCCAAGTTACCTAAACCACCGGCACCAACAACTTCAACCCATTGGCCTGGCTTCGTTTCACCAGTCTTCAAAGCCTTGTACATCGTAACACCGGCACAAGTCAGGGAAGTTGCTTCTACTGGGTCCAAACCTTCTGGAACCTTAACGGCGTAGTTAGCATCAACGATACATTCTTCAGCCATAGCACCATCAACGGTGAAACCAGAGTTTTGAACGTTACGGCAAAGAGTTTCACGACCGGTTAAGCAGTATTCACAGTGACCACAGCCCTTAAAGAACCAAGCAACGGAAACCCGGTCACCAATCTTCAAGTTGTCAACATCGTCGGCAACTTGGATAACTTTACCAACACCTTCATGTCCAATGATCCGGCCAGGTTGCTTACCGAAGTCACCAGCGGCAACGTGTAAGTCGGTGTGGCAAAGACCACAATATTCCATCTTAACTAAGGCTTCACCATGGGTGATTGGACGTAAGGTAACATCTTTAATGTCAACGTAACCGTCGACTGAATCGCGAATAACAGCAGCTTTCATGAAAAAATCCCCTTTTCTTTTTTGTCTACATGCTCAGTATACAGCAAGTCCAAATAGTTTCAAGTGAATTTTTTAACATATACCATCTTTTTTTGTGAAAGTATTTAAACCATTCGCAGTATTGTTGACTTAGACTGATTAGTTTGCTCAATAAACGAATGTGAATAGTGAAACTATCAAGCTTTCATAGGCAACAATCATTTTTCGGGACAACCGGTTGCATGTTTTCAGAAAAGGTTAAAAAAGTCTATAGATGATTAAATTCACAAGTTTTCTGTGAATGGCTCAGGGGTTTTCGCATACAATTATGAGAAAATATGATAAAATTAAATGTTGAATGAATATCGGACGTTCGCTCATTCGTTGGGACATTTGAAGGGCGAGCGCGGCTAATTATCCTAGAGGAGTTAAAGCGCAATGAGTCGAATTTTAATTATTGAAGATGAAAAAAACCTTGCCCGTTTCGTGGAATTGGAACTCAAGCACGAAGGGTATGAAACCAACGTGCAATTCAACGGTCGGACGGGGCTAGAAGCGGCTTTGTCACAAGATTTCGACGTCATTTTGCTTGATTTGATGTTACCTGAATTAAACGGGATCGAAGTGGCGCGCCGGGTACGTGAAGAAAAGAGCACGCCTATTATTATGATGACGGCCCGTGATTCAGTGATCGACCGGGTCTCCGGTTTGGATCATGGTGCGGATGACTACATTGTTAAGCCGTTTGCCATTGAAGAATTATTGGCCCGGGTACGTGCACTTCTTCGGCGGATTCACTTGGAAGGTGAACAGAAGAATACCAAGCAGACGACGGTTAAATTCAAGGATTTGACGATTGAAAAGGAAAATCGAATCGTTCGTCGCGGTGACGAAGTGATCAACCTGACGAAACGGGAATACGAGCTATTGTTAGCCTTAATGGAAAACATCAATGTGGTGTTGGCTAGAGATGTGTTACTGACAAAGGTTTGGGGTTACGAATCCGAAGTTGAAACGAACGTGGTGGACGTTTACGTACGTTACCTTCGGAACAAAATTGATGTCGCCGGTCAGAAGAGTTATATCCAGACTGTCCGGGGTACAGGGTACGTGATGCGTTCGTGAGATCGCCACAAGTCGATGAATCCTTAAATGACGAGCCAAAGAAATCTAAGGGCTTCCGTTTTTCACTGAAGTGGGAATGGGCGCTGTCCACCGTTTTTGGCGTATTAGTCATTTTTGGTGTCATCGTTTTTCTTATTTTTAACAGCTTCATGACGGTGTTGATGCGGCAGGAAAAGACCCACGTTGCAGATTCAATCAACGTGGTAGTTGAACGGTTGAATAACCAGCAGACGCCATTGACTAGTGCGGGCGTAAACCGCCAGTTGCGGCCACGAGCGGTTCTGGGAACGACCAAGCAACCGGGAGCTTCCTATAACAATGCCGTGATTACGAGTTTGGCGCGTGACAGTCAGACGGTGACTGTTTTCGACGCACAGGGCAACGAGCTGTTTGCGACGGGCCGGAGTAAAGTAGCCTTCAAGCAAACCCGCAAGCAGCGAATCGTGACCCAGACGATCAACCATCGCAAACACTTGGTGGGCCGCATGCCTATCAAGGCCAAGCAGGGAAACCACTTACTGGGTTACGTGCAGGTCACCGACAATCTGCGGGACTATCACACGACGCAGGTGACCCTGTTGCAGGTTGAAATTGTGCTAGGATTGATGGCGGCGTTGGCCGCTGCGGTTCTAAGTTACAGCTTGGCGACGTTCTTATTGCGACCGGTCGAGGCCATTAGGGACGCTATTCACGCCGTTAGGGAGGATCCACAGACAGATGTCCGTGTACCTGAGATGCACCATCAGGATGAGCTGAGCGACCTGGGAGCACTGTTTAACGACATGTTAGACACGACCCAGCGCTATATGGACCAGCAACAGCAATTCGTGGAGGATGTTTCCCATGAGTTAAGAACGCCAGTGGCCATTATTCAGGGACATATGGAGATGCTTAACCGGTGGGGCAAGGACGACCCAGAGGTCCTGGATGAATCCATCAAAGCTTCCTTACAGGAAACGAAACGGATGCAGAGTCTGGTTCAAGAAATGTTGGATCTTCAGCGGGCGGAACAGATTGAGGTCAATTACCCGAATGAAGTCACTGATGTGAGTGAGGTTGTGCTTCAAGTCTTTGACAACTTCAAGATGATCCATCCGGACTACATCTTCATCTTAGATGACGATGTTCATCACGCCTTACAGGCACAGATCTACCGGAATCACTTGGAACAGATTCTGATTATTTTGTTAGACAATGCCGTTAAGTATTCTCAGAAACGTAAAGAGGTTCATCTGACGTACGAGAGTGACCGTCGGAACCTAGAAATTGCTGTCCAAGACTTTGGGGAAGGTATCTCTCAAGAGAACCGCGACCGAGTCTTTAACCGCTTCTACCGGGTCGATAAGGCTCGTTCTAGAACCAAGGGGGGCAATGGTCTAGGGTTATCGATCGCCAAACGGTTGATTGAGGCTTACCATGGTCGAATCACCATTGAAAGTGCTTTGGGTCACGGGTCCGTCTTCCGCATTTCGCTACCGATTCTGTCGGATGCAGATGCTCAGGTTTTAAACGAGAAGAAGGAGCAGATTCAAGCAGCCAATGATGTTCCAGGTATCCAGTCGCAATTACTGGAAGACTCACCAGTGGATTCGGCTGAACAGCCAGACGATTCATCTAAATCAGATTTTTAGCCTTCGTTAGTTGCTAGAAAATTAATATAATTAAAAATGGGAGATAGGCCATATAGGCTTATCTCCCATTTTTTGATGAATTAATTATTTTCTGGCTATGATTATTGGGTAACTACTTGACCTTCTGGGCAATAGCAAAAGCATAGAACTTAACAGTTAGGGGAGCATTATCTTTAACCTTATTGCCAGTTGTATTTTCGGCAATATTTAGTCCAATTTGATAGTTTTTCAAACGTTTTAGCTTTGCAGGTGTTAATCCGTAGTCTTTTGCTAGAATACGCTTAACTTTCTTGACTCGGGTAGCAGTTGCGACATTATTGCTTTTCTTTAAATAGGCAGTAACCTTTGGGAAATACATAATATGTGTGTAGTTTTGGGTCTTTAGAGAGCTAGATTTAACATCGGGAAGAGACGAATCTTCATCGGACATGGTTTCCGCGAATTTATAAGCAGCAATATTAGTTAAATCTAAGTTTAACTTCATATTTGGTAATGCTTTGACTAAAGTCTTAGTAATTTTTTGTGATTTAGAGTATTTAATGTAATTGGCATAGTCTGCGTTATTAGAAAACTTTGCGAGTCGAACGTAACGGCTCTTGAGCTGATCCATTGCTAATCCTTTGGTCAAATATCCACGCCAAACATAGCCAAGCGTTCCTTTAGGATGCTTTTTGGTGCCACTAGCATCGACATAATAATAGACGGCTTTTGTATTTCCATGTTTAAGAACCGCAATTGAATTAAGTGAGAACGTCGTGTTGGGACAGTCGGTCAAATAGCCGTATCGTTTAGTGTGCTTCTTATTCCAAAGAGCAACTTTTTTATTGGGGTACTTTGCCCGATAAGAAGTTGCTGGCACGTTGTACCACTTCTCTGAAACTACTGTGTACTTTGTTGCAGCTTGAGCCGATAGGGAAGATATGAGACATAATGCAATGCCAAGCGCGACACCTAAAACAATACCTAGTCCACTTCTTAATTTCATAGCATTCACTCTTCTTACTCGAGTCTACCATGAATTGGAGATGGATCAAAACAATGTTCGATGGCTAAGGCAGGCCGTCCAATTCCGTAAAATAGGCTATTTCAAGGGATTAGGCGGTACAATTCTAGGATTCATATCCAAAGTAGAGGTCTTCTCACAGCTTTTAAGTTGGATTGTTTCTCCGGTAGGGAACTTGATCCCACACTTTCCTTTCAACGTCGTTTAAACTTGAATTGCAGTAGGATTTTTTCAAAAGCAGGGTTGACAGCTTATATAAATTTCGCTATTCTGTGGTAACTACTTAATTACTATAGTAACTAACTAATACAGGAGGATATTATGAAAATTTTGGGGAAATTTGGTTTATTTATCATTGGACTCGCGGCCGTTGCTGGGGTAGGCGCGATTTTATTACCAGCCTTGACCAAGAACAGACATTCAGAATTGGCAATGGCTATCGATAATGTGAACCCGTTAGTGAAGAATGAAACGGTTTATGCGTCGACATCTGCGAAGCCGGTACGTCAGTTTATCGGTGGGGGTGGTGAGAAGGAATATACGTACCAACTGGTGACTTACAATCAGCAAGGGAAATCACGGACGTTGACCTTTGATTCTCAGTGGCGGTTGAAACCACAGCGCTTTTTGAAAATTGAAACAAAGGGGCAAAATGTGGAGTCTTGGTCTGAAGCGAAAAAAGAGTCAGTCCCCAGCGGAGTCCGGCAGAATTTGATGATGTCGTAAGCAAGATTCCCTTAGATGGGTTGGCTAAATGCTTAATCTACGCTTTCTGTATCTAACAACATCAGAGCGTTTTGCAATATGGTCAAGTGTTGACATGACGTATAACGATTACGCTAGGGTGGCGATTGATCGACAGCTATCTGAATTTCCAGAAGAGGTCTAGATGGACAGCTGAAGGTTGAAAGTAAGCTTCTTGTAATAGGCAATCATAATGAATATTGTCCTGATTTAACGATGACCAATCATTTTGGTAAATTTGGTGGTAGGTCGGCAGACTGCGGTCGTCGATGATTGTCGATTATCGGCTGTTAAGTTGGTGTTTGTATTAATCAATAAGCCAAGTAATGCGGTTTGTCAATTGGCCAGCCAATCACGCTTTTTTTAAAGGTCACACAAAAACCGCCATCCCAGGACTAATCTGGAATGGCGGTTTTAAGTTGCGTTAGTCTGAGTTGCTTAACGGTGATGCTGTTGTTTACCAGCATTCCGGTTGCGGTTCTTAACACTCGTTTGCTTAGCAGCGACAGCCTTTGGTTCAGGCTCAGCTGGCTTAGTAACAACGGGTTCCACGACTGGTGCTGGATTTTCTTTCATTTTGGCTTGGATTTCTTTACGAATTCGTGGCCGGTAGAAGTTGATGATCAGTGTTTGGATGCAGGCGAATAACCCACCGACGAAGAAGTACAAGCCTAATCCGGCTGGTGAACTCATCGTGAAGAACAAAATCATCACGGGTGAGAGTAATAAGGTCATGCGCATTTGTTTCTTCTGATCGTCCGGCATCCCCAACATAGATAAGTAACCTTGTAGTAGGTAAGAGGCGAAGGAAAGAATTGCCAGGATCCAACTTGATTTCCCTAAGGGGATGTTCATGAAGATGGAGCTCGATAATTCTGGTGAGTACCGAATGGCAGCGTACAGAGCAGCAAAAATCGGCATTTGGATCAACAGTGGCAAACAGCCAATTCCACCGGTCATACTGATACCATTATTCCGGTAGAGGGCCATCATAGCCTGACTGGCAGCCTGTTGTTCTTCGGGTGTCTTGGCAGCCTTTTGTTGCTTTTGTAAGGCGGTCATTTGTGGTCGAACCATGGAGATCTTTTCTTGTTGAACCGTGGCGCCACGCATTTGCTTGACCATGATTGGCAAGAGCACCATCCGTACGATAACGGTCAGGGCGATGATAGCCCAACCATAGCTACCGCCGAAGATGTTGGCAAACCAATCCATGACGTGTTGTCCAGGAACGGCTAAATAATCGTACACGAACCCGTAAGGCTTACCATTTTTGGTCTGCACACAGCCACTTAACAGAAGTGCGAGTCCGGCTAGTGAGCCGAGTGCCGGGACTTTCTTGGATATTTTCATTTTATGTTTTGAACCCCTTTATAATTGCTGTGTAGAGCGTGAACGCTCCCGACGGCGAAAACGCCGTCAACATCAAACATCTTACTTGATTTAGAGGCCTTTTTCAAATAATAACCAAAAGTTGTGCGTAAAATGATGGGCTTAATGTTTTGTGTGCATCAGTCCGCGGAGAAATCAGCCCCTGACCCCTGACTTGCCGGTTCAGATATCGTAACCGCCTAACCAACGATTTGAAAACCGTCAAAGTGGCGTAAGGGGAGGTCCGTCGCGTCGATGGCTTGAACGGCGATCCAGGGAGACAGGCCCCGCTTGAGTTGGCTTTGAAAGTCAATCAGTTGGTGCGATGTTCCAGTGGCAAATATCTCAACCTGACCGTTACGACAGTTTCTGACGGTTCCGGTGATGCCAAGCTGCTGGGCTGCTTTGGCCGCCGACCACCGAAAGCCGACGCCTTGAACTTGACCACTAACCATGAGTTTTTGGGTTTGCACAGGATTGTGTACCTCCTTTTGAGTGGGATTTCTTTCTTAATCATACCGCGCAACGCCCTGGAGCGACTAGCAATATGGTAAACTTAGGAAAACAAAATGGATGGGAGTAAGCAACCGTGAGAGAAAAGATAACGTCAGGGCAAAACAAGCGCGTCAAACAGTGGCGGGCATTGACCAGTAAAAAGGGACGGAAGGCAACCCAAACCTACCTATTAGAAAGTTGGCATTTGGTTCAGGAAGCGATTAAAGCCCAGCAACCATTGACTGCCATTTTGGGAACAGCCGAGCAATTGGACCGACATGCTGATGAGTTACCAGCTGATGTCGATGTTTTCGAATTAACTGAGAGTATCGCTAACACGATCGGCGATACCGGTACGCCCCAAGGAATCTTTGCGACGGCACCATTAACGCGAGATGAGGACGTTGACCCAGCAATGGCAACCGGTGTCTGGCTCTTCCTCGATTACGTGCAAGATCCCGGCAACATTGGGACCATGGTGCGGACGGCGGATGCTGCGGGGCTAGCCGGAGTGGTCTTTGGTAAAGGGACGGCGAGCCGCTACCTGCCCAAGGTCTTACGGTCGATGCAGGGAAGTCAGTTCCATATCCAAGTGGTAGAGGCCGACCTGCATGATTGGATCAGTGCCTTCACCAGTCGGCATTTACCGGTTTATGGAACAAATCTGGATCCGCAAGCGAAGGATTACCGGGATGTGCCCGCTCTCAGCGCCGGTGCTATCGTGATGGGCAACGAGGGTAATGGGATGGCGCCTGACCTGCAGCAGATGACGACTAGGAACCTGTACATTCCAATCAAGGGCCAAGCAGAATCCCTGAACGTGGCGGTTGCTGCGGGGGTCGTGATGTTCCGGCTAGTGGGCTGATGGTTAAGAAACAGTAAACCCGCTTAAAAATGAAGCGTAATGGTTGCAATTTGGCCAAAAGCAAGTAAGATATAGGGTTAAGAAGACTGAAAATCATAATTTTAAATGAAAAGGAAGCATTCTATGACCAAACTTACTTGGCGCGATGACCCCGAGTACCTTGCTTTAGTTTCTGACTTGTTGGCACAGGAGCCGGTTCAACGCCTGGCGAATTATACCCAGCATCACCACTCTAACCGATTGGACCACTCTATTTCGGTTTCCTACAATAGCTATTTGATTGCAAAGAAACTTGGTTTGAATACCCGGGCCACTGCGCGGGGTGGGTTGTTACATGATTTGTTTTATTATGATTGGCGCACGACGAAGTTCAATTTGGGCTCGCACGCATTCATCCATCCACGAGTTTCGCTCCGGAACGCTGAAAAGCTGACGGACCTGAGCCCAATGGAAAAAGATATTATTCTGAAGCATATGTGGGGGGCCACTCTTGCTATGCCTAGATATCGGGAAAGTGTTATTGTTTCTTTGGTGGATGACTATGAAGCTGTTCACGAATTCTGTGGACCCGCTCGTAAGCGTGTTGAAGCTTTGATGGACAAGGTTACGCCTAACGCCTAGTTTCAGTGAAACCTGGATGGGAGGCAACGATGAAGATGCAAACAATGTCACCAAAGGTGCCTGACGAATCCACCGTGGATTTCACACTTTGTCCACGATTCGAGCAGACCTTTTCTTTTTTAGGTAAGAAGTGGAATGGCTTAATCATTGATGTCCTGCTTCAAGAAGGTCCACAACGATTCCGTGACTTAGCGCGGAAGGTTCCTCGTTGTAGTGATCGCGTCTTGGTGGAACGTTTGAAGGAATTGGAAGCCAACGGCGTGATTGTTCGCCGGACTTTCCCAGATAACGCGTTGATTGAGTATGAACTCACCCAAAAGGGCCAAGAATTCAAAGACATTATGGCGGCCGTTCACGCCTGGTCTGATAAGTGGTATTGCCCAACGGAAACTAACCAGAAGTAGTTGACAGTTTTCAGAAAATCCGCTAGGCTAAGATAACGTAATAGTTAAAAACGATGATAGAAAAGCAGTAGCCGGTGTCGTTTGTCAGGAAGAGTTTGCCTAGACTGTAAGCAAACTTCAAACGGTTTGGTGAATTCAGTTCTTGAGTTGCCATCGGGATTCGTGGAAACACGATGAATGATTGACCGGTAAGTGACCGTTATCACGACTGAGTGTGGTCAAAGTCTTGGACTTTGACTGAAATCAGGGTGGTACCGCGAAGCTTCGTCCCTAGTTATGGGGCGGAGTTTTTTTGTTTGCCCATAAGACGGGGAAATCATCGCTGTAAGTAACGCGTAACTATGTTAGAAACAGAACACTAAAATGGAGGATGTTGTATGTCGTTAAAAGATAAATTAAGCGAGCTGCGCCAACGCGGTTTGACCGAAATTCAGAAATCAAGCGACCTCAAGGATGTAAACCAGGTCCGAGTATCACTGTTAGGTAAAAAAGGCCCCATCACGGAAGTCTTGCGGGGCATGCGCGACTTAGACGCTGAAGAACGGCCTAAAGTTGGTGCTTTTGCGAATGAAATTCGTGACGACTTAACGGCTGCATTGACTAAGCGGCGTGAAGAATTAGAAAATGCCGTCTTGAATGCACGCTTAGCAAACGAAAAAATCGATGTGACTTTGCCTGGGACACCAGTAGCCAAGGGTGAACCACACGTGATTCAACAAATTATCGATCAAATCGAAGACCTGTTCTTAGGGATGGGTTACCAAGTTCTGAGCGGTCCGGAAGTTGAAGAAGACAAGTATAACTTTGAAATGATGAATTTGCCTAAGAATCACCCAGCCCGGGATATGCAGGATACGTTCTACATTACAAAAGAAATCTTAATGCGGACCCAAACGTCACCAATGCAAGCCCGGACGCTGGAAAAGCACGACTTTAGTCAAGGACCTTTGAAGATGATCTCACCCGGAGTTGTTTACCGGCGCGATACCGATGACCCGACCCATTCCCACCAGTTCCATCAGGTGGAAGGATTGGTGATCGACAAGCACGTTACCATGGCTGACTTGAAGGGGACCCTTCAAGTTCTGGCTCACGAATTGTTTGGGGATAAGTTTGACGTTCGTTTGCGGCCAAGTTACTTCCCATTCACTGAGCCTTCAGTTGAAGCTGATATTACCTGCTTCAACTGTGGTGGTAAGGGTTGCAGTGTCTGCAAGAATACCGGCTGGATCGAAGTCCTTGGTGCCGGCATGGTTCACCCGAACGTCTTGAAGATGGCCGGCGTGGATCCTGATGTTTACGGTGGGTTTGCCTTTGGTGTGGGCCCAGATCGGTTCGCAATGTTGAAGTATGGGGTCGATGACATCCGGAACTTCTACCTAAATGATGTTCGTTTCCTCACGCAATTCACAAAGAAAGGATAACCGCCAACCATGAAGATTTCATACAATTGGATTAAAGAATATTTAGATTTAGACGTTAAACCCGCTGACTTGGCGGAAAAAATCGAACGGACTTCCGTTGAAGTTGATGACGTCGTTAAACCCAGTGATGGTTTGAAGAAAATCGTTGTTGGCCACGTTTTGTCGATTGAAATGCACCCCGACTCAGATCACCTGCACATTTGTCAGGTGGACGTTGGTGAAGACGACCCCTTACAAATTGTCTGTGGTGCGCCTAACATCGATAAGGGCCAGAAGGTCATTGTTGCCTTACCTGGTTCCCGCATTGCTGGTAACGTTAAGATCAAGAAGTCTAAGATGCGCGGTGTTCCTTCAGCCGGGATGATCTGTGCCTTACAAGAAATTGGGTTCTCAGACGATGTTGTTCCTAAGGACTACGCCGACGGAATCTATGTCTTACCAGCAGACGCAACACCTGGTGACGATGTGTACGATTACCTGGGGATGAACGACAGTCTGATCGACTTAGATGTGACGCCTAACCGGGGTGACATGCTGAGCTTGAACGGAACGTTGCATGATTTGGCAGCCATCTACGACCGACCAGTTACCCTTGATCAAGTTGATTTGAAGGAAGCCGGCCAAGCCATTGAAGACCAATTGGCCGTTCACGTGGATGCTGACTTAGCCCCTCAATACCGGATGCGGTTAGTCAAGCAGGTTAAGCTGGCCCCAAGTCCAATGTGGTTACAGATTCGTTTGTGGAACGCTGGTTACCGGCCAATCAACAACGTGGTCGATATCACGAACTACATTATGCTGAAATATGGTCAACCTTTGCACGCTTTTGACTACGACAAGTTTGCTGGTCAAGACGTTTACGTCCGGACGGCTAAGGCTGGTGAAAAGCTGACGACCTTAGATGAAGGCGAACACGACTTAGACCCACAAGATATCGTCATCGCTGACGACAAAGCACCAATCGCGTTGGCTGGTGTGATGGGTGGATTAAGCACGGCTATTTCCGATGAGACCGTTACGGTGGCCATTGAATCTGCCGTCTTTGAACATGATCACATCCGGAAGGCAGCCCAACGGCATCACTTACACACGGATGCTTCTCAACGGTTCGAACGTGGTGTCAATCAAGCAGGCGTGCAAGAAGCCTTAGACGCTGCTGCGCAAATGATGAACGAACTGGCTGCAGGGGAAGTTCAAACGGGCGCCGTTGTGGGTTCAGCGAACATTCCTGATCCAGCAGTTATTACGATTACGTTAGGTCACATCAACGCCGTCTTGGGAACTGACCTCGACCTCGCTAAAGTTACCCATATTCTGGAAAGCTTAGGCTTTGACGTCGCTAGCAAGGGTGAAACGCTCACGGTGACGGTTCCGGTTCGACGGAATGATATTCACATTCCAGCTGATTTGTTGGAAGAAATTGCTCGGATCTACGGTTACGATGAGTTACCAACGACCTTACTTACTGGGCGGATGACGATGGGGACGTTGACTTCCGCACAAAAATTGATGCGCGCAACGCGGCACTCCCTGGAAGGGCTGGGCTTGAACCAAGCGATTTCCTACGCATTGACGACGGAAGACAAGGCCAAGATGTTCTTGATGCAAGACAGTGAAACGACCCAATTGGCTTGGCCAATGAGTGTTGATCACGCATTTCTGCGGATGAACGTTGTCACGGGTCTCTTAGACGACATTGCCTACAATTCTGCTCGTAAAGTGAAGGATGTGGCGTTATACGAACAAGGCCGGGTCTTCTACCGTGAGAATGGTACTGACCGTCCAAGCGAACAGGAACACATTGCTGGTGCAATCACCGGGACGCTGATGCCTGCAGGTTGGAACCAACCTGCCCAAGAAGTTGATTTCTATCAAATCAAAGGGATCGTTGAAGCATACCTGAAAGACATGGCCGTTAACGGGGATGTCACTTACGAAGCCAATACCGATATGCCTGAAATGCATCCAGGGCGAACCGCAGATATCTTAGTTCACGGTCACCGGATCGGTTTCATGGGTCAAGTTCACCCTACGATTGCTAAGCAATTTAAGATTGGTGCCACTTACGTCTTTGAACTCAACTTGCAGGCAATCATTGATATGCCTAAGCAGGAAAACCAATACGACGTGATTTCACGTTACCCAGCGATTACGCGAGACATTGCCATGCTGGTAGCCGATGACGTGACGAACGAACAAATCGTGGCCTTGATTGAAAAGCGGGGCGGAGCATTCCTGCAGTCCGTCAAGCTCTTTGACGTTTACGATGGTGTTAAGGTCCCTAAGGGGAAGAAGTCATTGGCTTACACCCTCACTTACCAAGACAAGAATGAAACGTTGGTCGATGACGCCGTTACGCAGGCTTTCGAAAAGGTTGAGAAACGCTTGCAAGACGACTTAGGTGCTGAAATTCGTTAATTTTTGCTAATTGCTGCTTTCAGTTGGCAGGAATGCGACAGTGAGCAGTTATTGCAAAATTGATAATTGGCATCAGTAAATTTCAACGATTTCAGATGAAGTGCCTGGCTAACGTCCCTTAATTTATATTTTTTAAAAGCCAATTAAAGACGTGTTTGATTCTCTTTCGGGAAGATTGAACACGTTTTTATTAAAAATGACCGTTGGTTGGGTCAGGTTGCCAACTGGTTGCTGAAAAAAAGATTACATTTTCATCAAAGTCACACTTTCATGTTCCCGCTTGGGGGGAAGTTCTGTATAATAGAGAAGACTATGGCATAGAACGGAGGAAATAAGTTGGATAATGGCACAGATCCCACGCCTACACGGCATGAAGCGGGGAATAAACGTTCATTTGGACGACGCATCATCATTGGTGTGGCAAGTCTACTCGTGATTCTGGCGGTGGCAATTGGTATCTTCGGATATCACTATTTCCAGACGTCACTGAAGCCTTATGATTCTGATGATCAAAACGTGGTTCAGGTTCACGTTCCCCTTGGGGCGACCTCGAATAAGATTGGTCAGATTCTCCAGGATAAAAAAGTGGTTAAGAGTGGTATGGTTTTCAACTACTACGTTAAATCAAATAAATTCACGAATTTTCAGGCGGGTTACTATCAACTGAAACCTTCAATGAGTTTGAAGCAAATTGCCACGCAGCTTCAAAAGGGTGGTTCGGCAGAACCAATTCAGAGTCAATCTGGTAAGGTTCTGGTTCGTGAAGGTGAGACGATCGATCAATTAGCCACTGAGATTCCACAAACGACTGATTTCACCAAGAAGGAATTCATGAATCTGATGAAGGATCAGACTTTCTTCAATCAGTTGGCGGCCAAGTATCCGCAACTGTTAAGTTCGGCTAAGAAGGCCAAACATGTCCGGTATCGGCTGGAAGGCTACCTAGCACCAGCCACATATCAGGCTAGCAAGAAGATGACGTTGAAGCAGATTGTGACGCAGATGGTGGGCAATATGGACCAGCAGTTACAACCGAGCTACGCCGCCATTAAGAAGCAAGGCCGTACCGTTCAAGAAGTTCTGACCTTGGCGTCCTTAGTCGAACGTGAAGGGGTCACGCAATCTGACCGTGACAAGATTGCGGGGGTCTTCTTGAACCGAATCAAGGCTGGCATGGCTCTTCAGTCGGACATTACCGTGCAATACGCGCTGAAGACGACCAAGAAGACGTTGACCTACAAGGATTTGAAGGTTAAATCACCATACAACTTGTACACCCATACGGGGTATGGCCCTGGGCCATTTGCAAACCCAAGTGCTTCGTCGATCAAGGCGGTCTTACATCCGGCAGATCGGAAGAAGGGGTACTACTACTTCATCGCCAATACCAAGACGGGGAAGGTGTACTTCTCAGAAACCTATGCGCAACATCAAGAAAAAACAAGTTCATTAGCAAGTGATAATAAATAAAGGATGGCGACAGTGTTGGCAGACAAAAAGCGACCGATCATTATTGGTGTAACTGGGGGTTCCGGTAGCGGTAAGACAACCGTTAGTCGGGCAATCTTCAATCAATTGATTGGACATTCAATCATGATTTTACAACAGGATTCGTACTACAATGATCAGTCCGAAATGACCATGGAAGAACGGGCAGCGGTGAACTATGATCATCCCCTGGCCTTCGATACGGACCTCTTGATTTCCCAATTGAAGCAACTTTTAGACCGTCAAGCCATTGAGAAACCCGTGTATGATTACACGCTCTCAACGCGTAGTGACAAGACGATTCATCAGGAACCACGGGACGTTATCATCTTGGAAGGAATTTTAATTCTGGATGATGAACGGCTGCGGGATCTAATGGACATCAAGGTCTTCGTTGACACTGATGATGATATTCGAATCATTCGACGAATCGAACGGGACATGAATGAACGGGGCCGGTCGTTGGAGTCCATTATTCAACAATACCTAGCGACGGTTAAGCCAACTTACCATCAATTCGTAGAACCAACTAAACGTTACGCCGACTTGATTGTGCCTGAGGGTGGCGAGAACCAAGTTGCCATCGACCTGTTAGTAACCAAGATTCGGGCAATTCTCGAAGCTAGTGGTAACGAACAAGTTTTTGACAATCCAGATACAACCATATAGAATAGGACGGGTTAGCTGACAAAACGGCTAGCCTTTTCTAAATCACAATAAATTTAAGTCGGAGTGAAACTCACGGCATTTAAAAACTGTTAAAGGGGTGGCCAAAGTGGCACAAGAAAAAATGTATCCAATGACCGAGGAAGGCAAGGAGAAGCTTGAAGCCGAACTCGAAGATTTAAAGATCAATCAACGTCCTAAAGTAATTGACCGGATTAAGATTGCGCGTTCATATGGGGACCTTTCAGAAAATTCTGAATACGAGTCAGCTAAGGACGAACAGAGTATGCTAGAAACACGAATCAGCACCGTTGAACGGATGCTTCAATACGCCCAGATCATTGACAATGGTGGGACTGACAAAGATGAAATCACTGTTGGTAAGAAGGTCGTCTTCAAGGAACTTCCCGATGAAGAACCAGAAGAATACACCATCGTTGGGGCAGCTGAAGCCGACCCAATGTCTGGTAAGATCTCTAATGACTCACCCATCGCTAAGGGCCTTCTGGGTCATCGTAAGGGTGAAAAGGTTACGTTTGATACTCCGGGTGGCGACATGTCCGTGGAAGTCTTAGACGTTGAATAAAGTCGTTTAAAACGATACTAATTAAATGCCGAAAGATAAATTAATTGATCGCACTCCGGAGGCCAGAGATTCCGCCTGCTGTGGGGACGCTTCAGACTGGAATAGCACCAGTCTTCTCGCTCGATTTGAAGCCACGAAGACCCCGTGTCTCCAAAGTCGCCCGTGGTGTAAGTTGGAAAAATCACCAACTAACACCACAATCACGGCTGGCCGAATCCCTGGCCTCCTCCGGCTTTGATTGTGTCTTGGCATGATAGCCCAATGGATTATTAAAATTTATGCAACTAAATTATGGAACGGGTCACCGCTTGCTCAAAAGCTGGCGGTGACCCGTTCCTTTTTTTAAATATTTTTCAATAAAACTCCGGGTAAGCGTGGTGGTGACGGGCTTTGAGCGTTTTACTCGTAATGCACAATTAAATCGTGCATAATACAGTTAGTGAAATGATACTTGCAAAATACCCGTTTCTCGTGGTATAAATAGAATGAAAACGGATTCATAGTCTGTCTAAGAGGAGTCTTATATTATGAAAATTAAGGTTACTGATGCAGCAAGCAAATGGTTTCGGGAAGACATGGGTATGACCGGCCGTGGCGTTCGTTTCTTTGGTAAAGTTTACGGCAAGACCCCGGTTCACGAAGGGTTCTCACTAGGAATGACGCCTGATGATCATCCCCGCCACCCAGTTGTTGCGGAAAAGAAGGATGATGTGACCTACTATATTACTGAGGGGGATCAATGGTTCTTCGTGGGCTACGATTTAACGATCGACTACGACGCCAAGACTGATGGTCCCGTCTATCAATACGATGATAATGGTGAACTTGATAAGTAGTGGCAACAGCTAGGTGCATCGTTTAAAGGCTTCACAAGTAAAAAGGCCATCGCCAATTTCGGCGATGACCTTTATTTTTGTGGATCGCAGGGTGGCTATCAAATAGTTTTAAAACTATTCTGCATCCAATGAAACTTTTGGTCTTACGGTGTCTAGCTTAGGAAACTCAATGGCGACGGTGGTAGAGGTACCAACCACCAGTCAAGACGACGAGTGTTCCTAAACTAATTAGAATACCGACATTCAGGAGGGGTGGCCAGTAGGCGAGAGTCACCGTGTTTTGACCCTTGGGGAGTTTAACCGCGGTGAACATCCCGACAGTCTTGACTGTCTTGGCGGTATGACCATTGACGGTCGCGTGCCAACCCTGTGAGTAAGGGATGGAGGTGTTCAGAACTTGGCCCGACTTTTCACTCGTTACCGTTCCCTTAAAGTAGCGGCTGGTGTGTTTTGTCAAATGCCAAGGGTGGGTCTTCAGCTGGGTGACCGCTGACTGGAAGCGTTGCGTATCTAAGCGGTACAGCGTGAAGTTATCTAGCCAGAGGGAGCCTTTCTTGAGCTGAATCGTCAGCTTCATTGGCTTACCCTTGTCATGGTCGGCCGCACTCACCATGATGGTGTTGCGGTAGGTCTTGTACTGATTCAGGGTTTTACCATTTAAAACAAAGTTCGCATTGTCAGGGTTCACGGTGGAGCCAAACGTTAGATAATAGGCGTCATTGTCCTTCGGCACGAACGTCAGCGTAATCTTGGCCGGTTTCAACAGATTCTTCTTTTGCAGAACTGCGCCGGTGATTTTAGTCTGCTGATTAATATTTTGGAACGTGACCTGATTGAAGTTTTGGGCCGTGTAAAGTTTCTGATCGGCCGGATTCCCAGTCAGCGCCGCTAACCAGTTAGCCTGGTACTGGGCGGGGTCGGCTGTCTTATTCTTTAACGTAAGAATTTGGGAACTGGCAACGTAGCCCATTGGTAGGGCGTATGGGTTACGGTAGGTCGTTGCCCAGTGGTCGGCCCCAATCTTTTGGTAAT
Source organism: Levilactobacillus tongjiangensis (assembly GCF_003946345.1). GTDB lineage: Bacteria > Bacillota > Bacilli > Lactobacillales > Lactobacillaceae > Levilactobacillus > Levilactobacillus tongjiangensis. Next base: position 20,721 of record NZ_RHNY01000006.1, read on the forward strand.
CCGCTAGGTCGGCAGCGTTGGTCGCGGCCGGTAGCAGACTGCTACCACTGAGGGCACCAGACAATTCTTTTTGTTGGAAGTAGTATTTCATGTTCAACAGGGAATCAGTGATCAGGGTCCCGTTACTGTATTCAACGAAGCCATCCCCATCGGGGTTCCCAATTTTGCCATAAAAAGTGGGCGTGGTCTTGGTCAAGACGGATGAGAAGACGCCACCGCCATTGTACCCCGTCTGGAAGGCATCGCCCTTAGTTCGGAGGAAAGTCTTCCCAATTCGATAGGCGCCAGTGTCCTTCTGCTGGACCTTGGTGACCAATTGCTGGAGTTCATTGGTATAGTTGCCGTATTCGCCTTGTGACACGTAGCTGATGTTATTGAGAGACATGAAGGCGTTGGCGGAAACTTCGGTCAGACCAATGACGAAGAAGGTCAGTGGGTAGATCCAATGGGTCTTCATGGGCAGGGTCGTTAAGGCGAGGGCCAGAACGACGAAAAACAAGCCTAAGAGGACCTGGTTCATTTGTAGAAACTTGAAGGATTTCAGGTTAAGTGCTACGTAGGCCCCACCAGCAGCAATCAGCAGGGTGGCAATGGCAATTGCCAGCCAGCCAGGTTGAAAGTCGTCGGTAAGGGTTCGTGCGGCCAGCCAGATCAGCCAGAAGCTGACAATAAATGAGAATCGGTACGGGTACCAAACGGGGAACTGACCGGCGTGCCAGAGTAAATCTAATGGTTGAACGCAGAGGGAGAGGGCCAAGAAAATGGTCAATACCCCGGCGGTCAATCGGCTACGTAGGCGGACACGACGGTCGCTAAAGAAGAAAATACTTCCTAACAAAGCGATTGCCCCAATGAAGAGGTTTGCGGTTCCACTAGGCATTTGGTCGAAATTAAAACTGCCCATGAAGAACTTGGCCAACATCTTGGGTGGAAAAAATTCAAACTTCCATTTAAACGTGGTGACCGTGTACTGGGCCTTACTTTGGGCAAGGGACCACCAAGTTGGCAGGAGGATGAATGCGGCCAGTAAACCACTGGCGATTGAGGTCAGGGCAAATTTACCGGTTTGAATCAGTAAAGTCTTCCAATTGGAAAACCGGTCGACGGCCAGCCAGATAAAGGCCAGAATCATAAAAAGACAGATCATGTAGGCCATATAGTAGTTGACGACCAACATAATTGTCAGCCAGACGACGTAGGTTCGCCACTTGCCAGTATGCATCAGGAGATACAGCCCGTAGAAGATCAGGGGCAGCAGGTAGGCCGCGTCCAACCACATGATGTTCAATTGATTGGCAATCGACCAACCCATTAGGGCGTAGGCCGTGGCAAAGGTCACCAGCTTGAGTCCTGATTGGGCGGTCGTCTTGTCCAACAGCCAACCGAAGGCCAATCCCGCCAGGCCGTACTTAAAGACGGTGAGAAAGAAAACGCCGGTAGTCAGGGATGCACCGGGACACAGTAACAGTAGCCAGTTCAGAGGACTCAGCAGGTAGTAGGCCCAAGTTCCTAGCATCTCACCACCTAAGCCGTTCGCAAACGAGTAGAAGATACTGCTTGGGTCGTGGAGAATCGCCCGTCGCAGGTAGGCGAAAAAGTCGATATACTGTTGGCCAAGGTCAACGGTTAGTAAACTACTTGATCCGAACGGCGCCATTTGTCGGTAAATAAAATAGGCTGTCATTAATATGAAGGGTGTGAAGAACGCACCCAATAAAGTTGCTTGGCGTCGGGAAAGGGACCAGCGCCGTTTTTTGTCTTGCAAAAAAAGCCACCTCAATCTTTAGAAATTATAAAAGTTAACTTGGAGCCTGTACATTTTCCGTTCAGGTCTCTAGAATAGCATAGAATGATTAAATTTCGGTAGTGGGATAGTGGCCGACGGCGAAGTTTGGTAAAATAGTAACTGTACAATAAGGAGCAGAGCTGTTGTGAAGAATTTTTATAATCGCGTTAGTAACCGAAACCAACGGTCTAGTGGCGGCCCTAGCAAGTCGCAGATTCCGTTCCGGTTAAACTTTCTTTTCTTTATCGTTGCCCTGTTATTTGTGGCGTTGATTGGTCAATTAGCGTACCTACAAGTGATTTACGGAACGAAGTTCAAGGCGGAGGTCAATCAGACCGATACCACGATTGAAACCACCAACGTGCAACGGGGGATGGTTTATGATTCCAACGGCAAGGTGCTGGTCGGCAACAAGGCCCACCAAGCCATTTCCTACACGAAGGGTGTCAACGTCTTGTCTACGGACATGTACAAGATTGCCAATCGGTTGGGAACGTACTTAACGGTGTCAACCAGTTCGTTAACGCCGCGTCAATCAATCGATTACTACTTAACGGATGTGAATCGATTGAAGGCTGTTGAAAGTAAGCTCTCCTTTCCCAAAGGGGCAACGGCCACACAGAAGTACGATAAGGCTTTAAGTTATTTGCAGGGTGATTCTTCCTTTAAATTAACTAAGAGTCAAAAGAATGCCGCGGAAATCTTTGCGAAGATGAGCGGTGCGTACGCTCTGTCAACCACTTACATCAAGGATTCGGGTGTTTCTAGTCAAGAAATTGCCGAAATTGGGGAACACTTATCCGAGATGCCTGGTATCAAGGTTGGGACTAGCTGGTCACGGAATTACCCGAACGGGACGTCGATTCAGTCGATTATCGGGACGGTTTCTTCTGAAAAGACTGGGCTACCGAGTGACAAGGTCAACGAATTGTTGGCACAAGGCTACTCTCGTAACGACAGTGTCGGACAGTCCTACCTGGAACAGGAGTACGAATCTGTTCTGCGGGGAACCAAGGCTGAAAAACAGGTCGAGGTTGCCGGGAACAACACGGTGACCAAGGAAGTTCAGAAGTACGGTGGTCAGAAGGGTGATAACCTGCAACTGACGATCAACTCGACCTTCCAAAGTAAGTTGCAGTCGCTCGTCAAATCGGCCGAGTCTGGTGCTGGTGGTAACTCGACTGGGACCTACGCTGTTGTCATGAATCCGAACACTGGGGCCGTCATTGGGATGGCCGGGGTGGACCGGAATCCATCGACGGGGAAGGTCACCGAGAATGCGTTGGGGACCATTAACAGTGATATCGTTATGGGGTCTGTCGTCAAGGGGGCCATGGTCTCTGGTGCCTTGATGAAGGGTGTCATTACGCCAACGAATAGTACCTTGACTGATATGCCAATCACGGTTGGTGGGGTCAAGAAGGCTTCTTGGTTTAACGCCAATGGTGGCGCTAATATGGCAGTCAACGCAGCTTCAGCCCTGGAAGTTTCTTCTAACTCCTACATGATGCAATTAGCCATGAAGGAAGCTGGGTTCAAGTACTCATCAGGTGCGGCACTGACTATGAGTTCCAAGGCCTTTGATATTGAACGGGGTTACTTCAACCAGTTTGGATTAGGTGTTAAGACTGGCATCGATCTTCCAGGTGAAAGCACTGGTTTGAAGGGGTCCAGTTCACGGGCTCACATTGGGAACGCACTTGACTTGGCGTACGGGAACTACGATGCCTACACAGTTATGCAAGTTGCCCAATACATGTCGACGGTGGCCAACGGGGGAACCCGGATTGCCCCACACGTGGTTCAGTCCATCCGTGGCACCAAGTCTGACGGATCACTCGGGGCTGTCAAGTCCACTGTGACGCCAAAGGTCTTGAACACCATTGGGATGACGGAATCCGAGAAGAAACTGGTCAAGGAAGGGCTCTATGACGTTGTTCATGGGACCAACACTTACAAGACTGGTGCCGAGTTGGCTTCCATCTCACCAGGCATCTCAGCGAAGACTGGGACCGCTCAGACGTATTACAAGGGGAACGAAACGGTTACCTTGAGTCTGGCCTCCTATGCGCCTTCCAACGACCCACAAGTGGTCGTTGCGTTAGCAATGCCTAACTTGGGAGTCGGTGCCGAAGATAACAACATGAAGTTGGCCAAATCCATCTATGCTGCTTACTGGAAATACGTTCAGTCGACCTCGACGTTGACGAACCCAACCAAGGCAACGAAGTCGGGTGCAGCCCAGAACACCAACGGGTAATTTAGCTGTTAAGTATTTTTCCTTAACATATTTGAGATTATGACTGGTAATTGCCACGGATTAATGGTAATATATTACGAGTTAAGGGCTCTAGCCTGTAATTTTGAATAAGTTGGGAGGTTACCCACAATGCGTGTACACATCACTTTAGAATGTACAGAATGCCACGAACGCAATTACTTATCCAGCAAGAACCGGCGTAATAACCCGGACCGGGTTGAATTTAAGAAATACTGCCCACGTGACCGGAAAGTAACTTTGCATCGTGAAACTAAGTAAGGTACGGGCGAGAGTCCGCACCTTTTTTTATTGAAATTTTTCTACAAGGGGGTAAACCATGCCAACAAAATCTGAACTGCGGCAACAAACCATTCAGACCCTGAAGATGATGCCCGATGAGCAACGTCAAGCAGCGTCAGCCGACCTGTATCAACAGTTATTCGCCAGTGACTACTGGCAGACAGCCCACACGGTTGCGACGACCGTCAGTGGGGACTTCGAATTGGCGACGCAACCTATTATTGAGCGGGCTCACGCTGAAGGCAAGACGATTGCGGTCCCTGAGACGCTGCCTAAGCGACAGATGGCGTTTCACGTTCTCGATGGTCAGACGCAGTTAGCGCGAACGAAATTCGGCCTGTTAGAGCCAACCAACGGGATGATCGTGGCGCCGGCGGAGTTTGAACTGATCATCGTTCCTGGACTGGTCTTCGCACCGACGGGAGAACGGTTAGGCTTTGGCGGCGGCTACTATGACCGCTACTTGCCACGGACGACAGGGGCTAAGGTGGCGTTAGCGTTGCCGGCTCAGCAGATCCAACAAGCGAGTTGGCAGGTGGAACCCTTTGATGTTATCCTAGATGCGGTTTTGAACGCAGCGGTAAAGTAGAAAGGAAGCCTGACGGTGTCACAAATTAAATATCGATTGCATCGCTGGAATCAGTATCCGTTCATGACGGTGGGCCTAATTGCCATTATGGTGCTCGTCTACGGTGCCATGACGGTGTCTGGCGGCAGTACGAACGTCAACGTCTTAATTACTTATGGCGCCAAGGTGAACGCCCTGATTCAACAGGGAGAGTGGTGGCGACTTGCCACCCCAATGTTTTTACACATCGGGTTCACTCACATCCTAATGAACATGATCACGCTGTACTTCGTCGGGATGCAGATTGAAGCGGCGTTTGGTCATACGAGATTCTTAGTGATGTTCTTAGTTTCTGGCATTGGGGGCAATATCGCGAGTTTCTGTTTCTCGGACAGCCTTTCTGCCGGTGCTAGTACGGCCATCTTTGGCCTGTTTGGGGCGTTCATGATGCTGGGGGAATCCTTCTGGCAAAACCCCGTGATCAGTCAACTTGCGCGGACTTTCATGGCCTTTGTGGTGATGAACATTGCCTTTGATGTGTTCACGCCAGGAATCGATCTGGCGGGGCATATCGGCGGGTTAGCTGTTGGCTTTTTGGTAGCGTATACAGTTGGCGTTCCCAGAATTGGTCGAGTTAGCCCAGTTAAACGTGTCGTGGCAACGGTTGTTCTGATCGGTGGATTGGTCTGGTTGTATTTACACGGTATGGCCCAGTAAACAACGAAAAGTCTCGTGCAATTTTACGGAGGTTGTGGCACAATGAAAACGTTATATGATGTCCAGCAGCTACTAAAACAATTCGGAATTTATGTGTACATTGGCAAGCGCCTTTGGGACATTGAGGTCATGGCATTGGAATTGGATCACCTCCGGCAAGCCCGCGTGGTGGATGATAAAACCTTTGTTCAGGCTAAGATTGTTTTGACACATGAACACCGCTTAGAGGAACAACGAGCAAAAATTAAACACCAATCCATTGGAGGGATTTAGAGTTATGGCACGGAATTTAATTGGAATCGATTTGGGTGGAACGACCACGAAAATGGCCTTCCTCTCAACTAATGGGGACATCCTCACAAAGTGGAGCATTCCGACCGATATTAAGGATGAGGGCAGTCACATCGTTCCAAATATCATTGATTCGATCAACCAACACATTACGAACTCAGAATTTAGCAAGGATGATTTTCTGGGAATTGGTATGGGGACGCCAGGTTCCGTCGATATTGAAAACGGAACGGTTATCGGTGCCTTTAATTTAAACTGGAAGAAACGGCAACAAGTTCGTGACCAGATTCAAGCCGGAATTGGTCTGCAGTTCATCTTAGATAATGATGCAAACGTTGCTTCATTGGGTGAATACTGGAAGGGTGCCGGTGAAAAGGACAAGGACGTTGTCTTTGTTACCTTAGGAACTGGTGTCGGCGGTGGGGTCATCGCTGGTGGCCACCTTTTGCACGGTATCAATGGTGGTGCTGGTGAATTGGGCCACGTGACGGTTCAACCCAATGGGTACCTGTGTACTTGTGGGAAGCGGGGCTGTCTTGAACAGTACGCCTCTGCAACTGGGGTCGTCCACGTCGCTGCTGACATGGCCAAGGACTTCATGGGAACATCTCGTTTGAAGGAAATGGAAGACAATCAAGAAAGTGTTACGTCTAAGATGGTCTTCTACCTGGCTGATAACGGTGATATTTTGGCTAACCAAGTGGTTGATCGGGTGACCTTCTACTTAGGTTTGGCATTGGCTAACGTAGCCAACATTTTGAATCCAGCTAACATCATCATTGGTGGTGGGGTGTCCAACGCTGGTAACACGTTGTTACAACCAACGACGCGTTACTTCCAAGAAAACGCCTTTCCAGCAGTGCGGGATTCAACCAAGATACGTTTAGCCCAATTGGGTAACGACGCTGGGGTTATCGGTGCCGCTTCATTGGCTTTGCGTTTTCAAAAGACTAATTAAGTAAGTCGTTAAGGAAGGAAGATTTGGTTTTGGTTATTGGAGATAGCGGTCTTTCAGCGTGGACGGTCTATGGAATCGTCCTCCTGGTCTTAATTGTTGGCTGGGCAGCATGGCAGGGTGTGACGATTATGCGTCGCAACCGGGTTGCCACAGTCATTGATGAGGAGACCTTCCAAGCAGGGATGCGTAAGGCACAGGTTGTCGACTTACGTGAGAAAAAGGATTTTGATGCGGGCCACATTTTGGGTTCCCGGAACATTCCTTACTCAACGTTTAAGACTTACCATCATCAATTGCGTGCGGACTTACCCGTTTACTTATACGATTCAGGGAAGGCCCTCAGTACGCGGGCTGCCTTGGTCCTCAGTAAGGAAGGCTTTCAGGATATTTCGATCCTGAAGACGGGTTACACACGTTGGCAAGGAAAGACTAAGAAGACTAAATAGTGTAACTTAAAAAAGGTATCACGGATTTTTCCGTGATACCTTTTTATGATGGTTGAGCCAAAAACCCAATCAGTCTTTCTGAGGCGAGATTTTTCTGGTTAAAACGATTAGTTATGGTGTGCAGCGTGACTCTTGCGGTTGGCACGCTTCCGGTTTTCTTCAAACCGGGCCTCTTGATCCTCAATTGGTTCAACGACCTTCTTCTTGAAGGAAAAGACCGCGCCAGCAACGGCACTTGCAGTCGCAATAACGCCAAATAAGAAACCTTTTGTGAAGTGCTTCATATCACTCGACTCCCATCGTTTAAGAATTTAAGTTATCCGCTTCCATTATGCTTGTTTTTTAAGTAAATTGCTAGCAATTTGCGGCGAAAATCGGGGATTCTGTGGTAACCTGAAAGAAGATAGAATTCAAAGCGGAAGGAAGGCATTTGCCTTGTTTAAACGACCACTGACTCAAATCATTGCCCACCGGGGAAGTAAAGGCACTCGCCCGGAAAATACGCTGTCCGCTTTTCAAGCGGCTATCGACGCTGGGGCGGATGGCATCGAAACGGATGTGCAACTTACCCGCGACCATCAGCTGGTCATTATGCACGATGAGCGCGTCGATCGGACAACGGACGGGACCGGTTACCTTAAGGATTTCACGTTGGCAGAGCTCAAAGACTTGGATGCTGGACACTTTTTTAGTCCCGAGTATGCTGGGACACCGGTTCCTACTCTGGATGAAGTGATTCAACTCCTGATTCGGAACGACTTTCAGGGGGTCTTTAACCTCGAGTTGAAGACCAATAAGATTCCGTATCCTGGGATCGAACAACGGTTAGCCGGCTATTTTCAGCGACAGTCCGTTCCGTTTCGGGTGGTCTTTTCTAGCTTTCGGGCGAAGTCACTGATTACACTGCGGGCACTGTACCCGGAGGCGGAGTATGCCAAATTATTTAAAACCGCGGGACAGCAGGCTCGCCGGATGCAACGCCGACATCAGGTGGGCGCTTTGCACCCGGATATTCACTGGGTCAAAGCGAATCGGTTTTGGCTACCACACGTGCAATTACGGCCCTGGACGGTCAACAACGAGGCAGATATGACGTACTGTTTTCGGCATCACTTTGCGGGGATGTTCACCGATTATCCGGCCAGAGCGGTTGCCGTACGTGCGGAAATACAAGGAGAATCTTAACTATGGAAAAAGTGTTAGCAATCGTGGGACCAACAGCGGTGGGGAAGACGGCACTGTCGATCCGCTTGGCCCAGCAATTTAACGGTGAAATTATTTCGGGTGACTCCATGCAAGTGTATCGGCACTTAGACATTGGCACGGCGAAGGCCACGGCTGAGGAACAAGCGCAAGCACCGCATCACTTGATTGATGTTCGCAACGTCGACCAGCAATTTACGGTCGCACAGTTTGTGGTGGCTGCTCAGAAATTGATTCAAGAGATTACGGACCGCGGCCACTTACCGATCATTGCTGGTGGGACGGGCTTTTATTTACAAGCTCTGTTTGATGGCTTGAAGCTGGGCGCAGAGGCTCCCGGAGACCCAGCAATCCGTGAACAGCTGCGGTCGGTGGCCAATGAGCAAGGTCCCCAGTACCTCTGGCAACGGTTGGCGGAAAAAGATCCGGTAGCGGCGGCTAAGATTCCGGTCACCAACGTTCGCCGGACAGTGCGAGCACTGGAAGTTATCCAGGTAACGGGTAAGCTCTTTTCTAATCAGGGGGATGCTGGTGCCCAATATGATGAATGCTACCTGGCACTGAATACGGACCGGAAACGTTTGTACGATCGAATCAATCAGCGGGTTGATTTGATGGTACAGGCGGGTCTGTTGGATGAGGTGCGTTGGTTGGCAGCACAAGGTGGTACGGCTTTACCGGCTGCCACTGGGATTGGTTACCGCGAACTGTTACCGATAATTGATCAACCAGCAGCATATCCAGCGGCAATCGACCAGATTAAGCAAGATTCTCGGCACTACGCCAAACGTCAGCTGACGTGGTTCCGTAATCAGACGACCGCTACTTGGTATGATTTAGTGCAACATCCTGCTGAATTTGAACAGATTACCCAACAAGTGACTGCCTGGATAAGTTGTTAATTCTTACGATTAATTAAAGAACTAACTTTTTTGGCCCTTCATGTTAGAAAATGTAACATGAAGCCTTGACTCCCGTTCTCAGGGTGGTATGATTACCCCATAGTTAAAGGGGGCCAGTAGTGATGAAGGAAAAAGAATTGCGGCGTTCATTGGCCGTGTTGCCAATGGGAACCGTTATGAAACTGACGAGCTTGACGGCTCGACAGATTCGCTACTATGAAGCTCAAGACCTGGTATTCCCACAACGCAGCGACGGCAACCGGCGAATGTATTCGCTTAACGACGTTGACCGGTTACTGGAGATCAAGGATTACTTGGCCGATGGTGTCAATGTGGCGGGAATCAAAGCAATCTACAACCAGCAGCAACGTGCTGCCCAGGAGAAGAAATCCGCTGAGAGCCAGCCGCTAACGGATGATGATGTCCGGCGAATTTTACAGGACGAATTCATTCGGCAGGGGGGCCTCGGTCACCCGGCACCAGGGATTCAGCAACAACGACCCTTTTAAACCACAGGTAATGAGACGCTAAAAACTAACAGGGAGCGATTTTAATGGCAAAACGGGACTATTCAAAAGATGATATTCGTCAAATGGCGAAGGATGAAAACGTCAAGTTTCTTCGTCTGATGTTCACCGACTTGTTCGGGACAATCAAGAACGTCGAAGTACCAATCAGCCAACTCGGTAAGTTGCTTGATAACAAGCTAATGTTTGATGGTTCTTCAATTGACGGGTTCGTCCGCATTGAAGAAAGTGACATGTACCTGTACCCGGACCTTTCCACGTGGATGATTTTCCCATGGAGTACGGAACGGGGTAAAATCGCTCGGGTTATTTGTGAGGTTTACACGACTGATGGGAAACCATTTGAAGGGGACCCACGGAACAACTTGATCCGGGTTCTTAACGACATGCGTAAGGCGGGCTTTACCGACTTTAACATTGGACCAGAACCTGAATTCTTCTTGTTCAAGATGGATGAAAATGGCAAGCCAACGACTGAACTCAACGACAAGGGGAGCTACTTCGATATGGCCCCAATGGACTTGGGCGAAAACTGCCGGCGTGAAATCGTCTTGACCTTGGAAGAAATGGGCTTTGACGTTGAAGCAGCGCACCATGAAGTGGCGCCTGGCCAACATGAAATTGACTTTAAGTATGCCGACGCATTGACTGCGGCCGACAACATTCAAACCTTTAAATTAGTTGTGAAGACCATTGCGCGGAAGTACGGCCTCTACGCAACGTTCATGCCAAAACCTTTGGCTGGTATCAACGGCTCGGGGATGCATTTGAACATGTCACTCTTCCATGACAAGGGGAACGCCTTCTTCGATGAAAAGGGTAAGATGCAATTGTCAGAAGACGCTTACCATTTCTTGGGTGGCTTGATGAAGCATGCCCGGAGCTTCACGGCTATCTGCAACCCAATCGTTAACAGTTACAAGCGCTTAGTTCCTGGCTACGAAGCACCCGTTTACGTTGCTTGGTCTGGCTCTAACCGGTCACCATTGATTCGAGTACCAAACTCCCGTGGTTTGTCCACCCGTTTGGAAGTTCGGAGTGTGGACCCAGCTGCTAACCCATACTTGGCTATCGCTGCCATGTTGGAAGCTGGTCTTGATGGGTTACGGAATAAGTTGGCGCCACAAGAGGCTGTCGACCGGAACATTTACCGGATGGATGCCGAAGAACGTCAGGAAAACCATATTACGAACTTACCAGATACCTTGCACAACGCCTTGAAGGACTTAGCTGCCGACGACGTCATGCGTGGGGCCATGGGTAAGCACTTGTTCCAAAGCTTCATCGAAGCCAAGAACTTGGAATACAACTCTTACCGGACACAGGTTTCTCAATGGGAACGTGACCAGTACTTGGAATTGTACTAAAAATCAAAAGATAAACAGCCTGGATGAACTTAAATACATTCGGGAGTGTGGGCACGCTGAGAGTGAAAAGGTTGGTAGTTAATGGCCGGCTAGAACACGTTTCAGCAATAGCAATTGGAAGAGCCTGAGAGGTGATCTCAGGCTTTTTTGTTGGTTGAGTGCTGAATACTTGGCAACTTAGTGTGGTCTTCCGCCTTACCAGCAGCCAGATATGGGCTGGAACGGTGCGGACACAACTTGAAGCCTCGAAAGCCCCGAGTCTACAAGCTTGGTCTTCTGCTAAGTCAGTAGGAAAAGACGCCTACTAACTAAGCAGAACGACGCGCCTGAGCCCATATCTGGCTGCCTCTCGGCCTACACAGTGTTCTATTGTCAATCAACGAGGCTGTTAGGAGTGGTTCAACTAAACCTCTGTCAGCGGTATTCGTGTTACACCACTATTAGAGCCGGAATCCCTGGCCTCCGGAGCGCTTAGTTAGTGGTCAAAAGTATTTATCGGCTCATGGGTTAGCACCATAAATTGGAGAATATTTGTCTTCAAATGGTCGTAATTTTTAAGTAGTTTGGGGTTTGGGTTAAAAATTTCGTGGTTTTCACGTGAAATTCCTGCAAACTGCTTTATTCTGTGCGGATTTTTGGTAACATGAAGCTATAACCAAATGTTCACGGCAAGCGCTAGAGAACATCAGAATGAGGGATAATTCATGGATAATCAAGAACAACAAGCTAGTGCAGCCGATGTCTTAACGCAGGCAATCGCAAGTAAACTCGATTACTTAAGTACGTTGCAGGCTGCGGTTCAGCACGGCGATGACCGACAAGTTTACGAACTGCTTGACCAAGTTCGCTATTATGAAGAAGTTAAAAAGACCCGTTCGACACGGTCAGTGAACCACTTAGCTGAATTAGTCGACAATATTCACCCCCAAATCGCACACTATTTAAGTGATAAGTTGATCGATTACTTGGGGCACATTTACCCATTTTTCTACTACGAAGAATACACGACGGGCCTGTTCCATATCTACTTTGGAAACTGGTGGGACCGGCGTTTATTTGGGGACCTGGACGTCATCAACGTTCGTTTTGATTTTGATAAGACTGAATATCAAAAGTTGCGGGATTCATTTGCCCTGGAAAGCCAAAATCAACGGCTCAACACAGCAAAAATTGAATCCATCTCTGCTGAAAGCGAACAGTTACAAAATTTAGTTGATGCTCAAGCAACGCGGGACAACCAAAAGTCCGAGTTACGAGACCAATTAAAAGAAAATAGTGGCAAGAGTAGCCTGCCTTGGGATTCTGGTAAGCTGAAAGATGAACGTCAACGGATCATTGATCAATTGACCAAGCTCGCTGACGAGGATGAAAAGGCCCTGAACGCTCACAAGTTAATCAAAGCCAATGACGACAAGATTTTGGTGCTGTCTAAGGAAGACACCATCCTGAACTACGAAAAGCAAAGTATTCGGGATTCCTTCGATGATTTCGAACACTTCGAGGCTCACAACGCCAGTCTGTACGCTGATTACCTAAATAGTTTATTAGGCAAGAGCGAGGGTGAGGTGACTGTCGATGATTAATGAAAATGATCCATCAACGTTGACTACGAGTGGTCGACTGGTCAACTATAATGACGCAATTAAGTCGGGGCTAGAGACTGGCTTGAAGTTTACCCAGTTAATGGACCAACTGATTAAAACGAACGATGCTGACAAATTGGTGGCAGCCGCGACCGAGTTAGCTAATTTTACGTTGGACTCCGACTTTGTGACGTTCCCTCACCAATACAGCAACGCAGATTACTACCTGCTATTCATGTCACGGATGTTGGAACTCCATGACCAGGGGAAGAACGTTATCCTACAATCTCGTGATCACAGAGAAGAACTGACACAGCAATTGACGCCACTGGGTGACCGGGGAACGTTCAACTTCCGGGTTGAATCTTCCGAGAATGGCGGTGTCTTCTACCGGGAACGCGCCACAGGGCAGTCCCTGTTCTACCTGAACCTGGAACGGAAGATGTTCCGGTTTAACAGCCACGCCTTGACCCAGTTATTTATCATCGATTTGCACGATACGGTGCCGGCAGAAACGGTCAAGACGTCCGTGAAAATTCTCTTAGACTTTGCTCGTTACTTAAAAGAAGATTACGGTTATTCCGTAGACTTCAACATCTTGGATGCTGCCAATCGTCAGAACTACGCCGTGCGTTCAGCTGATTTGCCGGCGGGTGTGGTTGACCGGTTGTTTGTGACCGCTGCCAAGAATGACTACATGCTGACCAACGGAGTCAACGGCAACGGCGCTGAAATTCAACTCGATAAGGGTGTGGTTGTAGATATCTTCAATAACCAACTCGAAGGACAACCAGAATGGGTCATGACGGTCCACGACGATGAACAGAAGATTTCTTGGTTTGACGTGCTCCTGAAATACCCATTCATGCGCGATTGGTACTTAGAAGACCTTACGGATTTAGAGATTGCCTCAGATCCCTTGATTTTTGCATAGGAGGATTCCCAGCGTGTTAGAGTTAGCCAAATTAGTGCAACAATCGATTGCTTTGGACGAACAGATTACTGCTGATCGTGATATTGAAATGACGCGCAAGAGTCAGATTGAAAATGCTTACGTGGCTTTAGATGTGGAATTGGCAGAAGTGGCCAATACCTCTGAATGGTTTAAGGTTTGGAAGACGCACCGCGGAAAAGCTGACGACGGTCAGACGCCCGCTGAAACGTTATTGACGGAGTACACGGATGCCATGGACTTCTTTTTCCTGGTAGCGGCTAAGAAGACTTGGACGCATTTGATCATGTTGACGGAAGAGGACCTAACGACGTTGGAAAGTAGTCGGCCCGCCAAGGATCTTGACCAACAGTATTTGATTTTAAAACGAATGCTGTTTAACAGTCATTTTGCCCACCGGCAGGAAGATTTTCGTCACGCATGGCGGCTCTTCTTGAAGTGGGGGTTCGTTGATTTTGGTTTTAAACAAGACCAGATTCAAGCGGCCTATGAAGCCAAACGCCAGGTCAATTTAGACCGGCAAGCACATAACTATTAATTCGGAAGCTAGTCCGCTATCATAAGGGCTAGCTTTTTGTGCACGAGAAGGGAGTGACCATCATCAGTCAGACGGATCCACGGGTGGTGCGGACGAATGAGCGCCTGAGAATGGCATTGAGCCACCTGTTAAAACAAAATTCTTTGAAGCAAATTTCCGTTCAAAAGTTAACACAGACGGCGGAGATTACACGAGGGACGTTCTACTTACACTATCAAGACAAGGTTGATTTTTTTGAGCAGACTGAGCAGCAGGTAATCGACGAGTGGTTGGCAGCCGCTAAGACCACGTTAGCTCCCAATGGGGAACCCGTGAGTGGTTTCGCGTTGGGACCAGCGTTGCGGTTTGCGGACGACCATCATCAGATTCTAGCCGTTCTGCTGCACCCGCAGTTCACACAATTTCGCCCACGACTGGTTCAACGGTTCGAACGGGAGTTAGCACAGTTTGGTGAGCAGGTCGAACGACTGAATAATGAGCCACCGTTGGACGTGCAGGTGACCTTCCTAGCCACAGCATTTATCGGCTTAGTGCAACATTGGTTGCGTGATGATCGCCGGTACCGGCCGGATTATTTGGCAAATTCTTTTTACCAAATGATCACGCCGGAAACCATGCCAGTAGCGGCCTGGTTTGCTCCGGTAGGACTAGATCTGACGGTTGGTGTAGAAAAAGCTTGACGTGGCTGACCCCATCAAGTATAATTTTCATGTTGTATTTGTGGACTTCCACAGCTGCAACCGCTCGGGACAAGTTAGTTAAGATTTCCGCTTGCGGAGCACTTGTTTTCGGCGAGTCTAAGTCTAAATATATAAGGAGGTGCACATACATGTACGCAATTATCGTAACTGGTGGCAAGCAGTACAAGGTCGAAGCAGGCCAAGCTGTTTATGTCGAAAAGTTGAACGTTGAAGCTGGTGAAAAGGTTACTTTTGACCAAGTTGTCTTTGTCGGTGGCGACACGCCTAAGATTGGGACACCAACTGTTGCAGGTGCAACTGTTACCGGAACTGTTGAAAAGCAGGGTCTGGAAAAGAAGGTTGTTACTTTCAAGTACAAGGCCAAGAAGGGCCAACATACGAAGAAGGGTCACCGTCAACCATACACTAAGGTTGTCGTTGATGCTATCAACGCTTAAGCCTAAAGATTAAGAGAGGCGATCTCGATGATTCACGCGACGTTCCATCATGGAGCTAACCGAATCGATTCATTCCAAATCACTGGCCACGCTGACTCAGGTGAGTATGGTCAAGATATTGTTTGTGCTGCGGTTTCGGTGCTTACGATTACGACGGTCAATGCTCTACAACGAATCGCTGAGATTCCAATAGAGGTTGACAATCGTGATCAGGAAGGTGGTTATCTGGAAGTCCACCTTCCACCAAAGCTGGAAGCAACGACCGAATTAAAGGGACAAACACTCCTCCAGAGTTTTGCGGATGGGTTAAGAGATGTCGCCACAAATTACGCGGATTATATTCAATTCGCTGAAACCAAAGATTGAAACGCGGAGGTGAAACTTATGCTGATGAACATGAACTTACAATTCTTCTCTCACCATAAAGGTGGTGGGTCTACTGCTAACGGTCGTGACTCTGCTGGTCGTCGTCTTGGGACGAAGGCTGCTGACGGTTCTACTGTTACCGGTGGTTCTATCCTTTACCGTCAACGTGGGACGCACATCTACCCTGGCTTGAACGTAGGCCGCGGTGGTGACGATACTCTGTTTGCTAAGGTTGCTGGCGTCGTTAAATTCGAACGTCTTGGCCGTGACAAGCGTCAAGTATCCGTATACCCAGTTGCAGAAGAAGCAGCTAAATAACACGAGGTTTTCCTCGTAACGACTGAAGAGCTTGAGGCGAGACCAATTCGCTTTGAGTTCTTCTTTTTTCGCCTTAAAATGGGGTGTCAGTGGGAAAATCGCGATGGCGTGTAATTGTTTATCGGTCACTTGGACGGCTGAGAAGTCGTGTATTGCTGACTGATGAAGAATAGCTACACTGGCTAATTGTGGTGAAACCTGTGTAAGCCGAGAGGTCGGCCATTCTGGGCTCAGGCGCCGCGTTGTTTTTGATCGTTTACGGCTTAGACCAAGACCGAGCTTTAAGACTTGTGGGTTTCAAGGCTTAAAGTTGTGGCGGCACCGTTCCAGCCCAGAATGGCCGACCGGTAAGGCGACTTCTCAAGTTTAAGGGAACAATTTCAAGGAGGCGGTCATGATGACTCGGATTGAACAGTTGCAGGCCAAGTTTGCTGACCTGAGTATCGATAGCTTTTTGGTTTCATCACCCAGCAACCAGCTGTATCTGGCTGGTGCGAGTGTCGAACCTGGTGACGGATATTTATTAGTGACGGCCAATTCGGCAGTCTTTGTGACTGATGCCCGCTATCAGAGTGAATTGGCGGAAACCATGCCAAACATACCACAAACAATCACCCGTAACTATTTGCAGGCCGTTGACGACGCCTTAGAGGCTGTTCACGCGACTGTATTGGGTATCGAGGATAGTTTGACCTTGGCCGAATTTGATTGGTTAGACGAGCACCTGATGACTGACATCGTGCCGATGGCTGGTGTAGTTGACGGGCTCCGTCAAATCAAGGAACCGACTGAGGTGGCCGCTCTTCGGCACGCCACGACCCTGACGAGTGAAGGACTGTTAGCTCTCTTTGATGTGCTCAAACCCGGGATGACTGAGCGGCAGGCTGCCCAGTGGCTCGAACGCTGGATGCAAGATCACGGTGCAACGGGCCCCAGTTTTGGGACCATCGTAGCTAGTGGAGAGCGTTCCGCCTGGCCACACGGACAAGCGAGCGACAAAGTGTTAGCTCACGGCGAACTCGTAACGGTTGATTGTGGTTTTTACGTGGATGGGTACACCTCTGATGTGACCCGGACGGTGGCCTTGGGCGATCCTGGCGAAATGTTGCGGACGGCTTACCAGGCCGTTCAAAGTGCCCAAGAAAAGATCATGGCAGCGGTTAAACCTGGCGTGACTGGCGGCCAACTGGATGCAATCGGTCGCAATTTCTTGACCGAACGCGGATTTGGTGAGGCGTTCATTCACGGAACCGGCCATGGAATTGGCTTGGACATTCACGAGGGACCGAACATTGGCCACGGTTGGCCAGACGTAATGACTGCTAACGAGGTCGTTACGGTAGAACCCGGTGTTTACTTTGCCGGCAAGGGTGGTATCAGAATTGAGGATGATTTATTGGTGACGCCAACCGGTCACGAAGTCCTGACGACGGTACCCCGGAATTTAATTATTCTGTAAGTGGCCCACGTATCTTGCTTTTTATGGGTAAGAATTGATATTATAAAGAGGACATATTTTAGGAGGCTGAACACATTATGGCAATTTCTACTGCTGATTTTAAAAACGGTTTAACTATTGAAGTCGATCACGCAATCTGGCGGATCATTGAATTCCAACACGTTAAGCCTGGTAAGGGTGGCGCTTTCGTTCGTTCAAAGCTTAAGAACTTACGGACGGGTGCCGTTCAAGAAAAGACTTTCCGTGCCGGTGCCAAGATGGAACGTGCTGATATCCAAACGCGTTCTATGCAATACCTGTACGAAGACGCCGACAACCGGGTCTTCATGGACACTGACAACTTCGAACAAATTGAAGTGCCAGATGATCAAATCAAGGATCAACTGCCATACTTACAAGAAAACATGAACGTTGACTTGGTTCAATTCAATTCCGAAGTCTTAGGAATCGAAGTACCAAACACCGTTGTCTTGGAAGTTACGGCTACTGAACCTGGTATCAAGGGAAACACCGCTTCTGGTGGTTCCAAGCCTGCTACCATGAACACTGGCTTAGTCGTACAAGTGCCATTCTTCGTTAACGAAGGCGACAAGCTCTCCATCAACACCACCGACGGCACGTACATTTCTCGCGCCTAGGTTTACCACACGTTTAATCAGTAAGGGAGGGTCAACGAATGGCAGAAGATACTAATATTATTTTAGAATCCAAGGAACCTGCTTTGGGCAAGATCGAAGTGGCACCGCAAGTCCTCGAAATCATCGTCGGCATCGCGGCTAGTCAAACTGAAGGGGTCGCTCGGATGCGAGGTTCTCTGGCAAACAGCGTCACCGAATTATTTGGTCGCAAGGAGCAACATGGCAAGGGCGTTAAGTTAGTCTTTGACGGCGACGAATTGGCGGTCGATGTCTACGTTTACTTGAATTACGGGGTAGCGGTTCCCAAGGTTGCCTTGGCCATTCAAGATAGCGTGAAGCAACAATTGTTGTTCATGACGGACCTCGATTTACGTGAAGTTAACGTTCACGTGGAAGGCGTCATTCCCGAAAAGACGGCGCAACAGGTCGATCCAGATAACCTGTTCAACCAGACCGATGAAGGAGACAGTGACCAATAGTGACACTTACACGACATCAAATTCGGGAACGCGCGTTTCAAATGCTTTTTGCCTTGAACGCCAATCCCGATGCCGATCATGATGCGTTGTTTCAACGTGTTTTGACGGATGACCCGAACCAACTCGTTCCAGTGCCAGATTACTTACAGACTCTGGTAGACGGCGTTTTAGCGAGCCAAAGTGATTTGGATGCGCAAATCGACCAATACTTGAGTACTGGGTGGCAATTAAAGCGAATCGCCAAGACTGACTTGGTGATCTTGCGGTTGGCATTTTACGAAATCGATGACGTGGAAGAAGTTCCTAACCGTGTAGCCGTTAACGAAGCCTTGGAATTAGCCAAGAAGTTTAGTGACGACCGGTCCCGTCGGTTCATCAACGGTGTGTTAGCACATACGTTAGATGGCGACGACGCGAATACAGAATCCTAGTCATTTAAATAAACGAGGACCCGCTGGCAATTTAGCCGGTGGGTCCTCGTTTTTTATTTCCCGCCTTACCGCCCGCCAGATATGGGCTGAAACGGTGCAGACGCAACTTGAAACCTCGAAAGAAGTGAGTTTTCAGGCATGGTCTTCAGCTAAGCCAATTTGGAAGAACATCTACTGACCAAGCAGAACGATACGCCTGAGTCCACGTCTGGCAGTCCCTTGGCTTATACAGTATTTTGCTAGAGCTGTCTGCTATCGGTTAGACCGTTACGCATGGTTCCAGTAAACTCTGTTAGCAAGAAATATATTACACCACAATCAGAGCCGGAGGAGGCCAGAGATGTCGCCAGCCGTGAAAGTGGTGTTTGCTGGTGATTTTCCAACTTACAGCACGGGCGACTTTGAAGACACGGGTTTTTCGTGGCTTCAAAGCGAGCGAGAAGACTGGTATTCTTCCAGTCTGAAGCGTCCTCACAGCAGGCGACATCTCTGGCCTCCGGAGTGCGACTAATTAGGTCAAGGCTTAGAAATCAGGTTCATTGGACTGGTCAGATTCACGGAGACTATTCTGAATGGAAATGAGTAGGTAACTTATTTGACCGGTTGGAGAACATCCGATTGGTTAAACTAAAAGTGCGACCTGAACTGAGGTGTTCGGTCCCGTTTTGCTGGCGAATATGCTAAAATAATAGGTAACTTTAAATTTTGGGGAGGACGAGCTTCATGACGACCATCATCGATGGCAAGCAACTTGCTAAGGAAGTTAACGCAAAGACTAAGGAACGGGTATCCGCACTGAAAGAACGTGGACGCGTTCCTGGGCTCGTGGTGATCATCGTGGGGGATGATCCAGCCAGTGCCATTTATGTGCGTAACAAGCACCGTAAGGCAACACAATTGGGTATCAACTCTATTGTGCGGGAACTCCCCGCAACGGTTAGTCAGGAAGAACTGTTGGCCATCGTTGAAACCTACAACGTGGATCCTAGCGTTCACGGAATTTTGGTGCAATCTCCGTTACCAGTGGGATTGGATGAACAGGCTATTGTAGCGGCTATCGATCCGGCTAAGGATGTTGATGGGTTCCACCCCTTGAACGTGGGGCGGCTGTTTGCTAATCTGCCCGGGAATCATCCGGTTTCGTGCACCCCGCGGGGCATCATGACGATGCTGCATTCTTTACCTGTCCACTTACGAGGCAAACACGCGGTGGTGGTTGGTCGGAGTATGATCGTTGGCCGGCCAATGGCAGCAATGCTGTTGAATGCCGACATGACGGTTAGTGTGGCCCATATTTATACGAAGAATTTAAGCGAATTGACCCGGACCGCCGATGTTTTAGTCGTTGCGACCGGTGTTGCACATCTGATCAAAGAAAAAGATGTAAAGCCTGGTGCCATCGTCATTGACGTGGGAATGGACCGCGACGAAAACGGCAAACTGACCGGAGATGTCGATTTTGATGGCGTTGCGGAGAAAACTGCAGCCATTACGCCGGTACCCGGTGGTGTTGGGCCGATGACGATTGCCACCTTGATGGAACAAACTGTTGATTTATGTGAGTGGAGTGAATAACTTGGCGACAAATGATTATCTGACGGTCACGGCGCTGACACAGTATCTAAAGCGTAAGTTTGACGTGGATCCATACTTGGGCAAGGTCTATCTGACGGGGGAAATTTCTAACTTTCGTCTGCGACCACATGCACATCAATATTTCAGTCTCAAGGATGACCACGCAAAAATCAGTGCCATCATGTTTAAATCAGCCTTTGAAAAATTAAAATTTACGCCTGAAGTTGGGATGAAGGTCCTCGTGACCGGGCGAATTTCCCTGTATGAACCCAGTGGGAGTTATCAAATCTACGTGGAACGCATGGAGCCAGATGGTATTGGCCAGCTCTATCAGGCGTACGAACAGTTGAAGAAAAAACTGGCTGCGGAGGGCTTGTTTGATGCGCCCAAGCGGCCATTACCGCGTTTTCCAAAACGAATTGCCGTGGTAACGAGTCCTAGCGGTGCCGTTATCCGTGATATTATTACGACTGCGCGTCGGCGTTACCCGATTGCCCAAATTGTGCTGTATCCGGCGGTAGTTCAGGGTGACGCTGCGGCGCCCGACATCGTTCGCCAAATTCAACGTGCGAACGCGGCGGGAAACTTTGACACGCTGATTATTGGTCGGGGTGGTGGATCGATTGAGGACCTCTGGCCATTTAACGAAGAGAGTGTGGCTCGAGCGATTGCTGCCAGTGAACTCCCAGTGATTTCGTCCGTTGGTCATGAAACTGATACGACGATTGCTGACCTGGTGGCCGATGTACGCGCAGCTACGCCAACGGCTGCGGCGGAGTTAGCGGTTCCGGTCTTGAACGATGAACTGCTTAAGCTCCAGCAAGAGCGCACGCGGCTCTACAATGCGATGAGTAACCGCCTTAATTTCCAACGTGAACGGTTAAAAAAACTTATGACCGCGTACGTTTTTCGGCAGCCACAGCGGTTATACGAGACCTATTTGCAACGACTCGACCGAGCTCAGCAGGGATTAACGCGTAACCTGCAAACCACGTTGCGCCAACAGAGCCAGCGTTTTCAGTTGGCTAAGCAGGGATTGGTCAGCCAGTCGCCATTGGAACGGGTTCACCGTGATCAACTAACGGTGAACCAGACTAGTGCGCGGTTAAATACGGAAGTCAAACGGTATTTGGCGACGAAACAAGAACGCGTTGCACAGTTAATTAATGGGTTAGACTACCTAAGTCCCTTAAAAATTATGGGGCGTGGCTATAGTTACGTGACGCAGGACAATCACGTTGTACGTCAGGTCAGTGCCTTGAAACCGGCTAAAGCGACCATTCACCTGAGTGATGGGACCGCTGAAGCCAACATTACGGCAATTAAACCAGCATCGGAGGATACACATGAGTGAAGATAAGAAACCAACCTTTGAAGAAAATTTAACGACCCTGGAAACCATTGTTTCTCAACTCGAACAAGGCGATATTCCTTTGGAACAAGCTTTAGATCAATTCCAAAAGGGCGTTGCGCTCAGTAAAGACCTACAGGCGACACTGCAGGACGCCGAGAAAACATTGACGACTATGATGAATGATTCAGACCAAGAAGTGGCCTTTGAGGCGCCACAAGGGGGCACGGGTGATGCCGATTGATGCGCAGTTAAAAGAATTCGAAACGACCTGGGTCCCACAATTGAACGCGCCCTTGGCGGCAGCGATTGCTGCGGATAGTGGGGATGCACGTTTGGCTGAAGCTATGCAGTATTCAGTTTTGGCTGGCGGCAAGCGGCTGCGGCCCTTACTGACCGTGGCGACCATGCAGGCGCGTGGCGTCTCTTTTGATTCTGAGCGGCACTGGCGACCGGTGATGGCCTTAGAACTTTTGCACACTTATTCACTGATCCATGACGATTTACCGGCCATGGACAATGATGATTTGCGTCGGGGTGAACCCACTAATCACGTTAAATTTGGCGCGGGGATGGCCACCTTAGCTGGCGACGGCTTGCTGACGTTGGCTTTTCAGTGGCTAACGGCAACGGATTTGCCAGCGCAGACCCAAGCGGCTTTGACCCTGGCGCTCGCCCAGGCGGCGGGGCCTCACGGCATGGTCGCAGGTCAAGCGAAGGACATTCAGTCTGAACACGTGGATCTGCCATTGGCACGATTACGAGTTCTGCATAAAGAAAAGACTGGCGCGTTGCTGCATTTCGCAGTTCAGGCTGGTTTGATTCTGAGTGAAACACCGCAAAATCAATGGGAACCTTACCTTCAATTTGCGGACGCCTTTGGACTGGCGTTTCAAATTTATGATGATATTTTGGATGTGGTCAGTACGCCACAAGAGTTGGGTAAGGCAACGCAGAAGGATGCCGGTGAAGCCAAGAATACGTATCCAGGTAAGCTTGGGCTGCAAGGGGCCAACCAAGCCCTGATCGACACGATTCAGGTCGGTCAAACGGCTTTACGGGCGTTGCCAGCTAGTGCTGCCCGGAATCAATTGGCCGCATTCTTTAGTTACTTTGACACGAAACGGGTGGAAAATAGATGAAAAAGAAACGCGTCGCTGACCTCTTAGTTGAACAGGGCCTTTACACCTCATTGGATGAGGCAAAACGCGCCGTAATGGCGGGTGAGATCCTGGGGACCAACGAAGAGCGACTGGATAAACCGGGCTCAATGATTCCGGCAGATACCGAGCTCCATTTAAAGGGCCATCCGCTCCCATACGTTTCACGGGGCGGATTTAAACTGGCTAAGGCGCTTGAAAGCTTTAACATTAGCGTTCAAGATCGCACCGTCTTGGACATTGGGTCTTCAACCGGTGGGTTTACGGATGTCATGCTGCAAAATGGGGCCAAACTTAGCTATGCGCTGGATGTTGGTAGTAATCAATTAGTTTGGAAACTACGGCAGGACCCCCGCGTCATTGTGATGGAACATACCAACTTCCGTTACAGTAAGTTAGCCGACTTCACACAGGGACAACCGACGTTTGCGTCAATTGACGTGTCATTTATTTCATTACGACTGATTCTACCGCCATTGAAGGGCATTCTGCCTGAGAATGGGGAAGTGGTTGCCCTGATAAAACCGCAATTTGAAGCGGATCGGGAAGACGTCGGTCAGCATGGTATCGTTCGAGAACGGCGAGTCCATGAATCCGTGGTAACCGGGATTTTGGATTTTGCGTTGGCCACTGGTTATAGTGTCTTAGGACTTGATTTCTCGCCAATTCGTGGTGGTGAGGGAAATATTGAGTTTTTAGTCCACTTACAGTCAGTTGATAAACATGCAGTTGTTGCAAGTTCTGTCTCAGTGGAACATACTATTGACAATGCTTATAAAGGCCTAAATCAGTAGATTATGAGAAAATTATGAGAATATGCTTTCCAAATACTTAGGTCTGGTATATGATAAGATTATGCATTTTTATCACATAAGGGGGGCTAGGTATGAAGAAGCAAGAACGTCAGCAATTACTTAAGCGGCTACTGACGACCCGAGAAATTGAACGACAAGAGGATTTTGTGCGGCTGTTAGCTGAAGACGAGATTCACGTGACGCAGGCCACCATCTCACGGGACATTAAGGAAATGCAGTTGGTCAAGTTACCAGCTGATTCTGGTGGTTACCGGTATAGTTTACCCGTGCAAAAGAAAATCGATACGCAAAAGAAATTGCAGCGAACCTTGCAGAACGCCTATATTTCCTTTGCGGTGCAAGATCAATTTACGATTTTAAAGGTTTTGCCAGGTAACGGCCCCGTGATTGCTTCGTTGCTGGATCAGATGCGGTATGACTTTGTATTTGGTACGGTGGGCGATGACAGTTCCGTTTTGACGGTGTGCGTCAACCATCAAGGCGCCCTACAACTAGAAAAAACGATTGACCGCATGCTTGCGGATTAAGACACCGACCACGATTGACTCACCAGCATTAGCGCTGACGAAGCAGCGGTGGTCGTTTTATTTTAGGAGGCCAAAACGTGTTACAGGAGCTTTCAATTAAAAATTTTGCGATTATTGACCAGTTGGACGTTGCCTTTAAGAAAGGCATGACTGTTCTGACCGGGGAAACCGGTGCTGGGAAGTCCATTATCATTGATGCAGTGGGCTTATTGGCCGGGGGCCGCGGCTCAGCCAACTTTGTGCGGACGGGGACCGATAAGGCCATCATCCAGGGGAGCTTTTCGTTTCCACATGGTGGGGCCACCTATCGCGTTTTAGACGATTTGGGAATTGATCACGATGATGGAAGCGTCATTTTGCAGCGTGAAATTCATCAAAATGGTCGCAATACCTGTCGGGTCAATGGGATGTTGGTTAACACCAATACTTTGAAACGGATTGGCGAAACGGCGGTCGACATTCACGGGCAAAACGAGCACCAGGAACTCATGCAACCAGAAAAACATCTGGGGATGCTCGATGAGTTTGCCGGGGATAAGATTGCTGACTTACGCCAGCGCTATCAAAAGACCTATCAACGTTATGTACAGGTTCAAGCTACGTTGGAAAATAAGCGGACTAACGAAAAGGAATGGGCCCAGCATCTCGATATGTTGAAGTTTCAGGTCAATGAAATCGAATCAGCTAATCTACAGGCGGGTGAAGAGACGGAGCTAATTGCGGAGCGGGATCGCCTGGATAATTTCCAGAAGATCAACGACGGCCTACAGCGGACACAGCTCCTGTTGTCGGGGGAGGATACGACTCCCGGAGCGAATGATCAAATCAGTAGTGCCATGCAGGCTATGCAGGCCATTGCGGACTTTGATCCCGCCTTTAAGCAGATTGCTAGTAGCTTAGAGACGGCCTACTATGCCCTAAATGACGCCGTGGGGGACGTCTCCTCTCAACTGGATCTGTTGGAATGGGACGAGGGTCGTTTGGATGAAATTGAACGTCGTTTGGACGTCATTAACCAACTGAAGCGTAAGTACGGTGATTCTGAAGAACAAGTGTTGAGCTACTTTGATAAGATTTCTGTAGAACTGAAACAGATGCAATCCACCGATGAGCAGGCCGACGATTTAGAAGGTCAGGTTGCTGAACAGCGGTCGGCCCTGTTACAGATTGGCGAACAGCTCAGTAAGGCCCGGAAACAAGCCGCTACCAAGTTAGAAGCCGCTATTCACGGTGAATTGGCGGACCTCTACATGGATAAGACGGTTTTTGCCGTGCATTTTACACGGTCCAAGGGCCAACCGATTTTAAGTACAGGACTGGATCACGTGGAATTTTATCTACGGACCAACCCTGGCGAGGCTATGCGGCCGTTAGCTAAGATTGCTTCCGGTGGGGAGCTTTCCCGAATCATGCTAGCGCTTAAGACGATTTTCTCCGAATCGCAGGGCGTGACGTCGATTATCTTTGATGAGGTCGATACCGGAGTCAGTGGCCGAGTTGCTCAGGCAATCGCCGAAAAAATCAGTGGTATTGCCCGGGCGTCACAGGTGCTCTGTATCACGCATTTGCCACAGGTGGCGGCGATGGCCGATCACCACTACTTCATTGCGAAGAAAATTGTGGGTGAGCGGACCGAAACGAGCCTAACTCGTTTGGGAGATAAGGCACGGGTCGATGAAATTGCCCGGATGTCTGCCGGCACTCAGGTAACGAAGCTAGCGTTGGAACATGCTAGTGAACTGCTGGGATTGGCAGATGAGGCTAAGACTAAACGAAATAAACAGAAAACAAAGCACGTAAATTAGCTGTTCAATGAATGGTTCAGTGGTATGAAAGTTAATTGTGAGACTGGGTAACCAGTCTTTTTTAATGCTGTCATTCACACGGGCAGTAGTTAATTTGGAGATTAGTTCAGGTTACTATTAAATTTATATTTAATTTATACCACTTTTTGGATTATACTTAAGTTAATTAAAGTAACAAACCGGAAGAGGTGTGGCATCATGGGAAAGAAATTGGCAGCATGGAGTTTGGGGTTTTTAGTTACTTTTATAGTTTTATTTGGTTTTCAGGGGTCTGCGTCGGCAGACAGTATTGACGGTCAGGTGCAGGGGTTAGATGCACCTAGCAAAATTATGGAACAAACTGGTGATAGTAATACCTACACGGAAGTGCCAAAGGATTCACCACTGCTTTCTGGTCAGAGCTATCAATTGTATTATGATTGGACAGTGACGAATGGGACCAATATTAAAGATGGTGACACAGCAACCGTTACTTTGCCGACAACAGCTGGTCATGGGCCAATCGGTTTTGATGTTAAGACTGGTGACCAGTCAGCGACAACTATTGGTAGTTTTTCGATTGACGCTGATGCTACAACGGGGGAAATCACCTTTAATGATAAGCTCGCTAACGTGAATACCTATAATAAGGGAACGATGAAAATTAACGCGACCGGGAACGCTACGGACACTTCTGGTGGTGGAAATGACTATGTGATTGCCAAGAACGGTTGGGTTCAAAAGGATGATTATGATGCTAATAAGATTCCGACCCGAGTTGTTTGGCAGATTGTTTTTAATCCCAAAGAAGAAAATATGGGGACGGTGACGTTAACGGATGATCTCGGTGGCTATCAGAGCTTTGATAGTGAACATGGTGTTACGGCAAATGATGAAGACGGGACTAAACTAACGCCAACCGTCGAGGTGACCGGGTCACAAATAAAGATGGTGTTTAAAAACGTCACCAAGAAAGTCACTCTGTCTTACTACGCCAAGGTTGATTCTAGTAGCTTGACTGGACAAACGGCTGGCTACTTTGGGAATTATGTAGGCTTGGAAGCCGAAGACGGTGAAACGGGAAGTGCCGGAACTGGTTCTGGTTCCGGTTCAAATCCAGCCACGCCGAATATAACGGCTGATACCCATAAGGACGCTCCGTGGGGCGGTAGCGCAGAAATTGATGTGACGTACATTGGCAGTGTGACGTTGACTAAGAAGGACGCGACTACGGGCAGTCTTTTACCTGGTGCAACTTATACACTCCAGAAGAAGAACAGTGATGGCTTGTTTACTGATTATCAGACCCATTTGGTCACCGATTCAAAGGGACAAATTAATAGTACGTCCTTGGAAGTTGGTGACTATCAGTTTGTTGAAACGGCGGCACCTAAAGGCTATCAAATAAATCCAGCAACAGTTCCATTTAGTATTGGACCACAAAACACAGATTCACACGTGGATGTATCGCAGACAGATACCCAAGGTTCCGTAACTTTGACCAAGATAGACAAGGATTCTGGCGAGAAGTTAAAGGGTGCCGTGTTCCAATTGGCTGATAAGGATGGCAATGCCATTGGTACCAATACTTATACAACCGGGGATGACGGGACGTTTACTGTGAATGGTCTGGCACCAGGGACGTATGAGTTCGTTGAAACGGCGGCACCAACTGGGTATAAGGTTGGTGAGCCTAAGCAATTTACAATTGAAGATACACAAGCAGCTGTACCTGCAGCTGTGGCCGTCACGCAGGAAGATGTATTGAGTTCAAGTTCAAGTTCAAGTTCAAGTTCAAGCTCAGACTCAAGTTCCAGTTCAGATTCCAATTCAGGTTCTGAATCTGATTCAAGTTCAAGTTCAAGTTCTAGTGCAAGTTCTAGTGCAAGTTCGGACTCAAGTTCCAGTTCAGATTCCAATTCAGGTTCTGGCTCCGATTCAAGTTCTGGTTCAAGCTCGGGCTCAAATTCCAGTTCAGATTCCAATTCTGGTTCCAATTCAGGTTCTAGTTCTGGTTCAAGCTCAGGCTCAAATTCCGGATCAAATTCTGGTTCAGATTCTAAATCCAGTTCACACTCGGGGTCAGATTCCAGTTCGGATTCTAACTCTGGTTCTAGCAGCAACTCGACATCATCAAGTGGTGGCAATCATTCCAAAATTAGTGTGACGCCCAGTGTTTCAACTAGTTCTTCCAGTACATCATCTACCAGTTCTTCCGACAACAGTGGTATGACCGGTGCAACCGCAACACCAAGTGCTAGTTCATCATCCAAGCATCCTGTTGGGGATGGGAATCTTATCTCAGCAGCCAAGCATCTATTACCACAGACTAGTGAAGCCAAGAGCATCTTTGCCGTTTTAGGCGGTGTCCTTTTACTCGGTTTTGGCCTTAGTTTCTGGCAATGGCGGCGTGAACGACGCAACTAAATAACGGTTAATTTGAAATCAGTTGGGCCGATAGCCTAGCTGGTTTTTGTGTCAACAGCCGTTAAGAGACAAAAAACGACCACGGTAGAAATAGCTTTCTATCGTGGTCGTTAGTGACTAGCTTATTTAACGCGTTGGACTGACCGGAGCAGGTTTTCTGCCACTATGGTGGTCAACTGTTGGGTTTGCTTTAAAATGAGGTGACCAGCGGTGTCTTGCTTCAAATGGCCAATGGCCGTAGCAGGGGCAGTGTCTGGTGCGCTCTTAAATTGTAATCGGACTAAGTAGTGGCGGTCGAGTGCCTGCTGAATAAAGTAGCTGAGTTGAGTTACGGGCATCTGGGGCTGAACGACTTCACCGTCAATGACGGGAAGACTACTGAACAGTTCCTTGTAAACCGTGGCGACCCGATCAGACAGGGCGGCACCGGTTGCGTTTAAATTTTGCATGCTGATCACCTCGAACATTTGTTTGTATTTATATTATACGAACACACGTTTGAAATAGCAAGTCTTTTTGTTCTCTTTCAAATAATTTGTGTGATTTACGACTTTTTTCGAGAAACTAAGACCGAATGTCCCTTTTCAACGCTGAATAGTGGTAATATAGTATCCTATAGATTATAGTTCAAGTCAGGTAATTCTGGCTTTAAACGGGTCGGTAAGCCTGAGTCGACGATTAAGGCTTACGTTCCCATAAATAAATATTTATTGAAGGGATTTTTAAACGATGGCTAAACGTGGAATGCTCATTGTTCTCTCCGGTCCTTCCGGAGTCGGCAAAGGAACCGTTCGCAAGGCGTTATTTGAGACCGGTGCGACAGACTTTTCTTACTCCATTTCGATGACGACTCGTCAACCGCGAGAGGGCGAAGTCAATGGCGTCGATTATTACTTTGTCTCCAAGGAAGAATTTGAGGAGAATATTCGTAATGGTGAGATGCTGGAGTACGCCAAGTATGTTGACAACTACTATGGTACCCCGTTAAAATATGTAAATGAGACCCTAGACCAGGGAAAAGATGTTTTCTTGGAAATTGAAGTCAATGGTGCCATGCAGG
This sequence comes from Levilactobacillus tongjiangensis, assembly GCF_003946345.1. Taxonomy (GTDB): domain Bacteria; phylum Bacillota; class Bacilli; order Lactobacillales; family Lactobacillaceae; genus Levilactobacillus; species Levilactobacillus tongjiangensis. The sequence goes on from NZ_RHNY01000006.1 coordinate 50,647, forward strand.
TTCGCGCAAACTGTCCAGACGCAGTCTTCGTGTTCTTGACGCCACCAGACTTAATGGAACTGAAGCATCGCCTGATTGGTCGGGGAACGGACGCCATGGACGTCATTAACAAGCGAATCAAGAAGGCCGTTGGTGAGATTCGGATGATGCGCAACTACGATTACGCCGTGGTAAACGACGAGGTCACGAAGGCGGTCGACCGGATTCAGATGATTATTCGGAGCGAACGGTTACGGGTAACCCGGGTCATGCCGGATTACGAACAAATGATTGGAGACGAATAAAAAATGCTACTCTATCCCTCAGTTGATGATTTATTAGCACAAGTGGATTCACGGTATTCTTTGATTATGCTGGCTAGCAAGCGGGCACACGAATTAGACGCCGGTGCTAAGCCACTTTTGACCGACTACAAGTCGCCTAAGACGATTGGCCGGGCCCTTGAAGAAATTGCGGCCGGAGCTTTAATGATTGATCCGGACGAAAAGGATCTGGACGCCTAGTTTTGGCGCTTCAGTAAGAACCAGGTTGCCGTTTGGTAATCTGGCTTTTTTTATCATAAAACGTTTAATGGAGGGGAACCATGTTTGAAGAAAAGCACATTACGTTAACCGTTGGTGGCAGCGTTGCGAGTTATAAGGCCGCCACACTTGCAAGAGACTTACAACGCGCTGGTGCCGACGTCCGCGTTGTTTTAACGGCCGCCGCTGCCAAGTTTATTACCGCGGCAACTTTTGCGGCACTCACTAAGCATCCGGTGCTAACTGAAACTGGTTGGTGGCAGGCCGATGGTAACATCGACCACATTGAACTGGCCGACTGGACTGACCTGGCGATTGTAGCCCCCGCTTCAGCCAATCTTATGGCGCAACTGGCTAACGGACTAGCCGATGACGCAGCGAGTGCCACTTGGTTAGCGACGGCGGCGCCTAAAGTCGTGGTTCCCGCCATGAACAGCCATATGTGGCAGGCACCAGCCACCCAGCGTAACTATCACCAGCTACAGGCCGATGGCGTGCACGTTTTGACGCCCGCTACCGGTGCCTTGGCCGAGGGATATTCTGGTCAAGGTCGGTTTCTAGAGCCCGCCGACATTGTGACCCAAGTTGATGGCCTGGCCCTGTTCGGGGAACAGACCTTAGCTGGTAAATCAGTCATCGTCACGGCTGGGGGGACGCGAGAACGTTTAGATCCTGTTCGCTTCCTAACCAACGATTCTTCCGGTAAAATGGGGTATGCCGTGGCTAATGCCGCTCGACAAGCCGGGGCAACGGTGACGTTGATCACCGCACCGACTAACTTAACGGCGCCGGCTGGGGTGACCGTTGTACCGATTCAGAGTACCACAGACCTGTCCAACGCCGTGTTGGAACGTTTCCCTAAGGCAGATGCGCTAGTCATGGCGGCGGCTGTTGCAGACTTTCAACCTGAAACGACTGCTGATCAGAAAATCAAAAAGACGCCAGCTAATGACGAATTGATCTTAAAATTAAAGAAAACACCAGATATTTTAAAACAGGTCGCTGGTATTAAGCGGCCCGACCAAGTGACCATCGGTTTTGCGGCTGAAACGCAAAATCTGTTGGCTAACGGTCAAAAGAAACTGGCTAGCAAGTCCTTAGACCTGTTGGCTGCTAACGACGTCTCCCGGAAGGACATTGGCTTTAACGGAGATGACAATCAGGTCACCTTCATTTCACCAGATGGTAGCACGGATCAGACGCCTAAGGCCAGCAAGGCCATTATCGCAACGGCCCTCGTGGACCGCTTAGCGCAATTATTAGTGAAGAAGTGAGGTGACACACCATGGCCCAGATTGGTCAAGTATTAGTGGACGTTCCCACCATGCAAACGAACGACCCTTATTCCTACGCCATCCCAGCCGAACTTGAACATCAGGTTGAGGTTGGCATGCGGGTCACGGTTCCCTTTGGCCGCGGTAAACGGGTGGTTTCCGGCGTGGTCGTGGGTTTGAGTGACGTCACCAATTTTGACGGGCAGCTCAAGTCCATTCAAAGTGTGCTCGACTTAGCGCCCGTCTTGAATACGGAGTTACAACAATTAGCCGATTGGCTGGCCGATACGACCTATGCCTTTCGAATTACTTGCATTCAAACCATGTTGCCAAACTTGCTGAAGGCCCAGACGGAGCGCTTTATTCAGCCAACGACTCCCTTGACGGCCACTGAAATGGCCACGTACTTTCCAGACGGCGCTCCCCGTGAATTCGATGCAGCCAAGCTCGATGATCAAACCGTGTCTGGCTTGTTAAAGCTTCAGCGCGCGGGTAAGGTGGAAGTGGTCTATCAGGTCAAGGACCGGGCGGCCGCTAAGACGACAACTGGGATTACGCCGGCGTTACCGGTTTCCAAGTTGCAGGAGATTCAAGTGACGGTTGCGAAGAAGGCGCCTAAGCAGGCCGATTTATTGGCATATCTGCAGACCATGACTCCCGACACACCAGTCGCACAATCACAAATCGTGCACCGGGCGGGCGTCAGTGCGGCGGTCATCAACACGGCCGCTGATAAAGGCTGGCTCACGAAGCAACAGATTGAGGTTTACCGCGATCCATTTCATCAACCGGTGAAACCGACACAACCGTTAAAATTAAACGCTGAGCAACAGGTAGCCGTTGATCAGATCACCACGGCAATCGACCAACAGAAAGTTCAAAACTTCTTGGTCGAAGGGGTTACTGGTAGTGGAAAGACAGAAGTGTATCTCCAAAGCATCGCTGTTGCCCTGAATCAGGGACGCACAGCTTTGATGCTGGTCCCAGAAATTGCGTTGACGCCCCAAATGGTCAACCGCGTGAAAGCCCGGTTTGGCCAACGCGTGGCTGTCTTGCACAGTGGCTTGTCTAAGGGTGAACAGTATGACGAATGGCGCCGCATCGACAGTGGTGAAGCCACCGTTGTTGTGGGTGCACGTTCAGCCGTGTTTGCGCCCGTCAAGAATCTGGGAATCATTATCATGGATGAGGAACATGAAAGTAGTTATAAGCAAGATGAAAATCCGCGCTACCACGCTCGGGACGTTGCGCTCTGGCGGGGGCAGTACAACCAGTGCCCCGTCGTGTTAGGCAGTGCGACCCCGTCCTTGGAGACGCGAGCCCGAGCTGCCAAGGGTCTGTACACGCGGCTTGTGTTAGCCAAGCGGGTCAATGACCGGCCATTGCCCCCCGTGCACATCGTTGATATGCGTGAGGAGGTTAAGCAGCGGAGCGAGGGTGACTTCTCACAGCCGTTGTTAACGGCTATTCAAACGCGGTTGGACCGGCACGAACAGATTGTTTTGTTGCTGAACCGGCGGGGTTTTTCTTCCTTTGTCATGTGTCGGGACTGCGGGTTCGTGTTGAAGTGTCCTAACTGTGATATTTCGCTGACGCTGCACATGGACACGCATACCATGAAGTGCCACTACTGTGGGCATGAGGAAGCAATTCCTCACGTTTGTCCGAACTGCCATAGCCGCAAGATTCGGTACTACGGCACTGGGACGCAAAAGGTAGAACAAGCCCTGCAACGCGAGTTTCCTAGCGCTAACATTCTCCGGATGGATGTTGACTCTACCCGACGAAAGGGTGCTCACGAACGAATCTTGCAGAAATTTGGCAAGCACGAAGCAGATATCCTACTCGGGACGCAAATGATTGCCAAGGGACTAGACTTTCCTAACGTTACGCTGGTTGGCGTGTTAAACGCCGACACTGCTCTGGGTCTACCAGACTTTCGGGCGAGTGAACGAACCTTTCAGCTGTTGACTCAGGTCAGTGGCCGGGCTGGACGGGCTAGCAAGCCTGGTGAGGTTTTCATCCAGACGTTTAATCCGGACCATTACGCTATTCAACTGGCGCAACAACAAGACTACGAGCGCTTCTTCGTTACGGAGATGCACATGCGGCATCAGGGAAGCTATCCGCCGTACTACTTTGCGGTCCAACTGACAGCGAGCCATGAGGAAGAAGCCGTGGCGGCCAAAGCCATGTTTCAAATTGTGGCGGCCCTAAAGAAGGGACTCAGTCCCGATGCGATTATTCTGGGGCCTACTCCCAAGGCGATTGCACGGGTCAAGCGGAAGTATTATTATCAAGTTGTGATCAAATATAAGCAAGAACCGCAGTTAAAGCCAGTTCTCGAACAGATTCGACAGGCCGCCCAAGTACCAGCTCGGCATGGCTTGTCCGTAACGATTGATTCAGAACCAATGAATTTTATGTAGATAAAGAAAGTATGGTGCAAGATGACTTCAGTAATTTTTATGGGGACTCCCCAATTTTCAGCGCCCATTCTGAGTAGTTTGATCGAACACGACTACGACGTTTTGGCCGTGGTGACCCAACCGGATCGCCGCGTTGGCCGGAAGCACGTGTTGACGGCTTCACCAGTCAAGCAAGTCGCTGTCGACCACAATATCGAGGTGCTTCAACCCGAAAAGATTTCGGGTAGTCCAGAGATGCAGCAGGCCATCGACCTCGCGCCGGACCTAATCGTCACGGCGGCGTTCGGTCAATTCTTGCCAACGAAGCTGTTGAAGGCGGCTAAGGTGGCGGCGGTCAACGTGCACGCCTCTTTGCTGCCAAAGTACCGTGGTGGTGCGCCAGTCCACTACGCCATCATGAATGGTGATAAGGAGACTGGGGTTTCCATCATGTTCATGGAAAAGAAAATGGACGCCGGTGATATTCTTTCGCAAAAGGCCATTCCTATCACGGATCAGGATGACGTTGGCAGCATGTTTGATAAGCTCAGTGACTTGGGTCGCGACCTCCTTTTGGAGACACTGCCGAAGCTGTTAGCCGGTGAAATAACACCAGTGAAGCAGGATGAGGACCAGGTCAGCTTCTCACCAACCATCAAGTCCGATGAGGAACGAGTCGATATCACGTTGAGTGCCCGGTTGTTTGACTGCAAGGTGCGGGCATTACGGCCATTTCCAACGGCTCATATTTACCTAAATGGTGTCCAGACTAAGCTCTGGCGGGTGGCCGTTTTAGATGAACAGACCGATCTTAAGCCCGGTCAAGTTGTGAGTCGCGACAAGCATCATTTAGCGATTGCAACTGGGGAACACGGCGTTATCAGTCTGGAAGAATTACAACCAGCAGGGAAACCAAAATTAAGCATTACAGACTTTCTAAACGGGACCACGGATGAATTAGCCGTTGGTGAACAGGTGGCAGAATAATGACGAAAAATACAACTCCTCGGGCCTTAGCGGTCGAGGCTTTAACACGGGTCGCTAACGGGGCCTACTCAAACTTACAATTGGAACAAACTCTGGAAAGTCACGCGTTGAGTGACGTTGACCGGCGCTTTGTGACCAACTTGGTCTACGGGACTATTCAACACCGACTGACCTTGGAATACTATTTGGAGGGCTTCGTTAAGCCCAACCAAAAAGTTTTACCCTGGGTAAAAATGACGTTGTTAGTCGCACTCTATCAAGAAATCTACTTGGACCGTGTTCCCAAGCGGGCCATCTTTAACGAAGCCATTCAATTGGCTAAGGACCGGGGTCACGAAGGCATCCGACGGTTTGTCACGGGTGTACTGCACGCCATGGACCGTCAAGGGTTACCAGACATTGCGGCCATTAAAGACCCAACCAAGTGTCTAAGCCTGCAATACTCAGTTCCCGAATGGTTGATCACGGCCTTACAGGAACAAGTTGGTGCCGACAAGACCTTGAAGATCTTAGAGACTATTAACCAACCAGCTGAACAATCCGTACGTGTCAACGTTGCGGTTACCACGGTCGAAGCCGTTGAACAGGCGTTAAACGACGAAGGTTACACAGTCACTCACAGTGAAGTGGCAGGGGATGCCTTCCGTTTGGACGATGCTGCAGCTAACCAAAGCAAAGCATTTGCTGATGGTCGCCTGACGATTCAAGATGAGAGTGCCATGTTACCAGTAGAAGCTTTACAGATTCGACCTGGTGATCAGGTGTTGGATGCCTGTGCGGCACCTGGTGGGAAGACCACCCAAATCGCTGCGCACCTCGATGCTCATTCAGGTGGTAAGGTCACTGCTTTGGATCTGCATCCCAAGAAAGTAGCTCTGATCGAAGCCAACGCGGAACGGCTACACGTGGCTGACCGCGTGGATGCCGTCGCCTTGGATGCCCGGGAAATCGACCAGGCTTATCCCAAGAAAATGTTCGACCGAATTCTAGTCGATGCGCCTTGTTCTGGGCTAGGCCTGATTCGTCGGAAACCAGAAATTCGTTACGAAAAAACGCCTGAAGATATCCAATCATTACAACGGGTACAGTTAGGAATCTTGGACGCCGTGAGCGCCAAGGTTAAGCCTAATGGTATCTTGGTCTACAGTACCTGCACCATTTTGGACACGGAAAACACGGACGTCGCCACCAAGTTCCTGGCGGACCATCCTGAATTCGAGTCCATGCGGGTCGAGACTAGTCAACAACTGAAAGATGATCGCACGAACGATACCTTAAAGATCTATCCGGATGATTTTGATTCCGATGGTTTCTTCGTGAGTGCCTTTCGTCGTAAGAAGTAGGGGTGAGTGCTAATGGAAGTCGCATACCGAACGTCCATTGGGAAGCAACGCAATGATAACGAAGACTACGTCGATGTATATACCAACCAAGCTGGTCAGCATCTGGCCATTATTGCGGATGGCATCGGCGGTCACCAGGGGGGCGACGTGGCAAGTGCCATGGCGGTGTCCCACCTGGGGCATGAGTTTGAACAGACTCACTTAACCACCCCTGCGGCTGCTCGTGACTGGATCACCACTGAAATCACGGCAGAAAATCAGTCGATCATCGACAAGTCCAACCAGTTTGCAGATTTAAACGGCATGGGCACGACCCTGGTGGCAGCCCTGTACTTTACGGATGAGGTCGTCATTGCCAGCATTGGTGATTCACGCGCTTACCTCCTGCGAGATGACGTTTTACGCCAACTGACTGAGGACCATTCGTTGGTCAACGAGTTGGTTAAACGCGGTGAAATCAGTAAGCAGGCTGCGCGGCACCATCCCCAAAAGAACGTCATCATTCGTTCACTGGGAATCTCAACGGACGCCCGCTTTGACCTCAACACGTACCCGTTAGTCAGGGGCGACCAACTCATGCTCTGTACCGATGGCTTGACCAATATGGTCGATGATGCAGCCATTAAAGACGTGTTGTTAAGTGACCTGACGCCCACTGAAAAGTGTGATGATTTGGTTAACTTGGCCAACGCTGCCGGTGGCTTGGACAATATTACGGTCTTACTGATCACCAACTCGGGGCAGGAGGTGGCTGACTAATGCGGACCGGTTATACGCTAAATGGCCGCTACCGTATCATCCGCGCTCTGGGCGAAGGCGGTATGGCCAACGTTTACTTAGCACATGATTTGATTCTTGACCGGGATGTCTCGGTCAAGCTGCTGCGCCTCGATTTAAGAGACGATCCCGGGACGATTCGACGGTTCCAGCGTGAAGCGTTGGCAGCCACCGAACTGGTTCATTCCAACATCGTTCAGGTCTACGACGTGGGCGAGGAAAATGGAATGCAGTACCTGGTCATGGAGTACGTCGAGGGAACCGACCTAAAGGCGTACATTAAGGACCACTTTCCAATTGCTTATCAAGAGGTCATCCAGATCATGGAGCAGATCCTGAGTGCCGTGAAGATGGCCCATGAACACAACATTATTCACCGGGACCTAAAGCCCCAAAACATTCTGATCGATCGCAACCGGGTAGCTAAGATCACCGATTTCGGGATTGCGGTGGCCCTGTCAGAACACAGCTTGACGCAAACCAATACCGTTTTAGGCTCCGTTCACTACCTGTCGCCTGAACAGGCCCGTGGAGGGATGGCGACGAAGCAATCCGACATCTACTCGCTGGGCATCATGCTTTACGAAATGTTGACGGGCACCGTGCCGTTTGAAGGTGAGACGGCTGTTTCCATTGCCCTGAAGCACTTCCAGTCGGAGATTCCGTCCGTCAGAGACATTGACCCGCGGATTCCGCAGGCGTTGGAAAACGTGGTCTTGAAGGCGACGTCTAAACGACCAGCGGACCGCTACACTGATGTTGAAAGCATGGCGGAAGACTTGAAGACGTCGTTATCACCCAAACGGGCGGGCGAGGTTAAGTTTGTGCCAGCCAATGACGATGACGGTGAGACGAAGGTCTTGCCGGCGAGTGCGTTAAGCTCCGCACCGTTACCCGCTTCTGCGGCCACCAAGTCTGAACCAGAAGACTCATCTGCGGCGGCCACTATGACACAAGATGACTCGACCCCGGCTAAGGGCAAAAAGAAACGGAAGAAGTCACGCCACCCCCGTCGGCGAAAATTTTTGCTGGCTGGATTGGTTGCATTGCTACTGATCTTGGGTGTTTTAATTGGCATGGCCATTTTTAAGCCCCAGATGACCAGTGTGCCAAGCGTCATTGGTCGGAAGGAAGCAACGGCACGTACCGAGCTTAAAACGGCTCATTTGACTGTTGGTGAGGTCCACAAGACAGCTAGCAGCAAGGTTAAGGTCAACCGGGTCGTGCGGACGGAACCGCGTTCAGGAACGCAGCTCAAACGGCAGTCGGCGGTCGACCTGTGGATCAGCACAGGCCCCAAGCGGTTCAAGCTGGGCAACTACCAGGGCGATTCGTACGCGAGCACGGCAGCCAAACTGGAGGCGTTGGGCTTCACGGTTCACCGTGAGTCCGTGCACTCCAGTAGCGTGCCGGCTGGGAAAATTATCCAACAGAGCATTGCGGCCGGCAAAAACGTGGTACCGGCGAACAGCGACATGACTTTTAGTGTGTCGACTGGCTCGGCGACCGTCACGTTGGCCGACCTGTCAAACAAGACGAAAGCCCAAGCACAGAAGTATGCCACTGATCACAACTTGAACCTGGCCTTCCAGTACGCCTATTCAACCGACGTTGCCAAGGACCACGTCATTAAGCAGTCACCAGGTGAGGGCGCCGTGGTTCACGAAGGTGATGAAGTGACACTGACGATTTCGCGTGGTGAGCAAAAGGCTGATAGTACGAGTACCGATAAGTTCAGTGTTAACGTTAAGATTCCGTTTGATGATAGTTCAGATGAGAGCGATGCGGCTGACGATTCAGATAGCAGTAGCAGTAGTTCGTCATCGACGGCCAACTTGGTTCAGATTTATTTGAAGGATCAGGACCACGGGCTAAGTTCAATCTACAAACAGATGACGATTACAGCGGATACGACGGTGACCCTGCCATTTACGGTAGCGGCGGGCAAATCGGGCGCTTATAAGGTCGTTCGTGACGGCCACGTCATTGCTTCAGATAATCATGTCACGAAAAATTAGGAAAAAGCCTGCATTTAACGCTCAGTTCTTTTATAATGAAAGAGGACTGAGCTTTTGTGTAGAATCAGCCAGATAGAAACACAAGAATAAAGGAGGTGCTGCATGTCAGAGGGACAAATTCGCCAATCGCTGAGCGGCTTCTATGACGTTTTCAGTGACGGTAAAATGTACCGGACCCGTGCGCGGGGGAATTTTCGCAAGCGGCGGATCACACCATTGGTGGGGGATCGCGTGACGTTTGAGAGTTCAACGCCCAAGGAAGGCTACATTTTAGAAATCTTACCGCGGGATAATTCATTGACCCGGCCACCCGTTTCTAACATTGATCAGGGAGTCGTCGTGACGGCGGTCGCGGCGCCAGAATTTTCGACCAATTTATTGGATCGTCAGCTGATTGCGCTTGAGGTCAGTGGTATTCAGCCAGTTATCTACTTTACGAAGACTGACTTGATTGAAGATGCCCGGTACCAGGAGTTTGAAGAACTGGCAGCGGGTTACCGAAAGATCGGTTATCAGGTGTGCCTGACCCGGGAACCATTTGCGACGGCAGGTCTAGATCAACTGAAGGCCACGCTGGCTGACAAGGAGACCGTGATTATGGGACAGACCGGTGCGGGGAAGTCCACGCTGCTGAACCACATTTCACCAGAGCTAACGTTGGCGACCGGTGAGATTTCCACGGCCTTGAATCGGGGCCGGCATACGACGCGTAAAGTGAGTCTGATGCCGGTGGCCGGCGGGTTAGTGGCCGATACGCCAGGGTTCTCGTCATATGACACCTTGACTATCGATTACCGGGAGCTTGGGCAGTATTTTCCAGAGTTCTTGGCCCTATCCAGTGGGTGTCGTTTCCGGGGTTGCGTTCACGTCAATGAGCCAGGGTGTGCCGTCAAGGACGCCTTAGCCGCTGGCGATTTGATGCAAAGCCGGTATGATAACTACCTGTTATTACTTACGTTGTTAAAGAATCAAAAACCAATTTATAACAAGAAGAAATGAGGAAGAGAATTTATGATTAAAGTAGCGCCTTCAATTTTAAGTGCCGATTATGTCAACTTACAACCAGATATCGAAAAGGTGGACCAAGCTGGAGCAGAGGTCTTACACATCGACATCATGGACGGTAGCTTCGTCCCTGCATTATCTTACGGTCCAGGTTGGGTCAAGGCGATTCGGCCAATCACGAAGATGGTCTTAGACGTTCACATGATGGTTCAAAATCCAGAACGTTACGTTGAAGACTTTGCCAAGGCTGGCGCTGACATCATCGGTGTCCACGTTGAAGCAACGCCACACATTCACCGGGCCTTACAAATGATCCAAAACGCTGGTGCTACGCCAGAAGTTGTTATCAACCCTGGGACACCAGTTTCCGCCATCCTGCCAGTCTTAGACATGGTTGGCCAAGTTTTGGTCATGACCGTTAACCCTGGTTTTGGTGGTCAGAAGTTCTTACAAAGCACGGTTTCCAAGATTGCTGAATTGGACGCAATCAAGAAGGAAAAAGGCTATGACTTCGATATCGAAGTTGATGGTGGAGTCAACGACCAAACCGTTGTTGACTGTGCCAAGGCTGGTGCGACCGTTGCAGTGGCTGGTTCATACGTCTTCAACGCAGACGACCCAGCTGCTCGGATCAAAGCCTTAAAGGACGCAACGAAGTAATGCTACGGGGCGGAACGTTTAATCTACTCGTGGGCGGTCCCAAGGCCAATTGGCCGGCCGACTTCGCTGAGAATATCGTTGGCCCCTGGATTGGCGTTGACCGGGGGACGTTACGGTTGATCGATAATAATGTCCAACCGGTAGCTGCTATTGGGGACTTTGATTCCCTAGCAGCGCCGGAGTTGCAACGGGTACGCCGGAATGTGAAAGACATTCGGCAATCCCAACCTGAAAAAGATTTTACGGATACCCAAATGGCCGTGTCAGTTGCGTTTAACGACTATGCTGCTGAACGGGTAGACATCTACGGTGCCACCGGTGGTCGAATCGACCATTTTCTGGCCAACCTGTTTTTGGTGTTGGAACCGCAATTTAAGGCTTATGCCAGTCAGATTCGTCTGATCGATAAGCAAAATACGATTTCGTTCTACCTCCCTGGTCATTACACGTTGGAGAAGGAGCCAGATAAAAATTATCTGGCGTTCATTCCTTTAACTCCCATTGACCATTTAAGCCTGATCAATGAAAAGTATCAGCTACACAATGAACCGATTCCATATCCGATTTCGTTTGCTAGCAATGAGTTTGTGGGGAAGACTGGTGAATTTCAGTTCGATACCGGTTTACTCTGCGTTATTCAAAGCTGTGATACTTACGAAGCTCGGCATGAATAAGGTTTAAATTACTCGTGGTTACCGCTAAACTTGCGGTGACTGCGAGTTTTTTGTTGTGCCGCCTGCGGCTGCCAGGACTGGAACCGGCTGTGGGGTCGCTTCCGGCCTGAGAAGCGGTCCTCCAGCTCAACTTGAAGCCTTTCGCAGACCACGCAAGTCTCCAAGCTTGCCCCATGGTGTAAGTTCGGGCAGAGCCCACCCAAACTAACACCATCGACACCGCCGGTCCCAGTCCTGGCAACCTCCGGCTACATTGATGTATTTTGAAATATTAGGTGGTTGGTCGTGACATAGTAAGAGTGATTTTCAACCTGACCAACCTGATATAGGGAAATTGGTGGTTGTTAATGCAGGGTGCAAGTTAACTTTTTGCAGAATTGCTAAATTGAATTGAAGAAAAAATAATTTCTTTTTTGATTTAAAATTTCTAGTAGAAACCTGATTTTGAAAGCCAGTTTCTTCGATTGCTAAGTATTATTTGCCATATGCCTGATACAACAAAATTTGGGTGTTGGGAGTTAGTCAGATATTGTGGAGAAGTACCACCTTAACGTTTGCCAAATTCGACTGACTCTTGGCAACCTAGTGGCGCGCCAATAAAATTTAGGAAGTACTGTCACTCAGGCATCTAATCTAACTTAGTTTTCAAGAACCTGTTTAACCGGAGGGGGTCAGAGGTGGAGCCAGCTGTGTCGACGGTGTTAGCCGATTTTCGGCTTACAGCGTGGGACGCGTTTGGAGACTGGTGGTTTTCCAGGCTTCAAACCGAGCCGCAGGACCGCTTTTCAGGCCGGAGGCGTTCCCCACAGCAGGCGGAATCTCTGACCGCCGCAGGTGGCTGGGTGAGACCAATTTTAAGCCTATAACGACTTGCTATTCCGGGCTTGATAACGGTTTTCGAACTTCCAATCTTCAGTAAATAGCAGTATATTAAGTAAAAATTGACCGGCGGATACATGAAACCTTTTCACTTGAGGTTGCAGTGATAACCGCTTTCAAGTGGAGGAGACACAAAAAAAGCACGAACCAGCGAACTGGCTCGTGCTTTTTCTTATATAACCGTGTTTATAACTAAACGCGGGTTACATTACCTGATTTCAGAGTCCGGGCAGAAATCCAGACCTTCTTCGGCTTACCGTCCACCAAGATGCGAACCTTTTGCAAGTTCGGCTTCCAAGCGCGACGAGATGAATTTAAAGCGTGGGAACGCTTGTTACCGAAGCGCGTCCGCTTACCGTTGATAAAATCCTTTGCCATGGCGTAAACCCTCCTTTGTGGATTCATTACTTTAAAAAAGCAGTGCTTTTTACTCACCTGACTAATTTACCATACTATTTTGCGGAACGCAATATTTTCTTTCAAGTAAATTTGCTTGACACTTATTTACCGTCAGGGCGTGCTTTTAAGAGTTCCTATTTCTATTTTTGCGCGGGTTGTGGTAAGATTAATCTCTGTTAAGATTCTACAACCAGACAAGGAGGCTATTTCCATGGCCGTAAAGATTAAGACTCAGTACGGAACAATTGATATCACGAATGAAGTGATTGCGACCGTAGTTGGGGGTGCCGCGACTGATAATTATGGTGTCGTGGGCATGGCAAGCAAAAATCAAATCCGTGACAACGTTAACGATATTTTACGGCGGGAGAACTACGCCCGCGGTGTTGTTGTGCGACAGGAAGAAAATGGCGTAGCAATTGACGTCTTTATTATCGTCAGCTACGGAACCAAGATTTCTGAAGTATCACGGAACGTTCAATCTAAAGTTAAATATAACCTGGAAACGATGCTGGGGGTTAACGCAAACTCAGTAAACGTCATTGTTCAAGGGGTGCGGGTGTTGGCTGATTAGCCAGACGTACTGAAATCAAGGAGGATACTTAGTTGAAAGTAACAGAAATTACTAATCTTGAGTTTGGTAAGATGGTCCAAGCCGCCTCGCAAAAACTAAACCAGAATGCCGATTTTATTAACTCACTAAACGTTTTCCCTGTTCCAGATGGGGATACGGGAACCAATATGAGCCTTTCTCTGCAGAGTGGGGCCAAGTACGAACGTGACTTGGACAGCACTGCCGTTGGGGCATTAGCAACCGCTTTAGCTAAAGGACTGTTAATGGGAGCTCGTGGGAATTCTGGGGTCATTTTATCCCAGATTTTCCGTGGTTTCTCTAAGAAATTGGCTGACAAGCAAACTTTAACGGCCCAAGACTTAGCAGATGGCTTCGCAGCTGGTGCAGAAACAGCTTATAAGGCTGTTATGAAGCCAACTGAGGGAACTATCCTGACTGTTGTGCGTGAAGGCGCACAGGCCGGCTTAAACACAGCTAAGAAGTCTGACGACGTCTTAGCTGTGATGGATGCCGTCTTTGAAGCGGCCAAAGCTGCTTTGGCGACGACGCCAGACTTACTCCCCGTCTTAAAGCAAGTGGGTGTGGTCGATTCCGGTGGTCAAGGGCTGACTTTTGTTTTGGAAGCCTTCAATGACTCTCTGAACGGTCGTGTCGCTGAAGAGGGCGACTACAAGCCTGACGACGCCGAAATGGATGAAATGATCGATGCGACCCACCACCAGAGTGTGCAAGGGAAACTTGATCCTAACAGCATCAAATTCGGTTACTGTACCGAAATCATGGTTCGTATTGGCCGCGGTAAGCAGGTTGATCATGACTTTGATTACGATACCTTCTACGACTACCTGGCTAACTTAGGGGATTCCTTACTGGTCGTTAACGATGACGAAATTGTCAAGGTCCACGTCCACACGGAACACCCTGGCAAAGTGATTGCTTGGGGCCAAGAATTTGGGGACTTAGCTAAGGTCAAAGTCGATAACATGCGGATGCAACAGGAAACCATCATGGAACATGATGAAGCCCCCGCTGAATCTGCCGTTGCTACGGCAACTGCTGAAGAAGCGCCTGCTGATACGGCCATCATTGCCATTACTGCTGGTGACGGGTTAGCGACGTTGTTCAAGAGTTTGGGTGTGACCCACGTTGTTAACGGTGGTCAGACTATGAACCCAAGTACGCAAGACATCGTGGATGCCATCAACCAAAGCAAGGCTAAGCGGGCCATTGTCTTACCTAACAATAAGAATATTTTCTTAGCTGCCGAACAAGCAGCCAAGGTCGCCGATGTGCCAGCCGTCATTGTACATTCTAAGACGGTGTCACAAGGGATGACAGCTATGCTGGGTTACAATCCAGATGCCGAGTTAGACGAAAACCAAGAAGCAATGGAAGACAACCTGTCAGCTGTTAAGAGCGGTCAGGTAACGCATGCCATTCGTGATACCCAACTTGATGGGTTTGACATCAAGGAAGGCAACTTCATGGGAATCGTTGATGGAACGATCAAGGTAACCGACGCGGATCTTTTGACCACGGCGGTCGACACGGTCAAAGCCATGCTCGATGATGAAAGTGAAATTATAACGATTATTTATGGTGCCGATACGACGGCTGAAGTTGCAGAACAATTGCAAGAACAGGTCGAAGCGTTGGACGATGACTTAGAAACAGAAGTTCATGAAGGGGACCAACCGGTTTACCCATTCTTGATTTCGGTTGAATAACCGGTGTACGAAAAAAGATTGGGCTAATGGTCCAGTCTTTTTTTCGCATTAGTTAGCGATGATGGGAGGGAAAATCAGTGGCAAGTTTAAGCGATAGTGTGGCCACCCTAGCTGGGGTGGGCCCCAAACGCGTTCAGGCGTTGAAGAGTCTGGATATTGAAAATATCAACGATCTTTTGACCTACTTTCCCTTCCGTTATGAGGACTTGGAGGCCAAGGATCCCGCTGAATTGACGGATCAGGCCAAGGTCACCCTCAAAGGAACCGTGGCCGCTATGCCCGTTCTAACACGGTTCGGTCGGAAGAAAAATCGCTTGAATTTTCGGTTACTAGTCGATGAACACACGATTATTCCGGTGACCTTCTTTAACCAGCCCTGGCTCAAGGATCAGTTGGAAGTGGGAGCAGAATTGGTGATCTATGGCCGTTTTGATGCGAAACGACAGAGTCTAGCGGGAATGAAGATCTTGGCTAGTGCGGACAGCGGAATGGAATCGATTTATCCGGCTAACAAGGAAATTCGCCAGGGAACCGTCAAAAAGCTGGTGGAATCAGCCTATGAGGACTATTCGCCGGTGATTGTTGACCTAATTCCAGAGACCTTACGTGAGCAATACCGGCTGTTACATCGGCGCGAAATGATTCACGACATGCATTTTCCAGCGAACGATGCGGCGGCCCAGGCAGCCCGGCGAACGGCGAAGTTCGAGGAATTTTACCTCTTTGAATTACGTCTACAAATCGTTCGGCAGCAAGATCACACGCTGCACGGTCAGGCTTTTCACTACGACCTGGCGAAGTTAAAGGCATTTATTGACTCACTACCGTACGAACTGACTGCAGCGCAAAAGCGCGTGGTCAACGAAATTTGTTTCGACCTGAAGCGTCCCGTTCACATGAATCGACTGTTGCAGGGGGACGTTGGGAGTGGGAAGACCGTGGTGGCGGCTATTGCCATGTATGCCGCCATTACTGCTGGTGCGCAAGCTGCGCTGATGGCGCCCACGGAAATTTTAGCCGAACAGCATGCCAATAATCTGGCCAAGTTGTTTGCTGATTTTCCGGTGAACGTAGCCCTGTTAACGGGGGCCACCAAGGCTGCGGCGCGTAAGACGCTGTTACCACAAATCGCTGAGGGCGGAGTGGACCTCTTGATTGGGACCCACGCCCTGATCCAGCCGGAAGTGACTTATCATCATTTAGGCCTAGCCGTAATCGATGAACAACACCGGTTTGGGGTCAATCAGCGGCAAGCGCTGCGCGAAAAGGGCCAGCAACCGGACGTTTTAGCAATGACGGCGACCCCCATTCCCCGAACACTGGCCATCACGGCCTACGGGGAAATGGATGTGTCAGTCATCAACGAACTGCCAGCCGGTCGGCAACCGATCAAGACGAGCTGGATTCGGAGCAATCAAGTGGACGCCACGTTGCGTGAGGTCAAAGCAGAACTCAGTACGGGTTCTCAGGCCTACGTGGTCACACCATTGATTGAGGAATCTGAGGCCGTTGATATGAAAAATGCGGAGGCCATCTATGCCCGGTTCAAGGAAGAGTTTGAACCCGATTATAAGGTGGGTCTGCTACACGGCCGGATGAAAGATGACGAAAAAAATGCCATCATGGCTGCGTTTAAGGCCAATGAATTTCAAGTGTTAGTGGCAACGACCGTGATTGAAGTGGGGGTCGATGTCCCGAACGCCACGTTGATGATCATCTACGACGCCGATCACTTTGGACTCTCACAGTTGCATCAGTTGCGTGGCCGGGTTGGTCGGGGTTCAAGAGCGTCAGCTTGTATCCTGATTGCTGACCCCAAAAATCAGTTGGCTATTGAACGAATGACAACTATGACCAGTACCAACGATGGCTTCGTTCTTTCTCAAAAGGATTTGGAATTACGAGGTCCCGGTGATATTCTGGGAAGAAAGCAGTCCGGAGTGCCTGACTTCAAAGTGGGTGATCCCGTGGCGGATCTCAACATTCTGAGTGCAGCTCAGCAGGCGGCTAAGGAAACGGTGTCGTCACCAAACTGGGCAGATAAGGATCAAAACTTAGCGTTGGCGGCCTTTCTCAGTATGACCGCCCACAAAAATATGACGATGGATTAACCAAAGGAGACTACTCATGAAAATTGCCGTTGACGCAATGGGCGGTGACTACGCCCCAGATGAAATTGTTAAAGGAATCGAACTCGCACGGGATGCCTACCCCGACCTAGAATTTTTACTCTACGGTCAAGAAGAAAAAGTGGCACCACTCTTGCAAGATAAGACCCGGATCACTTTAGTTCCGGCGCCCGAAGTCATTGCCATGGAGGATGAACCCGTTCGGGCCGTTCGCCGTAAAAAGCAGTCTAGCATCGTACTGGCTGCGACGGCCGTTCGGGAAGGTGAGGCGGATGCTTTCTTCTCTGCCGGCAATACCGGGGCCGTCTTGGCAGCTGGCTTATTGATTGTTGGTCGGATCAAGGGTATCGAGCGGCCAGGTCTGACGACCACCCTTCCCGTCTTGCGTAAGCCAGATCAATCGAGTTTTGTGATGTTGGACGTGGGGGCTAACGCTGATACGAAGCCATTTAACGTGGTCCAGTACGCCGTTATGGGCCAGTATTACGCGCAGTCTGTCATGCACGTGGCCAAGCCACGGGTGGGTCTCTTGAACAACGGGACCGAAGCTGATAAGGGTGACATGGCGCATCGAGCCATTTACGAAGCTTTGTCCGGTATGGACGACTTGAATTTCGTTGGGAATGTCGAATCTCGTGAACTCTTAAACGGTGCGGCCGATGTGGTCGTGACCGATGGGTTTACTGGAAACGCAACGCTCAAGGCCATTGAAGGAACCGCGTTGTCCATGCTGAAGCTGATCAAGGGTGAAATCATGAGTGGCGGCCTGGGTGGCAAGTTAGGTGCCGGTCTCTTGAAGCCTGTCTTCAAGAACGTGCAGAGTGCCATGGACTACTCGCAATATGGTGGTGCCGTTCTGTTGGGACTGAAGGCGCCCGTGGTAAAGACCCATGGGTCAACCAAAGCGCCAACCGTTAAGAATACGATTGGCCAGATTCGTGAGCTGTTAGCTAGCCATAGTGCCGATCAGCTGGTGACTTACTTTGCTGATCATACCGAGCAGATGGCAGCACTGAAGGAATCTTTGAAATAGTTTCAACCACTAGTTGCTAGGTCAAAGGCTGCAAGTAGGAGTTTTCCGCCTCCGGTTGTCAGGACAGGCACCGGCAGTGGGGCCGCTTCCGGCCTGAGGAGCGGTCCTTCAGCTCAACTTTTAGCTTCTCGAAAACCATGAGAATCTAAAAGCTTGTCCGGCAATGTAAGTCCGGGAAATTCGCCCGAACCAACATTACCGACACTGCTGGTACCTGTCCTGGCAACCTCCGGCTATTTTAGCTGAGTAACTAAAGGTTGAAAGCACTGAAACGCCCACTGTGACTGATACAACAAGAATCGGGTATTTAAACTAGCTTAGTTTCCAAGAACCCGTTTAACCGGAGGCGGTCAGAGGTGGAGCCTGCTGTGTCGACGGTGTTAGCCGATTTTCGGCTTACAGCGTGGGACGTGTTTGAAGATTGGTGATTTTTTCCAGGCTTCAAACCGAGACGAAGGACCGGTTTTCAGGCCGCAGGCGTTCCCCACAGCAGGTGGAATCTCTGACCGCTGCCGGTGGCTGGATGAGACTAATTTTAAGTCCGTAACGTCTTACTATTCTTGGTTTCATAATGGTTTTCGAACTTTCAACCTTTATCTGGGTGCTTTGATGTGACTGAGTAATTAAGCTAGTTTATTGATTTGGATGTTTAGGTATATTTTCAAGTCAATCTACAGAGCTTGTAGGATTAATCAATGACTGGTCTGCTATAGAATTTGGTCTAAATCTGAGTATGGTATTAGTACTTGCAGTTGATTTTCAGTCGGACAAGACAATTTCATTGGTACTACCAATCAGCTTGGTCAACCTACTTGACTACTAAAATCGGCCCAGCAACACGGTTCCACACCAACCTCTGTCGTTAGGCCTATAATTGGCTAGACAAGGGTGGCTAAAACGGTTAGACTACTTATTGAATACTGTGAGCGAGGGGTAAAACATGACAAGAGCAGAAATTTTTGACAAGATTGCTGATATCATTGCCGATCGGTTTGAAACCGACCGCGATGCCATCAACGAACAACTCAACTTCAAGCAGGACTTGGATGCGGATTCTATCGATTTCGTTGAATTCGTTTTGGAACTGGAAGATACGTTTGGAGCCGAGATTTCCGATGAAGATGCTGAGAAGTTGAATACCATTGGCGAAGTGGTAGATTACATCGAAGGCCATCAAAAAGAATCAAAATAAGCACTGAGCGAGTCCGGGCCGCAACTTTTCGTCCCGGGCTTTTTCAATCTGATGACGAGCAAGTTTGGATTTAAACAGAAATGAGGGAAGTAACGCGTGATAGCGGCATTAAATAAAGAATTAGAAGAGAACTTTGACATCCATTTCAAAGATCAATCTTTGCTGGACGAAGCATTTACGCAAGCCTCTTACGTGAACGAACATCCTAACCAGGGTTTGAAATTTTATGAACGAATTGAATTTTTAGGGGATGCGGTGATGCAGCTGGTCGTTTCCAACTACATCTTCCGGCGTTACCCTAAGATGCCCCAGGGGCGTTTGACCCGTCTACGGGCTGCCATGGTCAACGAGGTCAGCTTCGCTAGTTTTGCGCGTGAATGCCACTTTGACCAGTACATTCGGTTAGGTCGCGGTGAAGAAAAGGCCAAAGCCAGAGAACGTGATTCCCTGTTATGTGACATCTTCGAATCCTTTATCGGCGCTCTGTATATGGATCAGGGCTTGGATAAAGTCGTCGAATTTGTAACGACCGTGGTCTTTCCTAAGCTGGATGAAGGTCGGTTTGACGAGTTTTTTGACCACAAGACGGAACTGCAAGAATTGGTTCAAAAGAATGGGCCAGTGGCCATTGATTATCGGCTTTTGGACGAAGAGGGTCCCGACAATGACCGAGCCTTCAAAGTGGCCGTTTACGTGGACGACAAGCTGTTAGGTGAGGGCCACGGACACTCTAAGAAACATGCGGAACAAAATGCAGCGCGGAATGCGTTAGCGAATTTGAAGTAGAGTAAGGATGACTAACGATGCGGTTAAAGACATTAGAAATAAGTGGGTTCAAGTCCTTTGCGGATAAGACTCGAATTGACTTTTTGCCGGGAATGACTGGCATCGTCGGCCCCAACGGAAGTGGTAAGAGTAATATCTCTGAAGCTGTCCGCTGGGTTTTGGGGGAGCAGTCTGCGAAGAGTCTACGGGGGAGTAAGATGCCCGACGTTATCTTTGCGGGTTCGGCAGATCGGCATCCACTGAATAGAGCGGCGGTATCCATTACGCTGGACAACAGTGACCACTATTTAAAGAGCGACTATACTGAGCTCACACTGAGTCGAGTCTTGTACCGCAACGGTGAGAGCGATTACCAGTTGAACGGTCAGAGTTGCCGGCTAAAGGACATCACGGAGCTCTTAATGGATTCCGGGATGGGCCAGGACTCCTTTTCAATTATTTCTCAGGGGCGGGTCGAGGCCATTTTTAACAGCAAACCTGAGGAACGACGCAGCATTGTAGAAGAAGTGGCCGGCGTTTACAAGTACCGCAAGCACAAGGAAAAAGCGCAGCGGGAACTAGACGATACGATGGCGTATCTGCACCGGGTGGAGGATATTATCGCTGAGCTCGAGGGACGCATTCAACCCTTGGAAGAACAAAGCAACTTGGCGCAAGATTATCTGGACCAACAGAAGCGGTATGCTCTGTTGGACCGAACGCAATTGGTGCGGCAACTGCATGCGGAGCTCGAACAAAAGACGGCGACCGATACCCAGGTTCAGGAAAAACAGGATCAAGTAGCGACTCACCAAAACGCTGAACAAGCGCAGACCGCTACCGTGCAAGGGTTAAAACAACAACAGGCAGCGCTGTTAGGTCAGAAAGACACCTTACAGGCTAAACTAGTTACCGCTACACAACAGGTGGAGCAGAGTCAAGGCCAACTCAATTTGTCCGGTGAGCAACAAAAGCATCAGGATGAACAACGCCAACGGCTGACCAACCAATTAGCTGAGTTGCAAGAACAAATTAAGCAAAATGAGGCGTCAGTAAAAAACGCGCAAGAGTCAGTCAGCGAACTCGCTGCAGCCATGAAAACTGCTAAGGAAGAGGCCCGCCAACTGACCCATGATACGGATCCGAAGACCTTGACGAACCTGCGACAAAAGTTGGAGGACTTGCGCACAACTTACTTCGATCAGAAGCAAAGTGTGGCTAACTGGCGGAATCAACAACAGTATTTGCAACAGAACCAGGAGCGCCTGCAAAAACAGGGGAAACGAGTGGCTAAGCAACTGGCCGAACTTAAGGAACGGGCGCAGACTGCACAGTCTGCGGCGACGACTTTAACGCAACAGGCACAGGAGAAAAAGGACGCCCTTAATCAGGCGGAACAAGCTCTGGATGCCGAGGCCGGTCAGTACCAACAACATCAACAAAACTTTCAAAAATTGCAGCATAATTGGCAAGCTGCTCTGGAGGTCTACCAGCGCGCGCAGACCAAGGCTGCTAGTCAGCAGGCTTCTTCGGCCGAATACGGAGGCTTTTACCAGGGTGTTCGGGCGATTCTGAAGCAACGGGAGCACTTCCGGGGATTACTGGGAGCGGTGTCTGAACTGCTACAGGTCCCTGAACGCTATACGACGGCCGTAGAGTACGCTTTAGGCGGTCAGCTGCAACAAGTGGTCGTCGACGATGAAACGACCGCTAAGGCGGCTGTCGGCTATCTGAGAGAGCACCGGGCCGGTCGGGCGACCTTCCTGCCACTGAGCACAGTGCGGGGCCGGCAAATTGACCACAGCACCCTGCAACTCTTACACAGCATGTCTGGTTTCCTCGGCGTGGGAAGTGACTTGATCAAAATTGATCAGTCCGCTCAGGCAATTCTTGGGTATTTGCTGGGAACGACGATTCTTGCTGCCGATTTGGACAGCGCCGTCGCCATCAGTCAACGCATCCATCACCGCTACCGAGTCGTCAGTTTAGCTGGAGACGTGGTCAGTGCGAGTGGGGCCATTACTGGGGGGCAGTCGCGTCAGAGCCACAGCAGTGTGTTGCGGCAACAACAGGAACTCCAACAGCTGCAAACGTCGATTCAAACCATGCAGCAGCAGTTGAATGCTCAGGAAGCGAAAATCAAAGCCGAACGGTCGGAACTTCAGGCCAGCGAGCAACGTAGCCAAGCACTACAAACGACAATCAATGAGTTACAGCCGCAGTGTCGTCAGTTAGATGACGACCTAGCCACGGCTAAAACCACGTTGGAACAGGCTAACCGTCAGGTCCAAGCGGCTGAGTTGGAGATTCAACAGGCTAAGGACAGCGACGCGGATCAACAGGATAGTCAATTGGCTCAGCAAATCAGCACCGGTGAGCAACAGGTTGAAACGACTGAGCAGGCCGTCAAACAGCTGCAACAGCAAATCACCATGGTCACCGCCGAACAGTCTCAGAAGCAAGCGGCATTGACCGCTAAGCAGACGTGGCTGGCCGGGGCCAAAGAGCGCCATCAACAACAGACCAAGGCACTACAGACATTGCAGGATACGATTTCAACCGATCAACAAGCTGTGGCTGATGTGACGGCTAGCCTGCAACGATTGGCTGAGCAACAGGCCCAGACGCCAGCCGATGCCGAAGCCCAGTTAAAGCGGGCTCAGGCTGATCGTCAGGCAATCGAAACGCAGTTGGCAACGACTAACGATGCGTTGACGACGGCGAACGATGCGTTGGCTGCGGCTGAGGAAGCCAATCAGCGGACCACGGGGTTGCTGCAACTGGCTAACGATGAGTTGCAACAAGCACAAATCAAACAGACCCGGTTGTCATCCTTGATCGACCAGCAACAAAATCAATTATCTGAAAAGTACCAGTTGAGTCTGGCCACCGCTGAACAAGACGTTAGTGATATGCCAGCCGATGATTTAGCCGTCCAGTTGAAGCTACTGAAGCGGGGGCTGGATGAAATTGGGCCGGTCAATCTCAATGCGATTGATGAATATCAGGAAGTGAAGGAACGTTATGACTTCCTGACTAAGCAGCGAGACGACCTTTTGACGGCCAAGGAACAGTTAAACACGACCATGACGGAATTGGATGGCCAAGTAAAGCGCCGGTTTAAGCAAAGCTTTGACGCCATTGCGGCTAAGTTTACAGCAACCTTCCGCCAGATGTTTGGCGGGGGAACGGCCGAATTAGTTTTGACCGATCCGGACGACCTCCTGACCACTGGAATCGACATCATGGCCCAGCCACCTGGCAAGAAGTTCCAGAACATGGGGCTCCTTTCTGGGGGTGAACGGGCGTTGACGGCCATTACACTACTGTTTGCCATTTTACAGGTGCAACCCGTGCCGTTCTGTATTCTGGATGAAGTGGAAGCCGCGTTAGATCCCGCTAACGTGACGCGGTTTGCCCGCTACATCCACCAATTCCAAGATCAAACGCAATTTATCGTGATCACCCACCGGAAGGAAACCATGGTGCAAGCCGATATTCTTTACGGGGTGACCATGCAAGAGTCCGGCGTCTCCAAGATGGTCGCCGTGGACCTTGACCAAGAAACCACTCAGGAAAGGAAGCAATCCTAATGGGATTATTTGATATTTTTCGTCGCCGGGCTAAGAAAGAACCCGCAAGCCAGGCTAGTGAAGCGCCAGTAGAAACGCCTACGAGTGAAATACCCGTTGAGTCTAGCGTGGCTAACGATGCGGGGATGGCAACAGCCCCATCGTCCTCTGCGACTGGACAACCTGAATCGACTGATGAGGTGGCATCGTCTGACGCGGCACCAGTTAGTTCTGCGGTTACTAGTGAAGCACCAGCCACTAGCACGGCGGCTACTGAACCGGCTAGTGTTGCGGCAACTAGTGCTGCTGAAGCTTCAGTGGCAGCCAATGTTCCGGTATCTTCTGAACCAGTTGTCAACAGTGCTGCACCGTCAGTAGACGATCCAGCTACTGATGAAGTGGCCGCCACTACTGAAGATGGTGTAACTAGTGAAGCACCAACTGAGAATCAGCCGGCTGAAGAGTCTTCGGTCGACAAGGCTAAGGAAGACTCACCAGCCACGAAGACTGATGATTCTGAAACCGGTGAACCGGCCGAAAAGACCGATGAACAGCTCTACGACAAGGGGTTGGAGAAGACGCGCAAGACGTTCGGTGAACGCCTGAACGCTTTACTGGCTAACTTCCGCCACGTGGATGAAGGCTTCTTCGATGACCTTGAGGAAACCCTGATTGGCGCCGACGTTGGTTTCGACATGGCCGTTAAACTCAGTGATGAGTTACGCGATGAAGTAAAATTACAAAATGCTAAAAAGTCCGCCGACGTTCAAAACGTCGTGGTTGAAAAACTGGTTGAAATCTACGATGCGGCCGGTAACGATGAAAGTACTGCGCTGAACGTGGCCAGCTCTGGTCCAACCGTGATCCTATTTGTCGGGGTCAACGGGGTCGGGAAGACGACGACGATTGGGAAGATGGCGAACCGTTACCATCAAGACGGCAAGAAGGTCTTACTGGCCGCTGCCGATACTTTCCGGGCCGGGGCGACTGAACAGTTGGATGTCTGGGCCAAGCGAGCAGACGTGGATATTGTGACGGGCAAGCCACAATCAGATCCCGCTGCGGTAGTCTTCGATGCCGTGAAAAAGGCGAAGGAAGAGGATTACGACATTCTCTTCGTCGATACCGCTGGTCGGCTGCAAAATAAGGTCAACTTGATGAATGAGTTGGCTAAGATGAAACGCATCATTACCCGTGAAATTCCAGATGCGCCACACGAAGTCTTGCTGGTACTGGATGCCACGACTGGTCAGAATGCCTTGACTCAGGCCAAACTCTTTAAAGAATCAACCGATGTGACCGGTATTGTCCTGACTAAGTTGGATGGGACAGCCCGTGGGGGAATTGTTTTGGCCATTCGTAATGAACTCCACGTACCGGTGAAGTTTATTGGGTTGGGTGAACAGATTTCTGACTTGCGGCCGTTTGATCCCAACGAGTTTGTTTACGGGTTGTTCAAGGGCCTGATCGATGTTAAAGCATTGGAGAAGTAGTGCACAAAATGGCTGGGGTGACGAAGGCTCTAACCGTGGTGATGCCTACATTTACCTCGAACCTGCTAAGTAAAATTTCTTTGTGATGTAGAATTTAAAAAGATGAAGTGAACTTGGAGATTACTCCCGAGTCCGCTTCATCTTTTTAAACCTTGTGAATAAACTGTTAGGGTTCCTCAAAGTTAACACACGTTAATTAATCATTTGTGATAAAAAGATGCGTCCTTTTTCGCTCCGAACGTAAATAGTCGCAACGGGCGACAAACGGTAGTCATCTCCGCTTAACTCAGACGGATAAACATTTTGAGATCAGGAGTATTCGTCTATCTATGTTAAGGCCTATTGACTAACCGCCTTGTCTTCTACTCTCTAGTTACCGTAAAGTACGCGAAAAAAATTGACGAAACCGCTAAAAATCAGTATTCTAGTAGAGTGTGTAACTATGTGGGAGGACCAATCATGGAAATCGAAAAAAACTATCGAATTAATTCCCTATTTGCGTTCTACCAACCGTTGTTGACCGCGAAGCAGAACAACTATATGCAACTGTATTACGGTGACGACTATTCTTTGGGTGAAATTGCTGAAGAATTCAACGTCAGCCGGCAGGCGGTATACGATAATTTGCGACGAACCGAAAAAATCCTCGAAGATTATGAGGGTAAACTGCATCTCTATCAAGAATTTACAGCGCGCAATCAACAGGCTGATGAAATTCAGTCGTACGTGGCGGCTAACTACCCCCACGATGCCAAATTGAATCGGTTGGTTGCGGGTTTAGAAAATCTAGAAGAACAATGAAAGTTAGGTGGCAATACGAATGGCGTTTGAAGGATTAACCGAACGACTACAAGGCGCAATGCGCAAACTACGGGGCAAGGGCCGCGTTTCCGAAAGTGATTTACGGGAAACGATGCGTGAGATCCGGTTGGCTTTACTCGAAGCCGACGTTAACTTTACCGTGGTCAAGGACTTCGTCAAGCAGGTCCGTGACCGGGCGATGGGGGCCGACGTCCTCGAAGGACTGAACCCAGCGCAACAAATCGTCAAAATTGTTGACGAAGAATTAACTAAAACGATGGGGGAAGAAGCCGTTCCCCTGAATAAGTCCGACAAGATTCCAACGATCATCATGATGGTTGGGCTTCAAGGGGCCGGGAAGACGACGACTGCCGGCAAGTTGGCTCTAAAGCTGAAGAACGAAGAAAACGCTCGGCCATTAATGATTGCCGGCGATATTTACCGGCCAGCCGCCATTGACCAATTGGTCCAGGTGGCTGAAGGTATCGACGTGCCCGTCTTCCAGTTGGGGACTGACGTTGACCCCGTAGAAATCGTGCGGCAAGGGCTGGCTCAGGCTGCTGAAAATCACAACGATTACGTGATCATTGATACCGCTGGTCGGTTACAAATTGATGAACAATTGATGGATGAATTGGCCAACATCAAAGCGTTGGCCCATCCTGATGAAATTCTGTTGACCGTTGATGCGATGACTGGGCAAAACGCCGTCGCAACTGCGGAAGGATTTAACGAAAAGCTGGACGTGACCGGGGTCGTCTTGACCAAGTTAGATGGGGACACCCGTGGTGGTGCCGCACTGTCTATCCGGGCCGTGACTGGCAAGCCAATCAAGTTCATTGGTCAAGGGGAAAAGATGACCGACCTGGATGTCTTCCATCCAGACCGGATGTCGTCTCGGATCTTGGGGATGGGGGATATGCTTTCCCTGATTGAAAAGACCCAGAAGGAATACGACGAGAAGCAGGCCAAGGAATTGACCGAAAAGATTCAAGAAAACTCGTTTGATTTCAACGACTTTTTGGACCAAATTGCCCAGATTCAGAAGATGGGGCCAATGGAAGACCTCATGAAGATGATTCCAGGGATGGCCAATAACCCAGCCATGAAGAACGTGCAAATGGATCCTAAGGATATGGACCACCTGAAGGCCGTCGTGTATTCCATGACGCCACAGGAACGGACTAATCCGGATTTATTGAACCCTTCACGCCGGCGACGGATCGCTGCTGGGGCTGGTCGGCCAATCCACGAAGTTAACCGGATGATCAAGCAGTTCAACCAGATGAAGAAGACCATGAATCAGGTCTCCAAGGGAAACATGTCTGGTATGGAACAGCTGATGGGTAACACCGGTATGGGTGGCGGCGGTATCAGTGGCCGGATGCAAAAGATGGCCATGAACCGGATGTCTCGCCAGATGAAGAAGAATAAGAAGAAGCGGTTGAAGCGTAAGAAGCGCAAGTAGACCGTGCTGATCGGGAACTCGGTGCCAGAAGACTGGTGCTGAGTTCCTGTTTTTTTAACGGTATAATATTGGCGGCCTTTGAGCCGCTAAACCCCGTTGGGATGGGGTTAGGCGACAAGAAATCAGTTAACATTCATGGCAGTTACTTATCGACATAATAAGTATTATTAACATTTATTAGGCTATTTATGTAGACGGCGTCAAAAAATTCCGGTATACTATCCTCACAGCAACCATAAGGGAGTAACTAGCAGAACGATTCTGCGGCAATACCCGTCAGCAAGATTTTTTTGGCAGCATGGCTTATGAGCCGCCAATCCGGGATTGTCTTAAATAGTGAGACTTATGTGTGTTCACAATTATTTGTGTGCACGCGTAGGTCTCATTTTCTTTTAGCCAAGGCCAAGAGAAAATGAGCTTACCGTACACCTCAGGAGGAAATGCCATATGGCAAAAATGCCGATGTATCAGCAGACAGTCGACGCAATCTACCAGGACTTACAGACTAGCGAGCAGGGCCTGACTGACGCGCAAGCTCAAGCACGATTGGCGCAGCACGGGCGTAACGCCCTTAACCAACAGAAGACAACGTCGATGCTGCAGAAATTTATCGCACAGTTCAAAGATTTTATGATTATTGTGTTGTTGGTAGCGGCCCTGATTGCTGGGTTGACTGGCGAAGTGGTCGACGCCGTGATCATCCTCATTGTGGTGGTTCTGAACGCCATCTTTGGGGTCTTTCAGGAAGCCAAGGCGGAGGAAGCCATCAGCGCTCTGAAAGAGATGTCAGCCCCTAACGCCACCGTACAACGGGATGGTCAAATCTTGACGGTCAAGAGCGACGAGTTGGTAGTCGGCGACATCGTCTTGCTAGAGGCGGGGGACATCATCCCCGCCGACCTGCGACTGATCGACGTGGCCTCCCTCAAGGTCGAGGAATCCGCCCTGACCGGGGAATCCGTGCCAGTGGAAAAGGCCGCCGGCACTCTGGCAGCCGCTGACCTCGCCATTGGGGACCGAACCAACATGGCCTTTATGAACAGTAACGTTACCTATGGTCGGGCCACCGGGGTCGTCGTTGCCACTGGGATGCAGACGGAGGTCGGTCGTATCGCTGGCATGATCGAAGCCGCCGATGAAACCACCACGCCGCTACAGGCCAACTTGACGCAGTTAGGGAAATCACTCACCATTTTAATTCTGGTGATTGCCGCGATTGTTTTTGGCATGGGGATGTGGCGTCAAGCTGAGAGCCTGATCGACATGTTATTGACTGCCATTTCGCTCGCCGTGGCCGCCATTCCTGAGGGCCTGCCCGCCATCGTGACGATTACGTTGGCTTTAGGGACGCAACGGATGGCCAAACGGCACGCCATTGTCCGGAAGTTACCCGCCGTTGAAACGTTGGGGAGTACGGACATCATTGCTTCGGATAAGACTGGGACACTGACGCAAAATAAGATGACGGTGGAAAAGGTCTACGAAAACCTGGACTTACTAGACGCACACAGCGTAGATTTTGACCAGGAGAATCGACTGGCGCAGGTCATGATTCTCAGTAATGACACTAAAATTACCACGGATGGCTTGGCTGGAGACCCGACCGAAACGGCGTTGGTTCAGTATCAGCTGGACCGGCAGTATCCGGTGGAACGGGTCCTAGCCGACCGGCCCCGGGTCGCCGAAATTCCGTTTGACTCCGAACGTAAGCTCATGTCCACGGTGCATCCGTTGGCGGATGGTCGCTACCTGATTGCCGTCAAGGGTGCGCCCGATGAACTGTTAAAGCGGGTGACGCGGGTGAGCTTGAACGGTGAAATCAACCCGTTCTCCGCTGCCCAACGCACGATGGTGCTTAACACCAATCATGACATGGCGACACAGGCCTTACGGGTCCTGGCGTTTGCCTACCGCATCGTGGATGAGGTTCCGACAGAGATGACGTCCACCAACGTTGAAAATGACCTGATTTTGGCCGGGATGGTCGGCATGATCGACCCTGAACGACCAGAAGTTGCTCAAGCCGTGGCCGATGCCAAGTCCGCCGGAATTCGACCACTGATGATTACCGGTGACCACCGAGATACGGCCGCAGCG
Organism: Levilactobacillus tongjiangensis; assembly: GCF_003946345.1. Classification (GTDB taxonomy): domain Bacteria; phylum Bacillota; class Bacilli; order Lactobacillales; family Lactobacillaceae; genus Levilactobacillus; species Levilactobacillus tongjiangensis. The sequence continues at coordinate 80,443 of NZ_RHNY01000006.1, forward strand.
ATTGCGACGCGGCTGGGGATCATCGACAAGGGTGAGACCGACGCGGTGATCACCGGGGCCGAGTTGGACGACATGGACGATGACACATTTGCAAAAAAAGTGGGCGACTACGCGGTGTACGCACGGGTCGCGCCAGAACACAAGGTTCGTATCGTGAATGCCTGGCAGAAGCACGGTAAGGTCGTGGCCATGACCGGGGATGGGGTCAACGATGCTCCCGCCCTGAAGGCCGCCGATATTGGTATCGGGATGGGAATCACTGGGACCGAGGTTTCCAAAGGGGCCAGTGATATGGTCCTGGCCGACGACAACTTCTCCACCATTGTGGTGGCGGTCGAGGAGGGCCGGAAGGTGTTTGCCAACATTCAGAAAGCCATCCAGTACCTGCTTTCCGCCAACCTGGGGGAAGTACTGACACTCTTCATGATGACCATGCTGGGTTGGCAGATCTTAGCGCCCGTGCATATCCTGTGGATCAACCTGGTGACCGACACGTTGCCAGCGATTGCCTTAGGGGTCGAACCCATGGAAAAGAATATTATGCAGCAAAAACCACGGGGCCGACAGTCGAACTTCTTCTCCGGTGGGGTCTTCGGTGGTATCGTCTACCAGGGCCTGCTGGAAGGGGCCATTACGTTAGGCGTCTACTGGTTAGCCATTACCTACCCCGTGCATCAGGCGACGCAACTGGCCCATGCCGATGCCTTGACCATGGCCTTTGCGACGTTAGGGTTGATTCAACTGTTCCACGCCTTTAACTCCAAGTCGATTCACGGGTCCATCTTCACGGTTGGTTTGTTTAAGAACAAATTCTTCAACTGGGCCATTGTGATTGCCTTTGCCCTGTTAGCCATGACCATTCTGGTGCCTGGCTTAAACAGCATGTTCCACGTTGCTCATTTGGATGGTTTCCAATGGGGCATTGTTCTCCTGGCTTCGTTTCTGATGATCGTTATCGTGGAAATTGTTAAATTCTTCCGACGTCGCGTGTTAAAATAAAGCATCGTGTTATTTGGAAGGAGCGGTTTAGGTGGCATTGACTTATCAGGCCTGTTTACAGGCAACTCAGGTAATCTTAGCAAGTGGCAGCGTGCCAACAATCGTGGGTGAGGCCGGTATCGGAAAATCCGCGTTAGTGGCCGACTTAGCGGCACAACGCCAGGCAAAACTTTTCACGACGGTCGTGAGTTTAGTGGAAAAGGGCGACCTAGTGATTCCAGTCCCGCCACTGACCGCCGATTCCTTCGTGCAAACGGCCCAGTACGGCTCATTAGCCGACGTGCAGTTTGGGTACTCCCACACGTTGGTTGCCATGATTCGCTATGCCGAGGCGCACCCGCAACAGGAGATCATCTGGTTTTTGGATGAGTTCAACCGGGGGTCGCAGGCCGTTCAAAGCGAGCTGATGAACTTGGTGTTGCAACGGCAGATCAATACGCTGAAATTACCCGACCAGGTGCACCTGCTCCTAGCTGAAAATCCGGATGCTACAATGGCCGGCTTTGCCCAGAGCCACTACGGAGTCACCCCCGGGGATGCGGCCATTGCCGACCGAACGACGCGCCTGGTCCTTCAGGCGGATACTGCTTCATGGTTGCAGTGGGCGACGACGGAGGTTGCTGGTCAACCCCGTGTGACACCACTGGTCACGCAGTATCTGACTGAGAATCCGGCGGACTTGCACGTGGTGGGCGTAGACAACGCTACCGACGATGACCTGCAACCCACACCACGGGCCTGGGAACGGGTCTCGCGGGCGGTGCAGGAACTTGACGCACAGCATCTCTTTAATCAGTCAGCAGTCGTGGCGGCCATCATGCAGGGGAATTTGGGCATGACGGTCGGCACGGCTTTTGCTGGTTTTCTGACGCAACACCGGCCGGGCCTCACGGTCGAACAGGCGATGACTTTACCAGATGCAGTGGCGACGATGAAGACGCTCTCAGCGGCACAACAGCAACAGATTCTACAGAATTGCTTGCAGTCCAGTGAGCGGCCGTTGACTCGTAACGAAAATGGTCAGCGGTTTGCAGACCTATTAGCCGTTTGTCCGGCCGATGGCCAGTTTGCAATTGCCCAGACCATGGCGGATCAAGCAGACTTGTTGGAAAATTTGGCGGCGGCTCAGACCGCCCATCCTGGGGTGGCTCAGTTGTATGGCTTACTGACACAGATTGGGTTGCGCGGTAGCCAAATCGAGGTGTAGATCATGACCAGTTTGACGCAAGACTTAGAACGTGTGCGGCGGGCGACCGGTGAAGACGCGGTTGCCGTCACGCGGGTTCTCTACCACAATTCGGTGATGTACCTCTTACAACACGATCCCTTCTACGGCCGGGCACTCAGCCGACTTACGCTGCGATTAGAAGCGGGTGCTACGCCCATTGCCTTAACTGCAGCGGTGTCGGAATGGCAAGTGGCCGTGAGTCCCACAGCCATCGTTCAGACTGATTGGACGGGGGCACAGTGGTTGGCGATGCTCCGGCACACCGTGTTGCACCTGCTGTGGCAGCATCCGACCCGTTACGCTCAGGCCGTGCAGACATCTGCTCAGGCCGGGCTAGTTCGGTGGGCCACGGATGCGGCAGTCAATGACTATCTAACTGATTTGCCCGCCCAAGCGGTGACCAGTCGCCGATTAGCGGCCGTTATGGGTCGACCTGTGGCGCCGCAACAGGATTCAGCCGTTTACTTGCGGCAGCTGCGGACGTGGCAAGCCGACCACCGGGCCACCGACCAGCAGTTAGCCGCTGGTGGCCCGGGCCGTTTGCCAGAGCTACCGGTTCAGGATGGTCACACGGGCTGGTCAGTGGCTGTTGATCAAGACGCTGCCAGCCGGGAACAGTGGCGTTCAGACCTCTTCCAGAGTGCCAGCACGGCTCTGTCCGCGAAGCAGCGGGGAACGTTGCCCGGTAGTATCCGAGCGGCACTGACACCCATTGTGGCTACTCAGCCGTTGGATTGGCGGAGCTTATTGAAACGGGGACTGGGACAGGTTCCAGCAGGCCGGCAACCGGCGTACGGTCGGTTCAATCGTCGCCAACCGATGCGGATGGAGCTACCCGGAGAAATCGTCCAAACGTGGCGTAAGGTCGCTGTCTTTTTGGACGAGTCCGGTTCCATGGGCAATCGGGAGGTTAGTTACCTATTAGGTCAATTGACGTCACTGTTGGCCGTTTACCCGGCCCAGGTGACCGTCTACCCGTTTGATACGGTCGTTGACCTCACCCACAGTTTTACGCTGGAGAGGCGCCCACAGCAGCTAATCCGGACGGGTGGGGGTGGCACCCGATTTCAAGCAGTTTTGGATGCATTGCCCCGAATTATGGCGGGGAATGTGGGACAACTGGTGATTATCTTGACGGACGGTTATGGGGAGCAAAAATTGCGACCGACATTGCCCGCGACACTGGTGTGGTTATTGACGAGCCCAGTTAGCCAATTCTCGGTGCAACAAGCACCAGGAACCGTCGTGAGTCTAGCAGCTGATCCACAGTGGCAACGGTTAAGGAGACAGAAATGAGACAGACTTTAACGGCATTTGAATTACGAGCGGTCATTAAGCAAACGGCGGTCTATCGCAATGCCCGGGCCATCTTGGATGGTGAATGGGCGGCACGGGCTGAAGAGAATCCACTCTTTCAAGCACCGATTACCGTGGCCGACCTGACCTTCGCCCGGGACCTGCAGGTGGTTGAGCCATCTGAAAAGGGACTAGATTTTGATGATTACGGGTCCGTGCAGAAATGGATCGCGGTAAATCGGCAGTTCTTGACGACCGATGATGTGGCTTGGTTACGCCAGGATTTTGATTAATTTCAAGGTGTAAAGAAAAAACCCTTTACATCATATCTATAAACTGGTATATTATTATTCGTTGAAAGAAATACAGGAGGTGTCTACATGTCAGTTAAGATTCGTTTAAAGCGGATGGGTTCAAAGAAGCGCCCATTCTACCGGATTGTGGTTGCCGATTCACGGAGCCCTCGTGATGGTCGTTTCATCGAACAAGTTGGAACGTACAATCCAGTTACCCAACCAGCTTCAATCACGTTGAAGGAAGAATCTATCATGAACTGGTTGAACAACGGTGCTCAACCTTCAGATACGGTTAAGACTTTACTTTCTAACGCGGGTATCATGAAGCAATACCACGAAGCTAAGTACACTAAGAAGTAGTGATTAGCGATGACCGATTTTAAGGCATTAATTCTAGCAATTGTTAGCCCACTCGTTGAACATCCGGAAGACCTGGTGGTAACGCCGGTCGAGACGGAACGGTTCTACGAATATCGGTTAGCCGTGAACCCCGATGACGTCGGACGGGTAATCGGTAAACAAGGCCGTGTGGCGCAGGCGATTCGTACGATCGTCTACAGCGTCCGTGTGCAAGGTAATAAACGGGTGCGACTCATCATTGATGACCGCCCGACAAAGACTCTCGAGTGAGGCGGCAACGTTTCCTCGAGTTTTTTTGTACCATCAAGTTGGCGCTCTCCGGTGGCCAGGGGCGGTGCCTACTGTGGGGACGCTTCAGCCAAAGAACGGGCTTCTCGCTTGTTTTTTAGCCACGCAGACCACGTGTCTGAAAGACGCCCACGGCCTAGGCTAGCAAAAAAACGCTAGCCAACGCCGTTTTCACAGTTGGCACCACCCCTGGCGGCCGGAAAGGCAAGGGATACGACTGAGTTGGCTAATTGGTATTTGCAAAGTTTCAACCTTTAGATCACAACTAAAAATAACGTATTTCAAATAATTAAATGTGGTGGGACGAGTTAGTTTGCACCATTCGTAGATAAATAAACGACTAAGGAGGCCAATCATATGGCTTATTATACGGTGGGAACCATCGTAAACACCCACGGCATCAAGGGTGAGGTCCGGATCATTGCGACCACGGACTTCCCTGAGAGCCGCTTCGCTGTTGGTTCAACTCTGTACGCCTTTCAAAAAGGGCAGAGTAAACCAGTTACGCTGACGGTTGCCACAATGCGCAAGCACAAGAACTTCTATCTGTTAGGATTTGAAGGCAAACCATCGATCAATGACGTGGAAATTTACAAACAAAGCACGTTGAAGGTGACTGACAACGAGTTAGAAACCGCTGATTTACAACCCGGCGAATACTACTATCACCAAATCGTGGGGCTTAAGGTCGTTACTGAAGACGGTGAAGAGTTGGGCGAAATCAAGGAAATCTTGTCACCAGGGGCGAACGACGTTTGGGTCGTTGCGCGTCCTGGGAAGGATGACCTGTTGCTGCCTAAGATCGACGACGTTGTGAAAAAAGTCGACCTTGACGCTGGTCAAGTGATCGTTGAATTAATGGAGGGACTCGAGTAATGCGGATTGATGTGTTAAGCCTATTTCCGGATATGTTCTCTGGTCCTATGCACGACTCCATCGTTGGCAAGGCCATTGAAAATGGTCATTTGACCATGCCCGTTACCAACTTTCGGGATTATTCAACGAACAAGCACGGTAACGTAGACGATTACCCATTTGGTGGGGGCGCAGGAATGTTGCTCCAACCACAACCCATCTTCGATGCTTTAAAGGCGACCGAGGAACAGGCGGCGGCTGAGGGTTTGCCTAAGGGCCGGGTTATTCTGTTGGATCCAGCCGGCGTGACGTTCAATCAACACGTGGCCGAAGAGTTTGCCCACGAGGAACATTTAACCTTCCTGTGCGGCCACTACGAGGGCTATGACGAACGGATTCGGACACTGGTGACGGATGAGGTTTCCTTAGGAGACTTCGTGTTGACCGGGGGCGAACTGGCATCCATGGTCATGATTGACGCCACGGTGCGGTTATTGCCTGGTGTGCTGGGCAATTCTGAATCAGCACCCGGCGATTCTTTCTCATCAGGCTTGCTGGAATACCCGCAATATACGCGGCCAGCGGACTTCCGAGGAATGAAGGTACCCGATGTGTTGATCAGTGGGAATCACGGTAAAATCGACGAATGGCGCGATAAGGAAGCCCTACGGCGGACGTATCAACGTCGGCCCGATTTGATTGACCACCGTCGACTCACGACGCAGCAGAAGCATTTGCTGGCGGACGTTCGGATCGAAGAGGAAGAACGTCAGGCTGCTGAGAAGGAGTCAAGAAAATAACCTTTACAGGCATTTTCGGATATGGTACACTTACTTTTGGCTGTTTAGCCACAGAAACAACATTCCGCTGTCGAAACTGAGAATGAATGTTGGCGAAAGGATAGAATATATTATGCGCCAAAACAATTTAATTGCTAAGATCAACCAAGAACAATTACGGGACGATGTTCCAGATTTCCGTGCCGGAGACACTGTTCGGGTTCACGCCCGGATCGTCGAAGGTACCCGCGAACGTATCCAATTGTTCGAAGGTGTCGTAATCAAGCGTAAGGGTGCTGGTATCCAAGCAGCTTACACTGTACGTAAGATCAGTAACGGTGTCGGTGTGGAACGGATCTTCCCATTACACTCCCCACGTGTTGCTAAAATTGACGTTATTCGTCAAGGTCGTGTACGTCGTGCTAAGCTCTACTACCTCCGTGAACTTAACGGTAAGGCAGCGCGGATTCCAGAACGCCGTCGCAACTAGTACCATTCAGAAACACCAGTCGTTTACGCGACTGGTGTTTTTTTTGTAAAACATAAGCGATTGTTGCAATTTTTGAAGGCTAAATGTCAAACTATGTCGTGACGATTGCGTATAATAAGCAAGTAAGCCTAGCTACACAGCAATACATAGCGTTATGAAGGAGACGACGATTCATGAATTGGAATAGATTTAAGCTTGGTGGCGGATTGGCACTAATACTCGGGCTGGTGCTCGCAGTGGCACCGGTGGCCCCGGCTAAAGCGGCTAAGACGTTGCCGGGTGCGTATACCCATACGACGCCAGTCAAGGCGCGGGGGACTTGGTACACGCACATCAAGCATGCGGACTACCTCAAGACGGTGGTCAAGAAGCATACCGTGACTTGGTCGTTCAAGGCCAAGCGGTCGGCTAGTTGGAAACGGTGGCGGCGGCTGACGGGTAAGCATCTGTATGTCTATCGTTTCAACCTGACGGAGGGTCCCACAACGTTACATATGTTTGGGTTCTATGCGGCCAAGGAAAAGGGCAATGCGTTTCATTTTATGGTGACGCGCAAAGTCAAAGGTAAGACGATTCCCGTCATGGTGGATGCTAACGGGAGTGAGAACTACCATGCCTGGAAGAACGTCAAATAGAATAGATACGTAAAGAATGGAGAGAAGTTAGATGATGAAAAAGATTAGTCACTTAATGATCGGTGTCGTAGCGTTATTTGTGGGTTTGGGATTGGCGTTAGCAGTGACGTCGACGGCCAGTGCTGAGAAGACCAATATTCCGGGACCATACTCCCGGTCAACGCCAGTTAAGGCGCACGGGACTTGGTATGGGAAGCTGCCGTATATCCATTATCGAAAGTTGATTGTTAAAAAGCATTCGGTCACCTGGTATGAGAAGGATAAGCGCGCAGGGGCTTGGAAGAAAACGCGGCATCTGAAAAATGGTCACTTGTTCGTACGGCACGATAAGATAAGACTACATAAGAAGACGCGGGCCATATTTGGATTCTACTCGGCTAACCAGGATGACGCTGACTTCAACTATTTATCGACAAAACGGGTTAAGGGTAAGAAGGTCCGCGTGATGATTAGTGGGAATGGTGGTACTTACTACCATTCTTGGAAGAACGTGAAGTAAGACCTGGTTAACGCCGGCTTTTGCCTTGCTGATTTTGGCAGAAGTCGATAGTAATTAAAAACTTACGGACTTCGACCTCGAACTGGTGTCAGCTACTATTGACTAGAGAAAATGAAAAGGTTAAGGTTGGTGGAGCGAGGAGCCTAGCCACTATGGGCTTATTTTTGTGATTAACGTGCCTTCTCAACAAGGTCCAAGTTACAAACTTCTAAAAGCTGTTCTTGCATCAAGACGAAGGTCTCTTTCATTAGGAATATTTAAAATAATTGAATTTTTAACTTTCTTATTTTCATATTAACGACGGGGAAAGTGGTGAGAAATCATTGAATACGCGTAGGAAAAAGATTTTTAAGCGATTTGCTATCGTTCTAATTGTCGTCGTGGTGCTGGTGCCGGTTCTCTTTGTACCTTATACGCCAACGAATGCGGTTCGATTGTCTATTTTAGAAAATGGGCACCCGATTGCGGCCATTTTGTCCGGACCAAGTAAGCTTCCTAACTCGGAACATAAGTACTACAGTGGGCGTAAAAAGCAGCTATATTATCAAATTAATGTTCCCTTTTCTACAGAAAGTGCGGACGTTGATGTGTTAGTGGTGAATAAGATTTCTAAGCCTTCCTTTTATGATAAATATATTGCGGCGCCTTCATATGCATTGGGGCCATAGATTGGAAGTAAAGCCTAAAATCTTATGTGATTGGTTAGTCAGTCTTGCCGTAAATAAGTCGACTTTTTCGGGTTACACTGAAGTGAACGCTTGCCTTTACGGGTGAGTGCTTTTTTTGCGGGGAAATCAGACTTAGAGATGATTTATTAGCAAATTGTCCCGGTTGAATCATCCCACAATATAGTAAGGACTTCCATGTAGTGATAAGCTTACATTAATAGGAGGATGGGGATATGAGAAATTTAACATGGATTCAAGGAATAATTGTCGTCGGTGTTAGTGTAGGAATGCTAGGAGCCATGAGTGTTTCGGCATCCGCCAATAGTCAATATTCGGCGGCTAGATCTAACTCGGTCCGTCTGGTTTGGCGCAAGAGTATGAAACAACATGCTTACACCGCAACACAGGGTGCTCGGTATTCTAAACATTTGGGGGTTCGTTACAGTAATAATGATGTCACGCCAACCGTGACGTGGTACACGGACGCTCACGAGAAACTTTATAAAAAGTACCAAGGCCATTCAACTATCTACTATCACGTTAAAAGTGCAGATGGCTCCTTACAGGGTTGGATCTGGCGAGGGTATTTAAAAAAGGTAAATGCGACAAAGAACGTAACCACTAACGCAACAATTCCTGTGACAGGCAAGACCGCCGACTATGATGCACTGGCTAAGAATGCCATTCTCAACATGGGTGGTGGCGCTAAACCAGATCCTCAAACAATGCAGATGGCTAAGTCAATCTTGAACAAGATCCTTAATAGTCATGTTCATTTTTTGACGCAAGCAGAGGCCTATCCTGATAGTTCTGCGGCGGCAAATGACAATGATGTGGTCCTTGGGGATGTGACCGCTGACAATCTTAATACGGCCAGCGAAAAGTACATGTTTAATCTGCTGAAGAGTTACGGAATTGACGGGGCAGGTTATGGAGCTAAAAAGGCCGATTCAAGCTTCTTTATGTTAAATAAGATGAACGCGAATGATACTTTACATACTTATTTTGATCCTTCTTCCGATTTTTATGGTCAACAAGGACTAACGCGCAAAAACTTCTTTGTTCAAGCAAAAATTGGGGTGGCAATGGCGAAGGGGACTGATGGGCGAACGGCCATGTTTGCGATGTTCCGCTATCCTGCTAAGTATGCGAAATTAGTTGCGGATTAAGTGAGTAAGCATTATTAGTGACGGCTTTGTCTAAATGATTTTGGCAATAACTGTTAGTAACATGATAAAAAAAGGACTAAGAAATTCTGAAAACAATTTCTTAGTCCATTTTTTTATTGATTGTCTTTAATAGAATTCCTCAAGCAGATGGTAGTTATTGTAGTCCCATAAACAGGAAAATAAAAGCCAGTTGCAGGACTAAAATCGAATAGGTTTCGGCCTCACGATAGAGGCGATTCAACGTCATCCCACAAATCGTCAGTAAGGCAGATATGGTAAAGATACCGGCTGCCAGTCTGGAGATTATTGGCATAATCCGGTCTGGAACTGGAATCACTAAGCAGACGCCCACGGCTAATAGAATGTAAAAATCAATGAATCCAATGCGCATTAACTCTTTTAAGCTTGGGTGTAGTATTCGAGTCATTTTCCCAACTTCTTCCCTGGAATTGCTGAATGGTCGAGCGAACCTTCCCCCGTTGTTTGACCATTAGAACTCGATGATAAAATTTAATAACGTTTAAAGTATACGCTTGGCGTAGTTGGTTATCAAGATGTGGTCTCACATAAATAGAAAGTGCGTAGGATTAATCTTTCTGCAATTAGGCTACCACTGAAACGATATTGCAGCTAATATATTTTTCACCTATAATTAAATCATTATAAATAGCGTATTTAAGATGAATGCTGCTCGGTGACCATTTAGCCTTGGATCATTTAGCTAAGGGGTTCATATACCGGTATTATCGTAAGGAGCAAATAAATGAGACGATTAAAGTTAGGGTTACTAGTTTTCTTATTAGCGAGTTTGTTATGGCCGGCAATTGGGGTTCAGGCTAAGGCGAAGACTGCTCAGCCAGCCACCATTCAAAAAATGATTAAACGGGATATGCGGGCCACTCACGGACGCTGGTCGGTCAAGGTCACACGGTTAGGCAAGCATCCCTTGGCAGTGACCACGGGTAATCAGCGGGTTCGTGGCCAACGTTCAGCCAGTACCATTAAGGTGTTCGTCATGCTCACAGTTTTTAAGCGCGTGCAGCAGCATAAGTTGACGCTGACGGCGGCCACCAAGACTGACCTAAAGCGGATGATTCACAATTCGGATAATGCGGCGACCAACCGATTGATTCACAAGTTGGGTGGGTTCAAGCGGGTCAATCAAACGATGAAAAAGTATGGCTTTACGCATTCCCATCTGCGACGCTACATGATGGATACGCGGGCCTTAGCCAAGGGGCACGATAACTACACGTCGGTGGCCGATTTGAGCCAATTTCTTAGTAAGACCTATCGGCATCAATTACTAGGTAAGACGTACGACAACCGGATGCTGACGCTGTTACGGCACTGTCGCAACCATTCCAAGCTTCCTAAGCTAGTCAAACACGCAACGGTCTTCAACAAGACTGGTGAATATCCGGATAAGGGTGTTCAGAATGATGCCAGTCTTTTTCGGACCAAGCACGGTGTCTATACCATCGTGGTCATGGCACAGCAGGGGAATCAAGCACAACAGTACCGGGGGATGAACCGGCTGGGACGCGATGTGGTGGCTTACTTGAACGGTCACCGGGGATGAGCTTGGTTCGTAAACAATGTTGGTGTGGGGTCGTGAGTACATAAGTTTAAGATTGTAAGTATTAAATATTTATTGGTCAGATGGTAAAACGATATAGAGTCTTCGGACAGTTGACAGTTCTGCCAGACTATCAGTTTCTTTTGGCAATAATCAGTGTAAGGCGGAGGCGGTCAGAGTGCGACTAATACCGGTTTTTTGGACTTTTTTCAAATAACCCTTGACGAAACCCGATTTTTCCTGTATAGTTGTATATTAGAGTTTAAGAGATGCTAATAAAGGATTCAGAGAGATTGTTTAGCAAGCCGGAGTTTCTTAGCTTTCAGAACCGCTCGCCCATTCGTAGGAATGGGGAGCGGTTCTTTTTTTGTTTGTTAAGCGATTAACGACAACATTACATGGTACTCGCAATCAGTGAAAATGGCGGGTAGTCTAGCCCTTAATCGAGGGGGAGGACGACTCATGAAACATCGGTTGATTCGATTAAGTATTGAAGGACTAGCTAGTTTCTTGATCATCACGGTCTTATTGTCGATAAGTATCTCTGGGGCTTACGCCTACGTACACGCTGAACACATGAACACGTATACCTTGAATATTTTTGGTTTGGGGTTTTATCGGATTTTTCACTCGGCAGGTAAAATCAGTGGGGCGACACTCACTCGGGGAATGAGTATCATCTGGCTGGTGGGGGCGGTAACGCTCTGGAGTCTCAGCGAATGGCGCCACCACTGGATTTCACGGTGACCCAATCTTGACGCCCCACATTCGGTTAGTGACTGACGTAATTACTACTGAATGTTTGGGGTTCTTGGTGATTTAGCCTATCATGGGCCTCGAATCGAGTAGGGGGCGAGTTCATGAAATCCACGACACAGCGGTTGTCCGCTCTGGGGATGTTGATGACCCTGGGCATTGTGTACGGGGACATTGGGACGTCACCATTGTACGTGATGAACGCCATTATCGGTGCGGCCGGTCACCAGGAAATGACGACCAGCACGCCCGTAATGTTGGGGAGCATTTCGCTGATCTTCTGGACGTTGATGCTGATTACGACGATTAAATATATCTTACTAGCTATGCGGGCCGATAACCGCCATGAGGGGGGCATCTTTGCCCTCTACGCTTTGGTGCGCAACCATATGTGTTGGCTGATTATTCCCGCACTGATCGGTGGCGCGGCACTGTTAGCGGATGGGACGCTCACCCCGGCCGTGACTGTGACCTCGGCAATTGAAGGCCTGAAAGGGCAGACGCTGGGGCCGTTCCATTTTAGTGCCACGCAGGGCTGGGTCTTGGCGGTGGTGACGGGCATTCTGCTGGGGCTCTTCTTAATTCAGCGCTTTGGGACGGAACTGATTGGGTGGTCGTTTGGCCCCCTGATGTTCATCTGGTTCGGGTTTATCGGTGCCGTCGGGTTGGTCAATCTGCTGACGGTGCCGACATTGTTGCGGGCGTTGTCGCCGCTGTACGCGGTCCAGTTTCTATTTAGTCCCATTAATCGGCAGGGTATCTTTATCCTGGGGAGCGTCTTTCTGGCAACCACTGGGGCCGAGGCGCTGTACTCAGACATGGGTCAGGTGGGCAAACGTAACATCTACGGTACCTGGCCGTTCGTGTACCTAACGTTGATGTTAAGTTATCTGGGTCAAGGGGCCTGGGTGATCCGTCATCCGATCCAACTCATGGCGACCCGGTCGGTCAATCCGTTCTACGCGATGGTTCCCACTCGCTGGCGGTTGTTTGCCATTGTGATTGCCACGCTGGCGGCCATCATTGCGTCGCAAGCGTTGATTACGGGGTCCTTCACGCTCGTTCATGAAGCCATGGGTCTCAAATTGTTGCCGCGCCTCCGAATCAAATTTCCCGGTCACGTGAAGAGCCAACTGTACATTAGCACCGTGAACTGGCTATTGTGTGCGATTACCCTGACGATTGTCTGGTATTTCCGCACGTCTAGTCACATGGAGGCGGCCTACGGGTTGGCCATCACGGTGACTATGTTGATGACGACGGTGCTCCTGCACGCGTTTCTCCGCAAGCGGCATCATAAGGTGTTGGCACGGGCATTCATCGTCTGTTTTGGCCTTTTAGAAAGTCTGTTCCTCTTGGCCAGCTTGGTTAAATTCGTCCACGGTGGGTACGTCACGTTGATTATTACCCTGCTTATCCTGACGGTCATGGTGTTCTGGTATTACGGCAATCGCCGCAGAGACGCCCACCTGGAGGAAAAGGAGGACGTGTCCTTGCTGGACTTCTTGCCACAGCTGCAGGCATTAAGTCAGGACGAAAACGTGCCCCCGTTTGCGACGAATCTGGTTTACCTGAGCAATGTGGCGGACGACTACGCTATCAAGCGGGCGGTTATTTATTCCATTCTTGATCAGCAGCCTAAACGCGCGCGGGTCTACTGGTTTGTGACGGTAAATGAGGCGGACACGCCCTATGAGTGCTCGTACACCGTGGAGTCGCTGGGGACGCGCAATGTGATGAACGTGCAACTATTCCTAGGCTTCAAGAAGCCGCAACGGCTTAACGTCTATCTGCGCCAAATCGTCAATGACTTGTTGGCGGAGGGGGTGCTGGACGACCAGGCGCCGCGATACTCTAGTATGCCGGAACGGCGAGTTGGCAACTTTAAATTTGTTATCTTAAATCAGGAATTTCAGGACTTGGGTGTCCAGGGCAATCTGCCAACGTTAGACCGATTACTGATTGGCGGCCGGTTGTTGCTACAGCGAATCACGTTGTCACCTAAGCGCTGGTATGGATTGGAATTTAGCGATGTGGTCGAAGAGAAAGTTCCCTTGTTTATTGGGCAAACGCCAGACCGAACTCTCCGGCGTCGCGGGCAGAGATAGATGGTTGGTTGTGCTCCGGCGGCCAGGGATTGTGGGGACGCTTCAGCCGAAGAGCGGGCTTCTCGCTCGATTTGAAGCCACGGAAACCCCGTGTCTTCAAAGTCGCTCGTGGTGTAAACTGGCAAAATCATTTAACACCACCTCCGGCTCTGAATGTGTTTTGGTGTAATCGGAGCTGAAGGGTTGTATGTATCCATTTATGATGGACTACCTGATAATAAATTAGTGAGCAATAAACCTCTATTTAAGCCGAGAGGTTGCCAGCTCACACTAGGTGGCTAAATTTGCATAGTTAAGTTAAAAATTTCTTCTAAAAAGGGGGTCACGACAACAGTCGTGACCCCCTAAAATATTTAATTATGAATTAATCTTCGTCTGTAGCGGTCTTACTGTTAGCTGAACGCTTTTGGGCGTTGTAGTAGAAGATCCAAGCCACAGCTCCGAAGAAGATTGGGCCGATAATGGTCCAGAAGGCCGTCATGTAATCGTGATCCATGATGGGTTCCAGGCAGGTGAAGCCAATCCCACCGACCAAGATGATCAGCACGACCGTCACAATGAGGTTCGTCCAGAATTTATTCTTAAAGACTTCAAATGGTCGTTCCAAGTCGGTCCGACGCTTGAAGAATGGGAAGGCCCCAATCAAGAACAGGTATGGGAAGGACGTTGAAACGTTCCCCATGTCGGTCAGAATCAAGTAGAACTTGTTGGCGGCGTTCCCACCAAAGGCAACGAAGAAGATGAAGATGGCAACCACGATGGCTTGTAGCCACATGGAGAAGGCTGGCATCCCCACGGCGTTTAACTTCGTCATCCGCTTTGGCCAGAGCTCTGGTGAAGATCCCATGATGAAGGACTTCAGTGGTGAGTAGACCAGCACGAAGAAGGAACCTAAGTAACCCATGAACATGCTTAACCCGGTCAACCGCGCTAAACTGTGACCAATGATAACGGCCGTCCCGTTAGACAGGTGCATGGCGTGACCAAGCACGAGCCCCAAGTTGTTCATCAGAACGTAGGTGATGTTTCCCAGGTTGACTTGGTTCTTACCCAAGACGTCGCCCCAGTTAGCACTGATCCCCCAGAGGAAGATGGACAGTGAGTACATAATCGTAATGGCAATCGTGGAGATGATCAACCCCTTAGGGAATGTCTTTTCAGGCTTCTCCATGGAGTCGGTGATGCCCCCCATAGATTCCATCCCGGCGTAGGCAAAGACGGCGTAGGTGACAAACGACATCAAGGCCATGGGTGAAGAGAATTGTGGATTAGGTGAGGCGATGAAACTGTGAATCCCATTGATGGGTTCAGCCAAGTGACCGCCATTTAAAATTAAAATGACAAAACTGGCAATGATAAAGATCCCGGTCAAGAACATGACGAACAGTCCACCTAAAGCGGAAATGCGAGCCACGGAGCTAACCCCCTGGGTGGCGAAGAAGGTCACCGCCAGGATCCAGACGATACCGAGCAAACCAATCGTTTGCGTCGAGGTCAGTCCTAAGAAGGACCAAGTCTGCGTCTGGTCGCTCCCAGAAATCAACGTGGAAAGGGGGATCCAAACCTTCGTCGACGTGGAAAGCATCCAGATGATCCAGGATGATAACCAGATGAAGGTCCCAATGAAGGCCCACTTTTCACCGATCGAACCGGTCAACCAGGAATAGATTCCACCCCGAGCTTCTTTGAAGGCGGACCCATATTCGGCCAGCATCAAAGCACTCGGTAGGAAGAACAGTAAGGCAGCGAGGACGTACCAGATGATACTGGCATAGCCCATTTGGTCGTAGGCCACGGTCGTGTTGGCAAAACCGTAGATGGCCGAGAAAATCATTAAGATCAGACTAGATAGTCCAATCTTCTTTTTATTAGTCATGTGTATAATATCTCCCATTTATATGTGGTGAAGGGGGGTAACCCTTACCCGTGTTTATAAGTTCAAATCCTGATGATAATTGAGTGGCCCAAGGTCCGTTGCTTGAGTGATCAACGTTGCAGCCAAGTCACGATAACGTTGAATTCCCAATGCAGCGTTCGTGGCTCCCTGTTGCGTCAAGTAGTCGCTCAGCTCGGAACCGTGCAGGCGTTGGCCGACCCGGTCCGTTTGTTGCACGGACTGTTTAAAGGCGATACGGAGGTCCTTTTGCACGGCACTAACCGTTGGCCAAGCCTCGTGGTAGTGCGCGTCGGTCAGGACACTGATCAGCTTGTAGACCCAGTAAGCGGAATCTGCGTCATAGGTCTCCTTACCCAAGTGATAGGCCGCCGGGGTACTTGTGATACCGGCGTAGAATGGGACGTAGACGCTTTGCGCAGCGACCCCCATTGCCAACCACTGAATACCGGCTAACGCTGGGTCCATGTTGGGCCGCAGCTGCAGGACGTGGGATTCCTGAGTCTTAGCCAGGCTGATTGGACGGAAGCGGTGTTTTTCTGCCGGTGTGCCATTTCCCACGGGATCAAACGGTGTTTCTTCGTAATGGCTACTCAGGTAGGCCTGGGCGTCATCGACGGAAAGCAACCGATCGGCGTATTGAATGAAGGGGAGGTCGAACGACTGGGGTTCAGCGTTGACACTAGGCGTCAGCGTTTTCTGACCGTACCAGACCCGCGGGGTATTGTAGTAGAGATCCGACTGATCCTGGGTCCCGAAGATGTCACGCCAAATGAAGCCGTGACTGTGCGGGTTCAGGTGGTTGGTGGCCACGAATTCCTGCAGGTGGCGGGCAAACATGAAGTTGTCGGCGTCGTTGAAGTCAATGGCTTGAATGGCCATCTGATTGGCAACGACGGCGTACCCGTTAGCGGGGATGCGTTGAGCGACCCAGTAGTGGCCCGCACCGGTTTCGAGGTACCAAGCTTCGGTCTGGTCGGCAAATAGAATCCCGTTTGATTCGCAGGTGCCGTAATGCTCGATCAATTGTCCCAACCGAGTGACCCCTTCACGGGCGGTGTGAATATAAGGAAGAACCACGGTCACCATGGCTTCTTCACCGATACCATCCTTGACCAGGGGGTCGGCGCCCAGCACCCGTTCGTTAGAATAGGTACTTTCGGTCGCACTCATGGCGACACCGTATTCGTTGAAGCCATCCTCTTCGAACAGGCCAAACTTGGTCGTCCATTCGGGCGTCGCCGTGTACTTGGCTGCATGGTCAGGTAGTGGCATGGTAAACCCGTTGTCCGTGCTGGTAAAGGTCTGCGGCGTCGGCGCCGTTTGAGCCGGGTGAACGACAAAGTGTTTAGGCCAAGCCGCCTTCGCATCTTCGTTACGGCCAATGATGACCGAGCCGTCCATGGTTGCTTGGGGACCAATTAAAATACTCGTACAAGCGGAATAATTCATGGGAGCGCTCCTTTCAATGTCTGAATAAAATCACGTTCTCTATTCTAGCATTTTTAGCGGGAATTGCGGCTGTTTTACAAGGATTATTTTATAAGTTTGCTTGATTTCACGATAAAAATAAATATTTATACACCGAATACGCGGGTAATCTCGGGATTTTGGGGAAAAGGTTCCGGAAACTGTCTGAGAAAAGTGTTCGGTTTCGCTAGTAAAGCCGGGGGTGTTGTGGTTAAATGAGTAGGATAAAGCAAGAGAAGAAAGGGGCATACGAAAAGCATGAAGTTTAATCTTCGTAAGCGAGAAGTTGGGAAAAACGTTCTGATTGTGGTGTTCGCGTCCGTGATTAACGTGGTTGCCTTGAACGACTTTCTGATTCCTGGGAAAATATTCAGTGCCGGGATCAATGGTATTGCCCAAATTGTGGCAATGTTGTTGGATACTGCGGGTGTTCACCTCAGTACCGGTTGGTTTATCTTACTCTTCAACATTCCCATTGGGTTGTTGGGGTGGTTCAAGGTTGGCCGGAGCTTCACATTTTATTCCATCCTGGTTGCCCTGCTGACGTCCATCTTGGCAATTGTCATGCCGGTGGTCAACATCTCGGATAACCCGCTGCTAGGGGCCTTGTTTGGGGGTATTTTGACCGGTGTCGGGGTGGCCTACCCACTGAAGAATGGTTTCTCGACTGGTGGGATGGATATCGTGGCGGTCGTGCTGGAGAAGACGACCGGTCGAACGATAGGGACGCTGATGATGGCCATTAACTTTGCCATCGTTCTGGTTGCTGGTGCCTTATTCGGCTGGCAAAGCGCCCTGTACACCATCATTTCCATCTACGCGATGTCACGGGTTGTTGACAGCATTCACACGCGTCACCAAAAGCTGACGGCTTTCATCGTAACGACCAAGCAAGACGAGGTGATTACGCAGCTGAATTCAACGCTGATTCGGGGAATTACGGTGATCCCTTCGTTTGGGGCGTACACGCGGACGGACGGCGCAGTCTTGATGACGGTTATTTCGCGGTATGAACTTTATACATTGGAGCGGTCGGTGAAGGAAGTTGATGAACACGCTTTCGTCAACTTGGTCAACACCGTCGATATTGAAGGAAACTTCTACAACGAAAAGGAACAGTTGAAATTGCGACAAACCTCACAGGAAAGTAAGTAGTGGTGATTGCCTCTCTGTATAAGTAACGTTATAATGATGTATATACTGAATATAGAAGGGGACGAGTTTCATGCCAATCGTTAACATCGATTTAATTGCCGGTCGCTCACAGGACCAATTGAAGGCCCTCGTTCAGGACGTTACTACCGCAGTTACCAAGAATACGGGTGCGCCAGCTGAACACGTTCACGTCATCTTACGGGAGATGCAACCCAACCGTTACGGGGTTGCTGGCGTTCTTAAGAGCGACGAAAAGTAAAAAATATTTGTGAAAACTTATAAACCGCCACCAACCCTGTTAAATCGGAGTTGATGGCGGTTTCATTTTTAAAAAAGTTTGGCGTTAGCGTGACTTTTCGGTATACTGGTAACAAGTGTGAAATCACGGCAGAAATCGGCCGTTGCTAACAACGAATGAATGGAGAGTCGAACGATGAATGATCAACAATACATGATGGCAATTGACGAAGGGACGACGAGTACCCGGGCTATTTTATTCGACCGGCACGGCCAGATTGCTGGACAGGCACAACGGGAGTTTCATCAATACTTCCCCCAACCAGGTTGGGTCGAACATGACGCCAACGAAATCTGGAACGCAGTGCAATCTGTTATTTCCGATGCGTTGATTGATTCCGACGTGCAACCCTACAAGGTGCGCGGTATCGGGATCACCAACCAACGGGAAACGGCAATCATTTGGGACAAGAAGACTGGCGAGCCCATCTACCACGCGGTCGTTTGGCAATCAAAGCAAACCAGTGAAATCGCTGACCGTCTGAAGGACGAAGGTTACCAAGAAAAGATCCATCAGAAGACGGGATTGGTGATCGACTCGTACTTCTCCGCGACTAAGATTCGCTGGATCTTAGACCACGTCCCCGGGTCACAGGAACGTGCTGAACGCGGTGAACTGCTATTTGGGACCATTGATACCTGGATTCTTTGGAAGCTCACGGGTGGGCGGGTACACGCCACCGACTACACGAATGCTAGTCGGACCATGTTGTACAACATTCACGACTTGAAGTGGGATGACGACATCTTAAGCTGGTTGGATATTCCAGCTGCGATGTTGCCAGACGTTCGCTCATCTTCTGAAATTTACGGTTATACCGCTGGTTACACGTTCTCCGGTGTGCAAGTGCCAATTGCCGGAATCGCTGGGGACCAACAGGCGGCCTTATTCGGGCAAACGGCCTTTGATAAAGGGATGATCAAGAACACTTACGGGACCGGGGCGTTCATCGTGATGAACACTGGGACCGAACCAACGCTGTCTCACAACGGGTTACTGACCACGATTGCCTATGGTTTGAATGGTGAGGTCACTTACGCGCTGGAAGGGTCCATCTTCGTTGCGGGTTCTGCTATTCAATGGTTACGTGATGGGATGCGGTTCTTTGAACACGCCAGCGAATCGGAAAAGATGGCCGTGGATGCCAAGACGACTGGAAACGTGTACGTTGTGCCCGCCTTTACTGGGTTGGGTGCTCCATACTGGAACCAGGAAACACGGGGGGCTGTCTTTGGCCTGACTCGTGGGACCACCCGGGAACAGTTTGTCCGGGCCACGGTTGAAGCGATTGCGTACCAGACGCGAGACGTGGTGGACACCATGAGCGCCGAAACGGGGCTGGACCTCCAGTCGCTGAGCGTCGATGGTGGGGCCGCTAACAACGACTTCTTGATGCAGTTCCAGGCGGACATTCTGAATACGCCAATCAAACGGGCAGCCATCAACGAAACGACCGCTTTAGGGGCCGCTTACCTGGCTGGTTTGGCCGTTGGTTTCTGGCCAGACATGGACACTATCCGGAAGATGCACGAGTCACGTGATGAATTCGTTCCTAAGATGGACGAAGATAAGCGGGCTCACTGCTACCGTGGGTGGCAAGCCGCTATCAAGGCTACCCAAGCTTTTGAACAAGATTAACCTTTAATTTTAACCAGTTGGCGCTACTTGCGTCGGCTGGTTTTTTATTTTCGACTACGGTTGGCCAGGGCGGCGCCCCGCTGTGGGGACCGAGGAAAGCCTGAGGAGCGGTCTTTCCTCTCGACTTTGGGCCTCGGATAGTCCCCGAGTCCCAAAGCTCGTCCCACGGTGTAGATTGACCCAAAACGTCAATCAACACCGTCGACACTGCGAGGCGTCACCCTGGCCAACCTCCGTCTTAGACTGATCGTTGGTGTACATATGGGTAATTATTGGTATGACGTGTTTGGACAGTATTACCAAGATTACTAAATGGTCGGAACCAGGGTAAACTGGATTTTGATTGATTAACTGCAAATTTGTTGCACGGATTTTATCAGCGATACTATTAGTAGTCAGTGATGAAATTGATTTAGTCTTCTCATTGTGGCGTAGATGGAACCCATTCAGAACGGAGGCGGCCAGGGGTGGGCCGCTGTGAAAATGGCGTTAGCTAGTGATTTTCTAGCGTACGGCATGGGCGACTTTGAAGGCAGGTGGGCTTTTCGTGGCTTCAAATCGAGCGGGAAGCCCGTTCTCTGGTTGGAGCGTCCCTCACAGCAGGTCTGCCCCTGGCCGCCGGCGTGAGTATTACGTCAAATTTCGTTTTAATCCACAAGGTAAATTACAGGGTGAAACGAAAGTGGGTGACAAATTACGGCTGGATTTCGTTAGTAAGAGTATGGGAACAAAAAACACGACACCGCCCCAACAATTGTCGGATCGGTGTCGTGCTAAGTAGTGGCCTATTCAGCCAATTTTAAATAGTTTTCCAAGTAGTTTGCCAGGCCGTCGTGGTCGTTATCTAACGTTGTCACGTCCTGAGCCAGGTTCTTGATGGGGGTTGTGGCATTTTGCATGGCCACGCCCCAACCCGCGTAGTCAATCATGGCCGAATCGTTGTGTTCGTCACCAAAAGCAACAATGTTCTTCCGTTCCACGTGGAAGTGGTGAGCTAGAACTTCAACCCCCGTGGCTTTTTGTACACCCTTGGCGCCCAGTTCCACTACGGAGTTCGGGCCACCCCAAGGAGCTGCGTCAATTTCGTCACCAAAGTTCAGGTTCAAGTAGCTGAGCAGGTGTTCCTGATGACTACGGTCGACAGCGATGGTTAAGCTGGTCGGGTTTTCTAATAATGTCTTCTGGTTGAGGATCTGGTTACTCTGCAAGACGGAAGGGAAGAAACCCACTTCCACCGGTTGATCCCGTACGGCCAAGAAGAGGTTCTTACCCTCAGCGGCAATCATGTTGATGCCAAGTTCTTGACGATGAGCCAACAGGTCTAGTGCAATCTCCTTGTTGAACGTATACTGGTATTCATCACGCCAATGGTGGTGGGGGATGTGCCCCAGGCTACCATTAAAGTTGATCATGGGACTGTCCAGTTGTAACTCGTCATAAATGTCGGCAGAGATTCGGTTTGGACGGCCAGTTACGATGCTGACGTAGTGACCGGCTTCGCGCGCTTTGGTCAGCACAGCTTTGGTTTTCGGGCTGATTTGAGACGCCGCGTTCAGGGTGGTACCATCCAAGTCAATGGCAATTAATTTGCGTTCCATAGAGAACACCTCACAATGTATTTTATATTTAAGTCGCGCATTTTTAAAATAAACTAGCCCTTTCAATTTACCATAGTTTGTCAGAAGTTGCGACTATTTCACTTCCCAGTAGAGTAGAGTTCCGGCCTAAAAACGGGTATAATAAGTGAGTTGAAAATGGTTAAAAGACATATATTGCTATATACAAATAGTTAGTTGCAACTAACAAAATGGAGGAATAACGGTGAATCTACCTGAAGACTTTATCACGAAATACCGGGGCCTCTTGGGTGACCAAGCGGACGACTTCTTCGCTAGCTTTGACACGGAGAGCCTGTCTGGTTACCGGGTCAACCCAGCGCATCATCACTTACCTGAACGGCTTACGGCGACACCAGCGGTGCCATATGAAGCCCTAGGCCACTATGGGACTGTCAGTGGGCGGAGCCTGATGCATCAAAGCGGGGCCGTATACAGTCAGGAGCCGAGTGCCATGTTTGTTGGCGCTACTGCGGCGCCAACCCCGGGTGAACGGGTGTTGGACCTCTGTGCAGCTCCTGGTGGCAAGACCACCCATTTGGCCAGTTACTTGCACGGGACCGGGTTACTGGTCACCAATGAAATCAATCGCAAACGGGTCAAAGTGCTGGCAGAAAACGTGGAACGGTTTGGGGTACAATCGGCCGTCATTTTGAACGAGTCGCCAGAACGCCTGAGTCCCGTTTTTCCAGATTACTTTGATAAGGTCCTGGTGGACGCTCCCTGTTCTGGGGAAGGCATGTTTCGGAAGGATCCGGACGCCATGTCGTATTGGTCTCTGGATTACGTACAGGAATGTGCTGATCGGCAACAACAGATCATGACTGAGGCCTTGAAGATGGTCAAGCCGGGTGGGCAATTGATTTACTCGACCTGCACCTTTGCTCCAGAAGAGGACGAACAAATGATGGCGTGGGTCCTTGAAAACTTCCCCGAATTTCATCTAGTTCCAATCGAAAAGACCGGTGGCGTGATCGACGCTAAACCTGAATGGGCGGATGGCAATCCAGAACTGACTAAGGCAGCCCGCCTGTTTCCACACTTGATGAACGGGGAAGGACACTTTGTGGCCAAACTCGAACGCGATGAGGTTGCGGCAACTGCACCCCGGGGTGCTGCTAAGCTGGGGACGCCATTGACCAGTGATCAAAAGAAACTGTGGCAGGCATTTGCTCAGGACGTTTTAGGCCAGTCACTGACCGGCAACTTAGTGACGGTAAAGGATCAGCTGTTCTTGACGCCAACGGACCTGCCTAATTTGAAACGATGCCACGTCTTTCGGCCGGGACTTCACCTGGGAACGTTTAAGAAGAACCGGTTCGAACCAGCGTACGCCTTAGCCTTGGCCAGTGACACGGCCCAGGTCAAACAAACATTGGCTATCACGGATGAACAGTGGCGGGCGTGGGTCCATGGTGAGACCTTCACGCTGACTGAAGCTCCTAGCAAGGGGTGGTACCTCCTGACGTCGCAAGATCAACCAGTTGGTTTTGGGAAGGTAGTTGGTCAGACGGTGAAGAATTTCTTCCCCAAGGGCCTCCGGTTTACCGTGTACGATACTGATTTGAATTAGTTTAATTCATTGTGACAGTAACGTGTAGTCTAGCATGTTTTGCCGGCTTCATGGTTTTCTACTGTCTGCTGCTACCAGTCAATCTATTATCAGTCAATTGTAATAGTGATACGAGTAAACCTGCTGGGTGATTGTATTAACGTCGCAATCAGAGTCGGAGGCTACCTCCCCGGCCGCCGAAGTACGACCGATTTACGACACTAATTTGCCACGTAACAATTTAATTGATCAATACAAAAAGGGCTATTCCGGTAAAACCAGAATAGCCCTTTCGCTAATCATAAGTTTAATAATCAAGGTGACGTTGGGCACAATAGCTCAGCAATTCGGGTGACAGTAAGAGCCGCTGTTGCCGTAATTCCGCCAAATTGCGGGTACCAAGTAATGTCATGATCCGTTTCAAGCCCGTCTGCCAATTTTGAAGCATGGTGATGGTGGCGTCTTCGTCGGTTCGTAAGAGACTATGTAGCACTTGACCGGCGCTGCCGACGACACTGGCACCTAAGGCCAGTGCCTTGGCAGCGTCTAGTGGGTGACGAACACCACCAGTAGCGATGACCTGTTGTTGCGGAACGCTACGGGCTTCTAACAGTGATTCGACGGTTGACTGCCCCCAGCCAGCCAGGTAGGTCAGTTCCTTGTCTGGTCGCCGGAAGTTTTCAATCTGGGCAAAGTTGGTACCGCCACGACCACCGAGATCAACGTAGGCCACGCCGACATCAGCCAGTCGTTCGAGAGTTTCACTGGCCATGCCGAAGCCGACTTCCTTCACAATGACGGGGACATTCAGTGCGGCTACCGTTTCACCAATACCATCTAACCAGTGGAAGGAACGGTCACCCTCAGGCATGACTAATTCCTGAGCGGTGTTGATGTGCAATTCCAAGGCGTTGGCGGCTAACATGTCGACCACCGCTTGTGCCTGGGCGGTCGTGTGTCCGGCACCAATGTTGGCGAAGACCACACCGTCCGGATTATTTTCCCGTAACGGGGTAAACGTGGCAATCGCTGCGTCATCCTTCAAGGCGATGCTCTGGGAGCCACTCGCGACGGGCATCCCCGTGGCGGCGGCGATGCGACCCAAGGCAGCGTTGACCTTCCCAGTGCGGGGACTACCACCGGTCATGGCTTCGATCATCAATGGCACCGGCAGGGTCAGCGGCCCTAGCTGCGTGGTGAAATCCACGTCGCTTACCGCCATTTCAGGCAGGCCCTGGTGAACGAACCGTAGCTGATCAAATTGACTATCTGCCGTGGGCGTATAGAATTTTTCTGCGAGCGACAAGTGTTCATCCTTGCGGTGGGCGTGACGTGAAATTTCCATGGCGGTCTCCTAACTATTCAATAACGTTGTGGACGTTGAGTTTGAGTGGTTCAATGCCGCGGCCTTCCCATTCATGTAACAGGTGGGCGAGGTCCTTGGCGGCGTTAATGATGACGATTCCGCAATCGCCACCACCGGCTCCAGAGGACTTGGCCGCTCCGCCGATGTGTTCAGCAATGTCACACATGGTCTTCAGCAACGTGGTTTCAATCGTCACGTGGCTGAGGGTGGCAAGTCGGTTCAACAGTTGTCGGTTAACGGCAATCTCGTGTTGAATGGCGTCGAGGTCTTGGTCGTGAAATCCACCGATCATGCGTTGCAGACACTCGCGACTTTCGCGCAGAAAGGCGTGGTAGTCCTTGCGACGAGTGGCTTTGAACAGGGAAATCTTGTCCACCAAGTGGGAGGTGGAGGCGGGGGTCCCGGTCCAACCAATCATTAGGCGTAGGGATTCTGGCGGGGTCAATAATTCAACTTCTAAGCCGGGCCAGTTGGCATCCAGCAGTTGTTCCAGGGAGAGTTCCCGGCGCGCTGAGGCTAACCAGTCGTGATCGAAGGCCTGGTAGGCAATCCAACCACCGTAAACGGAGGCGGCGATGTCACCCAGCGACCCATTTCCTTGGACGTCCAGATGGGCAATGGCGGACAGCTTGAAGAGCCGGTCCTTACTCATGGGAATGTCGTAGAACTGACAAAGGGCTTTCACGGTAGCGACAGTGACGGCGGCAGAGGAGCCTAACCCGTACTTTTTCCCGTCGGCGCTGTCGAGGTCACTGTTGACGTTTAAGTGATAGATGGCCAGGGGTTTGCCCAGAGTTTGTGCATACAGTTCCGTCAAATGAATGGCCGACAGGATGTAGTGAAAGGGATTGTCCCGATTGTCAAAAATAAGCTCGGTTCCCTGGCGTTGCCAGTAAAGGGAGTTCTCTTGGTATTGTTTGGATGCAATGCGTCCATAGTCCTGACTGGGCGTGATCGTGACCGTGACAAATTGGTTGAGGGCGACGATGATCGCCGGATATCCTGGTTCAACCACGGCGTATTCGCCAGCAATATAGAGTTTTCCGGGTGCTTGCGCGGAAATCAAAGAATCAAGTCCCTTCTGTGACTAATAGATATTTTTTAAAGTGTGGATTGTAAGTTAATGCCCGGTCCCGGGTGGGCAACGACAACACTATCGGCGCCAAATTGCGCCTTAAAGCGTTCCGTGATCACGGGGAGGTCCGGGGTTTGACAGAAGACCTTGACGTTCGGACCAGCGTCCAACGTGTAGTAACAGGCAACACCCTGTTCCCGTAAAGTTTGGACGGTGGCCATAGCAGCCAACGTCTCACCGTTGAAATAACTGTACGGTGGGTTGGCACTCAACGTGAGGGCGTGCATCCGCATAGCGTTCGCCTCTAAGATCTCACCCATCGTGGTAAAGTCGCGCGCCTGAATCGCCGGCTTGATGGCTGCCAAATCTTGGTTGACCACGTTTTTCCAGGCCGGATAGTACGGTGAGGTCATCACGCTGCTTTGCATACCTTGCGTGGAGCTGACCTTCTTCTGCCGGGCGTCCAGCACGAGGGCCACCACGGCAATCGGCCAGTCGACTGTCTCTTCAAACGGTTCGGCGTAGGAACTGTGGTCGTCCGTGCCCGCGTGCCATTCGGCAAAGCCGCCGAAGATGGAGCGCGTTGCGGACCCAGACCCCCGTCGTGCCAACCGCGAGAGGTCCGTCCGCGAGAGGTTGAGCCCAGCAGCTTGACTGGCTGCACCGGCTAAGGCCGCAAAAGCGGAGGCCGAGGATGCAAGCCCCGCTGCGGTCGGCACGTGATTGGTGGAGTCAACGCGGGCAAAGGCAGTTTGTCCGGAACGCTGGCGCACGAGGTCTAAGAAGTTATGGACCTTGTGTCCCGCCTGCGCTGTCAGACGCTGACCGTTCAGTGTGATTTCATCCTGAGTCAGGCTGGCATCGAATGCGACGGACGTATCCGTATAGAATTGATCCAAGGTGAGGGACAGGCTGCTAGTCTGTGGCAGCATGAGCTTCGTGTCCGCTTTGCCCCAATACTTGATCAACGCAATGTTGGTGTGTGCTCGCGCGGTGGCCGCTGCGTTCATTGGGGTTCCTCCTCAAGGTTAAAGGCTTCTGTCCAGGTCTCGGTGGCGCCGGCGGCTAAGAGGGCCGTTTTGACGCGTCGAGTTGTGGCTAAATCGGGGCACAGGGCAATTAAACATCCACCCATACCGCCACCGGTCAATTTAGCGCCCAGGGCGCCGTTGCTTCTGGCAACTTGGGTCAACTGGTCAAGTTCCGGCGAACTCACGCCAAGACCTTTCAACTGGGTCTGAGCGGTCGTGAGAATCTGACCGAGTTGTGTCAAATTGGGTGTGGCTAAGGCTGTACGGGCTTCGTGACTCAACTGACCCAAGGTGTCGATTTGTTGCTGAGTCTCTTGTGGAAAGGTGACCCGGCGTCGGGCAACTGCGGCGACCGCTTGGCCCGTTTGTCCCTTGATACCACTGTCGGCAATGACCAGGTAGCCCTGTAGTGTGAAGGGAATCTGCAAGGTTTCCTGGTGGGGTACGAACCAGACGGGGACGGGGGAACTGACCGTAGCGGCGTCAATACCACTGGGATTACCATGGGTAATTTTTTCGGCGATACCGGCCGTGGCGAGTAATTGTTCCCGGTTCAGCGGCCGGTCAAAGAATTGATACATGGCACGGGTAATGGCCACCGCCACGGCAGCGGAGGAGCCCATGCCACGTTCGGCAGGCAAATCGCTGGTAATGGTCATGTTAAAAGCCTGCTCCTGACCGTCGAAGCGGTCGAGCAGGACACTGATCAATTTAGCGACGCCCGCCAGGTTTTGGCCCATTTGGGAAATGGGTCCGTCGAAATAGCGACTGTTTAGAGTTTGCCCCGTCGTGGTCGTCGTCATGACGACCGTAGTGGTGACGGAAGGCAGGGGGAGAGCGATTGCCGGCTGACCGTAGACAACGCTGTGGTCCCCGATGAGAATAATTTTGGCATTACTTTTCCCGATAGCCGTTCTACCCAAGTTATCTCGCTCGCTTTCTTCATCGATTTTATCTACCAGAATATCATACTCTACTGATTGCGGTTGTGCTAGTTTTGCAGATTAAAAACGTTAAAACAACGAAAAATTAACTCTTTCTATAGAAATAACACTAACTTTTGTTGGTTAACCTTTTTAACCAATTGGTCGCATTGATTGTCGTCACTGGCCGCTACCGGTCACCAGGGAGGGCCCCCGCTGTAGGTTAGCTAAAAAACACTAACCAACACCGTCGACACGGCGCGGCCCCTCCCTGGCAACTGATGGCTTTTGGTGGCGGGACTCAAGATTGCTCGTGTTACTTGGGCTGAAAAGCCATCCGTTAAGGGTGGAGAGTATGACATTTTGCAGATTAGTAAGAAAAAGTTGGTTTTTGATGACAATACGCCAAGTATGACGCATTTGAAGTATAAGAAGTTGGGCAAACATTGGTATAAATTCCGTCGCTACAACGGTGAGACTCGTCGAAACCAATCAATGTCAACGATGCACTTTGTTAGTGCTCATCACGTAACTTTCAATGATTTTGGCAATCACATTAGTCTATACAAAAAGTAAAAATAGTTTAAGACAGGTTTTGCGATATTTGGGAGCCTTGCTGTGTCTGGTGGCTAACATTGAGGACTTTAGATTGCCCATGGCGGACATATGTTAGCCACCAGTCAAATATGAAAAAATACTATCCAAGGTGAAGGTGGTCAGGTACGGAGCCCGTGGTGGCCCTGTTAGGCCAAGCGGGCTACTTGGGCTTACAGGGCAAGGACGAGCTTTAAGACTCGAACTTTGAGGCTTAAAGTCGAGCCTAAAGACCGCTTCGCAGGCTTTAGGCGGTCCCACAGGCGTAGCACCTGACCACCGAACCGGCTAACCACAACAAATCTGAATTCTAAACTAGAAATCCAGGCGTAGCGTTGGCGGCCTAAGTGGTGTATCATAGTGCCAGTTATAAACGCAAATTGTGCAGAAATTGGTGAGCATACTATGGATAAAGACACGGTTTACGCGGTCGTAGATATTGAGACGACCGGAACCAGTGTGACAGATGGCGACCGCATTATCCAAATCGGGTGCGTCTTCGTCCAGCATAATAAAATCATTAATCACTTTGAAACGGACGTGAACCCCCTCAGAGAGATTCCGGCGGCGATTACCCGTCTGACGGGAATCTCGAACAAACGGGTGCGACACGCGCCGTTATTTGATGACGTGGCAGGCACGTTGTATAGCCTATTGACCAATACGGTCTTCGTGGCGCACAACGTGAATTTTGACCTGCCCTTCATTAACGCTGAGTTCGACCGGGTGGGGTATCCTGAGCTGACGATTGCCGCGGTAGACACCGTTTCGCTGAGTCAGATTCTCTTGCCCACGGCGACCAGTTTTCGGTTGCGTGATTTGAGCGGGCTCTTTAACATCGAGCACGACAATCCACACTCCGCAGACAGTGATGCCAGTGCGACGGCCGAACTGTTCATTTTCCTCTTCCGGCGGCTGCGGGCCTTACCGCTGGTCACCCTGGAACAGATGATTCAGTTACACCCCGAACTACCGCTCCAAACGGCGGCACTTTTTGACGTGGCTAAACGGTTGAACGACCAGTCGCCCCGCAAGCTACCGGACTTTTTGTATGTGAAAAATGGGTTGGCGTTACGCAAACCGACCGCGATAGCGACGACCACCTTGGCAGCGCCTAGCAAGTACCCGAAGACTAAGAAACAAAAACAAAAGCTGATGCCGGATAACCTAGAATGGCGTCCGGAACAAGCTAAGATGATGAATTACATTTACAACAACTACGCCGAGTCGGACCGGCATCCCGTCAAACAGATGATTGTGGAGGCACCGACCGGTATCGGGAAGAGCCTGGGGTACACGCTGCCGTTTGCCTATCTGGGTCAAACGGGCAAGCAGGTCGTGGTCAGCACGGCCACCACGCTCTTGCAGGAACAACTGCTGAACCAGACGATTCCGTTGCTTAAACAGATCGTGCCGTTCACTGTTAACGCAGTCTTAGTTAAAGGGAGTCGCCACTACCTGGACCTCCAACGCTTCGCGACCACGTTAAAGGTGGCCGAGACGTCCAAGCAGACGCAACTGTTAAAATTACGATTGCTAGTCTGGTTGACCATGACGACGACTGGTGACTTAGATGAGCTCCACCTGGCAACTTACCGAGCACCATACTTTCAAGAAATCGTGCACGAGGGGTCGGTGACGACGGATAATCCGTTCTTCGAGGACGACTTTATTCGGCGCCGGGACCAGCGGATGGCGCAGGCGCAATTTATTATCGTGAACCACGCTTATCTGAGTGAACATGCTTTAGATCTGGGTGAACGGTTGCATCAGCCTTATCTGATCGTGGATGAGGCCCAACACCTGCCTGATAGCACGCTCAAGCAGCGGCGCACGCAGGTGAAGTTTGCCCAATTGATCAATGAATTGCACCACATTCAACGCGATATCAGTCGTGAAATTGGTCCCAGTCTATTGCAGCTCTTTGCCGACAATCGGGGAGCTACCGCGACCCTGAATCAGATGTTAGCCACCAGCGCGGCGCTGGAAAACCAGTTGACGGCGCTGATTGAGCGGTTGTTCCTCCGTTTTTTGGCTAGCAAACGCTTAAATAATCACAATCAGATCATTGAAGAATTGATTCCGGCCCAGGACCTAGCCGCCGAATTATCGCGTGGTGATGTTGCCAGCAAGGCCGCCAACACCACGAACGACCTCTTGGCCGAGTTGGGCAGTTTACGCCAACGGTTCGATCAACAACACGAACAATTTGTCGCCTCTGAACGTTACCTGTTTGAGCAGGTCGACACCCGGATTCACTTATTTGATGACCAAATGGCCCGCTTATTGACCATCTTTCAACAGGTGGCCGATCAGGCGCCAGCCAGTCTCTTTTGGTTAACGATCAACCACGTGGGTGACCGCAACAGCCTGCAAATGGCCAGCGGGTTACTCGCCACCGAAGGATTCTTACGGCAACACCTGTACGCTGGTTTTCAGCCCGTCTTACTTACGGGAGCCACGCTCTTTTCGTCTGGCCGTTCCCAGTACGTCCTGGACCAATTCGACCTCGACCGAGAAACGACCGCGACGCACCGCATGCGGTCGAGCTTCGATTACGCCAATCAAGCGGAGCTTTTTGTGGCCGATTCTGGTCCGAACTTATCACGGGTGGCGCCGGCAGATTACATCACGTACCTGGCAGCCGCCATTTCCCAAATTGCTGGCGCGGTGAACAAACAGACGCTAGTTCTATTCAACTCCTTAAGTGTGATCGAACAGGTTTATCAACAGCTGGTCAAACAGCCGGAATTTGCTAAACGTGAGATCTTTGCGCAGGGCATCAGTGGCAGTAAGGAACGAATTGCAAAACGTTTTGCAACCAGTCATGGCGCCATCTTGTTAGGAGCAGCTAGTTTCTGGGAGGGCATCGACCTACCGGAAGAACAGCTGGAACTCTTGATTGTGACGCGGCTACCGTTTGATTCGCCGGACCGGGTATTTGTAAAGGCCAATTACGCGCGGTTAGAGGCCGCTGGCAAGAATCCGTTCTACAATGCGGCCTTGCCCGCCACCACGCTCAAACTGCGGCAGGGCATCGGGCGACTGATTCGGACGCCACACGACCGCGGGGCGATTGTTATCCTAGATCAGCGGTTGATTGAAAAGACGTACGGTAAGAGCATTTTGCGGGCGTTACCAACCGACCTGAATCAAACGACCGGAGACGTGGGCGAAATTGCTCAAGGTTTACTTAATTTTTTCGAAAATCAACCGGACGACCCGGTGACACCACCGGAAGTCTGATATAATTGGGAAAGATTGAATTTTGACAAGGGAGTACGATGGTAAATTGATGAGACAACAGTATCAGCGGCGTCAGCGACCGCATCATTGGGTCTTGCTGAGTGTCTTAATCGTGATTTTGGCATTGCTGATCAGTGGTGCGTACGTCATTAATAAGGCAACTAAGCCGCTTAGTCAGCAACAGGCGCGGGCCGAAACGGTCGCGAAAAAGTCTGGGCATTTGACCAGCGTCAATAACTTCTACTGGACGAACTTAGATACGACCTACTACACGGTTGCTGGCACGAACAAGGCCAAACAGGCCGTTTATGCCATTGTACCCAAGTCGGGGAAGAACGTTACCGTTTTGAAGCAGAGTGCTGGGATGTCCCGGAACACGGCCTTAAAGCAAGCTTGGCAACGTAACCCGAAGAAGGTGCTTTCTGCCGCACTGTGCTTGTTTAACGGCAAGCCAGCTTGGCAAGTGAGTTACCTGAATAAGAGTGGGGAACTCTGCTACCTCACGTTCCAGTACAGTAATGGCAAAGTTTTACAACAAATCGCGAATATTTAAGGGTCAAAAAGGAGGGTGGCGCATGCAACTTTCACAACGTGCATTAGCCGTCAAGCCATCGGCAACGTTAAAGACGTCGCAACAGGCGCAGGAGCTACAGGCACAGGGAATTGATGTTATCAACTTAGGATTGGGTCAACCGGACTTTGATACGCCGACCAGCATTAAAGAGGCCGCGGTCACGGCGATTCGGGCCAACGAAGTGGATAGTTATACGGCAACGGCGGGGATTCTGCCACTGCGTCAGGCGATTGCAGATTCTTTAGCAACCAAGCAGGGCGTACAGGTGTTGCCGAATCAGGTCGTGGTCACGACGGGCGCTAAAATGGCGCTCTACACCTTGTTCCAAGTTATCCTGAATCCTGGGGATGACGTGTTGTTGCCAGCACCATACTGGGTCAGTTACAGTGAACAGGTGAAGCTGGCGGGTGGGCATCCAATCGAGGTTGCCCCGAGTGCTTCACTCAAGGTAACGCCAGAACAACTTGATGCCGCTGTCACCCCAACGACGCAGGCCATTGTGCTGAACTCGCCTCAGAATCCGAGTGGTATCGTCTATTCTAAGGCCGAGCTACAAGCGATTGGGGATTGGGCGGTTCGTCACGACCTGCTCGTGGTTGCCGATGAAATATACGGCGATCTGGTCTATGACGAACAGGCACCAGCACCGTCGATGTTGACCTTGGGTACCGAAGTGGCCGAACACACCGTCTTGGTCAACGGCGTTTCTAAGACGTACGCGATGACCGGTTGGCGGATTGGTTACACGGTAGCCAACCAACAGATTACGACGGCGATGAAGAACGTGTTGTCCCACATGACGGGTAACGCCGCAGCGGTCAGTCAGGCGGCGGCCCTAGCAGCCTTAACTGGTGATCAAACGCCAGTGGGGCAAATGAACGCAGCCTTTAAGCAGCGACTCGATTTGGTCTACCCATTGTTGGCGGCCATTCCAGGTTTTAGCCTGCCACAGAAGCCGCAGGGGGCGTTTTACCTCTTTCCAGATGTCAGTGAAGCAATGGCTATGAAGGGCTTCCAGACGACCGATGAGTTTGTGTCGGCAGTCTTAAATGTGGCGCACGTAGCCGTGGTCACCGGGGAAGCGTTTGGCCTGCCCCAACACATTCGGTTGAGCTACGCCACCGACTCGGAGAAACTCCGGACGGCAATGGCACGACTAAGCCAATTTATGGAAACATAATTAAATGAGTTTTAGGGAGAGACTGGGGAAAAACTCCCAGTCTCGTTTTTTCTCTAAGGCTGGAAACCCTTTTGAGGAGGATACGGAAGCTTATGGATGAATTTATACAGCGGTACGTTGCGGCTGGTCAGACCAGCTTAGCGAATTACCTGCTCGACCACTTTAGAGAAGTGGGGATGACCACCGACCAGCTCTTGATCTACCTGCAATTGCGCCGCTACATGGACCAGGGCACGTCACTGCCCGATGCGGACGAGATTGCGGCCCACCTGGGCTGGGATAAGCAGCGGGTCTACCAGCTGTTACATGAGATGATCAGTCATAAATTAATGACGATTACGACCGTGACCGATAGTCAGGGACAGAAGCAAGATGCCTACGATTTCCGCTTGTTGACGGAGCGGTTGAGTCAGCTCGCCGTTCAGGAAACGCATCAAGAAGTGAAGCAAGCGGCGACCAATGAACGGTCCACAGTTTTCAACGCCATTGAGCGGGAATTTGGCCGGCCCTTGTCACCCCTGGAGATGGAAAGTATTAGTGACTGGTTAGACAAGGACAACTATAAGCCAGAGTTGATTCAGTTGGCCTTAAAGGAGGCTGTGTTGAGTCAGGCGTACAGCTTGAAGTACATGGATCGCATCCTGTTGAGCTGGGAGAAGAAGCACCTGACCACGGCCGTGCAGGTTCAAAAGGAACGGGAACGCCAAGAACCGCGGCACGCGGCTAAGCCAACCAATCAACCGGGTGGCAGTGATATTCCAGATGTTCCCATCTTTAAGCTAACGGACAACTAGGGTTAACCTGTAATTTATGGTGGAAGCTGTCGTTCTCCGGTGGTCAGAGGCGGTGCCTGCTGTGGGGACGCTTCAGCCGAAAGGCGGGCCTCCCGCTCGTTTTGAAGCCAGGAAGTTCACCTGTCTTCAAAAGCGCCATGGCCTAAGCTAGAAAATCACTAGCTAACGCCATTTTCACAGCTGGCACCACCTCTTTGGCCTGACTTTCGCCTTACCGGCCGCCAGATATGGGCTGGAACGGTGCGGACACAACTTGAAGCCTCGAAAGTGCCGAGTCTCCAAGCTTGGTCTTCTGCTAAGCCAGTAGGGAAAACACCTACTGACAAAGTAGAACGACGCGCCTGAGCCCATATCTGGCGGCCTCTCGGCTTATACAGTATTTTAATAATCGAGTAGTATCGGCTAGCCCCTGTGAGTGGTATGAGTAGATATTTCAGTATCGCTTGGAATAGGTTAAAACGCAATCAGAGCTGGAGGTGGCTAGGGAGGAGCCGGCCGTGAAGGTGGTGTTAACTGGTGTTTTGTGCCAGTTTACAGCACGGGCGACTTTGAAGACACGGGTTTTGCGTGGCTTCAAATCGAGCGAGAAGCCCGTTCTTTGGCTGAAGCGTCCCCACAGCAGGGGACCTCCCTGGCTGCCGGAGTGCGGTCCACGTACACTATCAATATACAAACTAAATACAAACTAATTCTATGAAAAAACGCTAGAAGCAGCCGTTTCTAGCGTTTTTACGTCGATAGTTAGTAATTTACTGTACCTGATACTGTAACCGCACCAGTTTGGACGCACCCTTACTGGTAAAGTTTTCACCGAGATTCATCTGCCACATTTGATCAGTGATCTGCAGGTGATGGTCGTCGATGTATTCAGCGAGAATCTGTAGCGCAATACAGATGTTCTTGGTGTCGTTGGTGGTGTCGATTGAAACGAACTGGCCCGCTGGCTTTTTGATCAAGGGCAGGTCACCGGTGTTGGTTCGTGCGGAGACTGCCTTCAAAATACAAAATGAAGCAGTGGGGTACCCGTTAGCACTACTATCGGGTAACTGGGTCAAGAAGCCTGAGTCACGTTGATTCACGAGATTGATTTTTCCCAGTTGTTCGTAGAAGTCGGTATAAATTTCGGCAATTTCTTCCTCGGTGCAGGCGACCGATTGGCGGGACCGGCAAAACAGGCTCGCTTGACCCGTGACGATTTTAGGCAGATTCTTGGTGGGGACTGCGGTCGTTTCGGGTTGTTTGAACCGAGTTGTGAGGGTCTCCTTCAGTAGGGTCAAATTATCGAGTTGGTCGTTGATTTCGGCCAAGATGCTTTGTAAGTCAGTGTCCAGTGAGTCGCCGTTGGTTGTGTCGGTTAACGCTTTGATTTGGGCAATGGGGAGTCCCAGTCGCCGTAACTGGAGAATAAAGGTTAATTTATACAACTGGTCGTAGTCGTAGTAGCGGTAACCGTTGTCCGCGACTTTTTTAGGCTTGAAGAGATTTTTTTCATCGTAGAACAGGAGTGTTCGCCGGGTGGTCCCGGATAATTTGGCAAAATTTTGAATCGTTAGCATCAAATTCCCCTCTCATGGCTTGACTGTTCCGTTACGTTATACTTTATACTGATGCTGTTGATTAAGCAAATAGCTAAATGAGTGGAGGAAAAATAATGCGAGCAATTGTGATTGATAAGCCGGGTGACACGAGCGTTTTGAAGATGGTGGACCGGCCAATTCCCCGGGCCGATGCGACGCATTCAGTCATGCGGATTCATGCGTTTGGCGTGCACCGTTATGAAGTGTTGACGCGGGCCGGAGGGTCCCCCGCAGTCAAGTTCCCTCGTGTGATTGGGGTCGAAGCGGTTGGTGAAGTGACTGAGCCCGCTACGAACAGCCAGTTAAAGGTTGGTCAGAAGGTCATGACGATGATGGGTGGCTTTGGCCGCGAAGTCGACGGGAGTTACCAAGAGTTTGCGCTGGTCGCTGATGAAAATCTGTATCCGGTAGACTATGACGGCGATTGGATCACGTTGGCCCAGTATCCCGAAAACTTTTACACGGCCATTGGTGCCCTGAAGTCGCTCTCACTGACGGCGGGCCAAACGTTGCTGGTCCGTGGCGGTACTAGTGCCGTGGGGCTAGCTGCCATTAAACTGGCTAAAGCGTTTGGCCTGAAAGTAACCGCCACCACGCGGCGGAAGGCCATGTTGTCTGAACTGATTGAAAATGGGGCGGACGATGCTGTCTTGGATACCGACAACAGTTTAGTGACCGACCAGAGTTTTGACGGGATCATCGACATGGTGGGCACCGTCACTCTGGCCAATTCCGTTACACACTTGAACCAGGGCGGTGCGGTCTGCCTAATTGGGTTGTTGGCCGGTGAGTGGATCGTAGAGAACTTCAACCCATTCATCCTAGCGGGCAAGTCACTCACGGTGTTTGACACCACCGACGTTCAACAGGATCTGGTGGACGAGATTTTTAAATTGATCAAGGCGAATGACTTACAGATTCCAATTGCCAAGGTCTTCAAACTGGCCGACATTCAGGCTGCTCACAAATACGTGATGGAAAGCCGGGAGTTGGGGCAGGTTATCGTTGATAACGACTAAGACGACTTAACGGTTATAGTGAAGTAAAGAGCGTCAAATTAACTGCCTGCTGGCGTACGTTTCAGGAATGTCAGCTGAGCAGTAAGCAAAGGACTGGGAGAATCTTCCAGTCCTTTTTTAGTGCCAACTTTTTAAGGTGACTGTTCCAAGGCAATGTTAGCACTGAGCCACACCGTTACGGCGTAGTAAAATCAGAGTTAAGCTTAGTGATGGCTTGAAGGGGAGTCCTAGCGTGGTTGATAAGCGGAGACTTAAATACTTTATGAGCGGTTTGATGATACTGGTGGTAGGGTTGGCTTGACGAGAATTATGACGGGCGAGCTGCATCTAAAGGATGTTTTGTTATTTGCCGTGCTTATCGCAGGACTGCGAAAGCCTTCAGCTAACCAGGGGTCCTAGGTCGGATTTCAACCGCGTTTAGAGTGGTAATTGATTGTGAATGTAATAAGGCGGGTCTGTAAGATTGTGTCTGGATGACAATCTTACGGACCCGTTGGCAGTTGCTAAGTATTGTAATCTAAATATTTTCTCACTATAATGGTACTTATCCTACATAAAGAAAAGAGTGAATTATTTTGAAGTCTAAAGCTGCAAAGTTGGCCATCGTAGCGACCTTAAGCCTAGGTCTCGGAATTAGTGTTTTAAGTGATCCAATTACATATGATGGTACTAACGTGACCGTCGCACAAGCCAGCAAGAAGAATAAAGTTCTTCGCTATAAGAAGTTAGCTAAGAAGGCTGTTCATGTTTCTAAAGGAAATATGTATTCATCAGCTAAGCTCAGTAAGATTTCTCACAAGGCTAAGAATTATAAGCACACCACCTTTTATCGGACTAAGCAAGCTAAGGTTGTTAAGGCTAATAAGAAGACTGCTGTTTATAACTATATCAAATCAAGCAATGGTAAGACGAAGGGCTGGATTTGGCATGGTTATGTGAAGAATGGCAAGGCTCCAAAGGCTAAGACGAAGACGAACAAGGCTGTAGCCACAAGTGCTAAGTCTAAGTTAAGCTCATCTGTGAGCTCAAGCAATAAGATTAGTAAGAGCAAGTTGAAGAGCATGAGTAAAGGCTTTGAAACAGGACACAATATTAAGACTATGAATGATTGGTTAATAAAACCTGGTAAAAAAGGTTCCGGTTCTTTAACGAACTCTAAGGGATACCTAATCCCGGCTAAAGGCACTAAGCTCAATATGTTAGATGACACATCATATGTCGCAACTTTAAGTAACGGACATCGCTTATCA
This sequence comes from Levilactobacillus tongjiangensis, assembly GCF_003946345.1. Classification (GTDB taxonomy): domain Bacteria; phylum Bacillota; class Bacilli; order Lactobacillales; family Lactobacillaceae; genus Levilactobacillus; species Levilactobacillus tongjiangensis. Next base: position 118,700 of record NZ_RHNY01000006.1, read on the forward strand.
GGAATGACAAGTCATCCTAAATACGCGCTTGAAGTTATGCCTGGAATGCATTCCAATAGCGAAACGTTTACTAATAAGTCTAAGCACTGGAAGCTTTATTTTATCAGTGGTAATGGCGAAAACGGCAAAAAACTTGAAGCGGAACCACATGCGGGGTATAAGCCTATTAGCCACATGAATCCACAACTTCAAAATGGATTTGGGCAACTTGGGATCAATATTAATTCAGATCCAGATTCTGTTCTTTACAATTGGGCAAATAAGACTCTTTTAATTAATAAGGTAGCAGCTGAAAGTGGTTTATTCTTTAAGTAGTATTTATAAAAACATGATATTTATTTCGTGTCTTTTTTTGTTATACGTAATATAATCGCTGACATATTATTTGATACTCCATTATCATTTTTAATTGTAGGCGTTACCTTTTATGTGACAAATTCACAATTAAAGTGCAACAACAGATATTTCAGACCATAAAAAACTCCCGTAAATCTACGCGCTAAGCGCAAGACTTACGGGAGTTTTTAGCATCCCCAGAGATTAATCATCCGTGTCTGCTGTTGAATTCGTATGTTTATCGGTAGACGTTGCGGTGCTGCCTGCCGAGGAAGTGGTGGTTGAATCCGTGTTGTCATCATCGCCACCGTCACCGCCACCAGGTTTTTGCTCCGTGGTGCTGGAGGATTCCTTACTGGTGCTGGACTCAGTGGTCGTGGTGTTGGTCTTAGACGAGCTGTTGTTCGTCGTGGCCTGACCGTTACTACTGTAAGCAGAGGAACTCGTGGTGTTGGTTGACCCGTACTGACTAGTTGCTGTCGTATCGGAAACCGTGCCAGCGTGACCCGTTACGTAGTACTCCGTCTTGTTACCTTGCGACGTAGCGGTCACGGTGCCTGGTGCCGTCCAATCGGTGTTCGTAGACTTAGAAGCCAAGTAACTCATTTCATACTTATAAATCTGTTGAGCAATTTCCGTTTGCGACTCACTGACGTAGTGGCCCGTCTGGAATTGCTTATCATACCCGGTCCAAACAGAGACGGCGTAGTTCTTGGTGTAACCCGTGAACCAGGAGTCCATCGTTGCGCCATCTGGCACTTGATCGGCGTAGTCGTCAGGGTAGGAGTCCGTCCCGGTCTTACCAGCTTGGTAGAGACCAGAGATGGCAGCGGAACGTCCGGAACCATTGTCGTTCGTGATAACGTCCTTCATCATATCCGTCAACATGAACGCCGTCGCGGTGGACATGGCCCGTTTACCAGTGGAGGCGTAGTTGTGGGCTTTACCATCTTGCGTGACGACCTTGGAGACCAGGCAAGGTTTGTAGTACGTCCCACCGTTTGCGAAGGCGGCGTAGGCCGCAGCTTCTTGTTCGGATGAGATGTAAAGACCAATCCCGTTTTGTAGGGTCAACGGCTTGTCGAACGTCATTCCCAAGCCCTTCAGGAAGGTGGTTGCCTTCTTGATGCCGACATTTTGTAACGTCCGCACGGCGGGGATGTTCCGTGACTCGTAGAGGGCCTTACGCATGGTGATGGTTCCTTGATACTGTCGGTCCCAGTCGTAAAGGTTCTTGGTCGTGCCAGGGTACGTAAACGCCGTATCCTTGACTGGTTCGTAGGTTGGATAATACAGATAGTCAATGGCCGGACCGTAATCCATCAGTGGCTTGGCCGTTGAGGCACTGGATCGGTCGGTTTGCACGGCCCGGTTGAGACCAAAGGTGACGTTGCCAGTCTTCCGGCCACCGATCATGGCCACAACTTTCCCGTTGTTCGGGTTAACGATCGTTGAGCCAACCTGGAACTTGCTGGAAGGGAAGGAGACGTAGCTGTTACCATTGACGATATCATAGAGTTTCTTCTGAGCACCCATATCCAAGTTGGTATGCACCTTCAGGCCACCAGTCGTCGTGTTGTAACCCTTTTTCTTCAATTCAGCGTAGACCTGTTTGAGGTAAGCGTCGATGACCTTAGTGGTCTTAGGGTCGTTGCTGGTGGTCGTCTGATGGTTCTTGACCAGCCCAGTGGTGATACTGGTTGCTTCAGCCTGCTTCGCCTGAGCGGACGTGATGGCATTGTTCGAAGCCATGGCTTCCAAGACCAGGTCACGCCGCTTCTTAGCGAGCGCTGGATAACTGGTTGGATCATAGTTGGTTGGCGATTGTGGCATCCCAGCCAAGAGGGCCAACTGGGCGAGATCCAGGCTCTTAAGCGTCTTGCCGTAGTAGTACTGTGCGGCAGTCTGCATCCCATAGACCCCGTTACCCATGTAGACCTTGTTCACGTAATACTCGAGAATTTGGTCCTTGGAGTAATCGTGGTCGACCTTCAAGGCTAACCAGGCTTCCTGGGCCTTACGCTTAAGCGTTCGGTCGGAGGCGTTGGTGGAGAAGACGGACAGCTTGACCAGCTGTTGCGTCAAGGTACTCCCACCTTGCATCCCCAGTGAGGAGCCGGTGACGTTTGCAAACGCCGCTCCCATGATCCGGATGGGGTCGACCCCGTTGTTTTTGTAGAAGCGTCGGTCTTCAGTGGAAACGACCGCGCTCTTCAACGTGGCGGGGATGTTTGGCGATTTCACGTAGTTTCGGTTCTGTGCCCCGAGTCGTGAAATGACCTTGCCGTTGGCGTCGTAGACCCGTGTCGAGGTATCACTCGACAGGGCACCTTCTGTGACCTTAGGGGCGCTTTGCGCGTAGTAAAAGAACAGGCCGGCGCCGGCGAGAATTCCCAGAACACCAATGGCAACGATGATGAACAAAATGCGACGGAATAACCGCCACCCGTTGTGCGGGCGTTTGGGGCCGGCGCCCTGGGTGCGCTCATTATTGCGGCTCATCCGGGTCTCCGACGATGAATTGTTACTAGACATGTTAATCTCCTTTGCGTTTAAACGTGTTCACTTCTGGTGTTTCTACTATAGAAGCTGATCCACGGCTTTGAGATAGGGAACAGGTAACTGGAGTTCTGGCGTAATCAGGATGCCTTGCTCAGCAATGTCTGCGTAAGGGACTGATTTACGGCCACCGGTCTCCTGAGCATCCCAACAAGCAAACAGCTTGGCCGCAGGGTACAGGTAGATCTCTTGGCGGGTAACGAATTTAATAATAGCAAAGCAAATACCGCCCTGAGTCATACAAGCACGCATGTGATCAATCTGATGTTGATGGAAGTTTTTCAAGGGAAACGACGACTTGTTGCGAGTTTCCTTGGCATCAAAGTCCAGGTAATGGCCCTGATAAACGCCGTTGTAGTCGGTCGTGGAGGCCGTACTGAAGTAAGCCTCTTTGATGACTGCGGCACTGCGTTTAGGGTAATCGACCTTGACGATGCGAATGGGCGTTGGTTTCTTGTGAACGACAGCCAGTCCGTGTAACTCATAGTAGGTATTGGACTCGTTGAGTTCCTCTTCCAACGTCATTCCCCGTTTACCATAGTCGGTGGTGTAGGTGCTGGGGAAACGCCGTCCAGTTGACGTTGCAGGTGCTCGGTAGGCATTCCCATTGGGATACCGAATGGTCATTGATTCCTCACGCTCCTTCACTTGAAAACCGAAGCTTCCAGTTTATGACCTAGTTATTGACATTATACCAAGGTGACCGCGAAATAAAAACTCCTAAAGCCACTTGAAGCCCGTGATTCCCCGAATTTAAACGTAACTTAACTTGAGGACACCTTGGCTTTGGCTGTGGCAGAGAAACTAAAATGTCCGCGCTCCGGCGGCCAGGGCTGGTGCCTGCTGTGGGGACGCTTCAGCCAAAAGGCGGGCTTCTCGCTCGCTTTGAAGCCACGAAAACCGCGTGTCTTCAAAGGCGCCCACGGCCTAGGCCAGCCTAGAACGCTAGCCAATGCCGTTTTCACAGCTGGCGCCAGCCCTGGCCACCTCCGGCTTTGATTAGATGATTGTTTGACGGTGGATGTGTCTGCAAGGGAAGTAGCGATTTAGGTTGGCCACCCAAGTACGATATCGATTTTTTTAATGAGTTGGGAGGTAGTCAAGTAGTCTTCAATGAAGCAATCATTGTGTAGATAGTTGTCTAAAGGTTGAAAATTAAATTGATGGTACTCTGATGGCTAAGGTTTTCGTCGACTTTGCTTATGTTTTAGCTAAAGGCTGAAAGCACTGAAACGCCCACTACGCCTGATACAACAAGGATTATCAGACATAGTGGGGAATTTCCGCCTTACCGTTCGCCAAATTTGGACTGGAATGTGGTGGGAAGGACGGGACAAGCCAAAGGGCGGTCTTGTCCCTCACTTGAAGTCGCAAAGCAAGTCTTCAGGTCGCCATTTTTAAGTAAATCACTCGAAAATCCCACGGCTGAGTCTAAATTTGATTCACTCACGGCTACCTAGTGGCGTGCCAACAATATTGAGTAATTGCTGTCATTCAGGTATTTAAGCTAGCTAACCTGTTTAACCGGAGGCAGTCAGAGGTGAAGCTAGTTGTGTCGACGGTGTTTGGAGACTGGTGGTTTTTCCAGGCTTCAAACCGAGCCGCAGGACCGCTTTTCAGGCCATAGGCGTTCCCCACAGCGGGCGGGATCTTTGACTGCCTCCAAGGTGACTCACCACAGAGTTAAGTGGCACTAGCGCTGCAGATGCTGCCACAATTGAAACGAAATAATTGCAGAATTCAAAAATTTTAACTGTGTAAGTTGCTCAGTCAGTGATTTTTCGCTAAACTAAGAAGGGTAAGGCAAAGGGGGCTGACCAAGTGAGTCGGTTATGGCTAACTGGGTATCGGAGCTATGAACTGGGTGTCTTTGGTAATCAGGACCCCAAGTTGCTAGTGATTAAAGATACACTGAAAAAGTTATTGATCAACAAGATTGAAAACGGGACGGACTGGTTAATTACCGGTGGTCAACTGGGCGTTGAACAGTGGGCGGCCGAGGTTGGCTTGGCATTGAAGCCAGATTATCCGGAGCTGCAGGTGGCCATGATGACGCCGTTTGCTGAGTTCGGGAACAATTGGAATGAAGACAACCGGGCGAAGTATGCGCAACTGGCGAGTCGCGTTGATTTTCACCAGTCAGTCAGCGAGCAACCCTATCATGGCCCCCAACAGTTAAGAAACTATCAAGAATTTATGCTGACCCATACGGATGAGGCAGTCATGGTTTATGATTTAGAGGTTGAAGGAAAACCTAAGTATGATCAGCAAGCCGTTGCACGGTTTCAAGAGCAGCATACTTATCCCCTGACGTTGATTGATATGGACTGGTTACAAGAAAGTGCCAACGAATATCAAGAAAATTTAAATAATGGTTCCCAATTTGAGTAAAAACTGGTATGATTAATCTTGCCGGTTTGATTAGGATAACGAGGTGTAATGATCAATGGAAAACGTTAATTTCACTCCCAAGGAAATTTTGCAAAAGCAATTCCGTCAAAAGATGCGTGGTTACGATCCAGACGACGTTGACAGTTTCTTAGACAACGTCATCAAGGACTACGATACTTTTGTTAAGGAGAATCAACGGCTTCAAGACGAAAACGAACGGTTGTTGGCCAAGGTCGACGAACTCACGAAGCAAGTGCAAGTGGGCGGAAGTCAGCCACAAGCTGCTACAACCAGCCAACCAACTTCAAGTGTCACGAACATGGACATCTTGAAGCGGTTATCCAACCTGGAACGGCACGTCTTCGGTTCACAATTAGATAATGATCCAAACGAGTCACATCGTTTGTAGAATTATATAGACTGGTGTAAATCCTGAGTAATCGCGGTCGGCTTAAGTCGGCTGAGGAAAGTCCATGCTCGCACAGGCTGCGATGCCTGTAGTGTTCGTGCTCGGTGAAAAAATAAGCCGGGGGACGTTAGCAATAACGTTACGGCGGGAAAAAACGACTAAGGCTTCGGCTATGTCCTAGTATCCCTGAAAAGTGCCACAGTGACGATACGTTTAAGGAAACTTAGACGGTGGAACGCGGTAAACCCCTCGAGCGGGCAACCCAAACTTTTGGTAGGGGCGCTTCACACATGGAATTGAACGAAGTGTGGGGGGAGAGGAAACTCTCGAGATAGATGATTACTGCCAGTCAGTCGTTTGCCTGAAACGGCTGGGTGGTACAAAACATGGCTTACAGGGATTTACACCATGTCAGGTTTGGTGGGAGCTTGCTCCCGCCTTTTTTTATAGCTATAATTGCCTTGAAAGGCGGTTGATTGGTCTGAATAAGACTAAGTAGTGTTTCTTACGTGACCGTACAAGCGGGTCAACGAGACCGGTCAACAAATTAGGAGTGTTAAGTGTTGCGGTTCTACGACGCAACTTTTAGATGAAAATGAAATGAATAGCATCATGATTAGGAGGACGTTATGAAGAAATTCCATTTATACGCGGCCACTGCCAGTGGTATTGAAGCCATCGCCGGGCGCGAATTACGTGACTTAGGGTATGACACCCAGGTTGAAAACGGCCGGGTTCGTTTCGACGGTACGATTGAAGACATCTTACGGGCCAACCTGTGGTTACGGACTGCTGACCGGATTCGGATCATTGTGGCCGAATTTGACGCCGTGACCTTCGACGAATTGTTCGAAGCTACCAAGGCGGTCGCCTGGGATGAATTGTTGCCAATGGACGCGGCTTTCCCAGTGGAGGGCCGTTCTAAGAAGTCACAGCTTCACAGTGTGCCGGACGCGCAAGCCATCGTGAAGAAGGCTGTGGCCACTAAATTGGCAGCCGTCTATCACCGGCGGACGCGGATGCCTGAAACTGGGGCCACGTATCCTTTGGAAGTCATGATCGACAAGGATCACGTGATGCTGACGTTAGATACCACCGGGTCCAGTCTCTTCAAACGGGGCTACCGGGTCGGTAAGGGTGGCGCACCACTGAAGGAAAACATGGCGGCTGCTTTGATTGCCCTGACGAGTTGGCATAAGGACATGCCGTTCTGGGATCCCGTCTGTGGGTCTGGGACCATTCCGATTGAAGCCGCTTTGATTGGACGTAACTTGGCCCCTGGGTTTAACCGGACCTTTACCTGCGAAAGCTGGGACTGGGTTCCGCAAGAACTGAGTGATCAGGTTCGTGACGAAGCCGATGCTAAGGCCGATTACGATACACCACTCCAGATCTTTGGGACGGATATTGATGAAAATATGGTGGCGATTGCCAAGCGTAACGCCCAAGAAGCCGGCCTGTCACAAGATGTCACGTTCAGTCAATTGGCCGTGCAGGACTTCAAGACGGACCTCGAACACGGGGTCATCGTTGCCAACCCACCTTATGGGGAACGGTTGAGTGACCAGGCTAGCGTCCGGGAACTTTATAAGCAAATGGGTCAGGTCTTCAAGCCACTGACCGATTGGTCGAAGTACATTTTGACGGCTGACCTGGAGTTTGAACACTTCTACGGCCAGAAGGCAACGAAGACGCGGAAGCTCTATAACGGGGCGCTGCGGACCGATTACTTCCAGTTCTGGGCTCAACGTCATCCACGTCATAAGGGGTAATTTCAATGATCAAAGACGATTGTGTTTTTTGTCAGAAAAAGGAAATCGTTTTGGAGAATGATTTGGCCAAAGCCTTCTGGGACACCCATCCCGTGCGGCGCGGTCACCTATTGATCGTACCTAAGCAACACTATGCCACTTACTTTGACGTGCCAGCACCCACGCGTCACGCGATGGACGACTTGTTGTTTGTCGCTAAAGACTACTTGGATGACCGGTATCATCCCGCGGGTTACAACGTGGGGGTCAACGTGGCCGCAGCGGCTGGTCAAACGGTGATGCACGCCCACGTCCACCTGATTCCCCGGTACGTCGGCGACGTGAAGAATCCGGCGGGTGTTGTGCGGAAGATGATTCCGAAGGCCGTCCGGAGACTTATGTCATAAAACTTAACATTTAATTTTCACAAGCCTGTAAGCACTGGTGTAAGCCAATCTTACGGGCTTTTTGTTTGTTAAATTACCCGTTAAACGGGTGGTATCCTGAAAGTATAACGGGACTTTTTCTGAAAATGGTGTTAGAATTTCTAACATTAAGAGAGAAGAGGGCGTTGTTATGAATCTTGCGAATACCGCGTTTGTCTTAGTCGCTAGTGTCTTGGTCCTGTTTATGACTCCTGGATTGGCCTTCTTTTACGGGGGCTTGGTCTCCGAGAAAAACGTTGTCAACACCATGTTATCGGTCTTCATTATGACGGGGGTCGCAATTCTACTGTGGGTCTTCCTGGGCTACACCATGGCGTTCTCCGGCAACGTTGCAGGGGTCGTGGGTAATTTGAATCACGTCTTCATGGCCGGGGTCAACCTAGCCAGCCTGACCGCCAGTCACATTCCGGTGGGGGCGTACTCCTTGTTTCAAATGATGTTTGCAATCATTACCCCAGCGTTGTTCGTGGGGGCGGTCGTCGGCCGGATTCGGTTTAAATTCCTGTTACTCTTCCTGATTGCCTGGTCAATTCTGATCTACTACCCGATGGTCCATTTGGTTTGGGCCCCAGCGGGTTGGTTGGCAAAATTAGGGGTATTGGACTTTGCCGGTGGGACGGTCGTGCACATCAACGCCGGGGTCACCGCCTTAGTTCTGTCCGCATGGTTGGGGCCACGGCTGAATCGTGGTCACAACCAACATTACAATTTGCCTTGGGTATTACTAGGAACGGCGATTCTGTGGATCGGTTGGTACGGGTTTAACGCCGGGAGTGCTCTGGCCGTCAACGGGGTTGCCCTGCAAGCTGCCATTACCAGTACGGTGGCTACGGCCACGGCGATGGTCGTGTGGATGGGTCTAGACATTTGGAAGACCGGTAAGCCAACACTGGTTGGGGTTTGCACCGGGACTCTCTGTGGACTGGTTGCCATCACGCCGGCCGCTGGCTACGTTACGATTATGGGGTCGGTGGCCATTGGGGCCATTGCTACTGGTACCAGCTTTGCGTTTATCCAATTCCTCAAGCCAAAGTTAGGAATCGATGATGCGCTGGATGCCTTTGGCTGTCACGGAGTCAGCGGCATTGTTGGCAGTATCTTGACCGGGGTCTTTGCGACTAAGGCCGTGAACCCGACGATTACGACGAACGGGTTGGCTTATGGTGGTGGGCTGCACTTGTTGTTGATCCAACTATTGGCGACCGGCGTGACGATTGCTTTTGTTGCGGCGATGGGGTGCTTGATCATCTGGGGCCTGCGGCAAGTTACCTCCATGCGAGTTGGCGCTGAGGAAGAGCGCCTGGGGCTGGATCAAGGTGAACATGGTGAGCAGGCCGACTACGCGGTTGGTTTGACGGAACGGTTAGCCGATTACAAGCCGGACCAGGAACTGTACGAGCCGGAATTCAAGGGCCAACTGCAACAGCTGAAAAATCCGAACCCTGAGCCGACTCATCTTAACGGTAATTGACTGTGAAATGGTCGTGCTCAGGGGCCAGTGATGGTGCCAGCTGTGGGGACGCTTCAGCCAAAGGGCGGGCTTCTCGCTCGCTTTGAAGCCACGAAACCCCCGCGTCTTCAAAGTCACCCGTGCTGTAAACTGGAAGATCACCAGTTAACACCACTTTCACGGCAGGCGCCATCCCTGGCCACCTCCGACTTTGATTGTGGCTTTAGCACAATTGTAGTTGAAAGTTTGGCGTGTACCGCTCTTACTGAGCTAATTGATAATAGGTTTTTCTGTTCCTTAGTTGGCGCTAAAATATTGTGTAGGCCGAGAGGTCGCCAGCTATGGGCTCAGGCGCGTCGTTCTGCTTAGTCAGTGGGGTTTTTTCCCGCTGGCTTAGCAGAAGACCAAGCTTGTAGACTCGGGTTTTGCGAGGCTTCAAGTTGCGTCCGCACCGTTCCAGCCCAAAGCTGGCGGCCGGTAAGGCGGAAGTGCACGCAAATATCATTGCTGTGACAAGCTTTTGATCTTTCAATGGTAACTAAAGTTAGTAACTTTCTTAAGAATGGTCGACTTGATTGTCGTTTCTCCCGGAAACTGCTAAACTGATTGTGTGGTTAGGGGCCACAAAAGTTTTAATCGAGTTTGGGGGAACGATTATGAAAATGGAAAAAATTGTTTTAACGATTTTAGTTGTACTGGCTGTGGGATTGCTGGCATTAGTCTTGATGCTAATGAAGTCACCCCTCTGGGCGTTCGGTTTCCCACTAGCGTTTGCTAGTCTGGGTGCGGTCTGCTACGGAGCCGAGGCCTTGATCGATAAATTAAAGAAGAATACGCGTGAAGCGTAACCTGAAATAAGGGCGGCCAGTGAGCCGTCTTTTTTGTTGGCATTTTTTTCAATGGTCGTGGGACTCGCTGAATTTTCGGTTGGCACGTGGTCATTTTTGCTTAAAGAGCTCCGATTTCACACTAGCGGCAACTTGCGTCTGCGAAACCGTCTTGCTAGAATGAAAGACAAAGGTGATGAGTGGACTGGTGGCACGACGAGCGAGAATTAAAGAAACCGCGGATCTGGGCGACTATTTAAAGGCATTTGCCTGTACGGCAGTCATGCTACAGGCGGTTTTGAGTCTGACCTTGACCACGACTGGCGGCCGTAGTATCCAATCCGGTGTGGCTTGGGTCTACTTAGCTGTTAAATTCACGGCACCCGCATTTATATGTGGGATCTTATTTACCACGATGCGTGTGACCCGGCCACAACCGGCATACGGCACTTATCTAAAACAACAGTGGTCGGCCCTGGTGGTGCCCACAATTTGGTGGACCCTAGCTTACCTGGTTCTGATGCCGCAGGTTCAGCAACATCATGCCTATACGACCGCGGTTCAGTTCGGCTGGCAATTTATCAATGGGAATGCGGCACCGCATCTCTGGTACAACACGATGATGTTGCAGATAATCCTGTTGATGCCAATTTGGTGGGGTGTGCGTAACTGGCTGACTACCCGGCGGCGCCTAGGAATCGTGCTGAGCGCGACAGCCTGGCTGTACGTCGGGTGGTTGGTCGTAGCAGACCGCCTCATCTATCCGACGGCCCGGTTTACGCAGTGGTACTTATTGGACCGTGTTTGCTGGGGATTCTTCCCGTACGCAATTTTAGGAATTATCTTTTGGCAAATGTGGCCACGCTTGCGCCAACTACGGTGGCCCTGGTTACCGTTAGCCCTGTTGGCAGGCATTTCATTGATTTGGCAAGCTGATACTTTATTGCGACAGGGCCGGCCGGTAAGCTTGACCCAAACCAGTTACTACTTACCAGCGACTGTTTTCTACGTGCTAGCTATTATTGGTCTGATTGGTTGTCTCGCCACCTGGCAAATGCGGCGCCGTTCACGCTGGTTGCCGCGAGTACACTGGCTGGCGACCTACGCCTATCGCGCCTATTTGGCCAACGTCTTTTGGCTGCAACTGGTCTGGCTAGCCGGGGGCAGACAGTTAACGACCATGGTTCCAGTAGTGGGCATCGTTGTTTGCTACAGCTTGACTTGGTGCCTATCGTTTGCTAGTGCCTACGGGTTACACATGGCTTGGCAGGCGGTTAAAAACTTGAAAAAACAACGGAGGATTGCTGATGACTCGCACACAACCAGTTGAATTAGTCACAATGGTCATGGTGACGGATCCCACGACCAAAAAGGTATTAGTAGAAGATAAGATTCACGTTCAATGGAAGGGTGGTCACAGTTTTCCAGGCGGGCACGTCGAGGTCGGTGAGAGCTGTGCGGCAGCGGCCGTTCGTGAAGTATACGAAGAAACAGGGTTGACTCTAACGCACGTTGAATTCTGTGGGACCTGTGAGTGGTTCGACCACGATGGCGGCCAACGAAAGCTGGGCCTGCTGTACCGTAGCGATGCCTTCACCGGTGAGATTCATTCGAGTGCTGAGGGCCGAATCAGCTGGCTCCCACTGTCAGAAATGACGGCGGAAAAGAGTGCCGCCAGCATGCTAACACTGTTGAAGATTTTTCGGCGTGAAGTTGCGGCTGCTAAGAGTGATGAGTGGAACGGCGACTTATTTGTAGACGCTGGGTGTTAGACAATCGATAAACCAGTCAAAATAGATGCCAAGATGTGTGCTGTGACTACCTACCATAATTGTAGAGAGTTACAGCTTTTTTAGTCGGCGCAACGACTAGGCAGGTTTCGTTTTAATTGTTGTAAGCGGTTACAAAATCGGTTAAACTAAGGGTGTAAAGGTTAGATAAAGGGAGCGATAATCGTGAAATCAACTGTTCAAACACAACGCTGGTACGGTTACTTCTTTATCGGGCTGAGTGTGGTGGCCCTGGGATTAGCTGGAATTCTAGCGATGCCATTAATTGACCGGGCCTTACTACTGACGACCGCGCTAACGTTATTGGTCTACGGACTGACGTATCAACCTCGGATTCACCGGGGCTGGTGGCGCCTGCTGTTGGGTGTGAGTTCACTGGTGGCGATTCTTGACGTGACCCTCGCGTTGACGGTGGCCCCAGTTCTGGTTACAGCACTGTTTGGCTTTGCTTTACCGTTAGGTTTTTTGATTGTTTTGTTAGGTTATATGAAGCGTCTAGTCCAGGCGTAATCTGGTCTAAACGTTTGTTAGATTAAAAAGGGCTGCGGAATATTTTCCGCAGCCCTTTTTGGCGTTACTAAGTTACTTAACTTTTAGTGATTGATGGTCACCAGTGGCAACTAGAACAAGAACTAAACAATCACTTGAAATCTTGTAAATTAGAATCCATCCGTCCAAGTCTCCTCGGATTTGAGAGGTAGCAATGCGGGCTGGATGAAGTTCACGATATCCCTGCCATTGACCATGAAGCCCATGGTCGTGCAACCTCGCTAAAATTTGTGCATCCTTAGTGAGAATGGCGAGGATTGCTTGTTTCAGCAAGTCTGTCGGATAGTGTTTCTTTTGAAGTTTTTTGAATTCGCGTTTAAAACGAGATGTTCGCTCAGTTTTCATCATTTAGGTCAGCCCAGAGTTCATCGAATGAATCGAATCTTTTGAGTTGACCATTTTCTACTTCTTTTTTTGCAGCTAAAGCTTCATCTGTAGATAAAAAATCGTTGAACCCGTCATTTGCAATCTGGATCATTGAGAGTCGTAGATATTCAGAAAGGGTTAATCCGGACTCTTCAATTTTTTGTTGCGCAATTTTTTTGACTGTAGGAGATAGACGAAATGTAATTGATTCAGTGTTAACTTTTGTTTTGGGCATTTTAAGGTCTCCTTGTCTTACGTTTGTCTTGCAAGTCTTAAACGAGTTTAATTCTATCAGGATTAATAAGGAATAGCAAAGTTTCAGTTTTGAGCAGAGAAGTTATTCTCTTGATAGCCGAGTAAAGGCGTGAACATCCTCATAATTGAGTGGTTCACGCCTTTACTAACTTTTGTCTATTTGATTGAGAAGGGGCGAGGCTAGCCGAACAACGTGACCAAAATATCCCAGGTCATGTGTACCAGAATTCCGGGCCACAGGGACCGACTCTTGGCGTAAAGCCAGCCGAAGAGGAGCCCCAGCACGAAGACGGAAATTAAGTTGCTGAGCCAAACGACCGGACTCATTGCGGGAACCGTCGTGAGGTAGCGTGGAATGTGGAGACTGGCGAAGGCTAATGCCTGAATCACATTGGCGGTCGTCAGTGACGTCTGTTTCAGTAAGGCGTTTAGGAAATATCCGCGGAAGACGAATTCCTCAGCCACGCCGACGACCAGGAAGTACCGGCCCCAGAATTCAGGGATGAACTTGGGTGAAATACGCAAACCGTGGTGCGCTAACCAAAATTCAACCAGCAAATAAACGACGATCAGCGCCCAGACAACGTAGCCAGCACTGAAACGCCAAGCCGGTCGCCATTGCTGCCGGTTGGAAATGCTTAGCTGATTGGGGGCTGCTGTGTGAAGGAACCACCAACCGGCCCCTAGCCAGACTACTAGCTTGATGGCGTCCAGCAGGAGCTCCTGTGACCATCCAGATAAATGCTGTTCAACTGGTGTGTTGAGAAAAATTTGAACCACTAACCACAGGCACCAGAAGAAAACAAATTGTAGAAGCAATCGACGACCCGAAACTTTTTCTGACATAGAGCCACTCTTTTCTAGATTAACGTTTGTTTTTAGTATAAGGCAAAGTGGGGGAATGCGGCTAGGGAAGTTTTGCCAGCAACTAGGATGTAAGTGCTACATACATCACATGTTATCACTGTTTACATTCAATGTGAACAGTGATAACATGATGAGTAAATAGGGATAACACTGGTATTTACAAGGAGGAATGGCTTATGACCAAGCCACCGTATCACCGTTAGAATTTAGCCGCGGCAATTCAGCAACAGGCCCGTCAACAATTAGAAAACCAGGGGGTCGCCCAAATTTCTTTGCGGCAAATCGCCAAATTTTTGGCCGTAACACCGGCCGCCGTGTACCGACATTTTCCAGATAAGGCCAGCTTGATTGCCGCTCTCGGTGTGGAAATCCAAGCGGAGTTCGCCGCTGCTTTGCGGGAGGATGTGCTGGCTTCAGCGGATGCGACGACTATGCTGCACCGGATGGTGACCAATCTAAGCGACTACGCTCAAAATCATCCCCAAGCAGTGGCATTTTACCTCACCCAACCGCAACCGGTGCCCCAGAGCTTGACGACCGTCATTACGCTATTGGCGACACAGGACCAGCTAACGACAGCTCCGGCACAACTGGCCCGTGGGGTCTGGACGTTTCTACTAGGTGTATTGGTGCAAGGCACTGCCGAATCTGCCGATGCTGAGTGGATTACCCAACAATTAGTAGTGTTGATTCACCAGTAACTGATGAATGGGTATCTGGTTGACGGCTAGGGGTGCTAAAATAGGGACGATGCGCTGGAGTAGCAGCGACAAAACTCTTTACTTTCAAAAAGTAAGTGATAAAATAATTCCAACATCTGAAATCAATCCCCATAACCGGGAAAAATAAAGCGAGGTTCTTTACAATATGGAAAAGAAATTTATTGAATTAGCTAAGCAACGGCGGACCATTTACAACTTAGGCCGCAACGTCAAGTTGTCTGAAGACGAATTGACCGACCTGATCAAGGAAAATATCAAGAATGGTCCTTCATCATTTAACAATCAAACGACCCGGGCAGTCATCTTGTTCGGTGATTCTCACGAAAAGTTGTGGGACATCGTCATTGACCGGCTGAAGCAAGAAGTTCCTGACGAAGCAGCCTTTGCGAAGACGGCTGCTAAAAT
Source organism: Levilactobacillus tongjiangensis (assembly GCF_003946345.1). Taxonomy (GTDB): domain Bacteria; phylum Bacillota; class Bacilli; order Lactobacillales; family Lactobacillaceae; genus Levilactobacillus; species Levilactobacillus tongjiangensis. Next base: position 133,823 of record NZ_RHNY01000006.1, read on the forward strand.
TAACAGCTTCAAGGCCGCTTTCGGAACGATCTTGTTCTACACTGAAACGAAGACGGTCAAGGAATTCGAGGACAACTTTCCACTGTACGCGGCTAACTTCCAGGATTGGTCAGAACAATCCCAAGGGAATGCTCAGTACGCCGTTTGGACGTCCTTAGCTGAAAACGGGATCGGTGCCAACCTGCAACACTACAATCCACTGATCGACGACGAAGTTCGGGCAGCCTTCAACATCCCCGCAACTTGGCGTCTACGCGGTGAAATGGACTTTGGGTCCATCGAAGCCCCAGCCGGTGACAAGGATTACATGGCTGATGACGACCGGTTCATGGTCTTCAAGTAAGCTTAATGAATAAATGAAAAGGGCCCCCAATCACGCATTTTAGCGGGTTTGGGGGCCCTTTGTTTTGGGGGCAAACTTCTGAACCGTTTTACGGTGTGGAGGTATGCTAAAATGGACAAGTGAAGGTCTTTCTTAGTAAGGAGGTCAACGTTTATGCAAAAGAAAATCGCAATTATTGGTGGCGGAATCGTCGGAGCGACCGCAGCCTATTACCTGAGTAAGCTCCCTGGAACCCAACGTTTGGAGGTCACCCTGTTCGACAGTGGTGTCGGTCAAGCGACCAAGGCCGCCGCAGGCATCATTTCGCCGTGGTTATCGAAACGCCGCAACCAGCGGTGGTACCAACTCGCCAAGTCGGGCGCTGACCTGTATCCAGAACTGATTCATGACGCCCAGCTGGGGACCGAGGTCTACCAGCAGACGGGAACCATTGTGACCAGAGAAGAGGCCACGGACCTGGAAACATTGTTTGCGTTGGCTCAGGAACGGCGGCAGACCGCCGCTACCATGGGTGATGTGTCGACCCTCACGGCCCAAGAAGTCCAGGCAAAAGTTCCGCTCTTATCCAAGCCGCAACCCGGGGTGTTCATTACCGGGGGCGCTCGGGTCGATGGGGATGCCTTAGTCCACGCATTACTGGACCGTGCCAGTGAAAAGAACCTGACCGTTCGCCAAGAACGGGTCAGCCTGACACCAGATGGCCAGGTCGTCACGTCGATGGGCCCCCGGCACTATGATCGGGTGATTCTAGCAGCGGGAGCCTGGTTGAAGGACCTGGTGGCCCCACTGGCAGTGACCGCTGACGTGCGGCCACAGAAGGGCCAACTGATCGAGTTAGCCGTGAAGGACTACGAGCTCCAAGAAAACATGCCCGTCGTAATGCCTGAGGGTGAACGAGACTTTATCCCATTTGGCCACGGCAAATTAATCGTCGGGGCGACCCACGAGGACGACGGTAAGTTTAACCTGACGCCGGATGCCACCGTCACCGCTGACCTCTTAGGCAGTGCGCAACGGTTGATGACTGGAATCACTGCTAATGATATTTCCGGCGTTCGGGTCGGTACTCGCGCTTATTCCAGCGATTTTGCGCCGTTCTTTGGGCCGGTGCCAGAACACGAATTGTTCCTGGCCGCCTCTGGGCTGGGATCCTCCGGTTTAACGACAGGGCCTCAAATTGGTCGCTTGCTGGCGGGGTCCGCGCTTTATGGTGGCACGCCGGACTGGAGCGAGTACGAGTTGCCATTGACGACTTACTTGCGTTCTTCTGCAGAATGAAGGGCCTGATTGGCCAACGTGTGGGCGCCTTGGTTTTGTTTCTCGGGGACCCACTGAGTCAGCACCAATTGAAAGGGTGCTTGCGCGGCCAATAGGTCATCGACTAATTTTTGGTAATGTTTGGCGTACTTTTTCGCCAAACTATCGCTAACAATCTGACTATCGGTATAAAATAGGACGGTGGTCGTCTCACAGGCGTCACCGATCAGTCTCGCTAAGTGTTCAAACCCCAAGCGGGCGACCTCGAACTCGGCGGTGTGATTGGTCGTGGCGGTCAGTTCGACCTTGAGCTGTGTCTGGTGATGATCATGTACGATGAGGATGCCCCCAGCGCTCAGACCGCTTTGTGGTTGCGTTGCGGCATCGGTATATAAAGAAAACAAAGAATCACTCCAATTTTTTCGTGAGGTGTTGTAACTAATGATAACCCAGGAACGCCGTTTTTTGTATCAACCCAATCCACTCAGCAGCATTATCAACTGGAGCTGGACCCTCCTCGTCCTCTTCATGGGGGCCATCATGTGGCTGGAGGTCACGACCTTTAACTGGTACACGCTAGGCCTCTTCCTAGCCTTCGCGTTACTCTGCTGGTTAGAGATTCACTTTCGTAATATCACCATGGCCGATGGTGTCTTGACGGTCAGCACCGTCTTGAACCATCGTCACCTGGTAATTCCACTGAACCAAGTCAGCAGCGTTAAGGTGACCCGTTACCGGCTGGGAATCGTGGCGCAGGGGAAGATTTATCAATTTCTGTTGCCTCGTAACTCAGCAATCGAACTGGCTGGTCTGATCCAAGGGGCCATGCCCGCGGTAGAAATGAAGGAGGATTAATAGTGAGTAGCGATATTGAAATTTCACAAGCAACACCGTTAGAACCCATTGAAAAAATTGCGGCTAAGTTGGGATTGACACCAGAACAGATCGAACCGTACGGCCACACTAAGGCCAAAATCGATTTGCCGCTGGTCGCACCCAAGCAGCCCGGTAAATTGGTGCTGGTGACGTCCATCAACCCCACGCCGGCTGGCGAAGGGAAGTCGACGGTCGTCGTGGGCCTGGGGGATGCCATGAACCAGGCCGGCCATCAGACCGTTTTGGCCTTACGCGAACCCTCTTTAGGCCCCGTCATGGGCTTGAAGGGTGGCGCTACCGGTGGTGGTCACGCTCAGGTGGTGCCAATGGAAGACATCAATTTACACTTTACGGGTGACATGCACGCGCTGACTGAGGCTCACGACACGTTGGCTGCCTTGATCGACAACCACATCCAACAGGGGAATGCGCTGAATCTAGACCCTCGTCAGATCGTGTGGAAACGCGTCATTGACATCAACGACCGGGCCTTACGCCAAACGGTGATCGGTCTGGGGGGTCGGACCTCTGGTGTGCCTCGTCAGGATGGGTTTGACATTACGGTGGCCAGTGAACTGATGGCTGTGTTGTGCTTGAGCGAAGATTTAACCGATCTGAAGCGCCGGGTCAACCGGATCCTGATTGGGTACAACTATGACAAGGAACCAGTGATGGTGGGTGATTTGAAGGTCGGTGGGGCGATTACCCTGCTCCTGAAGGATGCTATCAAGCCTAACCTGGTCCAAACCTTGGAACACAATCCCGCCATTATTCACGGTGGGCCCTTTGCCAACATCGCTCACGGCTGTAACTCAGTTCTGGCCACCCAAACGGCTCTACAATTGGGTGATTACACTGTGACTGAGGCCGGTTTTGGGGCCGACCTGGGTGGCGAAAAGTTCATGGACATCAAGACGCCCGTCCTGGGTAAGACGCCGGATGCCGTGGTCATCGTAGCCACGATTCGGGCCATGAAGTACAACGGTGGGGTCAAGCGGGCTGACTTGGAGACGGAAAACCTGGACGCCCTGCAACAGGGGAGTGTCAACCTGAAACGTCACATCCAGAGCATGCAGCAGTATGGTGTGCCGGTCGTCGTTGCCATCAATCGCTTTACCAGTGACACGGACGCCGAGGTCGCTGCGTTGACGGCCGACGTCGAAGCCTTAGACGTGCCCGTTTCCACCACGACCGTTTGGGCCGATGGTGGGGCCGGGGCGCTGGACTTAGCTGAAAAGGTGGTTGCGGCCACGAAACAACCAAGTCACTTCACCCGCTTAACACCGGCTGATGCCGACTTAATGACGCAGATGACGGCGATCACTCAGAAAATTTACGGTGGGGCTAAGGTTGAACTCTCAACCAAGGCAGAACGTCAGTTAAAGACATTTGCCAAGTACGGTTGGGATCACTTACCCGTCTGCATGGCGAAGACCCAATACTCGTTGACGGACGACGCTCACGCTTTAGGGGCACCACATGACTTCACCATCCACGTCCGCGAGTTTGCGCCACGGTTGGGGGCTGGTTTCGTGGTTGCCATGACGGGGAACGTCCTGACGATGCCCGGCTTGCCTAAGCATCCTGCGGCGTTGGATATGGATATTGACGCTGATGGGCAGATCACGGGCTTGTTCTAACGAGCAAATTTGTTGCATGAGTTCGCCTTACCGGTCGGCAGTATATTTTTGACTAGAACACTAAAATAGGTAACGGACATCCGTATGAATCGTCGTTTTGACGGTTGGTACGGGTGTTTTTCGTTAGAAGCTGAGAACTCGGCAATTTACCTGCGGCTGTCAGAGGTTCCGCCTGCTGTGGGGAACGCCTCCGGTCTGAGAAGCGGTCCTGCGGCTCGGCTTGAAGCCTGGAAAAAACACCAGTCTCCAAACACGTCCCACGCTGTAAGCCGAAAATCGGCTAACACCGTTGACACAGCTGACTCCACCTCTGACCGCCTTCGGTTAAACGGGTTCTTAGCAATTAAGCTAGCTGAAATGCCTGAATGACAGCGTTTACGCAATATTATTAGCTTGTTCCGTCCTTCACACCGCGTGCCGGTCCAAATTTGGCGAACGGTAAGTCGGCAATTTCTCACTATGTCTGACTAACCCCCAACACTCAATCCTCGTTGTATCCGGCATGGTTGGTGCTTCAGTGTTTTCAACTTTTAGTAATCTGATTTTAAGAGTAAATGATTGCTTATCGAGTAGGCTTGCCAACTAGAAATAATTTTATCCATATCTAACGCCGAATCACCTCTTTTTCTGGTATACTTTTCAACAACGACTAAAGGTTGAAGAAACTTGGATGGCGCCGCATTAACTAGGTGAGTTACGAACCATGACTGGGGATGTACTGGTCCACTAATTATTGGGACCATGAACGTTAATCTGACGCCAAAGTATTGGATGATATGTTCTTGATGCCGGTTATGGTTAAACGCCAATGTAGCCGTAGGTTGTCAGGGCGGGTGCCGGCTGTATCGACGGTGTTAGCTGGTGATTTACCAGCTTACAGCGTGGGACGAGCTTTAAGCCTTGGTGGTCTGCCAAGGCTTAAAGTCGAGGGGGCAAGACCGTTCCTCAGGCTTGGTCCGGTCCCCACAGCAGACGCCCGCCCTGACAGCTGGAGGCGGCCCAGGCGATTCGACATCAAGCCAACCTTTAGAACGACGACTTATAGGAGAGGTGTTCCAAACTTTATGCTGATAGCAGATATGATTTTGCTCGTGGTCCTGGTCGCCATTGACCAGTTGATCAAACACGCGGTGGTAGTCAACATCGCTTTAGGTGGAGAACACCCGCTGATCCCGGGACTGCTGTCGCTGACGCATTTGCGTAACGACGGGGCTGCCTGGAGTATTTTACAGGGCCAGATGTGGTTCTTTGCCGTCATCGCCGTGGTGGCGTTGGGCGTCATGGGCTACTTCTTCTGGTCTTACCGGAACCAAAAGAACCACCGCATTGAAGAATTAGGCCTAGTCTTAATGATGGCGGGAACGATTGGTAACTTTTGGGACCGTTTGACGCAGGGATACGTGGTCGATATGTTTCAGCTCGACTTCATCAATTTTCCGATCTTTAACTTTGCCGATACGTGCTTAACGGTCGGCGTGATTTTAATCGCGGTCGGGGTTTACTTAGCCGACCGCCGGGAGGCACATTAACTTTATGCAAACAGAAGAATTTACAGTAACGACGACGGATCGCTTGGATAAGCTGGTCGCGGAGACGGTCACCACCATTTCCCGGTCCCAGGCCAAGTCCGCCATTGAGGCCGGTCAAATTACGGTCGACGGAGCCACTTTACGGCCCAAGGATAAGCCTAAGGTGGGCGCCACGGTCAACATTGCGTTACCAGACCCCGAACCACTGAACGCGAAGCCTCAGGATATTCCCTTGGACATCGTATATGAGGACGACGACGTCATCGTTGTCAACAAGCCCCAGGGGATGGTCGTTCATCCGGCGCCAGGACATCCCGATCACACGCTGGTCAATGCCCTGCTGTACCACAGCCCACTGTCTAGCATCAACGGGACGCTGCGGCCAGGTATCGTGCACCGCATCGACAAGGACACCTCGGGACTCTTGATGGTGGCCAAGAATGATCACGCCCACCACAGCCTGTCCGAGCAGCTCCAAGCCAAGACGAACCTGCGGGAGTACGTGGCCATCGTGCACGGTAACTTCAAGGAAGAAAATGGGGTCATCAACGCCCCATTGGGCCGTTCACCCAAGGACCGTAAGAAACAGGCCATTGTGGCTGATGGTCGGCCTGCAGTGACTCATTTCCGGGTTCTCGAGCGCTATGGGGACTATTCATTAGTTGCTTGTCGCTTGGAGACTGGCCGGACCCACCAGATTCGGGTCCACATGGCCTACATCAACCACCCCGTTGCTGGGGACCCCTTGTATGGGCCTAAGAAGACGCTGAAGGGCGCTGGGCAGTTTCTGCACGCCAAGGAGTTAGGGTTCAAGCAACCGACGACTGGCGAGCAATTAGACTTCACTGCGCCGGTACCAGCAAACTTTGCTGAGGCAGTCCATCGTCTGCGTTTACAGGCGGGGTTACCGGTTGACAAAGCAATCTAGGTTTTTTATGCTAATTATTGAGATAAGCGGGTTTGCCAAGTAGTCAGGCGGGCGGGTTTCTTCACCATTTTGCCGAAGAAACTGCGCCCGTTTCCTGCATAGACGCAGACGCCGTGACACTTTAAGGAGGAAATACAGATGGCAAAGGTAGTTGTGGACGCAATGGCAATGCAACGGGCCCTGACCCGAATCACATACGAAATCATCGAACGCAACAAAGGGGTCGATGACCTCGTCATTTTAGGAATCAAAACGCGCGGAGTATACTTAGCTCGGCGGATTGCCAGTCGCTTGCAACAGCTGGAAAATGTGACCGTGCCGGTGGGTGACCTCGATATCACCCCGTACCGTGACGACATTGAACACGATGCCCAGACTGAACCGGAAGTGACCGGGGCCAACATCGATTTTTCCGTAGAAGGTAAAAAGGTCATCCTAGTCGACGACGTGCTCTACACGGGACGGACCATTCGGGCGGCGATGAGTGCCGTGATGGACCTGGGCCGGCCTAAGAGTATCAACTTGGCCGTGTTAGTTGACCGGGGCCACCGTGAATTGCCAATTCGGGCAGACTTTGTGGGGAAAAATATCCCAAGCTCGCAGCGTGAACGGATTCGGGTCTCTGTCAGTGAGATCGACGATCGCGATGCAGTGGAGATCCAACAGGCATAGACTGGTAAAGGGGCCGATTTTACATGGCAAAACGCTATTTAATTTTAGAAGACGGCTCGGCCTACGCCGGTGAAGGATTTGGTGCCGGCGCTACCACGAGCGGTGAAGTCATCACCAACCTGAATCTTTTAGGGTATCAAGAAACGATTACCGATCAAATTTATCATAATCAAATTATTATTTTCGCGCAGCCAGCCATTGGAAACGTGGGAATCAACCACGATAGCTATGAGTCAATCTTACCCACGGCTAAGGGGATGGTGGTCCGAGACGTGACGAACATCTCGACCAACCGGCTATCTCGGCTGTCACTGGACGAATTCTTACAACAGCACAACATTCCCGGAATCAGTGGTATTGATACGCGTCACTTGATTCGCAAGCTTCGGCAGGGTGCTGGTCCCATGAAGGGCAGTATTGTCGACGTGGCGGATGCGCACGCCTTTGACCAGCTGAACGCGACCGTTTTGACCAATCGGCAGGTTGACCAAGTGGCCACGCCGAAGCCGTATCCTAACCCGGATACTGGCAAGAACGTGGTAGTCATCGACTTTGGTCTGAAGCACGGAATCTTGCGGCAACTGTCCGAGCGGCGGTGCAACGTGACGGTCCTCCCGTGGACGGCCAGTGCGCAGGATGTCTTGAATCTGGATCCGGATGGGGTGCTCCTGTCGACTGGGCCCGGTTCACCCCTTGATTTGGGGACTGGGGTCCTGGACATGATTCGAGAGGTCCAAGCGGAGATTCCACTCTTTGCGATTGGCCTCGGTCACGAGCTATTTGCTCTGGCCAACGGAGCTGAACTGAAGGCACTACCCGTGGAGTATCACGGGAGTAGCCACCCAATTCGCCGAATCATTACGAATGATATTATTTACGCGACGCAGGGTCAGGGGTACGCGGTGATCGCCAAGTCGATCGACCGTGACCGGCTGATCACGACGTACGTCGACTTGATCGATGGGACCGTCCAGGGATTACGGCACCGGGACTTCCCGGCTTTTTCCGTGCAATTCTTTGCGGACGGCGCCCCGGGCCCACACGAGAGTCGCGACCTGTTTGATGAATTTATGGAAGCTATGACAGCGCGGGAGGGATAAGCTTGCCAAATTTAGATGACATACAAAAAGTGTTGATCATCGGGGGTGGCCCAACCGAGATCGGTCACGAGACCGAGTTGGACAGCGCCATGGTGCAGATCATTACCGGTTTTAAGAAGCGCGGGGTCCGCACACTGGTCATCGATAACAATCCCTTTTCCGTTGCCCTCGAAGAGATCCAACCGACGAACATGTACGTGCAAGCCGTTACCACGGCCAATGTCCGTCACATTCTGGAAAAAGATCAACCCGACGCGGTTCTGCCATCACTCGGCGGCTTGCTGGGGATTCGCATTGCCCAGGAACTGGTTGAAAATGGGGATATCGGTCGACTAGGCATCACGTTACTGGGGATGCCAGCGGACACGCTCCGCCAGATCAATAACCCAGCGGCTTTGAACGCCAGTCTCAAGGAAATCCACGAACCCGTGATCGAGGCTAAAATCGTGGCCACGACTGACGAGGCGATGGGCCTGGTCGAATCGATCGGCTTTCCGCTGATTGTTAAGCCAGTAGCACCGCGGGTGGACACTAACCGGACCATTTGTGAAAACGTGGACGACATGTTAACGGCGTTGAATCAGGGATTCCAGCAATCCCGGTTTGACCAGTGTACGTTGGAACGCAGCGTTGTGGGCTACAAGGAGATCGAAATGGTCGCCGTCAGAGACGTGGCCGACACGGCCGTCCTGATCAGTGGCTTAGAGGACATGGACCCCATTGGGATTCACTCCGGTGATTCTATCTTGGTGACGCCACCGCAGACGTTGAACGACCGTGAGTATCAAGACTTACGGGACGCCACGTTCCGGATTGCTACTGAACTGAACATTGTCGGGGTCTTGCATATTCACTTTGCCCTGAACCCCGCCAACCAGCACTTCTACGTCACCAAGGTCGCCCCGTACTTTTCACGGGGCGTGGCTTTGGCGGCCCGCACGACCGGGTATCCAGTGGCGTTGGTCACCGGGGCGCTCCTGCTAGGACAGCGTCTGGTCGACGTGAAGCTGCCTAGTCGTTTCGTGAAGCAGACGGCCATTATGGAACCAACCATTGATCACATCAGTGTGCGGATTCCGCTGTGGCCATTTCAAGAGGTTCCAGACGCTGACCAACACCTGGATACGGTGATGAAGGCGGTGGGATCGACGGTCGGCATTGGCCGCTCCGTTGAGGAAGCCATCCTGAAGTCCGTGCGGAGCTCGCAGTTTTCGCCCCGTGACGTGCTCCCTAGCGTCAGCAACCTGACGGATGGGGAAATGATCCGGCAACTGATCCATCCGCTGGCTAACCGCATTTTAGTGCTGATTGAAGCCTTGCGGCGGGGATACTCACCGGAAGAACTCAGTGAACTGACCAAAATCGACAACTTTTACTTCGTCAAGCTGCGACACCTGTTGACGATTGAAAAACAAATTCAAGACCATCCAATGGACACGGAGACCCTGCAACGGGCGCGGTACTTTGGGTTCGGTGACGGGATGATTGCCCGCATCTGGCAGACGGATACGGCGGCCATTCGAGAATTATCGGCTCAGGCGGCCATTCAGCCGACCTACAAGATGATTGAACCGACGGCTGGTGAATTTCCCGAAGATACCAGTGGGTATTACAGTACCTTTGAGTATGAGAATGAAAGCCAGCCCCTGGGCGACCGGACGGCCTTAGTGCTCGGTCGGGGCGGTAATCAACTCGGCCCTAATTCAGCGGCTGAATACTTTACCACGGAGATGCTCAAGCAATTGAAGCGCGCAGGGTATCATACTATCTTGATGAATACCAATCCCAACGCTGTGGGAATTGCACCGGAATTTTCCGACAAACAGTACGTGGATCCCATTCAACTGGGGGATGTCTTGAACGTGATTCAATTGGAGCACCCGGACATCGTCATCGTTCCTGGGAATCGGCACTACCTAACGCGGGAGTTGAGCAAATTACCGCTCAACCTCCACGTGTTGCCACCGGATCAAGAGACTGGGAAGCCAGCTCCAAAGAGTGCCACCATTGGGGTGAGCCTCTTCATTCACGGCCAACAAAAGGTTGCGGTCGGGGTCATGGATATGTTGGCACCGGGGATGAACAAGTCGCTGGCTCAGGTCACGGCCTTCCGGATGCCGGCGGAATTACCCAAGGCAAAACGCGCTAACTTGGTGGAACTGGCCAAGCAGGCCGCGAGTGAACGACAGATGACGGGGATGATTCAGGTCCTGTTTGCGCCTAAGTCAGCGGATTCGGCTCAGCTGGCAGTGGTGGGCGTTCGGCCGACCCGTTTGACCGAGGTGGCCTTCTTGAGTAAGGTCACGGGGGTCAACTGGGTGCGGATGCTAACCCGGCAACACATCGGGACACTGGATGAAACGGAGTTGGCCAATATCTCAGTCGACCTCAACAGCACCCGGGTAGCATTAATGAACGCAGTCTTTCCGTTCCGCCAGTTACACGTTTTGAACCGACCAGGGACGACCGACCAAGAGGTGGGTGCGACCATTGCGTTTGGTTCGAGCGAGGCTTTGTCACTGGCTAACCTGAGCGATACGGACGAGCTGGACCAAATCATCAATCGTACGATTTAAGTGATTAATTGTTATATGCAAAAAGGCGACTCATCAGTATTCTTGATGAGTCGCCTTTTTAGTTTGAAAGATAAATTGGTCGCACTCCGGGGGCCAGCGAGGTAGCCTGCGGCTCTGATTGTGGTTTAGCACGAGTACAGTACTACAGCAGAGAGAGTTACTTGCACCCTTTATGCTGGGATTGCTAACCCCAGCTAGGTTGGCAACAAAATGCTGTGTCAGCCGAGAGGTCGCCAAATATGGGCTCAGGCGCGTCGTTCTGCTTAGTCAGTAGGTGTTTTTCCTGCTGGCTTAGCAGAAGACCAAGCTTGAAGACTCGGGTCTTTCGAGGCTTCAAGTTGCGTCCGCACCGTTCCAGCCCATATCTGGCGACCGGTAAGGCGGGAAGACACACATGTTGTAACCAACAACTAGTTGGCATTAGCAGCTAATTTTTCAACCAGTTCGCTCTCTGGTGTTACGTAGACGGTTCGTTGACCGGTAAAGATCACGTAACCGGGCTTGGCACCATTAGGCTTGTGCAGTCGTTTAACGGGTAGGTAGTCCACCGGCACGTTGCTGGATTCACGGCCCTTGGAGAAGTAGGCCGCCAGGTTGGCAGCCTCCATGATGGTGGCCTCCGTCGGGTCATCGCTGTGAATGATGACGTGAGACCCCGGCATATCCTTCACATGCAGCCAGATATCAGTTCGTTTGGCCGTGTGCAAACTCAACTGATCGTTTTGCAGGTTGTTCTTACCGACAGAAATCTTGGTGCCGTCACTGGCGGTAAAGCGGTCTGGCTTGCTGACCTTTTGCCGTTTTTGTTTTTTTTGCTTCTTCTGGTGGTCGTGGTCACGGAGGTAACCGCCTTGTTGTAATTCCAGGCGAATATCGACGAGGTCCTTAGGGGCAGCTAGTTCGATCTGGGCCATGATGTTGGCAAAGTAGTCCACGTCGGCCTGCGTCTTTTCAAGTTGTTCGTTGACGTAAATGACGGCGTTCTTGGCCTTTTGATACCGCTTGAAATACTTCTGAGCGTTTTGGTTTGGTGAGAGCTGGTTCGACAATTTGATCTTGATGGGTTCGTTATTGTCGTAGAAATTAGGTAGGGAGACTTCGGTTTGTCCACGTTCGACCTGATGCAGGTAAGTCGTGAGGACTTCCCCCTTGATCCGGTATTCGTCGGCATTTTCCGTTTCGGCCAACGTCTGCTTGAGTTTCTTTAACTTGTTGCGGTTCTTCTTGAGCTCGTTGCGCACCACCCGAATCAGGACGCTCCCTTGTTGTTGGACCCGATCGCGTTCGGCTTTGTCCTGGTAGTAGGCGTCCAGTAACTCACTGAGGGTTTCAGCTGACTGTTGGGTCCCCGTGATGGGGTACGGAAAGGCAGTGAAACTGGTCTTGCCCTTGGGCGTAATGTTTAGTGTTGGTTGGGGGGCGTCAAACCCAGCAAAGAAGTCGCTAAAGTGTTGGGCGGCGTCACCAGGTTCGTGTAACGCTACGGCCAAAGCAGCGGCGGTATCCTTACCAAGTCCCTGGTATTGATGCTGCAGGGTACCGGCTAGTACTTCACGGTTCGGAAATTCCCGAATAGTGGCGGCTAAGTCGGCCCGTGGTCCGTTGAAGGGATCATCGAGGTCCTGCTTTGGTGGGTTGATGTACTGCGCACCAGGCAGGAGTAACCGGTAACGGTTTTGGTCGGAACCAACGTGCTTGATGGCATCCAAAATCTTCATGGAAGAACTGTCGACTAGAATCACGTTACTGTGACGGGCCATGATTTCAATGATCAAGAGCAGCTCCTGCTGATCACCTAACTCGTTACGGGAGGTAAAGTGCAGGTGAACGACTCGGTCGTTGGCGGACTGGGTGATGCCCTTGACGATGGCACCTTGCAGGTACTTCCGCAGGATCATCGTAAAGTTGGTGGGAACGGGTGGATTGACGTACGGAATCTGAGTAACTTGAATCCGCGCGTAGGTGGGGTTAGCCGATAACAGGATGGGATAATTATGGCTATTTGCCCGCACCGTCAACACAATTTCGTTGGCGTAGGGTTGATTGATTTTGCTGACCCGGCCGGTGGTCAGAGCTGAGCTCAGTTCGTGGACCATGGCGTGGGTGAAAGAACCATCAAATGACATCGGGGAAACAACACCTTTCTATATAAGAAATTTAAATTTAATTTTCGTTAAAAGCGACACAACTTAAAGTATAACGGCCGAACCGCTTTAACGCAAAGAAGAACGTCTCTGGTCAGTGAAAAAGGTCCCCAAATTACCCAGATTTAAGCTTGTGGTCAACAAGCAAACCGTTGTACAATACAATCAAAGGAGTGAGGGCCAAATGAAATCCAGTCTTACAGCATTAATGGCAATTAGTAAGATTCAACAGACGCTACTCCAGCGGATGACCAAGCAGCACCATCTGACCGTCTCGGAGTGGCAGTTACTCGACCACATCGGTGGCGGGGAAAATACGCAAGAGATTCTTGCTCAGAACACGAAGCTAGATACGTCGACATTGAGTCGACAACTCAAGGGCCTCGTGGCCAAGGAAATGGTGACCAAGGAAGCCATTGGCCGGGACAAACGTCAGTTGGTATATACAATAACCGCTATAGGAACCGATACCGCTGCAGAAATCAACTCAGCCTTTGAGGGACTTTCGGACCAGGTTTTTGAACACTGGTCTCCGGATGAACGCAACTTATTACAGATTCTTTTAAACCGTTTAGATAAAAGTATGGATCGGCAGCGGTCCGTTAAAGATTAACTGGTTAGGAGTGATGACTCATTAAGCAGAGATTAGTTGTAATTTCACTTGATGCAATGGGCAGTCGCGATTTGGATGACCATCTAGATGACCTACCAAACCTGCGACGACTGGTGGTCACTGGGACCCGGGTTCGACAAGTACGGGGAATCTACCCGACGTTGACGTACCCGTCTCATACCACGATTATTACGGGGCAGTATCCTAGCTTACATGGCATCGTCAATAATACGAAGCTGCAACCACAACGCCAATCACCGGATTGGTACTGGTATCAACGCGACGTGAAGGTGCCGACGCTGTACGATTTGGTCCGGCAGCAGCACAAGAAGACGGCGGCCTTTCTCTGGCCCGTCACGGCCGGCAGCAAGATCACGTACAACTTAGCGGAGATTTTTCCCAACCGCATTTGGACGAATCAGGTGTTGGTCTCGTTGAAGGCCAGCAGTCCGGCCTTTCTCTGGCGGATGAACCAGAAGTACGGACACTTGCGCCGGGGGATTCAGCAACCAGAGCTCGATGATTTTATCACGGCGTGTGCGGTGGATACATTGGTCCATAAAAAACCGTGGCTAACGTTGATCCACTTGGTCGATATGGATAGTATGCGTCACCGTTACGGTGTGCGTTCAGACGAGGCAATGGCCGCGTTGAAACGGTTGGACGCTCGGGTCGGTAAACTGATCGATGCCACGATTGCGGCTGGGACGTTTGCCGAGACCAACTTTGCCGTCTTGGGGGACCACTATCAGATCAACGTTGATCACATGATTCACCTGAATCAAGCGTTCGCGACCAAAGGCTGGCTGACGCCCACGGCCAACGGAACGGTTAAGAACGACTGGCACGTTTGGGCCAAGTCCTGTGATGGCTGTACCTACATTTATACGCGTAACTTTGCGGATATGCAGACGCTAAAGGGCTTGTTAGCGCAGACCGAGGGGGTGGCTGCCGTGCATTCACGGGCAGAAGCCACTGAACGGGGTGCCGACCCGGATTGCCAATTCATGGTTGAGGCTCAGGCGGGGTATTACTTCACCGATGAGACTGGTCGGCCAACCGTCGTGGAACCGGTCGATCCAGCTAGTTTGGGGCAACCAGACCGCTACCACGGTGTCCACGGATATGATCCGGACAAACCCGACTACTTTACGACGATGGTTCTGAATGGACCAGCCATCCAAGAGCATCAGGTGATCGAAACGGCGCGGCTGATCGATGAGGCACCGACCTTTGCCCGTTTACTGGACGTGCGTTTTCCAGAATCACTGCCAGGCAAGGCCTTGACGGCAGCGTTCAAGGAGGGCCGTCATGAAGCTAAATAAGGAACAGTGGAGCTGGGTGTTCTACGACTGGGCCAACTCAGGGTATGGAATCATTGTGACCACGGCGGTTTTGCCCATCTACTTTAAGGGCATTGCGCAGGCCAGTGGGGTCAGTGCGGCCAACGCCACGGCTTTTTGGGGATACGCCAATAGTTTGGGGACGTTGCTGGTAGCCGTCCTGGCCCCCTTTCTAGGTGCTCTGGCTGACTATCAAGGGTATAAAAAACGCCTACTGACAGGATTTGCTTCGTTGGGGATGGTGATGACACTGGGCCTAGCGTTGATGCCAGCGAGTCAGTGGCAGTGGTTACTGGTGGTCTACATTCTCTCAGTTCTGGGGTATTCTGGAGGGAACCTATTTTACGACAGCTTTCTGACGGATGTGAGTGACGACCGGCAAATGGACCAGCTATCCAGTGTGGGTTATGGCTTCGGGTACCTGGGGGGCGTGATCGCCTTTATCCTCTTCATGATTCTGCAGCTGACCCACGGGTTTGGGCAGATGTCGAGTATCGATGTGGCTCGCTGGGGATTTGTGTTGGCGGCCGTTTGGTGGGTCGTTTTCTTCTTACCGATTCAGCGTAACGTTCATCAGCGCCATTCGTTGACGACGACTCGAGCACCGCTCAAACAGAGCTGGCAGCGGGTCTGGACCACCATTCGCCATCTCCAGCAACACAAGGTATTGGCATGGTTCTTGGTGGCCTACTTTTGCTACATTGACGGGGTCGATACCATCTTTACCATGGCGACGTCGATCGGCTTAGATATTGGGATCACGAGTACGACCCTGATTATGGTGTTGTTAGTCGTGCAGTTGGTGGCCTTTCCATTTTCAATCCTCTATGGTTGGTTGGCCAATCGAACCAGTACCCGCACGGGAATTTTAATTGCTATTATTGTTTATCTCGTTATCTGTGTGGATGCCTTGTTCCTGAGATCTGTGACGGATTTCTGGATCTTGGCGGTACTGGTGGGGACCAGTCAAGGGGGAATTCAAGCGTTATCGCGGTCTTACTTTGGCCGGTTAGTACCCAAGGAACGGTCCAGTGAGTTCTTCGGCTTTTATAATATTTTAGGAAAATTTTCGGCCGTTTTAGGACCGGTATTGGTGGGAATCGTCACGCAATTAACGGGACAATCCCGCATTGGGGCGGCTTCGCTGTCGATCCTATTTGTGGTGGGCCTACTGATATTTTGGCGGATTCCCCGGGGGATGGCCGACAATTCCTAGTCGCGTCGAAAGTTTTATGGTATTCTAGGGAGACGAAATGAAAGAAAAAGTAGGTGTAAAAATGAAGATTGCTGTGGTCACCGATAGTACTAGCTATTTGTCCGCAGAAGAGGTCGAGCGGTATCACATTCACGTTGTACCAATTCCGGTGATCATTGATGGTCGCTCCTATGATGAAGATGTTGATATTACCACCAATGAATTCTACGATCGTTTAAGAAATTCCAAGTCGTTTCCCAGTACGTCCCAGCCACCGTTGGGTGAGATGATCAATCTCTACAACCAATTGGCAGACGAAGGATACGACGCCGTTATCAGCATTCACTTAGCCAGCACCATTTCCGGCTTCGTGAACCAACTTAAAAACATTGCGCCCACCATTGAAAATATCAAGGTGATCCCGTATGATTCACAGATCACCGTTAAATTGATGGGGTATTTGGCCATTGAGGCCTCTCGCATGGCCGACAAGGGTGCGGAGCCCGAGGAGATCATTGCGCGCTTAGACGCGTTGCGAGCCACTATTGGGGAATACTTCGTTGTGGATGACTTACAAAACCTGGTTCGGGGTGGTCGGTTGTCGAACGCCTCCGGTTTTATTGGAAGTGTCTTACGCATCAAGCCGTTACTGACGTTTGATGACGATACCCACGAAATCGTGGCCTTTGAAAAGGTTCGGTCGCGTAAGAAGGCGTTGGCACGAGTAGAAAGTCTCTTCGTGGAAGCTCAAGCACAGGTCGACTACCCGTTGCGGGCGTTAGTTATTAATGCAAACGATCCTGAGGGCGGTCAAGCCTGGGCAGATAAAATTGCGGCACAATACCCAGAGATCCCGGTAGAACAGTCCTACTTTGGACCCGTTATTGGGGCCCATTTGGGTGAAAAGGCGTTGGCTTTGGCGTGGATGAAGGATTTTGATCGCGCATAAGTCGTGCATCCTGTGTGTGGATATGGTATGCTGTCTCCTGTAATTAAAATTTACGGAGTAGGAAATAAGGCGTCAAGTGCTGGTGGAACGCAATGTGAACACCAGACGAAGGGATGTGTCCCGCGATCTTATTTCCGCATTGGCCGCAGCGATGTGGCAACTCCCTTAGGAGATGTCTGAATTGAAGACGATGGTAAATACCCGGCTTCCCAAGCTGGACACGTTGAGCGTGGTAACAATGGGACTGTTGATGGCATTACAACTGGTGATCAGTCGTTTCTCGGTGGGTAACACCTTTATCAAGTTTAGCTTTACTTTCTTGATTGTTGCGCTAATCGCGAAGTGGTATGGTCCCTGGTGGGGGATGATGACGGCGGCAGTGGTCGACGTGGTTGGCACGTTGATGACTGGTGGGCCGTTCTTCCTAGGGTTCACGTTATCGGCAGTCCTGGGGTCACTGATCTACGCGTTATTTCTTTACCAACAACCGGTAACCTGGTGGCGTGTGATTGGGGCTTCCGTCTTAATTTCGTTAGTCGTTAACGCCATTTTGAATACGTTGTGGGTGACTATCATGTATAAGACGCCGTTTTGGGGCTTGTTCCCAGTTCGGGCGTTGAAGCAGCTGATTACCACACCGATTCAAATTGTGCTGGTTTACTTAGTGCTGAAGAGTCATACGATTCAAATGATTCAAGAACGCTTAAAAATTTAACTATGGACACCATCTTGGCAGTGCGCCGAGGTGGTGTTTTTCAATGGGGTAATCTGAGGGTATGGGTGCAATAGTGATGATTAAAATTATTACTTTAACTTATAATAACAAAACAATCACCACCACTACCACGACACACATAAACAATGCCTCACAGAACAACTCAGTCACCATGGTAAAGTCAGTGGCCGAGTGAACACCTTAATTTTTTCTATCAAAAGGAGTCAACACCTTGCTTAAAGCGGGATTCTCCGTTATAACAAGAATGAAGGGGCAGCTCTTCGGGGAGGATTTCAATGAACCGGATAAGTCAACTTTACGCAAAATATAAAAGTGTCATTGCTTACCTATTCTTCGGTGGGTTAACGACGTTGGTCAACCTGGTGGTCTTTTACGTGACGGCCACCATGTGGGGTTGGAACTATCAGATTGGGACGGCCGTTGCTTGGTTCGTTTCCGTGCTGTTCGCCTACGTGACCAACCGGGTGTGGGTCTTCCATTCTCACTTCACCACGTTTGAAGCGCTCTGGCGAGAAATCGTGACGTTCTTCTCGGTCCGGGCAGCAACGCTGATTATGGATGAGGGTATCATGTGGATCGGGGTCTCACTACTCGCTCAAAATGAAATGTTAACGAAGTTAGTCGATCAAGTCGTGGTTGTATTGGCCAACTACTTCTTCAGTAAATGGTTCGTTTTCCGTAAGACCAAGGCGACGTCGACCGTCGATGAATAGACTTTTAAGTGAAGCAGTTGCTTGCGCGTGCGCAGGGGCTGTTTTTTTCTTTGGTGGTCAATTGATACTGTTGTCTAAAAGTGAAAGCACTGAAGCTCCAACTATGCCTGATATAACAAGGATTAGGTTTTAATCAAACATAGTGGAAAATTGCCGCCTTACCGTTCGCCAAATTTGGACTGGAACGCGGTGGGCAGGACGGGGCAAGCCAAAGAGCGGTCTTGCCCCTCGCTTGAAGCCGCAAAGCACGTCTTCAAGTCGCCATTTTCAAGAAAATCACTTAAAAATATCCCACGGCTTAGTCCAGATTTGACTCATTCTCGGCTAGCTAGTGGCGCGCAAATAATATTGCGTAAGTGATGTTTTATACAGGTAGTTAAACTAGCTTTGTTTCCAAGAATCCGTTTAACCGGAATCTCTGACTGCCGCGGGTGGTTGGTTAAGACTAATTTTAAGTCAATAACGCCTTACTATTCTTGGTTTGATACTGTTTTCGAACTTTCAATGTTTAGCTGTGAATATTTAGAGAACAGAAAACCGGCGTGACCCAGTTTATTTTTAGACTAGGTCACGCCAGTTGGTTTAAGCTAGCGCGCGAGTATGTCGTCCCTGTCGACGACTGACGCTAACTTTGTAGTAAATCGCCATCACGATACCGCCCACGATGATGCCGAGTGCGTTAGCCAGAACATCATTGATATCGCTACTGCGGTTGATCAACCAGTGGTGGGATAGGATGTATTGAATCGTTTCAATACTGCCGCCCACGAAGACACCGAATCCAGCAGTCGCCAAGAAGGATAGCTTGGGAAACAGCCATTTGATCATTAACCCGATGGGAATGGTCATTAAAATATTTTCCGCAAATCCCAGGTTAAATAGGTCCAGGTTGGTCAAGTTTACTCGACCAATGCCTGCTGGCATGATGTAGACACCCGTTCCAGAAAAGGACAGTGGTGTGAAGACGATTCCAGCTAATCCAGTAAAGTAAGCTAAGATCAGGAGGGCCAGCCAATGGACCTTTTTACCGGTTGCGAGGATAAACAGGCCACTTAATCCGGCCATTAAGATTATGAGTAATAGGGGTTCCCAGCGCATCCAATCACCTCCGTGAGATTATTACCAGTCATTCGTTCCGTTCAACATGTTGCTATCCTACCGCAAATCGGTTGCTAGCGGGGACTTTTGACTGGGACTTTAAGGTTTCTTGCGGCCCTTAGTGAAATCATAAGTATCTCGTCAAAAAATCATCACATTCTTTAAGGATTTGGCGGGCGAAGGACCAGGTGGGGTAAGTAGCTAAACTCTTTGGCAATTCGCGTTAGTCAGCTTATTGAGGTATGGTATAATTACATTAAAATTCAATGAGAATCATAGAAAGGAGCGTTCTTTATGGGAAATCGAATGAGCTTCACAGCTTATCTGGTCGCGCTTTTTAAATGATTTCTGATCACTGGAATTCTGTTAGCGTTTGGGCTGCAACGAATCAAGGGGCAGTGGCAAGTCCCGCTAACCCCCTACGTGGTCTGGATTCTTCTGAGCTGGTTGGTGTGTTACCCGGTGCTACGGCGGCAATTTGCGAACTTGTTCATTAAAAATGACGAAGAGATGACGTCCTATAAAACTCGCTCACTGGCCATGCATCAACAAGATATGCAGAATAGTCACCGTGATCGGCGCTGGACGACCAATGGTGTGACGGTCAATCCCTGGGCATTCACAACTGATGCGACGCAAAGCACAGATGAGATTTTTAATCCACTTTACGTTTATTGTGAGCGACTTTGGGCCACGCTTTTACTAATTCTATTTGGGCCAATTATCAGCTTGTTCATGGTGGCTCGGTGGGTGTGGCGGAAAGTTGCTTAGACACTGGCCATCTGTCTCACGTTTCATACATTTGGCGCGCAACAAGGGCCTGGGGAAAATCCCAGACCCTTGTTTTATTTCAAAGTTTATCCTGCTGAAACGTGCGCTAGCAGGCGTTTAGGTTGTGTGGCGGAACTTGAAGATAGGAATGATTGAAATGGCAGCAAATGGTAACCAGCTGAGGGCAGTAAAGACATTTAGAAAAGCATGATTTAGCTGGTGCTTGAGGGTGTGGTGAACACTCTGAACAAGATTGGCCAGTTCTTGGTTGAGTTGATGGATCTTTTGTGTGATTTTTTGATTGACTACCTGACTAACAGTGTGGTGAATTTTCTGTTTCACCGTCTGTGGAAGCAAGGCTGGTGAGATCTGTTGGGTGACCGCTAATTTCTGTAAGGCAGTTTGATAGGCCTGATCAGTTTTTTGCAAGCGAGTGGCAGTTGAGACGGTAACGACCGTGGGCTTAACTGTTGAATTAGTCGCGGAAACAGTGGTACTGGTTGGCTGCAATTTGTGCTGAAGCTTTTTGGTCAATCGCTGCCGTTGTCCAGTTGATAGGTTGCTTAGGCGATTGATACGTACTCGCGCGTCCGTCATCGTATTTTGCTTAGCTTGCGACACGTTACTGGTTAGC
This sequence comes from Levilactobacillus tongjiangensis, assembly GCF_003946345.1. Taxonomy (GTDB): domain Bacteria; phylum Bacillota; class Bacilli; order Lactobacillales; family Lactobacillaceae; genus Levilactobacillus; species Levilactobacillus tongjiangensis. Next base: position 154,940 of record NZ_RHNY01000006.1, read on the forward strand.
AAGGTGGTGAATACGGCAATTGCCAGGACCATGCCGACTTGGCGTAAAACGTTGGCGACACTTTGTGAACTGGTTAAACGAGACCCGTGAAAATCGGCGACGACGAGAATGTTGGCAGTAGCTGCCACTAGTCCGTAACCTAAGCCTAAGAGAATATCCGCGACAATCAAATGACGGTAGTTAGAACCCAATGGGACGGTACTGAGGAGGTAATAACTCACACCCATTAGCAGAAAACCAACGGTCAAGATAAGCTTGTTGTTGATTCGCTTGATGATCAGTGACGTCAAGATGACGGTTAGCATAACCGTTACTGAGTAAGGCGTCATGAGGAGCGCCGCCTTTAACTCGCTGGTACCGTGGACCCGGGTCAAGAAGGTCGGTAAGAGGACGGCCAGACCACCTAGAAAGAAGTTGCAGAGAACCAGTGCCAAACCAGATCCGCTGAAATTACGACTGTGAAAGAGTGCTAAATCAACCATGGGATTGGCGGTATGCCGTTCCCAAAGTAAGAAAAGTAAAAAACTGCCAGTTGCCAAAATAAATAACCCGAGAATAGTTCCGGTATGCCAGCCCCAATCATTTCCCTTGATCAGGCCCAGTGAGAAGCTGAAAAGCATGATCATGCTAAGTAGGGCGCCTAACCAATCAATTTTTACGTGAACGGTTTTTTCGTGACGGAGTGGTAGGACGAAACCAAAAACTAGCAGGTCAATGATGACCAGTGGAACGTTGATGAAGAAGACCCAACGCCAGCCCCAGTACTGGGCAACAATTCCCCCGATTGTCGGGCCAAGGGCAACTGCTAGGCCCTGAATGCCAGCCAATGCTGCTACAACCCGATTTCGGTTAGCCATGCTGCTCAGGTCCAAACCAATAACCATACTGGTGGGAATGATAGCGGCGGCCCCAACGCTTTGAACGGCGCGTGCTACTAACATCCAGGCCAGGTTTGGTGCCATTCCGGTGAGTAGCGACCCAGTACCAAAGACTAATAGGCCGCCGAAGACAAATTTATTTTGACCAAACCGTTCCGCTAACCGACCGAATGGAATAATTAACGTGGCAAAGGTGATGGTGTAGACGTTGAGAGCCCAGGAAAGTTCGGTTAAGCTTTCCCCGAAAGCTGACTGAATCTCTGGCAAAACAATCGTCATAATGGACACATCCATCATGCATAGCAAGTTGCCTAGTAGTAAAACTGGTAAAACACCCTTGAGCTTATTCATAGGACACTCCCCCTTAAGTGGCACATCTGTGTTGTCATGTCACATCTGTGACACTTTGACCTTAACAGCGTATACTGGGAGACACAAGCGGGGGTCTCACGTGAGGGACAAGTGCTACAAATGCTGGTGGTCTGTGACAGGAGGTTGGTAACGATGAATGGGCAAGAAAGACTGGCACAACAGTCAAAAGAGTGGTTAGTGGCCGCATTATTTGATTTATTAAGCGAGCAGCCTTACGACACGATTACTGTGACTCAAATTGCTGAGCAGGCGCAGCTATCCCGCCGGACTTTTTACCGGGCATTCCGAGATAAGGATGACTTATTGGATTACTATGATCGGGAGGTTGGTCAGCGGTACTTAGTGGCACTTCAGCAAATTGCGCCGCAGCAACTAAGATTTAAGGATGTGCTCACGTACTTTTTTGAGTTTTGGTGGCAGGAGCGTGAGCGGATTCGGGTGTTGATTGCCCAGGGCTTATTTAGTCGGATGCTCGCTAAGATTACGCCTATGGCTAGTGAAATCTATCGGGTATTTCCGGCACCTTGGCACATTGATGGGTCACCGACCGAGACCGATTACATTATGAGCTTTGCCACTGGTGGCTTTTGGAATGTACTTAACCGCTGGCTGGTTCAAGACAAACCGGAATCCCCGGCAAAAATGGCCGCATTGTTGATGGCGGGTTTGAAGCGGCTGGGCGAGACGGATAAAGATAAGTAAATCGCCAGCAAAGTCAGTATAAAGGTATTTGTAAGTACTCTTAGTTGTGTCAGTCTCCAACTCTGGTAAGGTTGAAGAAGTACGGTTAAGAGGAGGAGTCTCAGAATGACAATCACGGATCATCAAGAATGGTTGGTCAAGTTCTATCAACAACGGAATTGGTATCAGTATTCACCGTTCGTTCATTTGAATTTTTTGACGGAGGAAATGGGAGAAGTTTCGCGGGCTATTCGGGCCGTTGAGATTGGACGCGACCATCCAGGTGAGAAGAGGGCCACACCGGGGGAATTACAGGCCAATTTGAAAGAAGAACTTGCGGATGCCTTGGACCAGGTATTGGTCATTAGTAGTCTGTATGATATTGATGCGCAAGACCTTTTGCAGGCAAGCGAAGCAAAACTAACACGGCGGTTCGAAGGGCAAATGTAGAGCGGTATTTTAGGAAAAGGTCAGTACATTGTCGGGAGGCGATGGCTGGTCTTTTGACTGTCTGGAAATGAAATCTGAATTTCTCGGTCTGTCTTTTAATGGTAATCATTGACAATGTGCCAGGTATCAATGATTGGCAATTTGCTCAAAGTTTGAACATATGTTACGGTTAACATCTATGAAAAAAACGAGGAGTGACGTTAATGAGTGTGGAAAATTGTCGCGCGATGTCCGGCACGAATTCGTGCAAGCATTAGCAAACAGCAGGACTGACAATTCAATTATTGACGAATGGTTTCTCCATGCTGTTCGCTGCAAGGAGAAAAAATGAATTTACAACAAATTACCCAATTAGATCAAATCCTGGCCACCGTTGCCAGCTTTACCCACAGTAAACGGGCGGCTGCGGAATTACAGGCCAGTGACAATGAAACCGACTTGGCCGTGGTCCAGCAACAGTTAGTCCTGACGGCGGAGGCCCACCGGTTACTGGCCAACGACGTGATGCTGACGTATTTTGACTTGGATCAACTGCCAGCGTTACAAACAAAGCTGGATCAAGGACTGTTACTCAACGCCCAACAGCTAGGACTGGTCAGCGACTTCTTGACGAATCTTCAACGGTTAAAGACAGTCTTAGACCTCCATCAACAATTCGCACCAAAGCTGGCCGAGTTATTAGGTTCAGCGAGCCGGTTGAGTGGTCTTCAGGGCCGATTAGCACACGTAATTGTGCGGGGTCAGGTTGCGGACGAAGCCACCCCACAGTTGGCGGATATTCGCCGACAGATTAAAAAGCAACGCCAGCAGGTGCAAGCAACGCTAACGCAGTTTATCCAGAAACACGCGCAGGCGGTCCAGAGTCCCCGGCTGATCACACGGAATGACCGGGTCTGTGTTCAATTGAAGGCCAGCTATAAAAATCGGTTTAGTGGTCAGGTCGTTGACCAATCTGGGACTGGGTCGACGGTGTTCTTTGAGCCACAAGCGGCCGCAAAGAAAGGTGCTGTCCTGACGAGTCTCATCAGTGATGAGAGTGACGAGGTCTACCAGTTGCTGGCGACGTTGACTGGTGATGTGTTGGATCATTGGGACGACTTGGTTAAGAATCAAGCACTGCTCAGTCAATTTGATCAAATCATGGCCCGGGGGCGCTATGGACTGGAAACGGCAAGTCGAATGCCCGAGCTTAACGCTAACCAACGCATTAAAATTGTGGCGGGTCGCCATCCCTTGCTTGGTGAAAACGCGGTGCCGTTAGATATCGAATTAGCGCCGCACCAGGGACTGATGATCACGGGGGCTAACTCCGGCGGGAAGACCGTGGTTTTGAAGACCATCGCTCTGTTTGCTTTGATGGTACAGGTGGGGCTAGAGTTACCGGCTGAGGCTGGGACGCAAATGGCCGTCTTCAGCCAGTTCTGGGTCGATATTGGTGATAACCAGAGTATCACGGCGCAATTGAGTACCTTTGCGGCCGAGATGACGACGTTGGTTGAGATGACCAACCATATTCAGCCAAATGTACTGGTTTTGCTCGATGAAATTGGGAGTGGGACTGACCCTGAAGAAGGTTCAGCGCTTAGTATCTCCATCATTGAGTACTTGCGGCAACAACAAGCGACCATCATTGCAACGACCCATTTTAGTGCTATTAAGGAATACGCGGTGGGGTGCCCGACGTTTATGACGGCGACGATGGCTTTTGATCCGCAAACGTTGCGGCCAACGTACCGGTTGCTATTACATCAGGTGGGCGCTAGTGAGGCGGTTTGGCTCGCGGAACGGCTGGGCTTGGCACCAGCAATCTTGGCCGATACTCGCCAGCGATTGGCAGCGAAATAAACAACTCATATCAAATAAGTTAGGCAGTAATCAGACGACTGGTTGCTGCCTTTTTGGACAATGAAACAAGCAGAAATAGTTGCATTATGTATCTACATAATATATACTCCTTTTAAGATTTGAGGTGAACAATTTTATGGCATCAATAGAGGAACAAATTCATTTGGCCCAGTGGGGAAACTCTAAAGCGGCTAGAATCCCTAGTAAGGTCATTAAACAGCTAGACCTAGAAGACAATCAGGAATTGCTTTTAACGATTCAAAATCAATCAATTGTTTTAACACCTGTCAAAAAAAAGCCGGAAAACATTCATGAGTTGTTTGCCCATTGGCAGGATGATGGCCAGCGTGAAACAGAGTTAGATTGGGGAAAACCGGAGGGCAATGAACAGCCATGGTAAGTCAAGGCGATATTTTCTTTGTAAACTTTAATCCTAGTCGTGGTCATGAACAAATGAACCGTCGACCGGCAATTGCTCTAAGCAATGATTTGGTATGCAAGACTAGTAATATGACTATCGTTGCGCCAATTAGTAGTACCCTGCGTGATTTTCCAATGTATTTTAACCTAAAATCAAGTCAAAAAATTACGGGCAAGGCTCTGTTAGATCAAACCATAGCACTTGATTTGGTAGCTCGAGGTGTGACAGAAGAGTCTATTATTGATCGTGTTACCAGGGAGGAACTGGTAGAAGTCATTAGGCGTTACAAACTTTTGTTTAGTATTGATGACTGAAAAAGATATGAAGGGTGTCTAGTTTGTGCTAGACATCTTTTTAGATACATTAATTGGCAGCTACTTTTAGCTCGGTTTGGGCAATAAAGATAATTATAGTAGGTGGCAGACCAGATGTGGCGTGATGGAGATTCACGGTTAATTGAGAGGCATTTGAAATTAGACCAATCAGCTTACGTTTTTTTCTGGTGGCGTTGGTACTAATTTACAGCTTGCTAATGGCAGCGGTGGATGATATGGTTTAGTAACTCAAGGATTTTGGCGAGGTACAAATGGTATCAGTGTTGATACTTAATAATGTGGATGCTAATATCGATTATTATAATTCTGATAAACATTGGATGAATTGAACGACTTATTTTGTTGACTGGTTAACTTTACTTTCATGGCAGATTGAACACGGAGGGGTATTCATGCAATTATTAGGCACGGGCGCTTGGCAGAAATGGCTTAAGGTGATTGTTGCCTGTTTAATGCTGATGGTTAGCTTGGAATTGCCAACGAGCAACGGCTATGCTGTCACTAAGGGAAAACGGCAGTCGTACGAAACAGGCCTCACCAAAACAGACAAACATGCTCTAAGAATTGCGACGTTGAATCGCAAGGGACTTTCAATTGCCTGGCCAGCTGTGCTCCAGTATAAGTTGAAACTGCTGAAGAAATTGAAGAAGCATCTTGCGGTTGAAAAAGAGTCCGTTTATTCGAAAGCACAGGTCAAATCGGTTAATCATAGGATCAATCAACTAACTCAAAAATACCAACACCGGCTTAAGCAGCTACGTGCCCAAGGAAGACCCGCTAACGTTGAATATTATACCTTTTGGCATTCGGATGGGTCCGTAGCGTTTACGAAAGATAAAGTAAAACAAATTGGTCGCAGAACGATTATTGTTCAAGGCATCCAAGAATACAATGGAGTATTTCATTACTATGGCGGTCACGGTGCAGGGTTTAGGGTGTAATCAAGCTTGTACTTTTGTCTTTTTACGGTATATTGGGTGGTAAAGACTCCCAAGTAAGATGAAAGAAGCTGTGAAATCAATGCTAAAGGATCACCAAATTATCTGGGCTATTCAGCAAATGGAGGAAGAGATTGGCCCAGTTGGCTTGTCGCTAGACGCTAGAACGCCGTTTCAATTTTTGGTATCGGTCATTCTAAGTGCCCAAGCCACTGATGTATCGGTGAACAAAGTGACACCAATTCTGTTTTCACGGTACCCAGAACCACGGGACTTGATGAATGCCGAAGTTGAAGACGTGGAGGCTATTATCAGAAGTGTCGGCCTATTTCACAACAAGGCCAAGAATATTATCAAGACGGCCAGAATCGTCCATGAAGATTTAAACGATGAAGTTCCTACTGATCGAAAGGGAATTATGGCACTGCCTGGTGCAGGTCGAAAAACCGCCAACGTCGTTTTGAGTGACATGTTTGGTCAGGCAACGTTTGCTGTGGACACCCATGTGTCAGCCATTTCTAAACGTTTACATTTTGTAACTCAGACGGCGACCCCTTTGCAGATTGAAAATAAAATCGTCAGTATCCTAAAACCCGAAGATTTACACCGTGCTCATCATACGATGATTGAATTTGGTCGAAAGTATTCGATGAAATTGACACCGGACAAAGAGGTCTGTCAGCTGATTATTGACTGTGATCAATTGAATGAAGAGAATGAAGCTGAAGTGTGAAGCAAATTCAGTAAAGCGTTACCTCTTATGCCAAATGCCAGAAAGGACGTCCTAGTTGAGTTGATCAACCGGGGCGTCCTTTTAACCAAAAATTAGCGGGTATCAGACTTAAGTTAAATAAAATGTTCTAGCGGCGACGCTTGATCAGCCAAACCAAGCCACCAAGAATAACGCCAATGAGCATGGCTCGAATTCCCCAACCAACGAACCACAGCGTCAGGATTTGTGGGAGCAGTTGATTCCAATTAATCGTTAATAGTGTCAGCATGCTTGGTGACCTCCTGGTTGTACGTTAGTAAGATCCGGCCGGCAGCATGTGCATCTACTAAATGATGCTGAGCCGTTTTGACGGCGGTATAGGGCAACTGTTCTTGAATGGCTGCCGTCAACTGATCCTTAGCCAGCTGGTCCAATAGCCAGCGGTAGTCACCTGGCTGGATGGCCCCACTGGCAAAACTAAAGGTTTGATGTGGGTGATGTGGGTGATATTGTGGCAGTGTTAATGAGAGAATTCTTACCGCTCCCAGTTGGGCGGATAGGCGGTCCAACAATGACGTGGCCCCAGCTAAGTCGATGACGTGTCTAACGGTCGCAAAAGAGATGGCTTGCACTGACAATGGGCGGTCGTAGTCTAATACTTGTTCAGCGCCCAAGCTGTTAAGAAATTCGTGACGACTCGAGTGGCCAACTGCTATGGCTTTTACGTGAAAGAGTTGGGCTAATTGTAGCAAGTAACTACCGACACTGCCGCTAGCTCCTGTAATCAGGACCGTTTGGCTGGCTCGTAAATGGCACTTTTTGAAGGCAAAGTAAGCCGCATCAGCACCACCAATCAACGTGGTGGCACTGGCCAAGGAGACACCTTGTGGCACTGGAAACAGCAGCGGTGGTAATGATGAAACAAGTTGTTCTTGATTACTGCCAGCTGGTTGGACACCGATGACCGGTTGATTCAGCAGATGTTGGTTCCGTAGCCGACCGACTTCCCTGACAATGCCACCGAAACCGTAACCTACAACGATTGGCAGTTTAATGGGTCGTAGTTGTTTTAGGTCGCCGTTCTCAGTTGAAACGTCGTAAGGCATGACTGGTGTGACTCGTACGGCCAGAGGATTTAACCGTGGGAGTGGGCGCGTGGTGAGTTGTAGCGCATCGATTCCTTGGTAGGACGTTTGGACAATTCCTTGCATTAAATCATGACCTCCCTGGCAGACTCCGCTAAAGTAATGAGTGACTGTAACTTCTGGGCAAAGGCATGGTTGGCGATTGGCATCAGCAGTTTTAAAGGAACGAGAAGCGCCGAGTTAGGTGCTAGTTGGAGTTCTTGAGTCAGAGTAGTTAGTCCAGCTGATGTACCTAGGGTGAAAATGAGGTCATAACTAAGCCGACCTCCCTGACTATGATAGCGGACTTGGTTTGCATTGGCGCTCACGGTCAGCAGTTCATGTTCATTGAGGGCTGGTCGCTGGCGGGTGAGGCCATAGCCAGCGGTTGTAGGCACGACACGACTAATTTCGTCATCCCACAGGGGGAGATTTTCTGGATGGGAGAGGATCGACAGCAAGCGCTCGTGAACAGCCTGAGTTGATTGCTGATTTTGAAAGAGAATTTTTGGCATTTAAAAAGGCCTCCTTATTGGATGGCCTTACTCTACCGGTTTATGGTAGTGATGAAAAATCAGAATACTGATACTTAGAAATTTTCGGGAACTTTTTCATGAAAGAGGTCGGTTAAGAACTGCTGCTTCTGCCGCGCATCCTCGGCTTCATCTGCTTTACCAGCTTGATCGGCGATTTCCGCTAACAATCGGTAGTAATTGGTTAACATGTAGTGGGATTGGTGTTCAGTCGTGAAAGCAATACCCGCCAATAGTCGTTGACTCGCTACTTCAGATCTTCCTAGAAAATAGGCGGACAGAGCAGCTAGATAGAAAATGATATTTTGATTTTCTTCATAGGGCCTTTGTTCAAGGTTCGCTAGTGACTGCTCAATTAGCCGGGTTGCCTGGACTGGTCGTTGTTGCTTTGCCAACACGGTTGCTAATGAAACTGTGGCCAGGCGGGTCAGAGTGGTGGCGGTGTGTTCCTCAGTCATGGTTGCAGCAAACTTCAAGTTTTGCGCGGCATTGGTGAGCTGGGTGTCAACGTGCAGCTCAGATACGCCGAGGTAATAGTAATAGGCTTGCGTCTGTTCGCCAGTCGATACGGCAGCGAGGGTGCGGGGGTCGGTTAGAAAATCATGAAGTTCCTGATAGCGGTGCTGGTTGCAGAGCGCTTGCATCCGGGCATTCAAAGAGTCATCCCCGCTGATTGCAAAATCAGTGGCCAAACTGATTTCGTCAAGTGAGATACTCAGCCGGTGGCACAGCGCTAACAGAAGTTTGGCATTAGGGGTGTAATGGTCGTTTTCAATGGCCGACAGCATAGATTGGGCACAGATCCCGGTGGCGATATCTTTCTGTGAGCGGTGTTGCTGCTGACGAACTTGTTTGAGCGTGCTTCCAAGTGACATGGTCATTTTTCCTCCGAATTTGTAGGACAACGTTGCTTTATGTTGGATAGTCCTCTGACTTGTGTTGTGACTGGCTAGATTTGCATTACGCATTGGTATATCTGTAAAATCGAAAGAAAGATGATAGCTTAATCAATTTGATAGAAATTTTTAGATAAATTGATCAATAGTTGAAATGACCCGGGCCCATGTGACGGGGTCACAAATGGCTCCCACAAAATTACCAATTATCCGAATTGTGGTTGCCATAGCATACACTCCTGAGATTACGATGTTATGACTAGTATAACTAGATTTAACGTGATGGCAATTGAAATGAATTGACCTTTAAGCTGCAGACTTGCAGCCTTTACTTTTCTTGTAGATTCAGGTGAAGCTAATTCATCGCCAGTAATCCACTTAACTAACAACTTCACCCAAAAGTGATTCATGGGTATTGATACATAGACGTTATGCTAGACTGAGGCCAAATACAGGGAAAGGCGTGGTGGCCGATGAAACGGGACTGGTTTAGGTGGTTACTGGCTGGGTTATTGGTTCTCTGCTCAGGGGTCATTGGAAGTAAGTCTGCCTTGGCAGATTCAGACTATACGATTCGGCCGTTTCAGGTAACAGCTGATATCCTACGCAATGGTGATGCCAATGTCAGGGAGACCATGACGTATCACTTTAATTCGGGCACTTACCACGGTGTCTATAATATTCAAGATCTACGAGGGATTCGGGGTGGCAAACTGACCGGGATTTCTTCACAACGCAATAACGGTCCAGTGATCATTGCCCATGCTGGAACTGATCAGGCGAACCACACCTACCTACTTACCCAGACTCAGCAGCAGATTAAAGTTAAATTGTATCAAACAATTAAGGCTGGTGACCGGATCAAGGTAACGTACCACTATCATTTGCGAGGGGTGGTTAAGAATTACCGGGATACGGCCGAGTTGAACTGGAAGCTGGTCGGGAGTGCCTGGGACGTTACCTTGAAGGATGTCCGATTGGTGGTCCAATTACCCGCGAAACATATTTCGACGCTGCAGGCGTGGACGCACGGTCCCGCTGCGGGGGTTACTCGGGTCAGCACCAAGGCGGGTCGGGTGACCATGACCGTGGGCAGCAATCCAGCCAATCAATTCATTGAAAGTCACTTACTTTTTCCAACGCAGGTGACGGCAACGAATCAAAATCGGAGCAAGCAAGCGCGTAAACGGGTGGTACAACGGCAAGAGGCTAGACTGGCAAGCGCGGCTAACGCCCAGTTAAAACAGAGGCGGTTACGCCAGTGGATTGGCTATTGGATCATGGTGGCAATGATTGGCACGACCATTATGGCTGCTGGGTGGTGGTTGAGACGCCATTCGGCCAATCGGCATGCTGTGCCAGCTAGAATCACGCATTTCTTCGACGTGCCACAGGTTTCACCAGCCGTGGCCCAGGTCCTTGTTGATTTACGGTGGCCCGATACCAATGCATTAACGGGCGAAATTATGGTGGCAGTCGGGCATGGCGACCTCAAGCTGATTATGGAGCAGGGGGCTGAGCATGAAACGGCGCGGCTCACAAAGGTTGGCACGGTTGAGAATGGGTTTTTGCACGCCTGTTTTGCCAACTTGGGGAATCGAACTGATAGTTTTACCTTGGCGGAGCTGGAGGCATTCGCAGCTGCCGACAAGCAAGGGGTGGTAGACCAATGGTTTAAGGATTGGCAAAGTCAAATTAATGCGGTAGCCCGGAGCTATCAGGATGTTCCCAACATTTTATATCGCCAGCGGTTGCGGTGGCTTGCGTTAGGGGTAACTGGATTAGCTGGCGTGTGGCTCATCTTTGCCTGGGTACTCGGTCAGACCGCATTTCTAGCAACTTTGGTGGCCAGTGGATTCTTACTGATGATTGTTTGGACGTATCTATTCAGCCACATTCGGGTGTCACAGTACAATGCAGCCGGGTTACAGGCGATGAACGAGGCACAGGGGTTTCGGCGGATGCTCAAAGATATTGGCCACTTCAACACGGCTAAGATTGGGGACCTTATCCTCTGGGAACAAATTCTGCCGTACGCCGTGGCTTTCGGCTTGGCGAAGCAGGTAACTAAGCAGATGAACGCAGACTTTGACCAGCGGATAATTGAAACCAGCATGCCGGAGCTTTATTCAGTGTATTTCATAGGCAACATTGGGCAACCATTGATGGGGGTCGTTGGGGGCAGCATTGCTACTGCTATCAGCACAGCGGACAGTGTCAGTCTGGCAGGTAAGTCTGGTGGATTCTCGGGTGGCGGCTTTGGCGGCTCAGGTGGTTTTGGTGGCGGTTCCGGCGGTGGGGCTTTTTAGCCAGTTTCGGCGCAATTTGGTAATGGAATATGAGCTACTGCAACCAAGGCTAACCTTAAGGAGGTAATTATGAGGTTGGCCTTTTGACTGTGGAAAAGGTATGACCTGGCCTATAAAGCACCCCAAAGAATGCAAACGCTTAAACTTTCGGTGGCAATCATTCTTGTGAAGCTTTAAACTATTCTTAAGGGGTGATTTCATTGAAAAACAAACTGATAAGTCGAATAATGATCGGATTAGGATTGGTAATGACTGCCTTGGTTCTGGGGGTATTCACCGGAAAATCCGTAATTGCATCGGCGGACGATAGCACTCCGCCAACGTTGGTTGAGGTGGATTTGCTTTTTCAGACGCCAGATGGCAAGTCTGTACAAATTGAAACTCCAGATATATCTACTGATATCAGTCAACTAGATAAACCCACTATGAATGACGTATTAAGACCATACTTTGCACCGAATTATGTTACAGGAAAATCAGTATACGATGAGATAAGTACTATTTTTAAATATGCTAATACCCGTTGTGCTAGTTGAAATGGGACAATTAAAGTACATAAAAAGCCTGGCAGGCTTACACTTTTAAGTATCCTAA
>NZ_RHNY01000007.1 GCF_003946345.1 Levilactobacillus tongjiangensis
GAATACCGGAATGAGGCCGCTTAGAGACAACATAAAATTATATTATTTCGTATGACAACTTGACAGGGACTAGTACAGACAAAGGTCTCAGGCCTTTTTGCGTTCTAAACGTCTATCGTCGAACCGTGGTTAGGTGGTTTAACTATTAAACGACTATGCAGGGCCTTCGATTGGATTGGCTGGCGATTCAGGGTATAAATGAGTAACGCTAGTTTTTGGGGATTTCAAAGAGGAGGACTGTGACATGGGGGAACGACTTTCTTTAGAACCAGCAGCGGTAGCGGTCTGTGAGGATAATAGCGCTCATTCGCGCTCATATGAATTGATTCCGGATGCCGGCCGGCAACTGTTAAGTGATTTTCAGGACCGTCCCATCGCTAAGGATGAGGTGACGATTGAAGATGAACCTTGTGACACTGGTGAATGGGGCATTATTAACGTACGCTACATTCGGCCGATTGGCGCGTTTGGTCGGTTGCCCGTCATTTTTTACATTCACGGCGGTGGGTGGGTCTTTGGGGACAGCCATACGCATGATAAATTAATTCGTGAATTGGCGGTCAGGACCCATTCGGTGGTCATTTTTCCAGAATATTCATTGGCGCCGGAGGCTCAGTATCCCACGGCGGTTGAGCAGAACTACGCCGTTCTTTGTCAAACGGCATCCGCTCACGGCCTGTGGGATGCCAGTCACTTGATTGTGGCGGGGGATGGCATCGGTGGCAATTTAGCCACCGTGATGACCTTGTTAGCCAAGCAACGGAAGGGCCCCAGGATTACCGGTCAGCTACTGTATTATCCGGTAACGGATACGGACTTCGAAACGGCCTCCTATCAAGAATTTGGTGAGGGCTATGGCTTAGCTAGCGCTGGGATGCAGTGGTTCTGGGACCAGTATGCGCCTGACCAAGCGGATCGCGAGAAAAGCACAGTGGCGCCGCTAAAGGCGGACCAGTCGGAGCTAGTTGAACTACCAGCTGCCATGATCCTGACGGCGGAAGCAGACGTGACACGCGATGAGGCCGAAGCCTATGCCTGTCGTCTTCGACAGGTTGGGGTGGCGGTAACGCAGGTTCGGTTCCAGGGGATGGTCCATGATTTTGTCATGCTGAACGCATTGGACAAAACCCGAGCTTGCCGGGCGGCGATGGATCTCTCAACCCAGTGGGTCATGCAGCAACAACACTTGTTGGCCAATATTTTTGATTGAAGTAGCGGGTGTGAATTTGCTGGCCACTTGAATTTTAGGTAAAAACCAGCTGAGGAGGCAGACAATCTGTCTGAAACCTCAGCTGGTTTTATTGGTATCTAACTGAAGATTAAAAGCATTGAAGCACTCACTATGCTTGATACAACAGGGGGTGAGCTTTGGTGTTTAGTCAGACATAGTGGGAAATTACCGCCTTACCGTTTGCCAAATTTGGACTGGAACGCTGTGGGAAGGATGGGACAAGCCAAAGTGCGGTCTTGTCCCTCGCTTGAAGCCGCAAAGCACGTCTCCAAGTCGCCATTTTTAAGAAAATCACTTGAAAATCCCACGGCTGAGTCCAAATTTGGCTCACTCTCGGCTACCCAGTGACGCGCCAATACTACTGAGTAACAGTCTCTTCCAGGTCTTTAAACTAGCTTAGTTTCCAAGAACCTGTTTAACCGGAGGAGGTCAGAGGTGGAGCCAGCTGTGTCGACGGTGTTAGCTGATTTTCGGCTTACAGCGTGGGACGTGTTTGAAGACTGGTGGTTTTTCCAGGCTTCAAACCGAGCCGGAGGACCGGTTTCCAGGCCGCAGGCGTTCCCCACAGCAGGCGGAATCTCTGACAGCCGTAGGTGACTGGTGAGACTAATTTTAAGTCTATAACGCCGTTGGCTTGATAACGGTTTTCAACCTTTCAACCTTTTGGCATCTAACTGAAATCAATTCAGTGGATAGTGCGCTTTAAAGTAAGCCGCCATCGTTTGGAGGTGGTGCTCCAGACTGAGTCGCTTGACCACGCCCAACCCAGGAAAGTGGTGTTGCGTGTGATAGGCTGCGAGTTCTTGGGCCGCCGGTGTTTGAACATTGGCGGGTTGCTGCGGCAACCACTCAGCCAACTTTTTAACGGCCTGAAAGAATTTTTCCTTGGGATGCTTGAAGTCTGAGCGGTCGTCAGAAACGAAGCGATGAATGCGGAGCTGTTCACCTGCAAAGTAGGTCAAATGGAGGGTGACCGCCCGAGCTGGGTAGCCGTGTTCGCTATAGTGGCTGCCGCCAATGGTGTAGTCACTGAATCCTTGATAGTGATTCAAGGTGGCTAGTTCCCAGTCGTTACTGAAGAAGCCGTCTTCAATGTCGGCGTAGCTGCGGTCGTGTTCCGGCAATCAGGCGTGATCAAAAAGACTAATGGTTGGCCGCTGTAGGAGTTGGCGAATCCGCGCTTCTGGTGGGACCAATAGGTAAGTGGCATCGGTTAAAATACCAGCATGATGGGCTGCTAAGAGTTCGTCATACTGCCGACCAATCAGTAAAGTTTGGTGACCAGCGACCGGGGGACTAGCTACCGTGGTGGGAGTCAAGATATGGCCAACGATGAGATTGGGATTATCGCGCCAAGTTTGCCAGTCGTAAAGCTTTTGTTGTGTCAGAGCGTAATCACTGACCGTAGGATTTGTGATAACGACCAGCGGCTGATCATGCTCCACGAAGGCGGCCACAGTTTGAGGGAGGGCCCGGATATCTCGAACGGGCTCAATAATGGGAATGATGTTGTGCGGCAATATCTGTTGTTCAGCAATCTTTTTCAAGGCGAGGAGGTCGTACTGTCGGCCACGAAAGTAGGGGAAGTACAACATTATGAACGCTCCTTTAGTTGGTCTTGTAAGGTGTGAAGCTCTAAGTTCAAAGCATCGACCTCAGTCTGTAGGGCCGTCACAGCAGTCGATTGTGTATCTTCAATGAACTGCTCGTAAAAGTTAGCCTCGGGATCGTAGATATCATAGTGTTGGTGGCGCTTTTTGAGTTCCTGGTAGAGACGATCGGTACTGTATTGTTTGAGACCGGTGGCCGTTTGCTTGGCTTTGCCAACTTCACGGGCCTGTGAAGCAATGAACCGGGTAGTTAACTGGCTAGCCGGTACCTGCAAGTCTTGGTGTCGTGGTGGTCGCATTACAGTAAGATACCCCGGCGCAACGGGAGTCTCAGTTGCGGTGGCCAAAAGTTCCTCGGCGAACGGTCGGTAAATGAGAACCCCAATGCCCGCAGGAATTTCGTCAGCCACTTCCTGATAGAGGTCGAGTGGCAGGACAAAGTAGTTGTAATGACCGACGAAGGACAGCTTGGCTTTAGAATGAAAGTCGCTCTTGGTGACCTTGAGTTCATAGCAGCGCCATTCAATGTCGCCACTAGGTAGTTCTTGGTAACTAAGGGTGTCGACGATGCCTTGATCATCTGGCATGGTGACCTCTTCAACGGCAAAGGCACCGGCTTCTCTACAGTAATAATAGAGGGTTTGTTCCATGGAGAGGGTCAATTTAGTTTTCATCGGATACCTCCTGATGCCAAAAATTCTGGATGGCTGTCGTTAATTGTTCCGGTCGATAGAGCCGTTGGAAATGTTGCCAGTGACGTGGATACAGGTGCGTGTAACGGGGACTAGCAAAGCGTTGATCCATTAATAGGATGACACCCACGTCCTTTGATCCCCGGATCAATCGACCGGCAGCTTGAAAGACGTTGTTGAGGCCAGGTAACTGATAGGCAAAGGCGAAACCGTGTTGGGATTGCGCATCAAAGTAGTCGCGAATCAAGTCGGTCTCAGGATTGATACCAGGGAGCCCGACACTAACGATACCGACGCCAATCAAACGGTCGGCCTTGAGGTCGATACCTTCGGCAAAAATACCACCGAGGAGGGCGAACCCAACTAGCGTTTGCGCTGGGTTCGATACAAAATGAGCGAGAAAGGCAGTGCGATCCGCTTCCGCCATTTGGGCCTCTTGGATCACAGTTTTGACGTGCGGGTAGGCTAGCTGAAAGGCCTGACTCACATCGATCAGGTAGCTACGAGAGGGCAGAAAGATGAGGTAGTTGCCTTTCTTTCCGTCGACCATGGTTTTGATTGCCAACAAAATATTGGCGAGGTTGGCGTTACGTTGCTTGTAGGTTGTTTGAATGTAGGTGGTGACCATAATGGCTTGATGCTGCGGTTCAAAGGGCGAATCTAACCGATAGGCCAAACTGTCAGTGTCCCCTCCCAGGACAGTTTGATAGTAGTCCATTGGTGAAAGGGTGGCCGAGAAGAGCACCGCCCCATGACCAAGTGCCAGGCTATCCGCTAGAAAGTCACTAGGGTCCAGACAGAGTTCTTTCAAGGTGATGTTGCCATCAACAATTTCCAAGCGCATGCGGTAAGTCTCATCAAAATATTCACCGATTCGCTGATAGCTGATGGCCGCGAAATAGTAGTCCAAGATAGCCTGTGTGAACGGCGTTTGTGGTTGATCGACGAGCCAATCGTGAATCGCTTCTACCAAGCGGCCAAGGTCGTGGTCGAAGTTTTCGGGTGGTGTGAGGAAGGTACTGTCCGTCTGATTTTCCGCGAGCAGAGGTGCCGCTACGTCGTCAAAGGTGGCACGCAGGTCGAGGAGGCGGCGGTGCAACTTCTTACTAGATTGGGGCAGGTCACGACTCTGGTTGATCAGGTGGTCGAGTGGTTGGCTACTGATGGCTGCAGAGTACATTTCACGGGAACGGTTGACCAAGTTGTGGGCTTCATCGATCAGAAAGAAGTTGTCAGGATCCTCGGTAGCAAAGAAACGCTGGAGGTGGACCTGGGGGTCGAAGAGGTAGTTGTAGTCACCAATAATGACGTCACAAAAAAGGCTGGCATCCAGTTGGAACTCAAATGGGTCCAGGGTGTGCTTGCGCGCGTATTTTTCGATGACGGGGCGGGTCAGTTGATCATTATTCTGAATAAGATCTAGTAACGCGGGTTTTAACCGATCATAGTAACCCAACATGTATGGATTTTCCTCGGGTAGTAAGTCAGCTTCCTCGGGAAATTTAATTTTTTCCTTGGCGGTCAGCGTGATACTTTTTAGCTTGAGTCCTTGTGCGGCCATCATGGTGATGGCTTCTTCAGCCACTCGGCGTGTACTTTGCTTGGCGGTCAGATAAAAAATTCGTTGGATCAAGCTTTCGCCAATGGCTTTGATGCTGGGGAATAAGGTTGAAATTGTTTTACCCGTTCCAGTGGGGGCTTCAGCAAAGAGGCGTTTATTGGTTAGAATCGTTTTGTAAACAGCGACGGCTAGCTCACGTTGCCCCGGTCGATAGTGGTCGAATGGGAAGGTCAACTGATGAATCGTCGGGTCGCGCCGCGCTTGCAGATCCGAGCGAAACTTGAGCCAGGTGACGTACTCAGTGATGACATCATCAAAGAATGTTTGGGCATCTGATTTACTAATTGTCTGAGTCTTCTGGGTGGTGGTTTCAGTATTCGTCTGAAAGTAAGTCAGGGTGAGGGTGACTGCGTTTAAGTCAGATTCCTTTTCCATCAGCAGGTGCGCGTAGATCTTGACCTGGGCCCAGTAAAGGGTCAGGGTGTTCTCACTCAGCTGGTCAAAGACCGTTTCGGAAGTTTTGATTTCTTCAATTTCAGCCGTGTCATCCGTGAGTATCACGCCATCGGCCCGGCCGTGAAGGAGGTATGGATTACCGTTGAGCATTAATTCTTGTTCAAGGTAGTACTCTTTTTGATAGTTTTCGTCGCGTTGTTTCTGAAGACGACGGTGAATCTGGGCGCCTAACAGGGCGGTGTTTTGACTACCTGAAGTGCTACTCAGGTCGCCCGTGCGTAGGGTGAATTCAACTAATTCACGAACCCCCAATTTATTTGTCATACCGGCGTCTCCTCCATTTCTGGCAATATCATACCACACTTTCAACCTGGTTTGAACGCGTGTTCGCGAAGCGGAAAGATTGTGAAAATGTTATAAAAGGTATTGGCAAGTGTAAAGTAAGCGCTTACAATATAAATAGAGGTGAGACAAATGAAGACGATAGGATTTCCTCTTTACCAAAGTATCCCAACGACTGAGCAGACCGATAGCTTACAGAGAGCTTGTCAACACTATCGTGGCACGGCTATTATCAAAATCAATGATGTTGAATTGGACCCCTTGGACCCGGAACTAGGACGTGAATTGGCCCAGTATGAGGGGCAGTTCGTGCAGATCATTACGGACGGTCCGGATGAGGCCAGTCTTGCGTCAACGATTCATCAGGAACTGGTGGCCAAAAAGTTCTGTTACTGATTATCTTGACGGCATTGCGTGATTTCGCTAAGCTCAGAGTAAATATTGAGGAGGCGTTGTACGTGACGCAAGAACAAGTTGAACGGTTATGTCAGATTGCGCCTAAATATGGACTTTACTTGGAGCATCAAGGGTCAGTCATTACCAAGGTCGATGAACAAACCACGGACCTGGACACTGCCAAATATATGCCAGATCAGTTTATTGACCTTCTCTCCCAGATGATTGCAACTAAGATGAAGGCGGATCTCTGGCAATGGCAGTAAATATGTCAACCAAAGAGTGTGCGTCAGAAGGCGATTAGCTGCCTTTCAGCGCACGTTTTAGAAATACAGCAAAAAAGGTTTGAGACTTTGTCCCAAACCTTTTTTGCACTCTGAACGTATATAGTCAAAACGTGAGGCAACAGGCAGTCAACCCCGCTTAACCTCGCTAGACAAACGATTCAAGACCAAGATTATTCGTCTAAGGATGTTAATGCTTATTCACTAACCGCCTCTTGCTTCACTCTCTTTTGCTACGCTTCTTCCCAACGGTCGAAATCTTTAGCGTGACTGTCTAAGTAAGCCAGGGCCTCTTTGGCCAGGGCCTCGCTTGCAGCGGTAAAGTCATGTTCAGTATCTTCGCCATCAGCGTCGGCTTCGTCACGAAGGAAGCCAGCAGCCAGGTCAACATACTTGGTTCGTCGACCAACCCCGTTGTCTTTAAATAGGTCATCTAATCCGGTTAAATCTGTTTTAGCTGCAGCTGACACCTGCTGTGCCAGGTCCTTTTTGGGACCTAACTTGCTAGCAGCGTAATCCATTAAGAAGTCGTTCATGTCAACGATAATGGCATGACGGGCTGCCCGTTCATTTTTCTTTGCCACTTTTGGTCACCTCTTAATTTCATTCTAGTCAATTCCGTTATATTACGCAATTAATTCCCTGAAATTAAATGATTAATCGGTTATGGGGGTCAAATACCGTGATATTAGAGAATTTATACAGAAACTGGCAACATTTACCGAAAATTTACACGATTGCGACGAAGAATTTATATTCATCGCTTAGAATCAAGGTTGTAAGTTAAGGGGAGGCACCACGAGTATTGCTGCTTAGCTTACGTGTGGTGGTTCTACTATTCTTAAAAAAGACATGGAGTGACTGAGATGAATAAGGGATCAAAATTAGCAATGGGGATTGCAACAATTAGTTTACTTTTGGTAGGTTGTGGCAAGGCAACGAGCTCAACTAGTAGCAAGAGTAGCAGTAGCAGCGAGGCTTTATCGGGGAAGGTTACCGCAGTTGGTTCAACCGCGTTACAACCATTGGCAGCCAAAGCAGGTGCTAATTTCCAATCCAAGAACAGCAAGGTTAACTTGACCGTTCAAGGTGGGGGTTCTGGGACTGGGTTAAGCCAAGTGCAAGCCGGTGCCGTATCAATCGGTAACTCAGATATCTTCGCTGAAGAAAAAGACGGCATCAAGGCTGACAAGTTAACTGACCACAAGGTCGCCGTTGTTGGGATGGCTCCCGTTGTGAACAAAGATACCGGTGTTAAGAACTTGAAGATGGCGCAATTAAAGCAAATCTTCACGGGTAAAATCACGAACTGGAAAGAGGTTGGTGGTAAGGATCAAAAGATCGTTATCGTTAACCGGGCACAAGGAAGTGGGACCCGAGCAACCTTTGAAAATGCTGTCTTGAAGGGTGCAACTGCCATCAAGTCACAAGAACAAGATTCTAACGGTGCCGTTCAAAAGATTGTTTCCTCAACTCCCGGGGCTGTTAGTTACTTGGCCTTCTCTTACTTCACGAACAAGTTACAAGCCGTTTCAATCGACAACGTAACGCCAACGGACAACAACGTTGAAAACAACAAGTGGAAGATCTGGTCTTACGAACACATGTACACGAAGGGGACACCTGACAAGGTCACTGCTGCCTTCCTGAAGTACATGGATTCCAAGACGGTGCAAGACAGCTTAGTTAAAGACATGGGCTACATCAGTATCCACGACATGAAAGTGACGAAGGATGCTAAGGGTACGGTTACCCAAAATTAGGCACAACTTAGATTATTAGTGGTAAGTCACAGGGTGGAGGTGCGGTCGTAGCACCTTCATTTTTTTTAAGGGGGAGTCAACCTATGGAACAAACAAATTTTCAACTTAAGAAACAAGACGTCCAGTCCAACGAGTGGTCGGCGCGGCTACACCATGCCACCCGCGCAACGCGTGAGGATTGGCTGGGGCGTGGAATCAGTTATCTCTGTATTGGCGTCATTATTCTAGTAGTGGCTTCGATGCTTTGGTTCATCACGTCTAAGGGATTGGCCACGTTTACTCAGAACCACGTGAACGTTTGGCAATTCTTAACGGGGACTAACTGGTCACCCGATACCGGTCACATTGGGGCTGCGCCGATGATTGTGGGGTCCTTTGCGGTAACCTTTGCGGCAGCCATCGTGGCAACACCGTTTGCAGTAGGAACGGCGATCTTCATGACGGAAATTTCGCCTAACAAGGGGCGGAAGTTGCTGCAACCAGTCATTGAATTGTTGGTGGGAATTCCTTCCGTTGTTTATGGGTTCATTGGTTTGGCAGTAGTTGTGCCATTCATGCGTCACTTGGTGGGGGGCTCCGGGTTTGGGATTATTTCAGCCACGTTTGTCCTGTTCGTCATGGTATTACCAACGATTACGTCAATGACGGTAGACAGTTTGCGGGCAGTTCCTCGTCATTACAAAGAAGCTTCACTGGCACTGGGGGCCACTCGGTGGCAAACAGTTTCACGGGTGATTTTACGTTCTGCCACGCCCGGTATTTTAACGGCAATTATCTTTGGGATGGCGCGGGCATTCGGTGAAGCTTTAGCGGTTCAAATGGTAATTGGGAACGCCGCTGTGATGCCTAAGAACTTAATTTCCGCTGCCTCAACACTGACAAGTCAATTGACTTCGGGTATTGGGGACACGATTGACGGCACGTTGCCCAACAATGCGTTGTGGTCACTGGCGCTGATCCTGTTGCTCATGTCACTGTTCTTTAACGCATTAGTCCGGGTCATTGCTAAGAGGGGGCAACTGAAACATGAACGCTAAACGCAAAGATTTTGTCGCAACGGTGATGATTAACTTGATTGTTGCCGCTGTGGTTGGTATCTTGGTTTTCCTGTTGACGTACATTTTGGTTGCCGGCTTACCGCACGTTAGTTGGACGTTCTTGACGGGAACAACGGACGCCTTTTCTGGAGCAGGTGGCATTGGGGTTCAACTATTCAATTCTTTTTATCTGCTAGTTTTGACGATGCTCATTTCAATCCCGATTTCATTGGGTGCTGGGATTTACTTAGCCGAGTATGCCAAAGATAACTGGCGAACGAGTCTGATTCGTTCGGCCATTGAAGTGCTGAGTTCCTTGCCTTCTGTGGTGGTTGGGTTGTTTGGTTTCCTGTTATTCGTCGTGAAGTTTAAGATTGGGTTTTCTGTTATTTCAGGGGCCATTGCGCTGACCTTCTTTAACCTCCCACTTTTGACGCGGAACATTGAAGAATCATTGAGTGCAGTCTCTAGCAGTCAACGAGAGGCTGGGCTGTCGTTAGGCTTGTCAAAATGGAAAACTGAAATTGGCATTATCCTGCCGGTTGCTTTACCCGGAATCGTGACCGGGGTCGTTCTGAGTGCCGGCCGGGTCTTTGGGGAAGCCGCAGCTTTAATTTACACGGCTGGTCAAAGTGCCCCAGTGACGAACTTTGGTGACTGGAACCCAATGAATGCGGACAGTCCGTTGAATCCATTCCGACCGGCTGAAACTTTGGCGGTTCATATTTGGAAGATCAACACGGAAGGGCTCGCGACGAATGCTGCAGCGTTGTCTGCTGCGGCCTCTGCGGTTCTGATTATTGCCGTGTTACTGTTCAACCTGAGTGCGCGGTTACTGGGAAACTACCTGTATCGTCGCGTGACGGCCAGCAAATAAGGAGGAGCTGCCATGTTAAAACAATATTCATTTGAAAAGACGGCCGTGCAGACCTTCGATGACAGTGTCTCGCTGGCCTTAAAGACGGATAACTTACAGGTGTTCTATGGTGCCAACCATGCCATGCATGACGCCAACCTAGAATTTCCGAAGAACCAGATCACGGCTTTGATTGGTGCCTCGGGTTCCGGCAAGTCCACGTACTTGCGGTCGTTGAACCGGATGAACGATGGAATCGCCACGGTAACTGGTAAGATTTGGTATCACGGGGTTGATATCAACGAACCAGATGTGAACATCTACGAGATTCGGCGGCACATTGGGATGGTGTTCCAACGACCAAATCCGTTTGCTAAATCAATTCGAGAAAATATCGTGTATGCCCTGAAAGCTAACGGTATCAAGGGTAAGGATGAACTGGCTTCTCGCGTTGAGAAGAGTCTCAAGGGGGCGGCTCTCTGGGATGAGGTTAAAGACAACCTCGAAAAGAGTGCGCTCTCCTTGTCCGGGGGTCAGCAACAGCGGTTGTGTATTGCACGCTCAATTGCCATGGAACCCGACGTGTTGCTTTTGGATGAACCTTGTAGCGCGTTGGATTCAATTTCCACGGTGAAGGTTGAAGAAACCCTGCTGGAATTGCAGAAGAAGTATTCAATCATTATCGTGACGCATAACATGCAACAGGCATCGCGGGTCAGCAGTCAGTGTGCGTTCTTCCATCTGGGTCATGTGATGGAGTACACGCCAACGGCCACGATGTTCAGTAATCCCCAGATTCCAGTCACACAAGATTATATTGCCGGTAGTTTCGGCTAAAAAAACTCGTGAGCAACCAATGCTCACGAGTTTTTTGGGTTAATGGTGCATTTTGAATTCTAGGTAACGGTCGTTGTAGAGCTGGACCTTGGCCGGTGAAAGGTCTTGGTAGACCTGCAGGTGTTGCAAGGTTTGCTGGTTCGGGTAGAATTGTTGGTCGTCACGAACCGAGCGGGGAAGCAACGCTTTCGCTGCCTTATTCGGCGTGGCATAGCCAATGTATTTTGCATTTTGCGCGGCATTTTGTGGTTCACTCATAAAGTTGAGGAAGGCGTAAATGGCTTTGGTATGCGTTGCGGTCTTAGGAATCACGAGGTTATCGAACCACAGGTTACTGCCTTCGCTAGGAACAATGTAGTGGAGGTGGGGATTGTTGGCTAACATTTCGGCTGCTTCTCCCGACCAGTCAACGGCCAGCGGGGCTTCGTTTTGAATCATGTACATTTTGATTTCATCAGCGACGACGGCCTTTACGTTAGGAGCTAGGTTGTTCAACTTCTTTTCAGCGGCCGACAACGTTGCTGGATCAGTTGAATTCATGGATTGGCCTTGTGTAATCAATGCCATCCCCATGATGTCGCGAGCGGAGTCGATGAGCATGATTTTATCGTGGAACTTTGGGGACCACAGGTCTTGCCAGTGTTGGACCTCATTAGCTCGAACGTACTTGTCGTTATAAATGATGCCTAGCGTGCCCCAGAAATAGGGCATGGAGTAACGATTTCCGCGGTCAAATGATTGATTTAAAAAGCGTGGGTCGTAGTTGTGCCAACCGGTTAATTTCCGCTGATCTAGTGGTTTTAGTAGGTGAGCCCGTTTCATTTTGGCCACCATGTATTCACTGGGAATGGCCAGGTCGTACTGGGTGCCGCCTTGTTTGATCTTGGTATACATGGCTTCGTTACTGTCAAAGGTTTCCACGTTAACGTGGTAGCCCGTTTCTTTTTGAAATTTTGTCAGGAGGCCGGGATCGATGTAATCCCCCCAGTTGTAGAGGTTGAGCACGTGACTACCGGTGCTCCCACTCGAAGCCTGCAGGCGGTCGCTGGAATAACCCAGTAGTCCACAGATGGCAAGTAGGGCCACGATAATACTAATTAGACGTTTCATGAGGTCACCCCCCGTTTACGTTGCTTGTGACGGTGGCTGGCCTGTTGAATCCAGTAGTAACCACCCACGAGTAGCAATGAGAATAAGAACATGACACCGGATAGGGCGTTGATTTCGAGGTTGATGCCTTGCCGCGCCCGTGAATAGATTTCTACAGATAGGGTTGAGAACCCATTACCGGTTACGAAGAAGGTGACGGCAAAGTCATCAAGTGAATAGGTGAGGGCCATGAAGAATCCCGCAAAAATTCCCGGTGAGATGAACGGAATGACGACTCGTGATAACAGTTGGCGCATCGTTGCCCCCAAATCTTGGGCTGCATCCAGCATGGAGGAGGACATTTCCCGCAGACGGGGCAGCACCATCAGCACAACAATGGGAATCTCAAAGGCAATGTGACTCATCAGTACGGAACCGAATCCCAGTGGAATTCCCAGCATCGTGAAGAAGATTAGGAAGCTGGCCCCAATGATAACATCGGGGGAGACCATTAGAACGTTGTTCATGGTCAACAATGCTTCGCGGGTAACCCGTTTCGTGGTGCGGTTAATACCAAGTGCTCCGAGAGTTCCCACCAGCGTGGCAATCAGTGAGGAGAGCAGTGCAACTAACAAGGTGTTGGCCACAATAGCCAGCATCCGGGGATCAGTAAATAGCGTGTGGTAGTGACTCCACGTGAAGCCGTGGAAGTTGGTCATCGTTTCGCCTTCACTGAAGGAATAGACGATCAGGAAAATGATAGGCGCGTACAAAATAATAAAGACCAAAATTAGGTAAAGGTTAGCCAATTTTCGTTTCATCGTGGCGTCCCTCCCTTCGGCTTCTGGTCACCGGTCAGGAGCATGACGACGACCATGGCAATAATCAGGACCACACCAATCGTTGAACCCATTCCCCAGTTCATCGTCGTCAGGAAATGTTCTTCAATCGCCGTCCCTAAGGTAATAACCTTATTCCCACCAATCAGACGTGTCAGCATGAAGAGTGAGAGTGAAGGAATGAAGACGGCTTGAACACCGGCCTTGACGCCGGGAAGGGTCAACGGAAAGACGACTTTGCTAAACGTCTGCCAGCCACTGGCACCTAGGTCTTGACTAGCATTGATGAATGCCGGATTCAAATCGTCGAGTGCGTTAAAGATGGGTAGAATCATGAACGGAATCTGGATATAGGTTGCCACGAAAATAAAGCTCGCGTTGGTAAACAGAATCTGTTGCGGTCCAATGCCAATAAAGCTGAGAAATTGGTTGGCCAGTCCGGCCTGACTGAAGATACCAATGAATGCGTAGGCCTTCAGTAGAATGTTGATCCAGGTGGGCAGAATGACCAACAACAGCCACAGTTGGCGGTGCTTCAGTCCGTGTAAGAAGTAAGCGGTCGGGTAGCTGATCAAGCCCGTGAAGAGGGTAATCAGGAAGGCATACCAAACCGAGTTGAGGGTCATTTTTAAGTAGGTTGCTGATTGGAAGTAAGCGCTGTAGTTTCCCAGCGTGAAATGATGGCCAAGATCAAAGAATGACTGGTAAATAATCAACGCAACCGGCGCAATGACGAAGAGGGCTAACCACAGGCCATAGGGGATGAAGTAGAGCCACGTTCTACGTTTCGTCAATGGTCTCGTCCTCCGTTTCCTCGTAGGTTTCTAGCCGCGCGTCAAATTCGGCTTCCTTTTCACCAAAACGCATGACGTGTAGGTCCTGTGGTCGGAAAGTGATGCCCACATTTTCACCATCTTCAGCCGGATTGACGGAGTGAATCTGCCAATCGTTGCCTAGATTGTCGGTAGCGGCAATTTCGTAATAGTTGCCCCGGAAAAGCTGGGTATCGATGGTGACGGTCAGCTTGGCCTCTTCGGGCGTGGTGAGGTTCAGGTCTTCTGGGCGAATCACGATTTCGACGGGCTCACCGGCTGGAATCCCAGCGTCTGAACATTCAAACTCGTGGCCACCGAAGGCAACCTGAAAGTCTCCCAGCATTTTGCCTTGAAGAATGTTACTTTCGCCAATAAAGTCGGCGACAAAGTGGTTGATGGGTTCGTCGTAGATGTCCTCCGGGGTGCCGCTCTGTAGGACCTCACCTTGGTTCATGACGAAAATCTCGTCACTCATAGCCAGGGCTTCTTCTTGGTCATGCGTCACGAAGAGAAAGGTAATGCCGAGTCGTTGCTGCAGGTCACGCAGTTCGTACTGCATCTCTCGACGGAGCTTGGCGTCTAAGGCCGATAGGGGCTCGTCTAAGAGCAGAACTTTGGGCTGCATGACAATGGCCCGGGCAATGGCAATTCGTTGCTGTTGGCCACCGGAAAGGGCACTGATGTCGCGATCACCGTAGTCGGCCAGCTGGACCAGCTTTAGAGCCTTGGCGACTCGCTCGGCAATTTCTGCCTTGGGCATCTTTTTCAGGGTCAGTCCGAAGGCCACGTTTTCCGCCACGGTCATGTGGGGGAAGAGCGCGTATTCTTGAAAGACCGTATTAATGTTTCGTTGGTTGGCAGGGACTTTGTTCAGGCGCTTCCCCGCAAAGAGCACGTCCCCTTCAGTGGCGTCACTGAAACCGGCAATAATCCTTAAAATCGTTGTTTTGCCGCAGCCTGACGGTCCGAGAAGCGTGTAAAACGTCCCGGGCTCAAGCGTTAGGTCAACGTTCTTTAGAATGGTGTTGGTTCCGTATCGCTTGGTGACATGTTTCAGCTCAATAATTGGTTGGGTCATCAGGCTACCTCCTCTGGTAAATGAATTTTGGTTGGGAAAAACCCGCAACCTCTTTGATTATATCGAGTTTACCGTGAAAAAGATATGAAAAAAGCAGGACCGCCCCGCTGATAATTAAGGGAGGAAATAAACAGGGTGGTCGATTGGTTTGATGGGGGTAAGTCAAGCTAGGCTGATAAGGGGATGAGAGCGGCGGTTTCATGAAAATTGCTACTAATATCGGGCCATAGTAAACGCTTGCAAGGCTGTCGAAAAATCTCTGAAAATGAAAACGTGCGACTCTCGTTAAGCAACGGGAGTCGCACGCTTAGTTTTAAGCTATTAGTTAGTTTAGAAAATGCCCTTGTATAGGAGTGTAGCTGCGGTTGCACCAGCAATTGGCGCGACGATAGGCACCCAACTGTAGGCAAATTGTGAACTACCCTTGTGGGGAAATGGCCAGATGGCGTGGAGTAGACGAGGACCAATATCTCGAGCAGGGTTCAGAGCTGGACCAGTCGCACCACCAAGGGAGACGACCAGACACATAACCAAGAAACCTAATCCAATAAAATCAGCGCGGGGGTCGACTTTGTCGGCGGTCATGGCGACGGCTCCGAGAACTAACAGGAAAGTTCCCAAGAATTCGTTAATGAATCCGTTCAATTGGCTGTTGGCTGCGTCAATCGTAGAGAAGGTTCCCAGGATTGCTTCCGTATCCGTTGTCCGGTCGTAGAAGGGTTTGTAGGCCAAGACCACTGCTAGTTGGCCGAAAATGGCGCCTAGTAGTTGAGCGACCACGTATGGCAGCACCTCTTGCCAGGGGAAACTACCGGCAACGGCACTGGCAATCGTCATTGCGGGATTGATCTGGGCACCGGAAATCGTGGCGAACATTAGGGCTGGAATCATGACCCCAATACCATAACCAAACCCAATCAGGACCCACCCACCGTGGTAACCTTTGGTATTTTTTAACTCGACGTTGGCAACGGATCCGTTACCGAGGGCAACCATGATGGCCGTCCCAATGAATTCGGCAATGCACCGAACCAATAAAGAATAATGCATGATTTCAACTCCACATAATATTTTTCTTACCGTTCATGTCAGCGCCCACCGACCACCGGTGATGGCTAAAAGACAGCAGTATTTCTATAATACGCTACGGACAGGTTGTTTTCATCATTATTTTCAATTTAAATAATAATTGATGGAAACCATCAGAAAATGGAGATGGTTTGGCGGCAGTTAAGAAAAGGCGCCCGAAGAAGTTGGTCAGCCTTCTCCATGAAGGCGATACACAAGTACCAAAAAGCTCCCGACTTGGTGTGATAGTCGAGAGCTGATTTTTAAAAATAGTCAGGTGAGCCGTTTCAAGGTGGGCCCATGAATTAAGAGGGGGGACCATTCAGGGCATTCAGAACGTGTGGGTGATTATTTTAGAAACTGGTTAGCTTGTTTAACGAAGTCGGCACTAAATTGGAAGACGCCCGCGTGGCCGGCATCTGGATAGATGACGAGTTTACTGTTGGGGAAGGCTTTGGCCAGGTCATAACTATTTGGTTTCGTGGGGACCATTGCATCATGATCACCGTTTGCGACCAGCACTGGAATTTCCAGTTTGGAAAAATCAATTGGTTGCTCAGAGCCCCATTGGTTGATGGCTTTCAGTTGTGTTCGGTAAGCGGGCCAACCGATTGAACGGTCCCGGTTCGTCTGTCGGGTCTTGATACGCTTTAAGAATTCGGCAGCTTCGTGCTTACCATTATTGGTGCGGGTGAAGAACAGGTAGGTTTTCACATCAGTGAAGGTGAAGATGGCCTTCGCTAGGGATTTGTCAGAAATTTTAGTTACGTTTCGAATCCCCTGACCGCCGCGGGGGCCGGTTCCGGTCAACAGAGCTCGACGAATCAACGTTGGTTCTTGATTGATGACTTCTTGCGCAACGAAGCCGCCCATTGAAAAGCCAAATAAGTCAATTTGTTTGAAGCCAAGTGCATGGATGAATTCACGAATCTCTTTGGCCATTCCTTGAATCGTTGGCGCTGCTTTACCACCTGAACCACCAACGCCCTGGTAATCGGGCAGAATCAAGTGGTGTTCCTGGGCAAGGCCATCGATGACGGTAGGATCCCAGTTATCGAGATTACCGGAAAGGTGAATCAACCCAATTACTGGCACCTCGGAGCTCACGCCAATCTCACGGTAGGCAAAAGTTTTGTTCGTCGGGGTAACCAGAGTTTTAGTTGGTACGTCAATGTATGAAGTCATTAGAATAGGTCCTTTCCAGCAAAGTCAGTGGGGTGCTTTGCACTTGGGGGTATTGGTTGTGGATAAATAATTCCACTGTCTGTTTCAGTAATTTTTTTGATTAAGGTCATTCTACACTTAGAAGTGACAAAAATCAATAATTGTTACTTTTGGATTTGTAACATGGTTTTGAGGATGGGGTTGGTTTGTGGGCAATCGTACAGATTGGCCGTAATTACAAAGTGTAGCCTTGTTGGGCTATTTTTGTACAAATCTAATCAACTAGCACCAAGCATAACCTAATAGTTTTTCATAACTGGTACACAATTTGACTATTTTTATTCGAATCGTTTCCCCTCGTTACCAGTGGTATACTTTTACTATTGCGAGGAGGATTTACCTATGAAAAAGTTCAAGCTAGTTTTACTGCTACTACTAGCAACGTTGACCCTAACCGTGCTGTCCCCCACGACGGCCAGTGCCGCCCGTCAAGCGCCGACAATTCCTAGTGCACTGCGGGGAACCTGGTACCTCTGGAATAAGAAGAACCATCAGCGACTGAAGATCAATCGCCACAGCTTTCGGTTATCCACCTACCGCCGCGGTAAATACAAAACGGTCGTTGCCGTCAACGGTAATAAGTGGCTTTCGAAAACAACTAGTTACTTAACGTTTTCCGCACCTAGCAGTAAGCATGGCTTTTGGTATCTCGGTCAAAACTCTGGTGGGGCCAATCTGTATCTGAAACGGACCACTCACAAGCACCACACTGCGATTGCCCGGCAGATTAATGTCGTTGATAATGACGTAAAAACTTCCGCCCATATCGTGTATTACACCCATAAGAAATAGAGGTGAAAAGAAAAATGTGGAAGCTAGCTGTAGATATTTTTAGTCAAATGAGCCCTTTTCTATGGTTTACTACTATTTGTGGGGGAATTTGGACTATAGCCAAACAACATGATGCAGAACAATCAAGAAAAAATACTGAGAAAGAATTGGAATCGTTGAAGCATAAATTGAATGATAAGTCCCACGTTAGTCAAAAACGATTTGATTTGGAATTAGAGATTTATAGAGAACTATCCAAAAGCTTAGTTGAAGCATACGATACTTCGAACTTATTACAGCCAATTATGGATAATTTGCCAGAAAAAACAGATGAAAAGTTAAAAATTATGAAGAAAAGGGATAGGGAGTTTGCTCAAGCGTTTAACAATTTTTCTAAAATTAGACGCGAAGACGCTCCATTTTACTCTAAAGATGTCAACAGTGAATTAGAAATGATTTCTAAAAGCATGAGTGAGTTGCATGATCTTTTTACATATAGATGGTTTATGGAATCTATGAAGGATTTTGCTACAAGTTTGAAGGGAATAGAGCGGAATTTTGAGTTACATAAGACTATAAAAAATAAAACAGATCAAGTTACGAACAAAATACGAGATAGATTAGACAATTTAAGTAATCAAATTTAAGCTCAAAAGTGAGGCCCTTGTCGGTTAGTAATTTACCAATTTTCGAGATTAGTCGTCGATTGAAATGGGTAAAATGAATTGACATTTCATATGGCACACTTTGATATAATTCAAATAGTCAACTATCTATATTTAAAACTAACTTTTACGGTTAATAGAAAAAGCAAAGGTAATAAGGTTCAGTGGCAAGGGGAGCAGTATGAAATCAATGAACTCTTAGATGCTGCCAAGGGTGATCGTCGAATCATTACTTTGCTAATACTGAATACTTATAGTGTCCTGCTATCTAGGGCAACGAAGTCAATGGGGATATGGTTTAAGGACGATGCTACAAGGAAACATGTTGCGGAATGTTTGAAAATAAATTAATAGTATCAGTATCTAAAAGCTCTCGGCCTCAATTGATGGTCGGGGGCTTTTGTACGGCTATGCATTCGGAAGAAGTGAAATAAAAAACTGCTAGCCATTAAGCTAACAGTTCCCACCGCCCTTGCATGATGATTCTTGTGTGCCGGTTACCAGTAAAAATAGTAAAAATTGAGAATGCATTAATACCGCTGTTTACAAGCTGTATTTTACTTCCTGAAACTCACGCAATGGACCCTACCGGATTTGAACCGACGACCTCCTGCATGCGAAGCAGGCGCTCTCCCAGCTGAGCTAAGGGCCCAAAAAAACTACCCACTTATTATAGCACTCTAGTGCCAAAAGTTAATGGGTAGTTCGTGGTTTAACGGTGGCGAATGCTGTGGAACAGGTGTTGCCAGAGACTTTGACTATCCGTCTGTAGCATCAAACGTTGGTATTGCTTCCCAATGTAGACAGAAAATAGGGCAATCGCGACAATCAAAACAGCCAGCGATGAGAGTTGCTCGCCTAGGCCAACGTGACCGTTAATGATTCGCATCGGCATAAAGTATGACGAGAAGAATGGCACGTAGGAGAGAATTTTTACCAGGAACGCGTCCATGTTATTTTGGAAGGGGAAGGTGGCAAAGAAGCCAAACATCCCCAACATAATGACGGGTTGAGCCGCCTTGGAAGCATCCTCGGCCCGAGCCACCAGAGCACCTGAGTAGGCCGCGAGAATCGTGTAGATAATGACCCCTAAGAACAGATACAGGAGGTTCAGACCCAACAGGTTGTGAATCACCGTATCGATCAATGATTGATTTTGTGTAATCAAGGGACTGACTGTCGCATTTCTCGTAGCAATCGCGTAACCGGCCCAACCACCGCACAGGTAGATAATAATCTGGGTGGCAATCACCAACAGAATCCCTAATATCTTACCCACAAAGTAGCTCGTTGCCGTGGTACTGGAGAAGATGATTTCCATAATCTTCGTCCCTTTTTCTGACGCAATTTCTTGCGCCGTGATGGACGAGTACGTAATCAAGATAATGTAAATCAAAGTGACCAGAACCCAGAAGGAAATAATCTTAGCTAAGTTGGCCGTCCCATTCTTCGAGACGATGTGGGTCTTGAGTACCGGTGTGCGAGCTAGTAATTTCTGCTGTTTAGGCGTCAGCTTAGCTTGTTGGTAGTTCTGGGCTTGTTGGTAACCAGTTAAAAAGTTCTGGACCTGGGCCTTGAGTCCCGTCCCCATCGCGTTATTACCGTGGTAGTCGCCCTGAACGGGTTGCCCGGACGTTTTAAATGTTAGATAACCCGCCAATTGGTTGTCAGCCATGGCAGCCTTGGCCGCTTTGGTAGTTTGAATTTTACGATTAACGTTGTTGGAATTCTGTTGCAGATAAGCCTGACGCATTGGCCGTGAATCACTAATGACGGCGATTTCGCGGCTCTTCGAGGTACTGTTAGCACTTACGTAACTGATACCAATGGTTAGGCCAACCATCAGGAAGGGGCCGAGGATCATGAATAGGAAGCTCCAGGATTTAATCTGGCGGAGGTACGTTTCAAAGGTGACAATCCAGGTTTTAGACATTCGTTTCACCCACTTTCATACGGAAGATAGCGTCCAGCGAAGGTGGTTGTTGACTGAATTCTTCAATGTAGTGGCCCTGGGTCAGCGCATCAAAGATGGCTGGACCTGCAGCGGGATCGTCCAGGTGTAAGAGGTAGTGACGACCATGCCGGGACTCAACGGTTTGCACGTGAGGAAGGTCGGCCAATTGAGACTGTGACCAGTCCGTGGTGACGTAAAGTTCAGACTTACCGAATTGATTGCGGACTTCATCCAACGTTCCGTGCAGAACCACGTCGCCCTTACGAAGCATAACCAGTTGGTCACATAACGCAGAGACGTTTTCCATATCGTGACTGGAAAAAATGATTGCTGCGCCGCGGTCCTTAGCTGCCAAGATGGCTTGTTTAAGTAGGTCTGCATTGACAGGATCCAAACCACTGAAGGGCTCATCCAAAATCAGCAGACTGGGTTCATGGATCAGGGTACAGATCAACTGAACCTTTTGCTGATTACCTTTGGAGAGATCCTTGATTTTGCTTTTTCTAGTGCCTTTAACGGCGAAACGAGTTAGCCAATCATCAATCTGGGGACGAATCTCTTTGGCTGAGCGCCCTTTGAGCCGGGCCAAGTAAATAATTTGCTGTTCAATCGTCAACTTGGTCATGAGACTCCGTTCCTCAGGCAGGTAACCAATCTGATTGAAATCGTCGGCGGAAAGGGAGTGGCCTTGCCATTGAATTTGGCCCTCGTATTGAATGAAGTTGAGGATACTGTGAAACGTGGTTGATTTACCGGCACCGTTTTGGCCGATCAAACCCAAAATTTGACCGTTGGGGACGTCAAAGCTCACGTCGTTTAGCGCTTTAACGGTCTCAAAGTGTTTACTGATATGTTGAATGCTTAGCATGGGCAATACTCCTATCCGAATTAATATCCTCATTATACGCGCAGATACTCGCGAAACTAAGAAGATGGGCGCGCTTGGTAAGGTTGTTGTCACGTGGCGACTAGCTGAGACACGGGTAGCTTGCCCGTCGATGAATATAACTAGTTTACCATGAAAAAACTGGCGAACAAAGTCGTTTCTACGATGAATAAGATATAATGTTAATCATAAAATTGCATGGTGGAATTGCTGGTGATGGGGGCTTTCTGAAATTAAAAACTGGTCAAGCTTTTTGGCTTGACCAGCTTCTTGTAAGGAATCTATTTATTCTGTAGTTGGGCCTCGCTGTTGACCTGTACTTGGGCCGGCGCAGTTGCCCGGTGTGGTCGCATATTGAAGATGATGTTTAAGAGGACGGCCGAGAAACTCCCGATGACGACGCCGTTATTAAGAACAATCTGTAAGGATTGCGGCATCGCTTGAAAGATTTGTGGGTAGACGGTTACGCCTAGGCCCAGACCAATTGAAATGGCAGAGACTAACAGATTGTTGTTGTCCTTGAAATCCACTTGCTGGAGCATCCGAATGCCTTGGACCCCGACCATCCCAAACATCACGATCATGGCGCCACCTAACACGGCATCGGGGATAACCGTGGCCAGTGCGCCAATCTTAGGGAGCAGACCCAGCAACATGAGAAACGCTGCTGAAAAATACAGAGGCTGCCGCGTTTTGACACCGGATAGCTGAACAACCCCCACGTTTTCGGAGAAAGTTGAGTAGGGGAATGTGTTGAAGAGGCCGCCTAGAATTACGGCGAGACCTTCAGCGCGGTAGCCCCGTTTTAGGTCCTGAGAGCCAATCTTGTGGCCGGTTAGATCGCCCAGTGCAAAGAACACGCCGGTTGACTCTACCATGGTGGTCAGGGAAACTAGAATCATGGTTAAAATTGAGGACCACTCAAATTTGGGCGTTCCAAAGTAGAAAAATTGGGGCAGGTGGAACCAGCTAGCCTGGCCAACTGCCTTTAAGGAAACCATTCCCATTGCTCCAGCAATGAAGGTTCCAATCAGGATGCCGGCAAGGATGGCAAGGGACTTTAAAAAGCCCTTAGCAAATGCGTTCAACCCGAGGATGATCCCCATTGTCAGAAAACCAACTAGGAGCATCTTGGGGTCGCCAAAGTTCTTAGCTGTCGCGTCCCCGCCACCGAGGTCCTGGAACCCAACTGGAATCAACGTGAACCCAATGATAGTGATCAGCGAACCCGTGACGACTGGTGGAAAGAAATTTTTGATTTTAGAAAACCAACCGGAAATCAGGAGGATGAAGATGCCGGCACTGATAATGGCGCCGTACATGACGCCCACACCATACTGATTACCAATAGCGCTGAGGGGCGTGACGGCCTGAACGGCACATCCTAAGACAACGGGTAACCCAATTCCCGTTAAGGGGGTCCGTTTCAGTTGGAGAAGGGTTGCAACCCCACACATAAAGATATCCGCACTGATTAAGTAGGCCATTTGCATGGCGTTAAAGTGGAGCGCACCACCAATCAGTAAGGGAACGATGACGTCACCAGAATACATCGCTAATAAGTGCTGGAAACCTAGAATGGCGGCCCGCCACATGGAAAGTGGCTGGGTATTGGCTGATGACGGAGTGGTTGAAGCGGATTTTGTGGACTGCAAGAATGTTTCCTCCTTCTCGTGATGTCCATACGCCGCCAAGGTCATTTTGGAAACAAAAAAAGCTCCCTTGCAAAAAGGGGGCTAAATGAAAACTCTGCCGACGAACTCTTTCATCGGCAAAAAGAGTTTCGTCCTCAATTTGCTTATAGTCCAGAGTTTACGGCTCTGGGTAGAAACTCGCCAACCTTATTTTGGCATTATATAGGCAATCACTTATTTTTTTAATAGAATGTCATTTACCTTACCACGCGCAATTCAAAATAACAACCTGCGGCATTACTTTTTTAATTTTTGCCAGAGCTTTTTGAAAACGTCACCAAACCAAGTCAGTAGGGGGCCCCAGTCGGCTAAACCGCCGGAAGAACTATATTTTTTGGGATGAACGTGGGGACCTGGTTTGTAATATTTGTCGGAATCATTATCTTTTAGCATTTTTCACCAGCATCCTTTCTAAATTCTAACTAAATTGTAGCGCAGATGCGGTACAATGTGGGTAACGAATTAGTTATAGTAACAAACTAAATTTAGAAAGAAGTTGACTGTTGTGAAGAAAATCTTAGCTATCCATACAGGTGGTACCATCTCTATGTCGCAAAACGAGAAGGGCGAGGTCGTTCCAAACGCGCAGAATCCTATTGCGCAGCAGGAAACGATTATGGAAGGTCGTGTGCAATTACACACGGACGAATTATTTAACCTGCCTTCTCCGCACATGACTCCGGTGGAAATGTTAAAGATCAAGGAGCGCATCATGGCGGCCGAAGCGGATGGTATTGACGGGGTAGTTGTCACCCACGGGACCGATACGCTTGAAGAAACAGCTTATTTCTTGGATTTGACGTTGCCTAGCACGATTCCAGTTGTGGTTACTGGGGCAATGCGTTCCTCCAATCAAGTTGGTTCTGATGGCTTACATAATTTCCAGACGGCCATTGAAGTGGCAGCTGATGATGCTTCACGGGACAACGGTGTCATGGTCGTCATGAACGATGAAATTCATACCGCGCGTTACGTGACGAAGACCCATACTACCAACGTGGCTACCTTCCGGACCCCAACCTTTGGCCCAATCGGCCTGGTTGCTAATGGGCATCCGATTTACTTCCAACAATTAATTCAAAAAACTACGTGTGATATTGACCACGTTATTGATCACGTTTACTTGATCAAGGCATACGCGGGGATGGATACGGCTTTGTTTGATTGCTTAGACAATGATCAAACGGCAGGTTTAGTGATTGAAGGCTTAGGTGCCGGGAATGTACCCCCAGTGACCTTACCAGCCATTCAACGTTTGCTTGACCGGCATATTCCTTTAGTTTTGGTTTCTCGGTGCTATAATGGCGTCGCTGAAGACATCTATGGATACGAGGGTGGCGGAATCGGCCTGCGCAAGATGGGCATGATGCTTTGCCAAGGCCTGAACGGTCAAAAGGCGCGGATCAAGCTCTTAGTTGGCCTTAGCGCTGGCATGAAGGGTGAACAGCTGGAAAAGTTTTTAAGCACAGCTGTGTCATAAAACAAGTCTTTTAAACGGGCTATTTTGCGCAGAATATGGTAAGATTTTCAGAATAATATTTAGAGGGGGTCGTCATGTGAATTCAATCGTAAATGACTTAAACCGTGCGTTAGCTCAGCGATTACTGGTTAACGTTTATCAAACGACCCAGGACGTCGTGTACACGGGTTATGTGACTGCCGTAGGGGAAACTGGTATTGCTTTAGCAACCTACGATGATTATGGATTAGCGGATGGTGCGGTCTTCTTAGATTTGAAAATCGTTGATGAGGTTGAATTTGCCAGCGACGACCTGGATAACATGGCTTTTCGAATTCAGACGGCGCAGATCGAACACTTTAATCAAGTGGGTGGCCAAACGCTAAAGTTGGACGCTCGCCGGGATATTCGGGGACAGATTCTCAGTCAGGCTTGGGTTGATCAGCTGGTCCTCATGCTGGTATTGCGCAATGACAATCGTTTCTACGAAGGCCAGGTCACTAGTGTTGTGACGGATCAGGTCACGATTAAGTTGTTAAATAAATTTGACTACAGTGACCAGTCCACTTTACACGTCAACCCCGAGGATATCGAAGTTATCGAGTTCCAAGGGCAAGAGTTATCCTTGCAAGGGGCGGCGTTACCCCAGCTTAAAAAAATGCAGCACGTTGCGCAAGTGGCACTGACTGATGAGGACGTTTTCCGTCCCCAGCTCCAAGAACTCGCAGAAAAGGATAAGTTGGTGGCACTGATTCCCCAACATAATCATGACATGTTTTTTGTTGGTCGGATCAATGTGGTCGCTGGGGATTCTGTGATTATGAACCTGGTCGACATGACCGGTCAGTTTGGCGGGTACACGTTAACCAGAATTGATGCGCTGCACGCCATCGTGCTGGAATCGGACTATCTACAAACGGTCAGCCTATTCACTAAAATCAATCAGAGCAGTAAGCAACACATTCAGCCGGTTTTAAACGACGAGCGGCTGTTTGACCCGACGGAAGAACAGTTCAGTTCACGACTGACGCAAGCCGCAGCTTTTCAAACGGTTATTCGGGTGAAGGCCCACAAAGGTGACAGTATGTTGGGTTATCCGAGCGACGTGGGTGCCGAGCGGTTCATCTTCCATGAATTAGAGGATAATCAATTGGACCAGGTTGGGAAGGCCCTGCGGATCGCCGACATTGAAGAAATTGATTTTGGCTATCTCGATGCGTATCTGGTGGAACACCAGTTGCGAGTTGAAGGCGAGATTTAACGTCGTTATCAGGTGTCGTCAGTCTTGGCGACACCCTACATAAGGAGCTTACAAGATGAAATGGCGACAGATACCCCGGTGGTTGCGCGACACGTGTTCCGTTGTTGGGGCCATGTCAGTGCTACTGATCATCTATGATTTGTGGTTTGCCAAGCACGTTAATTGGGCGATGGTGCCTTTGCAAATTATCGTAGCCTTCTTAGCGGTCGGTGCGTGGAGCTACTTCAGCGCTCGCAGTCAAGCTAAACGGCGGGTTGCTGAGCAACGGAAAGCGGCCGCGGAAAAACAACGGCAAGCCGCGGCGGAACAGCGACAACGTGAAGCTGAAAAGAATGCCGCTGCGACGAGAGAACGTAACGCAGCACGTAATCGTGCGCACAAACAACGGCGAAAGTAGGAGGCAATGCATGGCTGAAGAATTAAAGTTTTGCCCGCATTGTGGCGCGGCCGTCACGGTAACCGATGATGTCTGTCCGCAATGTCAGACAGATCTGCGACCGTATCGTCAGTCCAGTGAGTCGCAACCGGCATCGGCAAAGCTCAATTTGAATTCACTCTACGCCAATCCGTACCGTGAGGGTATGAAACGATTAGAGAAACGGGACGGGACTAGTGCTAAGAAGAAACGGTGGCATTGGCCCTGGTCAAAGGAGTGAGCAGTGTGGCAGATTTTACGGTGATTCAAGGAGACATTACGTTGAGCCAGGTAGATGCGATTGTGAACGCCGCGAATACGACTTTGTTAGGCGGTGGCGGCGTGGACGGTGCAATTCATCGCGCAGCCGGTCCTGAGCTGTTTGCGGCCTGTGCGCCACTCGACGGTTGTCTAACCGGTGAGGCAAAGATCACACCGGGATTCAAGTTACCCGCTAAATGGGTAATTCACACGCCGGGCCCCGTTTGGCGGGGCGGCGATCATCAGGAGGCCACGTTATTGGCCAGCTGTTATCGCAATAGCCTGAAGTTAGCAGCCGCCCACGATTGCCAGACGGTGGACTTTCCGTCTATTAGTACTGGTGTGTATGGTTATCCGGTAGAGGAGGCCGCGGCGGTGGCCGGTGAGGCCATTGCTGATTTCTTGGCGCACACGTCGACAATTCAACGCGTGCGGTTGGTGGCTTTTGATGAAAACACGGCTGCCACGTACCGAACGGTTTGGTCCAAACTTAATTCATGATTGAAGAATGATGTTGTCCTCTTCTGGCTGATGTTGTTTTCTTTCACAATGAAGTGTTGCAAGGATTTATCTGAGCATGGGGCAGTTTTGTCATTCTGAATTTTTAAAGAATTGATGAGTGTCCAAAAAAGGCGCCGAGACATAGTCTCGACGCCTTTGATAATTAACGTGGTTTTGCTGTGATGAAACTCTTTAGCGATTTTTGTTCATCACTAGTGGGTTGCAGTTCGCCGGATTTGATTGCGTGGAACTTCTCAACAGAAATTCGTGACCCGAAGGCCATCTCGCCGTCCGTTTTATCGTATTTCTTTTGGTAGGCAATGATTGCTTCGGCCAGATCGTTCAATTCTTGACTCATAGAATCCCTCCAAATGATAATCGTAATGACTGCACATGTTCATTATACTAAAGTTTTCAAAAAGCGGCGAAATAAGTCCCAGTTTCTGGAAGTTTTTTTGTAATTCACTTGATGAACTGTCCAAAGTTGCGTAAACTAGTACACAATATGATAATCGGTGAAGTAGCGCTTAAAGGAACCTTCATCGAATTGTTAACAGAACTTCGTCAGCCTGTCATGGGTTTGTGACATTGAGTCGTTAAGCTAGTTGATAGATTTAAACCGCTAACAACTAGCGAGGTGACGGAATGAATCTAAAACGCGTGATTACAGGCTTAATCATGGCAGTGGTGCTCTTAGCGATTACCATAGGTCTGTCATGGGCCACAATGGGGAAACGAACGGTTACGCAGGTAAACGTGCATTCCGCCATTGAACAACCAGTGCGGCCACGCATTCCTAAAGTGGTTAGCGATTAATGCGGTAGGATACCGCCCCGGGGCCGGAATTATTCCGGCTGTTTCATCTTAATCTACGGTAATCATAATGATTACATGACTACAGTCACTTGTAGTTTATCAAGCAGGGAACCAGGTCAACCTTCGGGTTGGCCTGGTTCTTTTTGTGGTGAATTTCTGTTGAAACAAATTGGTATTTCGAAATTAGTCGCACTCCGAAGACCAGAGATGTAGCCAGCTGTGGGGACGCTTCAGCCAAAGAACGGGCTTCTCGCTCGATTTGAAGCCACGAAGACCCCGTGTCTTCAAAGTCGCCTGTGCTGTAAGCTGGAAGAGCACCAGCAAACACCACTTTCACGGCTGGCTACATATCTGGCCTTCTCTGGTTACGATTGTGGTGTAACATGATTCTCACCAAAAGGGCTTAGTGAGAATCATGATAGTTTCACTGAAGGCAGACAGAGCTGATAGTAAAATGCTGTGTGAGCCGAGAGGTCGCCAGATATGGGCTCAGGCGCGTCGTTTTGCTTTGTCAGTAGGCGATTTTCCTACTGGCTTAGCAGAAGACCAAGCTTGAAGACTCGGTACTTTCGAGGCTTCAAGTTGTGTCCGCACCGCTCCAGCCCATATCTGGCGACCGGTAAGGCGATAGGGGAATACTAAGTTGCTTAACCGGCATTTAAAATCGTTCGAACTTTAGTTGAAAACAAAAAAGGACCGAGACGTTTGTCTCAATCCTAATGAAGATTTGTGGTCAAGAGATTATACAGTCAGTTGCCAATCTAAAAGTGAAACCACTCGCTTTGTCGCCGGCGAACGTCGTTGCGGATGCCAAAAAAGTAAATCAAGAACGCTGCCACGGCAATTGCCAGAATAATCGTCCAGAGCCAACTGTGAGTATGGATAAACGTGAAGTCAGCAAAACCGAGGGTACTGAGGGTAATTAAGATTAGGTTGAAGGGTAGGTGTGGGCTGTGGATGAAGGCAACCGCGATTCCTAAAACCACGGCTCCCCCAAACATATCATCGCCACTAACGCGACTACCGGGATTATCGAATAAGGCGTATAACTCAATCAATAGGCCTAGCACCAATGCTAAGTAGCCAAAAAATTGCAGGAACGTTAACTCTCGTACACGTTTCATAGACGACACCTCTTTCTCTGTTGCGGTGTCTACATTATAGCCTATGAAGACGTTTATGAAAATGGGGTGGCTTGTGATGGCGTCGTTAGTGACCAATCTTCATGATTTAACGCCATTTGCCAGAACTTGAGTTCATACCAACTACTCTTAGCAAAGATATCGAGTAATTGGTCCGTGTTAGCTGGGGTGGCAACCGCATTGGCCAGACCCAACTGGTCAGTCATTGAGTTGGTGTAATCGTCAGCGTTGTAGGTATCGATCCAAGCCTGAAAAATTGGAACGGGTGACCCGGTTCCGGCAAGGCTGGCACCAATCTCTGCATAGAGCCAGTAGCAGGGGAGTAACCCTACCACAGCGCCAGCAGTCCCGGCGGTCGCTAACGCGCGGTAGAGATGGCTGGTGTATGCGTAGCTAGTAGGTGCAACCGGAGTGGCAGCAATGTCAGCCGGAGTAATGTTTAACCGGTCAAAGAAGGTTTGGCGAATGGCAATCTCTCCCTGACGGAGGTGCTCTGCGCCTACCCGCAGTTGTTGAGCAATCTGTGCGTCCGTGCTTTGGTCAGCGGCAAGGTCGTGGACCTTACCGAATTCGTGTAGGTAGTAGTGATCTTGAATCAGGTAATAACGGAAGGTGTCCATCGGCAGAGTCCCTGCCTGTAGCTGTTGGATGAAGGGATGATGTTTGGACGCTGCCCAACTGGCCAATGTTTGTTCATGTGCTTGATCAGTAAACATTAAAAAACTCCTTTGTTAAGTTGGTTAAGGTAGTCCCAAGAAAAGGCCCAGTTGGACAGCTAACAGACTCACGGCACAGGCCCACCAATTCCACGTGGGTAAGGGGACCCTAACGGCGTGGGTGCGTGGGGCCCCTTCAACAAAGCCGTGAGAAGCCATGGCTGATGCCAGTTGGTCGGACCAGTTCATGGCCACCAGGATAACTTTAAAGTATAGCTGCGGCGACCATACGTGGAGAACTTGGCCCCGCATCAACGCAGCTGCACGGATAGTGGCCACTTCTGTCCGAATTTTGGGCATCAGATTGAAAGCCGCCAAAAATCCGTAGGCAAATTTACTGGGAAGTTTGGCGTTTTGTTCTAGTGAACGCGTCAGCATTAAAGGTTCAGTTGTTTGGGTGAAAACGCCGCCCATGTAGACGTACACAAACATTCGGGTGAAAATCACAATGAGAAAATGGGCGCTAGCCGACCCCTGGAGACTCAGTGACCAAACTAAGGCTGTTGCAAAGAATAAGGGGACTAGGGTTAGCCATAGCAGGCGTTTTATTTTAACTCGGTAAGCAATCATTAAGATAAAACAAACGACCAGTAGGACAACGTTTACGGTCCAAACCTGTGTGAAGGAAATTTCTAGTGCAATAATTAAGACGAGCGCTAATTTTAATGTCGGATTCATTCAGTCACCCCCTCATAAAGTAAGCGGTGATCCATCAGTCGTAGATGGTGGGTCACGAGGCCGTCTAACCCGCTTAGCTGATGGCTGATCAGAATCAGGGTGAGACCTAGATCTCGCTGGACTGATGTCAGAATGTGCATCGTGGTTTGAATGGAAGCTAGATCCAAGCCCTTGAGGGGTTCGTCTAACAATAAGACTTGAGGCGCCATGATTAACATGCAGAGTAGTTGGGCCTTCTTTTGTTGCCCACTACTCAGTGAGTAGATGACTTGGTTCCGGTGCTGGGTCAGACCCAACTGGTCCAAGAGTTGCGTCACCCGTTCCGGTGTAAAGTAGGCGCGATTGCCGTTCTTTTGTGAGAGGGTCAGCTCTTCATCCAAGGTCACATTGAGAAATTGAGCCATGGC
Source organism: Levilactobacillus tongjiangensis (assembly GCF_003946345.1). Taxonomy (GTDB): domain Bacteria; phylum Bacillota; class Bacilli; order Lactobacillales; family Lactobacillaceae; genus Levilactobacillus; species Levilactobacillus tongjiangensis. Next base: position 30,805 of record NZ_RHNY01000007.1, read on the forward strand.
GGATTGAAACATGAGTCCCACTTGGCGCGCGTATGACTTACGTGAAATTTTTTGAATGTCTTGTCCTTGATACGTCAATGTGCCTTGGTAGTGGCTCAGACGAACCAGCGCCCGAAAAAGCGTCGACTTGCCGCTCCCATTTGGCCCGGTGATTAACGTGGCTTGCCCCGCAAAGAAGGCGAGGTCTTGGGGATGAATGAGTTCTCGTTCGCCGCTGAACAGGCCCAGTTGCGTTCCTTGAAGGCACACGGTTTCAGTATCTTGCGGTGGGGTCACCCGTGTCAGTTGTAAGCGGTCTGGTGTGAATGCCGCAAACCGTTCCTGTGTTTCTTCCGTTGACAGTAAAGTGAGGTGACCGGCGTCTAGAACGGCTAGGTGGTCGACCCAGTGGGCGTAGCCACTCAGGTCGTGGTCTGCCAAAATGACGGTCTTATGTTGCTGGGTGCAGAGCGTCATCAACTTTTGAAGAAGCGTCAACCGCGTGGGCGGATCGATACTGGCAAAGGGTTCATCCAGCAAAATCACGTCACTATTCATGGCGACGATGATTGCCAGGGCGACCTTCTGCTGTTCGCCCCCAGAAAGTTGCATCAGAATGCGGTGTTTCAACTGAGCAATACCCACAAAATTGAGGGCTTCATCAATGGCGGCGGGGATGTCGGTAGCAGCCACCCGTTGATTCTCTAAGGCAAACCGGAGCTCATTTTCCACGGTATCCATCGTGAACTGCGTGCTAGGTTCTTGAAACATCATCGCCACAGTATTGGCACGCTTGGTTGCAGGAATCTCGGCTAGGGGGTGACCGTCAAATCGGATGGCGCCGGGAGCTGGTAGCGGCGTGAGACCTGCAATTAAATTTAAAAGAGTTGACTTGCCACCACCTGAAACCCCAGTCAGCAGTGAGAATTTTCCTGCTGGAAAGGTAACGGCTAAATCATCCAATACTGGATGTGTCCGCTTAGGGTAGGTGAAAGTCAGTGAGTCAATCGTGACAGTAGCCAAACAAATTCCTCCAATAACAATTAGTGCGCGGCACTAGGTAACACGTGAGCACGAACTAACAGGTTTGCAATCAACTTGGTGAGGACGCCACCAAAGAAGAAAATCGAGAGTAGCCGGACAACGAAGAGCAGTGCCATGAAGCCTAGATGATAGGAGGCGTAGCCATTCTTGATCATGTCCCAGCCAAAGGTGACAATGGCGGTGGTCAGTGAACTGAGGGCTAGCGTGAACCAGCCGTAGTGCTTGTAACCAGTGAGGGCAAAGCCTAGCTCGGAACCAATTCCCTGGAGCGCACCGGAGATCAAGGTACTAGCCCCCCAGATACCGCCGAAAAACATTTCGACGACGGCACCCAAAAATTCCCCTAAAGTGGCTGAGCCTGGAATCCGGATGATAAATCCAGCCAATGGACCTGCCATGACCCAAATGCCAAGGAGTAATTCATTGGCTAGGGGTTGTAATCCAGCAGGTGCTAATGCCGCTGCCAGAACGGTATAGAGTGGGCCAGTGACGAAGAAGATGGTCCCCATAAAGATTGCTAAGATAGTGACGAAAATAATGTCGCGAACGTGCCAGCCTTTCATGATATGTAGCCTCCTAAAAGTGTACGCTGGAGTACCCTTTAGCTAAAAAAAGCCCCACTAAATCTCGTTAGTGGGGGTCATTGAATAGCTTTATGGTACGCGTTCCCTTCGCTGGTACTAACCAGATCAGGTTCAATGGGTTTGTTCTCAGCCGCGATGGCACCCCAGTCGTATTTGAATGACTTAAGCGTAACCAATTTATCTGTGAATTGCAACCATTCGTCGTAGCAACCTGGTCTAGGGCATTAGTGGTTCAAAGCTGAAAAGGTTCTTTACAAGAACATTACGGGATAAACAAGGCGGTTACAAAGCAGTAGCGCCTCTGTTCCTTCACCTAAAATAGTGCTAATGTAATAGTTAGTTGCATTAATTATTTAAAGAACGGAAAGGACCAATGACATGACAAGTTTACGTATTCGGCGGGGCATGGTGGTGCTCCTGGCCGCCGTCACAGTTGGCGGAGTCGTCAGTCAGGAAGTACCTGCTGACGCTGCTAGCTATCAGACGGTTTCAACCAAGAAAATTAAGAAGACGGCTTACCATAAGAAGAGTAGTAAGGGAGCCATCTTTAACAAGAAGCACACCAAGAAGGTCAGCAACTTAAAGGCCCATCCCAACACGACTTGGTATGCCACCAAGCAAGCGACGTTGAAGCACGGCAAGACCAAGGGGATTTACCTGTACGTGAACAACAGTAAGAAGAGCGTCAAAGGCTGGGTTTGGCACAGCTATTTGAAGAAGGGAAAGGCGCCATTTGTCTTAAAAAAGGCGAAGGCTGCGGTAGCTATGGACGCCAAGACTGGGAAAGTTGTTTGGTCCAAACATGCCAACACGGCCCGGCCAATTGCATCTGTCTCCAAAATTATGACGCTTTACCTGACCTTGAAGAAGGTCGACGGTAAGAGTAGCAACTGGAACAAAAAGATTAAAATCAAGAGTAAAGGTCTTGTTCGGATGAGTCGGACCTCTGCCTACGGTGGCTTTCACTTTAAGCTGAACCACAGCTACACGGTCAAGCAACTCTACGACGCGGCCTTCCTGGATTCTTCGAACAACTCCGCGATTGCTTTGGGCCAATGGGTGGCCGGTAGTAATGGCAAGTTCATTAAGAAGATGAACGCACAGGCCAAGGCTTGGAAGTTGGGTCACGCTCACTTCGTTTCCGCCTCTGGTTTGGAAAATAGTGACCTTCGTCAATTTGGGTATAAATATGGTTCCGCCAATGCCAACAAGGTTTCTGCTAAGGACGTTGCCTTGATGGCCCGCCACTTGATGACGGACTTCCCTCGCGTTCTGAAGGACGGTAAAGTTGGTTCCAAGCGGGTCAATGGACAACTCTGCTACAACTACAACAATATGTTGAAGGGTCGGAAGTACTACCAAGCTTCACTGAAGGTTGATGGGCTGAAGACCGGGTACACCCCATTGGCTGGTTACTGCTTTGTCGGGACTGGTCAGAAATCTGGCAAGCACCGGGTAATTACGGTGGTTCTGCATGATGAAAACGAGTTCTCTGAAACGCGTTCACTGATGAATCACGTGTATGGCTTCAGTAGCATGGCTAACTAAACGGCGAATAAAGCAGTTAGCTAATGAGTCTTTTAGAACCGATTTCAGCAGGATAAATTTGTAAATGAAATAGGGGACTGAACGTTGTCCTACAATTCAAAATCGCGCCAACCATCACTGTGGTTGACGCGATTTTTTGGTTGAACTGTCTAACGATTAGGTGGGTGATTTGAGTTGCTTAGTAAATTAATTAGTTCAGTCCCTGACCGGTGGATTACGAAATAGTTACGACCCCAACAAGCAGATTACAAAACGATTGAAGAGCTTGTGAGACGGCCCTGCCACGTGCTAAGCTGACCTTTGGATAATTTACACGATTATAATCGGAAAGAGGAATAGTTATGGGAATGTCTAAGTTTAAAGGGGTCGTTTTGGCCGTGTTGTTCACGGTGACCCTGGGTGGGGCCGTAGCCACGGGGACAACGGCACACGCCGCTACATATACCACGGTTTCCACGACCAACGTGACGAAAGCTGCTTATCACAAGAAGAGTACCGCGGGGGCCATTTATAATAAGGCACACAATCGTCGGATCGCCACGATGAAGGGCTATCCGAACACGACTTGGTACGTGACGCAACACGCGACGTTGAAGCACGCAAATTCCAAGGGGATTTACTACTACGTTCAGAACAAGGCTGGGTCCGTTAAGGGCTGGATCTGGCACGGATACCTGACTAAGGGGAAAGCACCATTTGGCTTGAAGTACTCTAAGAATGCCATCGCCATGGACTATACGACGGGGAAGGCCGTTTGGTCAAAGAGTGCTAATACTGCGCGGCCAATTGCTTCCGTCTCAAAGTTAATGACGTTATACCTGGTTCTCCAAAAAGTCGATGGTAGTTCCAGCAAGTGGAATGAAGTTGTTGATACCAGTAGCAAGGGCTTGATTTCCATGAGTCAAAGTTCGTCGTGTGGCGGGTTCCTGTTCAAGACCGGTCATAAGTACACGGTTAAGGACCTTTACGACGCAGCACTATTGGATTCGTCAAACAATGCCGCTATCGCACTGGGGCAATGGGTGGCCGGTTCTAACGCGAAGTTCATTCAACAAATGAACGCGCAAGCTAAGACTTGGAATTTGGATAAGGCCAGCTTTGTATCCGCCTCAGGTTTGGAAAACAGTGATTTAAAGGTCTTTGGCTACGCGTACGGGAGTGCGAACGCCAACATGGTTTCGGCCAAGGATGTGGCCTTGATTGCGCGCCACTTGATTCAGGACTATCCACGAATCTTGACTGACGGTTCCGTTGGGTCTAAAACGGTGGATGGCCAATTGACCTACAACTACAACAACCTGTTAAAGGGGCGGAAGTACTATCAGGCTGCCCTTAACGTTGATGGGTTGAAGACAGGATACACGCCATTGGCTGGTTACTGTTTCGTTGGGACTGGTCAAAAGACCGGTAAGCACCGGGTCATCACGGTCGTTCTGCACGATGAGAACGAGTTCACGGAGACTCGTTCGTTGATGAATCAGGCGTACAGTTACAGCAGCATGTCAGACTAATTTTAAGTCGATAATGCTTTACTATTCTTGGTTTGATAACAGTTTTCGAACTTTCAACCTTTAGCTATATATGTTTAGAACGCAAAAAGGAGTTGAGACAAAAGTCTCAACTCTTTTTTATGTTCTAGTTTAGTTTGAAGTAATTAGTCAGTCGTTAACCAAGCCTCAGGTTGGGCCATGGCATCCCGTAAATCCTGATAGAACTGGCTGACATGATAGCCATCGGCAACGGCATGGTGAATGGTAAATGAGAGCGGCATAGTGGTCTTACCGCCTTTTGTCGTATATTGCCCAGCCTGGATGACCGGGAAGTACGTATTGAGTGGCGTGAATGGTAGCGGCGTGTAACTGGTGAAGTCCAGCCAGGGAATACTACCGATCATGTAGAGGTTAGCGCTTTGTGGTGCTTTAGGCATGGGCGTGTGTTGGGACCCAAAACGCTTAATATCCTGCAAGTAGTCTTGATAGAATTGGGAAAAGTTAGGGCTGTATGCCGTCCAGAGGCTAGAAATACTGTGATCATCTTCATGCAGGACACTGTATGAGGGATGGACGACGTCGAATTCAACCAGTTGATCGTCGACCATGCCGACGCGAAATTCTGGATGGCGCGTCAGCACCTGGCTAACTAGAAAAAGGTAGGCGGCGTTGAACTTGACTTCGTGACGATGAGCCCAGTCTAAAGTTGCTGTGATATCAATCGTGGCGTTGACGGTGAAACCGGTGGGCATCATTTTAGTAAAGTAATAGAAATACTCGCGGCGCGGCCAAGTTGTTTGGTTGATTGGGTGGTAGTTGGTATTAATGGTTGTCATGAAAACTCCTTATTTTTGGTTATAGGCAGGCTGACATTTAGCGAGCCAAGTTTGTTTGAGGTCCTTGAGTGTTTGTCTGAGATTCGTCACCTCGGTGGTTTCCTCTTCCCACAGGACTTCGTAGGTGAAGGCAGACTCGCCAAAGGTGTTCCAGTCGGCTTGCAGCGGACTGGTCCGGTAGAAATTTTTGTTGAGGTTGAGGCGATAATATCCCCAACGATTATGCGTGTTGGCAACGGTGTCGATGAAGGTTTTACCATTCTTGGTGTTTTTGATTTGAATGACGCCGTACTTGGTCGGGGTCGCTTTGTATTGTCGAATGCGTTCTTTTTTGTCCATGATTACTCCTTAAAAGTGAGGCGCCAATAGTCCTGACCATCCGCGGTCCGTGCCAGAAATCCGTAGTCGATAAGGTAGCGGCGTAACCGGACGTAATCGTCAAAGATTGGGACTAACAGGTCGTTCATGGTGCGCTCAGTAAAATGCTGGGTCGTTGGAATTTCTAAGCTCACCCGCTTTAATACCGCTAAGATGGCCTTGTGTTGCTTAGGCCAGCGTTTGAGCCGCAACTTATCGCCAGGCTCGAAATACTTTTGAAGGATCTGATGATAGTCACGCTGTGTAATAGCAATGGGGCCGTTAGCTTGGGTTGCTAGTGGCAGTGCGATGGGGGTATCTCGTTCAGGGTTATTGAAGACTTGATTATAAATAGCGAGGTAGAGCTTGGCCTGCTTGGCCTTTTCGCGGAACGTAAATTTTTGGTGACGAATGGTGGCGGCTGCCACGTGGTTGTCCTGAGCAATTGTGGCATCCTTGACACCTTGACTAAATGCAACGAGTAAATCACGTTGCTTGGTGGTCAACGTGTTGTATTTGGATGACGATTGAATGAGTTGGTTGATGGCGTCCGGATGGGCTGATTGAATATGGTGATTGATCATTTCAGCGGCCGGGTAAAAGGCATCGTGTAGGTGGAAGACCTGATCTTGTTGAAAGTCTTGACCACAATAATTGCAAATATAAGCGGTAGCAGTGGTGTGCCACCCCTGTTCAATTTCAGATAGTGTTAATGTTGCGAGATCCATAGGTATCCCTCCAATAGCCATAATCATACAGATGTTTATTGAATCTGTCAACACAATCTACAAAAGTGGCCAAAATAATTACAATTCCGATGGAAATCATGCTACCGTTGGTTGGCCCAAGGGGTTAGGTTAGTATGATTTTATTTGTAAGCGGCCTGCCTTGCTTGGTTTCGATGGGCCAGGTATGATTGGGTCATGTTATTTTGACGGAGGGGTTGAGTAGATGCTACCAAGACTGATTGCCACGGACTTAGATGGCACCTTTTTAGATGTAAATGGGGCGTATAATCGTCAGAAGTTTGATGCCATATTGGGCGAAATGAAGGCTCGGGGCAGCCGATTTGTTGTGACGACTGGCGATCCCTTGGACCATGTGCAGGCGCTCTTTGCCCCGTTGCGGAACCGAGAACAGTTAACCTACGTGGTTGAGGATGGCGCCTTGATCACCACCGCCAGTGGTAGTCAGCTTCAGATGACGACCTTACCCCAGTTACATTGGCAGACGGCCGTCTCTTGGCTGGAAATGACGCCCATTATGGCGGGCTGCTTCATCATTGTTTGCGGTGCGGAGCGGGCATATACGACGTTGCCGGCCGACAGTCAGCGGTTTGCAGAGTCCCGCGAATTTTATCCCAGTCTGACTTCGGTGGTAGATTTAACGACAGTGAGCGCGGCTATTTTGAAGCTTGATATTACGTGGCTGAGGACGGACGTCGTGGCGCAAGTTGCAGCGTTCAATACACGTTTTGCCGGCGAATTAGTCGGTGTTAGCAGTGGCTTGGGGGGGATGAACGTCTCACTCCCCCAGGTTAGTAAGGCCGCAGGATTGGCCTTTCTTGGCCAGCAGTGGGGCATCACGCCAGCAGAAATGGCTGCTTTTGGCGATTCTGGAAATGACCTGACCATGTTACAGCTGGTGGGTCAGGGATTCGCAGTGGCCAACGCTGCACCTGAACTGGCAACACAGCCGCATTTGAAAGGAACAAATGAGCAGGGCGCGGTCATGGCGCAGATTGCTGAATGGCTAGTTTGAGTGGCTAGTTTCCGTATCAAATAAAAGTTGGCGCCCTGAGTCACGGGTAGGGGGTACACTCGCTGGGAGTAGGGGGCGAGTAGCGATGACGGATAGGATAGCACAACTGGGGATGAGGCTGGTCAATGGTGAGGTGCGTTTTTACCGTAACCGGCAGATCAGTGCCATTCGCCAAGCGTTACGGTTGATATTCCCCATTATTTTATTGGGGAGTCTGGCGGATTTCTTGGAGCAGTCCTGGTTACGAACGGATGGCTATTACTATCAAACACTGCACGTGGCGCGGTGGCTGTTTCAAGTGAAAATTCTACGGCAGTATTTGCGATTGATCGGCGCGGGTACCCTGGGATTGGCCGGAATCTTAATGGCATTTGCGGTGAGCTTTTACCTGGTGGTACCAGTGACCCGGCACATGACGGATCGCCTGATGGCCGGAACGATTGCCGTGATTAGTCTGAAATTTTTTAACGTGACTCGGACCTCAGTTCTGGGTGGTCACACGATCAAATGGGTGGCGACTGACCTGGGGATTCAGGGAATTCTAGTCGGTATTTTGGTGGGAGTACTCGTGGGAAATGGTTACCGTTGGGCACTCGGTCATCGTTCACCAGACTTGGAACAGATTCCAAGTACGCTGGTCATCACCTGCACTTGGTTAGTTGTGATGGCAGCTTTAGGTTTGCTTTGGGTCAGCACACAGACGGTTAGTCTCAATTCTGCTTTTGCCAGCATCATTCGGTGGCCGTTTCGCTTGCCCCATTTCATTCTGGGCTTGCTGGGATATTGCGTTTTAAATGGGGCCTTTGAGTGGTTGGGGGTTCTAGGGCCGTTGTCAGCAAGCAGCGGGCAATCAATTGAATCTGCCCAGAATTTAGCAGCCGTGTTGGCACATCGTGGCTGGCAGTTGCCGCATCCGCTAACGCTGCATACGGTCGTCAGCGTTTATGCCAACGTTGGTGGAACGGGCATGATGCTCGCACTATTGTTGGCACTATTTTTGAGCCGCCCCACGGCGTGGCAACGGCGAATCGGTTGGCTGAGTCTGGTTCCAACCTTGGGAAACTTTAATGCCCCCATGATGGTCGGCTTACCTGTCATTTTAAGCCCCCTGATGAGTATTCCATTCATTCTGGCTCCAAGTGCCTGTATTACACTTAGCTGGCTCTGTATCCGGCTTAAATGGGTTCCTACGGTGGCATATCCATTATTGACTGGGACGCCGGGACCGTTGCAGGCCTATCTGGGAACTGGTGGTAGTTGGACCGCACTGGCTTTATCGTTGGCCGACTTAATCTTAAGTACGGCAATTTATTATCCCTTTGTTAAATTGGTGCAAGCGGCTCACCGGCAATTAGACGGGGAGGTGGCTTAAGATGCGGCATACAAATTTGCACCGACTTTGGGCAGTCTTATTGTTGTTGGTAGTGCTGTGCTTACCGGGATTTTGGTGGCAACCACATCAGGAGAAAATCGTGCGGGCTAACTATCAAAGCCTAATGGCACCGGTGTTCTTCGTCCCCGGTTCAAGTGCGACCCAGAATCGGTTCAATGCGTTAGTTAAGGAGTTGAACCGGGAATCACCAACGACCCATAGTCTATTACGGGTTGAGGTCATGACAAATGGTCGCTTGGAATACAGTGGAAATTTGAAGCAAGGGGACGAGCGGCCGTTCATCGTGGTGGGGTTTCAAAATCATCGAGATGGTCCCGTCAACGTTCGCAAGCAGGCGGTCTGGTTTGCGACGGCCTTTCAGGCTTTAGAAAAGACGTATCATTTCACACACTTCTCGGCTATGGGCCACTCTAATGGTGGCCTGGTTCTGACATTGTTTATGGAACATGACCTGGCAAAGACTAAGACCAAAATTGATCGGTTAATGACCATTGCCACACCATTTAATTTGGAAGAGCAGGATGCTGCGGTCGACACTGACCTGTTCAAGGAGCTGAGTGGCGACCGCACCAACTTACCACGCAATGCAACGGTCTACTCCATTGCTGGGAGCAAAACATTTGCGAGCGATGGTATCGTCCCGTTCGACAGTGTGAATCGCGGGAAGTATATATTTCAAGATCAGGTGAAGCATTTTACGCAAATTACGGTGACTGGAGCAAACGCTAATCATGCTGACCTGCCGGAAAATCAGCAGATTGTCGCACTTATTCGTCAAGACCTTTTATCCTAATTGCGGTTTATTTCACAACCTATTACGTGTAAACTGGAAGGTAAATGGAGGCCAAAGACGAATGATTAAAATGATTGCGCTCGACCTAGACGAGACGTTACTGAATACAGATAAAACAATCAGCGAAGAAAACGTGACAACGTTGCGTAAGCTGCATACGGCAGGTATCAAGGTGGTTCTCTGCACTGGCCGACCAATCAATGCAATCTGGGATTACCTGGAACAATTGGGGTTGACCACGGAAGAGGACTTTACGATTACGTTTAACGGGGCACTGGTTATTCAAAATACGACCAAAGATGAGCTGGCACAGAGTGGGTTAAGTCGGACTGATTTTGAACCCCTCCACGCGTTTGCCCAAGAGAATGGGTACCCTCTGGATATTTTGGATTTTGAACAGGTTTATCCGGTAGCTGACTTGAAACCTTCCATCTATCAAAAGATGTTGAAGGCGCCGATGACTTTTACGCCCACAAAATTTGACGATTTACCTGATCATTTATTTAGTAAGGCGGTTATGGCTACGGACCCTGAAACCTTGGATCACGTGGTTGCCACCATTGGTGAGGGCCTGCGTCAGGAATATCACGTGGTTCGGTCACAGCCCAAAATTCTGGAATTCTTGGCAGCTGGCATGGATAAGGCGGTTGGTTTAGGCCAATTGTTAACTCACTTTGGTTGGGACTTCGATGACCTGATGGCGTTTGGTGATGCTGAAAATGACTTGGGCATGATTAAGGCAGCAGGTGATGGTGTCGCGATGTTAAACGGTCAGCCGGAGGTCAAATCCGCTGCAAACCATATCACACCAAAATCAAATAATGAGGCAGGAATTGCGGCTTACCTACAGGAGAAGTTCCCGGAATTATTAGGTTAAGTGAAACGCTTGCAATTTAGTTAATGAAGTGGCACTATAAATGATGTATAGGATGAATATTAAGGAGGACAAGGGTTATGAAACGTTTTATGGCTAAGCTAGGATTAGTGGCAGTGGCGCTGGGTACCCTCGGTGGGGTAGTTGCACCAACCGTTGCTAGTGCTAAAACCAAGCCAACTTTCACGAATACCGACTTGAAACGTTACTATAAGAATGCGACGTCCAAGACGGCGTTTTACTTCAAGACCTACAAGTCTGGTAAAAAGACTGGTGAAATGTTGATCTTTGGTGACTTTAACGGTAAGAACGCGAACGTGAAATACGGTGTGCCAACTTCCGTGAAGTTCAGTAAGAACCGGCGAACGATGACCACTAAGTACAAGTTGATTGAGTTCAAGACCACGAAGGGTAAGACCACAACGTCACTGGCGAAAAAGGCCTATACTTTTAAGCTGACTAAGAAGAGTTCCACGAAGTTCTCTGCTAAGTTAACTGGGTCCAAGTTTAACCGGCGTTTAGGAACTACCGGGAAGACATACAGCTACACGAAGACTAAGACTAGTCCAGCTAAGAGCTACGCAAACAAGTATGTGAAGCCAGCAATGAAGAAGGCTTACACGGAAGCATTCGACTCCTTACCAGCTGCTGATAAACAAGCTGCGGTAACGAAGTATACGAATAACGCCGTGAACACTATGATCAAGAACTTTAACTACAAGAGCTAATTAGATGAATCTGTTTGGTGACTGAAATTATTTCAGTCACCTTTTTTTGTGCTTAAGCCATTTCGGCCTGGCTAAGTTAACGTTGATGAGCTATTGAAAAGGTCGGTTAGTAGGATTACCTGGAACATAGAGGCTACGGACCGCTTTTGTTTAGGTCAACGTAGCCGAAGGTTGTCAGGGTGGCGGCCTGCTGTGTCGGTGTTACTGGTCTGGGCGAGCCCAGGTCAGTAACAGGGGACGAGCTTGAAGACCCACATGGGTTTTGGTGGGGCTTCAAGTCGAGCCGGAAGCCCGAACTTTGGCTGAAGGCGGCCCCACAGCAGGCACCCACCCTGACAACCGGAACCGGCATTAGAACCGAACAACAAAAAAGTCCCGGACAAATATCCAGGACTCTCAGTGAAATAAGTATTTGGGATAAAGCTTAGTTTTGCTTGAACAGGTTCGTCAGGTATTCCATGAAGGTCTTCAGGTAACGATCCTTGTCGACCATGACAGAAACCTTAACGTTAGTAGGTTCGTTTAACCGGTTATCATCACCGATAGTCCGACCGTAAGTTTCCTTGTTGTAGTTGACCACCATGTTTAAGTCAATCGTGGTAACGAAGCTAGGATCCAACGCAACCCCAACAGCCAGTGGGTCATGCAAAGCACAGCCACCCAGGTTGTCGTTAACGTCAACGTAGGCTTGGATGTAGTAGTCCACGATGTCAGCAAATTTTTCACCGGCAACGGTCCCCAAGTCACGCCATTGTTGTGTTTCCTTCTTAGTCAACAGGGTCCGCAGGGTAACATCCAGGCCAACCATCGTTGAGTGCAATGGGCTCGTCAAAACAGCGTTAGCAGCTTCGGCATCTTGGTTGATGTTCGCTTCGGCATAAGCGGTAACGTTACCAGGAACGGTTAAAGCACCACCCATGAAGGTGACGTTGCCAATTTCCGTAGCGATTTCTGGGGCCTTCTTGATGGCAGCAGCCAAGTTGGTCATTGGACCAGTAGGAACTAACGTCAAGTCTTTGCCGTACTTGTGAACGGCGTCAATCAGGAAGTCCACACCGGATTCCTTTTCAATCGACCGTTGTGGATCTGGTAAGTCGACTTGGCCAATTCCGTTTTCACCGTGAATGTCTGCACTAACTTGCATCCGATCAAAGTGATCACTGGTTGAGGAATGACTTTCACCCAGATATACAGGGATATCAGTGTGTCCAAGCAGTTCCAAAATCTTCAAAGAGTTTTGGCCACCGGCTTCGACGAGCACGTTCCCGTAAGAACCGATAATCCCAATCAAATCTACATCAGGAGCACCCAATGCGTAAGCAATTGCGAGTGAATCATCGATACCAGTATCTAAGTCTAAAATCAGTTTACGTTTTGCCATGATATAATTGTCTCCCCTTTGATCCTATATTAGCTAAAAAGCCTACTCTAAGTGTAATGTAACTGGTTACATTTATCAAGCTCACGAAGTCACCAAGTTGAAGCAATTGGCCGTTCACGGTAAGATAGAAACCAGGTTAGATTTACCATTGAGGGGGAATTCGGTCATGGCCGATAAACAGTCTGTAAAACCGGTAAAGCGGCATTTTGAGTACCACAATCATTTGCTGGATGATGCAACGAAGGAAATGAATGAGTGGACTGGAGAGAATAAGGTTGTTGAAATCCACCTATTTCAAATGTTCTCAGAAGTTTTTAAGCATCACGATTTAGACGATTCAGAAGCTTTATTTATCGTCGGCACCAAAGAAACCACGCCATCCTTAGAAGCCGTATCGGCGGCACCAGTCAAGCCGTGGTTATTCTCACGAGTTTTTGCATTACTCGGAGCCAGTTTCGTGTTGCTAGCGCTGCTATTTCTAGTTTTCCGAAGTAATAACGCTGTACCGGGGATGATTTTCATTGGTTCGTTGACGGTGCCATTTTCCTTGTTGATCATGTTTTTTGAAATCAATGTTTTTCGGAATATCTCAGTCTATCAATTGATGACCGTCTTTCTAGTCGGTGGAATTTTGTCGCTGATTGCGACCATGATTTTGTATTCTCTGATTCCATCGGGAAACGGGACATCCTGGGAGTCTGCATTGGTTGTTGGTTTCATTGAAGAAACAGCCAAGATGTTAGTCATCGCTTACTTTATTAACCAATTTAGACTGAATTATATCTTTAACGGTCTGCTGACTGGTGCTGCTATTGGTGCCGGGTTTGCGGTCTTTGAGACGGCAGGGTATACCGGACAATATGGTCTGGTCACGCTGCTGATGCGCAGTTGGCAAGCAATTGGGACGCATACGATTTGGTCTGCCATCATGGGGGCGGCCATTATTCTGGCCAAGGAGCGTCACCAGCCAATTACTGGGAGTAACATGGTGGCCCCGAAATTTCTGCGGTTCTACTTGTTGGCGATTGCCCTCCATGCGTTATGGGATTGGAACGCGCCCTTTGCCCTGTTAGATATTCTCTACCTGCAACAGTGGGTCTTGATTGCAGTTGGTTGGGTCGCGATTTTTGTCCTGATTAATGCGGGCTTACGTGAGGCACGAACCTTACAGGGCCAACGGATCCTCAAGAATACTCAGCTCGGTGGATAGAGAAAAGTAATCATCTTGCGATCCAATGCCGGATTTTCATGTAACAGGGAATGCTGCATTTGCCAAATAGGACCGTGTAGTGGTTCATAACGGTAGCTCCCCACGTGACCTTGAACCAGTCTGGCCAGTGGGGTAACCGTGTTGTCGGGAACTTCACTGTCGTTGTCTGTGCGACCAATGTTGCCGGCTAAATTTAGGATGTGTAACTGGGGTTCAGCTGTTCTGAGCCCCGTTCTTTCTGGAAAATCTGCCCCAATACAGATCCAGCGATTGACCGTAACGGGGGCCTGGGATTGATGATTCAGATAGTCGTAGGCAATCGTTCCGCCGGAGGAATGGCCCACGAAGTTGACGTGGGTCACGCCATACCGTTGATGCAACTGCTGCAAGACCGTTCGTAACTGGCGAGCTTGTTTTTGAGGATGTGTGTTGTCCTTAAAAATGACGGGAACGAGCGGGTTGTTGGCGGCGACTGGTGCGTGCTGTTGCCAGGAGACGTGACCAGCGTAACTGACCCGGGCGGTTAGGCTAAATGTGGCGAGCTCCGGACGATTCAAGCTGACGACCATACTGCGAACGGAGAGCCAAGCACCACTATTTCCTGGCAAGAAGAGGGTGGCCGTACGGGTCTGAGGGACCCGTGTGGTGGCCAATGCAGACCAGCGACTGTTCCACCAACCGATTAGACCAGTTAAGACAAGCAAGGTTGTGACGATAACGGTTAATCCACGTTGATGCTTCATGAAAGTCACCTCCTTGATACGATAAGAGATAGAGAGAACGGAGATCAGTTAAATGATAGAGTCTTATGACATTACCATCATTGGGGGAGGTCCCGCCGGCATGTTTGCCGCCTTTTACGCCGGGATGCACAACGCCAAGACGCAGGTGGTCGAGAGCCTAGCTGAATTAGGTGGTCAGGTGAATGCGTTGTACCCTGAGAAAACAATCTTAGACGTTGCTGGATTACCCGCCATTAGGGGGCGCGAGCTGATTGCTGGGCAACGGCAACAGTTAGAGCAATTTCCGTTAACCATCAAGACGGGGCAGGCGGTGACTAACGTTTCCCAGAATGAAAACGGGTTTACGGTGACGACGGCCCAGGAGACGACTCAGACCCGGGCCGTCATTGTGGCGGTCGGTAACGGGGCCTTTACCCCGCGTAAATTGAATGTTGAAAACGCCGAGCAATTTACCAATCATCAGCTATTTTACAGTGCCCGGAATCTTGAAAAGTTTCGCAATCAGGAGGTTATGGTCGCGGGTGGCGGCGATGCGGCCATTGACCAAGCCCTGATGTTGGCGCCCGTGGCCAAGGCCGTGACCCTGTTACATCGGCGCAGCCAATTCCGGGGCTTGGCCCACATGGTGGATCTGCTCGAGCAATCACCTGTGAAAGTGGTGACCCCCTTCTTAATCAGTGGCTTGCAGGAAACGGCCAACGGCGCCTTAGATGTGACACTGAAGACCGTGGGTGGCTCAGGGGAATTAGCCCATCAGACGGTGGATAAATTGGTGGTCAGTTATGGATTTACGGCAGACCACCAGGCACTGGATGCTTGGGACGTCGACTTGGCGGAGGATCACCGGTTGATTGCGGTGGATTCGACTATGGCCACCAGCGTTGCGGGAATCTATGCCATTGGGGATGGCGTCATGTATCGGGGGAAACAACCATTGATTGCGACTGGTTACGGGGAAGCACCAGTGGCAGTTCAGGCCATTATGACCAACTTTTTCCCTGACCGCCGGGGGCCGGTTCACAGTACATCGTTGACCCCTAAACAATAAACGTGTTTATTCTAAACGACAAAGAAGCTGTCCGCACGATCATAAGATCGAACGGACAGCTTCTTTTCGTTGCTCGAGCAGCAGTTATTTGCCGCTGGTGTCATCTTGATTGGTAATCTTGATTCGATTAGAATCGGTGGACTTATGATGGATCTCCGGCGCGTCCGTCTTGTAGAACGGTTGCGTGGACTTGTCACCATTTCTGGAGAAGAGACTCGTGGACTTTAAGCCCAGTTTCTTTTCCAGCTTTTCCGCTTTTTGTAGACCATCGGAATAGTTATAGTCCTGAGGATCAACCGTCTTGAAGCCCTTAGGATGGTAGAAGCGTAAGAGGTTCTTCTGGTTAAGGGAGTCGGAATAGTTCAGCCCAGTAGTCACGTGTTTCTGAATGGCTTCGATTTTTTCCTGCTGCTTACCAGTTGGATGAATCTCCTGCTGGGTCTTGTTACTATAAATGGTCCCGTCGATCGATGTGTAATCAGCGCTGACCCAATCGCGGTTACGGAAGGCGACGACGGGGTAGTGGCCAGGGGAGAGTAAGTCCGTCCCAAATTGCAGGTACTTCTTACTATTGATTCCCATCAGGTGCAACAGGGTCGGTAAGACGTCAACTTCGCCACCATAGGTGTGTTCGATCTTACCCTTCTTGTAGCCAGGCATATTGAACATCATTGGTACCCGTTGGAGTTGAGCGTTGTCATAGTCGTTCCAATCGTCCGGATCGACTCCCAGCAACTTGGCAAGGCTCTTATTGGATGAATTGGAAATACCATAGTGGTCCCCGTAAATCATAACTAGTGAGTTTTTGTCCAAGCCAGACTTATGCAAGTAGCTGTAGAATTCCTTGATGGACTGATCGAGGTAGTGGGCCGTCTTGAAGTAGTTATCAACGGTCTTATCGCCAGTATTCGGTGTCTTGAACGTTGAATCTTCCTTGTCCAGAGTGAACGGGAAGTGGTTCGTGACGGTCAGGTACTTCACGTAAAATGGTTGTTGCAGGTGTTGGAGGTATTTGACGGAGTCGTTGAATAATAACTTATCTTTCAACCCATAACCCAACGATTTATCGCCGGAAGTGTCGTAGTAACTGGCATCGAAGAAGTACTGATAACCGAGGTTCTTGTACGTGTTGTTCCGGTTCCAGAAGCTCCCCACGTTTCCGTGGAAGACGGCGGTGGTGTATCCCGACTGGTCGAAGATGGCAGGGGCGGCTTGGAAAGTGTTGTCGCTTCCTAGTTGCGTAAACAGCGATCCCTGAGGAAGGCCGTAAGTTCCAGTCTCCAACATAGTCTCCGCGTCGGACGTCTTACCTTGGCCGACTTCGTGGAAGAAGTTGTCAAAGCTATAGGTTGCTTTACTCTTATAGAGTTTGTTGAGAAACGGTGTCACTTCTTGGCCGTTGACTTTTTTGTTAATTAAAAACTGTTGGAAGCTCTCCAAGTGAATGACGATGACGTTCTTTTTCTTCGCCACACCATACAGGCTCTTATCGGGCGCCGCGTAGTTTTTGTGGACGTACTTAAGAATTCCAGTTAACTCGGACTTCTTCGCGTGAGAGCGCAATTCACTGGTATGACCGGACTTGATACCATCGTAAACGGTAAAGGCATCCAGGCCTAAGTATTTCACAACATAGGTTCTGTCGAACGTCCGGGTCAGCAGTTGTGGCCGGTCCATTTCGCCTAAAGTTAGGTTGACCCCAAAGAGGAGAATAGCAACGGAAGTTACGGCAAAACCGACCCGTTTATTCAGTGGCCGCGGGTCGATATAGATGCGGCGAGTCGCCAGTAACAGGAGCACTATCACGAGGTCTAACCAGTACAGAATATCGTGGGGTGAGGTCAGGGCTAAGGAACTTCCTGACAGGCCTTGGTCGACCTTGGAGTACCCCAGCATGGTGCTTACCGTCATGAAGTCGGTAAATTCTCGGAAATAGATGACGTTGATGTAGAGTAGCAGGGTATTCAGAATATCGATTAAAAATAAAAAGGGATAGAAGAATCGTGCCCGTTTAAAGTATAGCGCCAACCCAAATACCAATAGGGTGGCAGCAATGGGGTTGATCAGTACAATTAGAAATTGAAACGGATCACTCAGATTTAAGTTGAAGTCGACGAAGTAGGCGACTAGGGTCTTCGCCCAAAACAGGACGACCATCAGGGTAACAAACCCCATGCGGGTCCCTGTTCTGGCCCATATTTTTTTGAAACGTTCCACGTAATTTCGCTCCTTCGTTTACGGATAAGTAGTCCTATTTTACCATAGTTACGGGTGTTATAGGTTGCCCTCCGTTTTTGGCACATTTTCATCATCGTAGCAAATTGGGACGGGCCTTGACGCTTTCGGGAGGAAGTTTAGGAAAATTTTAAGTGGGTTGCGAAATTGTAACCGCTATCGCAGAATAATTTGGTACACTAGAGGTAATTCAGACGGAAAGGTGTGGAAACGTTATGAACAAGCAAATCACGCTTTATTTGGTTCGGCACGGCCAAACTTATTTCAACATCTATAACAAATTACAGGGTTGGAGCAATTCTCCGCTGACGGATGCGGGAATCGCGGACGCCAAGGGGGCCGGTGAACGGCTCAAGGATGTCCAGTTTGCCGCAGCTTACTGTAGTGACACCACGCGGGCTGAGCAAACGGCTCGGACCATCTTAGCGGCGAACCTGTCGCAACCATCCGCTGATCTAACGTCTTCCCATTTCTTCAGAGAAGAGTTTTACGGTTATTACGAGGGAACTGACATGGCTCAGGCGTGGTACGTTGCTGGGGCCCCACACGGTGTTCCGTCGTTTAAAGCAATTGAAGAAAAGTATTCAATTGGTCAGGCGAAAGACTTCTTGAAGGAGGCCGATCCTTTCCGTCAGGCCGAAAATAACGAGGAGTATTGGGCGCGGGTCGACCAGGGGTTTAACATGATTCGGCAGAATCCCATTCTAAAGGATGGCGATAATGTTCTGGTAATCAGTCACGGCAATACGTTGCTTAGTCTGATGGAACGTTATGGTCAGGGGAAGTATGACCTGAGTGTTCGGCCAGCTAACGGGAGTGTGACCAAGCTCTCCTTAACGCCCGATGACATTAAAGTATTGAGTTATAATCAGAAAGATTAGGAGCGAGGACGATTTGATGGAATGTAGAATGGCTTGGGGTAAAATGAACCCCGTCTATGATGATGCCTTAGGTATCCGTAAGGACGTTTTTATTGAAGAACAGGGGATTGACCCCCGCGACGAGTTAGATGGCGCTGACGAGGATAAGATGCACTACGTGGGCTACGTGGATGATAAACCAGTCACGACGGCCAGAATTGATATGCTGGCTGGGAATCGTGTCAAGATTCAACGAGTGGCTACGGTGGCTGACGAACGCCAACACGGGTATGCTGGAGAACTCATTAAGCAGATCATCAGCGATGCCAAGAAGTCTGATGTCAGTCGGATCGAGCTGGATGCCCAATTGACTGCGCTAAATTTCTACCAGCAACTGGGATTTGAACCAGTGAGCGAGCCATTTGAAGAAGCTGGTATTCAACACCGGACGGTTCAGTATCAAGTTAAATAGGTTTTGTAAATTGATGAAGGATGCGTGATCGGATTGATTGCGCATCCTTTTTACTGTTGTGAGTTGTGATGTAATTGCCGCCTCCGGCAGCCAGAACTGGGGCTCAGCCGTGGGGACCGGATAAAGCCATAGGGCGGTCTTTATCCTCGGTTTGAAGCCTCGAAAAACCCACCGAGTCTTCAAACACGTTCCACGCTGTGAGTCCGAAAAAAACGCGAACTAACACCGTCGACACCGCTGAGCTCCAGTCATTTACAATAATTGCCACCTCCGGCAGCCAGGACTAGGGCTCAGCGTGGGGACCGGATAAAGCCAAAGGGCGGTCTTTATCCTCGATTTGAAGCCTCGGAAACCCCACCGAGTCTTCAAACGCGTCCCACGCTGTAAGTCCGCAAAAACGCGAACTAACACCGTCGACACCGCTGAGCCCCAGTCCAGACTACCTCCGGCTCCAATGGTTGTGAAGGACGGAGTCAATCTTGTGAGTTTAACTAGCAGTTAGCTTAATGTTACTGAGGTTGGGCGATCGTCCTAGGTATTGATATTGATGATAGTCTGGTCAGTCAGTCAGTCTGTTACGGTTGTTAGACGAGTATTGAACGGTTGCTCTTAATTAAATAAGAGATAGCAATTGATCAGCTATGGTGCCATGTTTACGTGAGCATACACCAACCGCCAATTATCATATTTTTCGGTTACATTTAAGACAGTCTAAGCCGGAGGTGGACAGGGTGGGCCAGCCGTGAAAATAGCGTTAGCTAGCGTTCCTTGCTAGGTTAGGCTATGGGCGACTTTGAAGACACGGGTTTATCGTGGCTTCAAATCGAGCGAGAAGCCCAGTCTTTGGTTGAAGTGTCCCCACAGTGGGCTTACTCTGTCCCCCGGAGCGCGCCAATAGTAAACTGATTTTGAATAAAAAAATCGCGTTGCCATAAGCCAAATGCTTATGCGCAACGCGATAATACTTTAACGTTCAGTTGATTTCATGAGGTGTTTGTTTACTGAACTATGAAACGGGTTAATCGGCGTCAGTAGCAACCGGCGTGTTAACACGTGCGTAACCAACAGCGTGCCACCATGGGGCATGAACGGCTTCGCGAACGACACCACGGTTTTGAGCATCGATCATCTTACCCTTGCCAATGTACATCCCAACGTGGGAGATAGAGTACGTGCTACCACCGAAGAAGACTAAGTCACCCTTCTTGATATTCTTGTAAGTGACGTGCTTCAACGAGTTGTATTGTGCTTGAGCGGTCCGTGGCAACGTAACCTTGGCACCCTTTTTGTAGATGTAACCAGTAAAACCTGAGCAATCAAATGATGAAGGACCAGTAGCACCGTAGACGTAACGTGCGCCTAAGTGAGACTTAGCAACCTTGTACACTGAGCTGAAGCTAGTCGTACTCTTGGTAGCTGCGGAAGCGGACGTTGTCGTACCGGCGTTAAATGCAAAGAAACCTGCGAAAACTAATGCTGCTGTTGCAATTGTTTTAATAACTTTCTTCATTGTTATAAACACCCCTCATGAAATTTACATCTATAAGAGTACCAATGTAATGTGACAATCATGTAACAGCGCAATTGCAAAGCCGTTAAATGTCTTAAACAAATCGTTACTTTTCGCAATAAACTTGCAATTTAAGCGGTTTACTTGGTAAAATCTAACATAATTGGTAAGCAAGTTTACAAGCATGAGGAGGAGAACATCGTGGCTAAATTTACGGAGGAAGTACGGGAATTTTTTGATATTCGTCGGTTGGTTTTTCGAATTGGGGAACTGGCTGCGATGACCGATGTATCAGCTAGACAGTTGCGCTACTGGGAAAAGAAGGGACTCATTGCGTCGGAAGAACGTGAAGATGGCCAACAGGCTCGGGTCTACACCTTCAAAACGTTCGTTCGGGTTTCGATGATTAAGTACTACTTGGACACCGGTTATACACTCGCCGCAGCTGGGAAATTAGCTGCTGAACGGCAAGACCGGGTGCAATACATTCATCGCTTTATTACAAGGGGCATGCGGGGAATGGCTCAGGTGGATGGCCAAATGGCGATTAATCTTGGCCCGTTTGATGAGACAAAAACGTTGATGGCACTGATTCCGGAGGCTGATACTGACGCCGTTCATTACAAGTTGTTACCAAATGAAGAGGCACAACGGGTCACACAAAACACACCGGCATAAATCAAAAATTACAACGTAAGTTACTTATGTTACAAATGAAATATTTCTTCAGCAGGTTCTGGGATGAAAGTCTCAGAACCTTTTTTATGGCCACGTTTAGTTAACTGAATTTCTACAAAATTCCCTTGGCATGTATCTGGCCGATATATTATACTTTAGGTCGAGGAGTTGAAGAGCATGTATGATTTATTTGTTTTGGGCCAATTAATGGATCAAGACATGACGGGCTATCAGCTACGGAAGGCGTTGAAAGCGGTCGTTGGTACTGAACAAACGATGAGCTATGGGGTGCTGTATCCGTTGCTGGAACGTTTAGCCATGGCAGGGTCTTTGCAGCTGACTACTGAACAGACGGCAGCACGGACAAAAAAATGGGCAGCCATTACGGAAGCTGGCCGCCGTTCTTTTCATCAGCTGGTTCTGACACCAGTCGTCATTAATAAGCAAGCCCAGTTGATGTTTCAAATAAAATGCAGCTGTTTACACCTATTAAGGACTGCGGAAAAGGTGACCATTTTACAGGATTTTCACGCATTTACGCAGGGGCAATTGGTGCAGCTGCGTGAGATTCAAGCGTATTTCAAGGACCGACCACGGATGCAACCCAATGATGTGGTCGATGAATTACAGATCAATCAGTTACAACAATTAAGAGCACAGGCGCAGGCGGATTGGATAACCAGCCGGCTAGCGTCTCTGACTGAGGGAGAGTAAGCATGGCAAGAAAGAATTTTACGGATGATCCACAAATCCAACAACATCGCTGGTGGATTTTGGTGGCAGTATGCTTGTTTATTTTTATGTCAACGTTGGATGGTAGTATTGTTAACATTGCCTTACCCGTAATGAGTAAGGACATGGCGATTCCCATGAATCAAGCGGAGTGGGTGGTTTCCATCTACTTAATTATCATTTGTGCACTACTGCTATTATTTGGGAAGTTGGGAGATACTCGTGGGAAGATCCGTATCTTTAAGCTGGGGTCTATCCTCTTTACCGTGGGGTCATTGCTCTGTGGATTCAGTGTTAGCTTGCCGTTCCTATTGGGTGGTCGAGCAGTTCAAGCCGTAGGGGCGGCGATGACCATGGCGACCAGTAACGGGATTATTACAGAAGTTTTTCCTTTTAGTGAACGCGGACGGGCTTTAGGGATGATTGGCTCGTTTGTTGCCTTGGGGAGTATTGCTGGTCCTGGAATTGGTGGAATTATCCTGGCCCACCTCAGTTGGGGATATATTTTTTGGATTAACGTGCCTGTCGGAATCGTAGCCCTTTTGCTAGGACAACGAATCTTGCCCCGTGATTTGATTGTGACCAAAGAGGCCATCGATATTCCTGGTGCAAGCTCGTTTGCTGTATTGATGGTGAGCCTGTTTGCCGGCGTCTTTATTGGTCAGGAGGTTGGATTTGGGCGACCAATGATTCTTGGTCTATTTGTCATTGCCGAGTTTGCCTTGATTTTCTTCATTCGCGTTGAGTTGCGAGTGGCCGACCCAATCTTGGCATTACATTTGTTTCAGAACAGAGAGTTTTCTATCAGTATTCTCTGTGCCTTCCTAATTTTTGTGGCGAACTTTTTCTTCAACGTCATTGCACCGTTCTACCTAGAAAATGCGCGGGGCATGGCCGCCAATTACGCGGGGTATGCGCTGATGACTTTTCCCATTGTGCAAGTAGTCGTGGCACCGATTGCCGGTGCTGTTTCGGATAAGATTGGGCCTGAGCGATTGACGTTTGTCGGCCTGATTCTCATTTCTATCAGTCAAGTTGGGTACATGTTAGCCAATCTCGTGACGCCGTTGTGGGTCTTCATGTTCTTCATCGGTCTGGTTGGCTTGGGTAACGGGATCTTCATGTCACCCAATAACTCGATTGTCATGAGTTCGGTGCCGGTTCAAAACTTGGGGGTTGCTGGGAGTATCAACGCTCTAGCCCGAGAACTGGGCATGGTTATTGGTATTTCCATTGCCACGACGGTCCTCTTCTCGGCGATGGGCCACTATGCAGGCCATCACGTGACCGCCTATTTACCTAGCCATCCTGAGATTTTCATCGCTGGTATGCGGGTGGCGTTCATGGTATCTTTGGCCATTTGCCTGGTTGCCACGGTTGTTACGGGCTGGCGAATGTTTAGCCACCGGTCGGGCAAACTAGCTGACTAAGACACAATCGCAACAGGATAAGTCACTTTAGTTGGGCGGATTAGCACACGTCAAAAAAGGCTCACCACAATTTCTGCGGTGAGCCTTTTAGGTTACTTAAGCTTATTTAGTTTCTTTGTCTTTCTTAGTAGGCCGGTCAGCGCGTCGTTGCCGACGGAACTGATGAGGCTTTTGAGCGGGAATGATAACTGACAGTTTCCCGAATGAGGATGCCATCAGTGGCAGTGCCAAGTTGAAGATGATTGCCGTAAAGATGGTAATCAGGGTAACCGCCGTTAACGTTTGTGATTCAGCAGCTAAGAGCCCGAGTACCCCGGCAATGATGATAAACAGGGAGTGTCGCATCGTTTGGCCAACTTCATGAATACCAGGAAGTAACCAATCAAGCAACGGTGCATCATTTAGTCGGTAACTCAACGCTAACTGGGTCAGTTCCACAACTGCGAGAACCGTCAGTGGGACGAATGCCAGCAGGGGAACCTGCCAGTTGAAGTCGCCATCGCCGGTCAACCACTTCATAATGAGGTGGGTCAGTTGGTAACTAGCCAATGTTGATGCCAGGAACGTTAAGAACCAGTAGCTGGCTTGCAAGAGGGACCGACTGAAGATGATCAGCAAGAGTAACGTAATGCCGAAGACTAACAGGAGCACTCTTGGTAGGTCGTGCTGGTATTGATTTTGGATGGTGGCCATCGTGACTGGTTGGCCAGTGAAGGTCAACGTTGAGCCTGCCAGGACGGTTCCACGTAATTGACTGGTAGCTACCTGACGTAGTTGGTCCAGAGTTTTGGCCGTGTTCTTAGCGTTAGGTTCTTGCTTCAACGTAATCGTCAGGTACGTGGACTTCACATTTTGGTTCGTGAAGTTAGCCATGGATTGCTGGAAGTCACCGCTAGCCAATTGAGTTGGTGTGAGGTAGAGGGCCTTAGCAGCTTCAGACGTTTGCAAGCCACCTAGATAGGTGTACATCTTGTTCAACGTCTTTTGCATGCTAACAACTTGCTTCCGAGAACTCTTCAGGCTATCGTTAACGGCCTTCAAAGTATCGGCGTAGTTACTCAAGTTGGAGTGGGCGGTCGTTGCATCGGTATTTGACGTATTAACGCCCGTAGACAGGGTGGTCAACGTACTCAATGCTGAGTTTAACTCGGTGTTGACAGCGTTCAATTGGGCAATGTAGCTGGTAACCTTCTTGGAGGCACTGCTACTGCCGGAAGCATTTGAACGGGATAAAGCACTTTGTAAGGATGTTTGTAACGTGCTGCTGTCGCTGACCAAGCCATTGGTCTTGGTGGTCAGTGATTGAAGTCGTTTAACTTCCTTATTCAAGTCCTTTTGACGGAGGTTGGAGCTGTCAGACTTCAGATCGTTACGAACGGTCCCAAGCTGGCCAACAACACCAGTCAAGTCTTCGTTCAACGTGCTCAACTGATTGGAAACGTAGTACTGGGTGATTGGCTGACCACCGGGTTGCGTGACCGACGTAACGGAAGCAACACCAGGTTGGGCCCGCAACTTTTTGGTTAAATTATCTAATTGGAACAGTTGATTTTGATTGTCCAAGCGCTTGTTGGTTTGCAGGTAGAGGGTCACAGGAGTGGCCTTTCCTTGACCAAAGTGTGCGCTTAATACCCGAGCACCCTGCACGGCTTGATTATTCGGAATATCTTGCGAGTTGTTGTAACTTAATTGATTACGGTAACCATAGGCAAATGGACCGGCAAGGTAGAGGACTGCCAGAACGGCAATCCAAGGTTGCCAAAGACCAAAGCGGGCAAGACTATGCCAAAGCTTGTGGTCCTTGAGTGCTGGCCGCGTTTTCTTTGGCCAGAACAGGCTGTTACCCAGCATTCCAGTAAAGACAGGAATCAGAGTGACACTGGCGATCCCAGTAATGGCAAAACCAATCCCGAGTAAGCCAAAGGCCCGAATGGTTGAGAAGTCGAAGAGCATTAAGCTCCCAAATGCTAAGGTTAATGTCAGGGTACTGATCAGAATCCGGTAACCCAGGTTCTGAACAACTTCTGTCGTAGCAACCTGACTTGCTTCACCATCGTCAACGCGGTTCCGTAGTTCGCGGAAGAACCAGAAGCTCGTCAAAAGGGTGAAGAGGCTGATGCCCATCAACAGGAAAATCGGCGTAAATTCAGAGTACGCAAAGTTCCAGTGGTAAGCCAGGTTAGTTGCCAAGCTCAGTGTGGAGATATAACTGATTAAAATGGCTAGGAACGTGATGATAGGGGCAATGATTGAGGCGAATAAAATCCCCATGGCAACTAAGGCAATCAGTAACGTCATCAGGATAACAATTAACGTGTATGATGCAATGTGTTCATTGGCTGCGTCACTAACGATTTCAGGACTTGTTACGTAGGTGTTCAAGCCAATGGTCGAAATCTGACTGGAAAGTTGATCGGTGATTTGCCGAACAGTTCCCTGATTATGACTGACCTCTAGCTGAACAACTTCGGTCGACTGGTCCTTAGAGAAAAGTTGCGGTCTTGCGGTTGGTGTATTCGTCATCGTGGTAACTTTCTTGACGCCGTAATACGTCGAACGCTTTTGCAATTCCGTTACAGACTTGTCAATTGCACTAAGTTGCTTAGCGGTTAACTTGCCGTCCGGGTTATTGTAGACCGCATTCACGGTGTAGGTCCCGTTTAAATTACGCCCCCAAGTGTTCTTGATCTGGGTCGCTTTTACGGGTTGACTCGTATTTGCCAATTGTGGCTGGCCATCATACTGAATGATGGTGCTGACGTTTGGTAGGGTAATAATGGCCGCGAAGACCACGATCAACCAGAATACGAGTGCAAAGATTCGGTTGTGGTGAAGCTTTCTTATCCGTTCTTGCATATGTAGTCTGAGTCCTCTCTATGTAATCAATTTCCCGCCGTGCAAGCAGGGTGTAGTCCATGTTTAATTTTACCATAATAGGAAAAATTGGGGCTGTTTTCAGGTGGATTTAAGAAAAGTTAAGAAACTCTTTAGTTGACTTAAAATTCTCAACCGGTAAAGTAGGGAATCGCGAATTCAATTAGAAAGAAGCGAACACCATGTCAAAACACCATCAATCTTATCAAAGTCCGTTCGCAGCAATGTTGACGGAACAACGTTTTCCCTTTGCCAGTCAATTGGCAGCTAAGGCCCACCTTGACCCCAGCCAAGTTATGTTCGCTTACTTACAGATCACAGCAAACGTGCCCACGACGTTAGCAGCCGTTCCCCGCCAAAAAGAAATTGACCGACGGTTCCAGCAATTTTTGACGGACGCTGCTAAGCCGGTGACTGACGATTAACTAGAGGCGAAATGGTTGAAGCGGTCCGTTGATTCGCGTAAACTGGATTAACCATTAAAAAGTTACTTAACAAACTAGGCCAGCTGATCAAATAATTGTGAGCTTATCGAAGTTCGGGTAGCCATGAAGGAGGAAGATACCTGTGTGTACCAGCATTTTACAGATTGCGAAGGACGGTAGCCACATTTTGGCGCGAACCATGGACTGGCACGCATTGTACGTGCAGCCGCTGTTTGTTCCGCGGGATTATCAGTGGGAGAGTGTGTACGATAATCACGTACACACCAACAAATACGCCATGATTGGTGGCGGTGGCGCCCACCATCACGAAATTGATGTGTCCGATGGCGTCAACGAGATGGGGTTGAGCGTGCAAAAGTTAACGTTCGCTAATGGCTCCAACTTAGTTGATAAACCCACTTACGGCCAAGTTCACTTGGCACCTTACGAATTTTCCTTCTACTTGCTGGGACATTACGCTTCCGTTGCTGACATTGAGGAACACATTGATGAAATTCAATTGATGAGCGGCAAATACGCTGTCAATGAGATTGGTGATTCCGAACTCCATTTTGCAGTGGTCGACCGGACGGGCCGGACCGTGGTTATTGAACCGACCCATTTTCCCATGCGTGTGCGGGAGAATCCGTTAGGCGTGGTGACCAACAGTAAAGACTTTGAGCTTCAACTTGAGCG
The DNA here is from genome assembly GCF_003946345.1 of Levilactobacillus tongjiangensis. Lineage (GTDB taxonomy): Bacteria > Bacillota > Bacilli > Lactobacillales > Lactobacillaceae > Levilactobacillus > Levilactobacillus tongjiangensis. The sequence goes on from NZ_RHNY01000007.1 coordinate 58,486, forward strand.
CCTCGGTCAGTACGTTAACTATACCGATGACTTTGAAGCCGGGACGTTACCGCTTAACGCGACGCGGGTCTCCACTGGGCGTTTTTCTGGCAAGCCAGTTCCCAGCGGGTCCTTTACGCCGGGTGGCCGGTTTGTCCGGGCGGCTTATTATAAAGAACGTGCCGACTTACCAACCGATGAACCAGGAGCAATCGTCAGCGCGTGGCACCTCTTGAACAGTGTCACGGTACCGAAGAGTCATCAATACCGGCCAACCTACTCGGTTTATCGAGCGGCAACTTGTTGTGAGTCATTGACGTATTACTTTCAACCATACAATCGACTCGGTTTAGTTCAGTTAAAATTGACCCCAGAGATGTTGACTTGGACGGAGCCTAAGTTCTACAAAGTTGCCAATCAACTGACGGTCACACCGCTCAACTGATCAGTAGGAGCCACAGCACATTAGCAGTCAAGAAACCTACCAACACTCCCCGATGTAAGCGAGGATGCAACATGATGATGGCTAAAAATTCACGAGCCCAGGCACCCGGTAAATAAGACCAGCGGACGTGGGCTGGGTAGCCACCAATTCGAAGGCCGAGTTCACTAGCCAGATGTTCTGCACGGAATAAGTGATAGTTACTGGTGACGATGATGACTTTCCCACCGCCATCGGGTAATTGGGACCATAGCCGCTGACTGTACAAGACATTGGACAGGGTGTTCGTGGCTTGTTTTTCTTCGATAATGTCCTTGGCATCCCAGCCACGGGCGACTAGATAGGCTGCCATCGCCGTTGACTCGGGACACGTTTCATCAGGACCCTGCCCACCAGAAACAATCATGGTGGGCTTTTTGGTTTGACGTTGAGCAAACGCTAGTGCCGTATCCAAGCGACTGCCGAGCACCCGGCCAATCTGGTCACCATGCTGGAGGCCGGCTCCTAAGACGAGCAGGGTATCCGCCCGTTTAGCCCGCCACCAATCAGCGCGCAAGGCGCCCAAGACGCTAGCGGCGAAGAGAATTCCCAGGTAGGTACTGAAGGCGGGGATGAAGGTTAACCACGGCCAGAATGAGGAGCCAAAGTGGCCGCTGTTTAGGCTGTACCCCCAACCCACTGCAAGAATTACCCATAGCCAGATGCCAGCAATTAGACCGTACGTGAGGTGTTCTTGTTTGCGGAAGACCAGGTGTGGGGCATTGAGAATCAAAAGTAGGGTGAAGATTCCCAGACCACCGACCAGCGCGATTAATGTCCAGCCGACGTGCGCCAATACCTGTGCCCAGAGATGCTTCGAAAAACTGGCAACGATGATGATCAGCGCGCAACTGACCGTGGTGACCACAGCACTGGTTAAGCCGCGGGGTTGCCAAAAGGTAAAGAGCGCGGTGAGACAGACTAGCAAAACGATGGTACTAAGAACCATTTTGACACCCCCTTAAAGGTTAAGATTTATTGACACTTTCAGATTCTTCTATTTCTGGTGAGAATCTTGTTATAATGAGAAATACTGGCCTGCGTTCGCTGAATGCAGGGCAGACACAATTAAGTCTATTATAACGGAATTGGAGGGACCAAGGTGGCTAAACGGCGAAGAAAACCTAGGAATGCAAGAAAACGACGACCAAGCTCTGCTAGAGCAACCTGGATTTTTGTCCTGGTCCTGCTGGTCTTGGGTGGTGGCATGTTGATGAAGGACCACATTCAAGCGGTGGTACAGCCACAACCAACCGCTCATCAAGTGACGGTTAAACCGGTTTCTGGTGAGACGCCAGCGCAACAAGCGTTTATTCAGAAGGTCGCCACGCCGGCCGTAAAGGTTTATCGCAAAAATGGCCAGGTCCTGCCCAGCATCGTGATTGCCCAGAGCATTCTGGAGTCGAGTTGGGGAACGTCCAAAATCTTTCAGCAGGCGAATAATCCCTTTGGTATCAAGGGAAGTTATCATGGTAAGACCGGGTCGTTCGTGACACACGAGTACGTGAATGGGGAACGGATCAAGATTCACGCTAACTTCCGAATTTATCCCAATCTAACGGTTGCCATCCAGGATCACGACAATGTCTTAAAAAGCCGCTATCTACCGCAACCAGCGAAGAATTATCAAGAAGCTTCGCAGAAATTGCAGGCCGGTGGGTACGCCACTGATCCCGATTACGCGCAAAAGCTCAATAGCTTGATTGTCAGCTATAAATTAAATCAATTTGATAAATGATGCGGCGTTGTTTGCCGCTTAGCTTAACTAAGAAGGACCTGAGATACGTATGTATCCCAGGTCCTTTTGAACTTTAGTATGGTTTGACGCTCTCCGGACGCCAGGGATTCCGCCAGCTGTGGGGACGCTTCAGCCAAAAAGCGAGCTTCTCGCTCGATTTGAAGCTACGAAGAACCCGTATCTTCAAATGCGTCCGTGGTGTAAACTGGCAAAAATCACCAGTTACCGCCACTTTCACAGCTGACTATATCCCTGGCCTCCTCCGGCTTCGATTGCGTTTAACACGGTAGCTGCTGAAAATTTTACACGCACTGTTTTATTTACAAACCAATCGATGGTAGCGGAATACCGTGTAAGCCGAGAGGTCGCCAGATATGGGCTCAGGCGCGTCCGCACCGTTCCAGCCCATATCTGGCGACCGGTAAGGTGGGAGGGTACACACAGTTTCTTAATTCTCGTTGTAGTACCGGGCCAAATCATAGAGGGTGGTGGCCAACGTGTTGATTGACTTAGTTGGGCCCTGGTTGGCAAAGAGAATCACACCAGACTTATTGCCTTCTGAACCGTAGAGAATAGTGTTGTAGCCGGAACCACTGAGAGCGCCGCGGACACGCTTGATACCACCACTGTAGTGGTACAGGCCGCCGGCGTAACTTAATTTGTAGTTGTCCGAGAGGGCGTAATATTGGCTCTTGGTTAAGATTTTGCCATTACGGAGACCCTTTTGAATCTTGTAGTAATCCTCTGTCGTTGAGTAATAGTTACCCGCACCCAACAGTGAGGACATGAGTTTTTGTGAGACACCATTGGCAACATTGTTTTGGCCATTGGTGTAGCTGTATCCGCTGGCAACAACACTCGCACTAGGTAAGTTATCCCAGGCAAAGGTATGCTTGAGCTTTAAGGGTTGAATAATCCTTTTTTGAACTAATGTATCGTAGTTCTGACCGGTGACCTTGGAAGCCACGCCAGCTAACAGGGTGTAGTTGGCGTTGGTGTAGTTAAAGCCTTGGGTTCCGGTGACTTTGAGCTGCCCCAACGTATAGTTGATTTCTGAAGCTTGGGTAGTGAGTAGCGAACCAGGTGTCGATTCGTCCATGTCGATGCCGGAACGGTGATTTAAAAGTTGGCGTAATGTGATACTGCCGCTGCTTCGAACGCTGGGGTAGTATTTACTGAGCTTGTCATTGAGGGAAAGCTTACCACTTGCCGCCAATTGTTCGATGATGGCCCCCGTCATGACTTTCTGAAGGGAGGCAATTGGGAACAAAGTATTGGCGTTATTGGCGAGCTTACTAGTGGCGTCGGCATAACCCACGCTGACGTGACTGGCCCCACTCGAGTAGTTGTTAAAGAGCATCGCGCGCCCTTGAACATGGTAATTCTGCAGCAAAGCCGCTGCGTTTTGCGAACGACTGTACTTTTGGAGGGCCTTTTGATTGACCCAACCAATCGTTTTGCCGTACCAGGCAAACTTGACGTAAGTACTCCCATCGGATAGCTTGGCGGTCTGGGTCACCTTGACGAACCGGTGCTGCCAGTTCTTACCACTAGCATCGCGGGTCTTTGCAGACCGTTGCGTGTAATAAGGCGCGTAGTAATAAATACCGTCATTCCGGCTACCTTGATTGACGAACCGGGCGTTATAACTGGTCTTGGTCGTCGCTGTAATCTGTAAGTAGCTCTTCGCAAATACTGATTGGGCGGGTAAGCAGCCAGCAACCAGTAAGATTGTCCCGATAAGTAATACAAGCTTTTTCAAAGTAATCATCCATTTCCCCTTAGAGTATCTTTCATCTTACCGCGATTTAGTTGCGGTTGCGTAACAGATACGTAGCGGTTTGGTAACATTTTGAACGTTTTAAGCTATATATGAGTAAATTCAACTTACTAATAGGGCAAGTTAGTTTGCGAATGATTGACTTAATGTGTCGCATGTTAACGGAGAGTGTGGTAAACTAATGCAAAATAATTTATGCAGTTTAAGGAGCTGACGCAAGCGTTGCTACATTTTCTTGGCCAATTGTACGGGCCATTCTTTGATATTCACAATTGGGAAACAGTGATTACTTCGGGAAACGACTGGCTCATCATCTTTTCATTGGTGTTGATCGAGTGTTTGTTGTCCGTGGACAATGCTGTGGTCCTTGCCGCGCAGACACAGTCCTTGCCTACCAAAAAGGAGCAGGAAGAATCCCTGTTCTATGGGATTTGGGGGGCATATATCTTCCGGTTCATCATCATTGGACTGGGAACTTACCTGATTAATTTCTGGGAAATCAAGGTCATCGGGGCTTTGTACCTAGTCTTCCTAGTCTTCCAGTACTTCACTAAGACGCGGGTAAAACATACGCGCAAATTAGTGAAGGATAAAAAACGTCGATTACTACCACTGTTTTGGTCGGTAGTCTTACAGATTGAAATGATGGATATTATTTTCTCCGTCGATTCTGTCTTGGCCTCACTGGCCATCTCGAATAACCCGGTTATTGTCTTAATTGGGGGCTTGATTGGAATCCTAGCGATGCGGGGTGTGGCTGAGGTCATCATGAAGTTGATGCGCCGGATTCCTGAGCTGGAACCCATGGCCTACATTTTAATCGGCATCATTGCTGTGAAGTTGTTTGTGTCCATTCCGGCAATTGATATTGAGATTCCCGCCACGCTGTTTGGTATCATCGTCTTGGGAGCCATCGTGTTGACGCTATTGATCCACGTGATTCGCAAGCGGCGGCATCCACAGACACAGACCAGTAAGCCAACTAAGAAGACGTCCAATTCAACTGAATCGTAAGTAATTGAGGTGGCCTTGCGGGGCCTCCTTTTTTTTCGCGGATAAGTGGATTCAGGGGTATACTATAGAAAAAATAATAAAATGGGGTTGGTGGCTATGAGTAAGAAATGGCGTAGTTGGTGGTTATTATTGGGCGTGATGGCTCTCGGAATTGCTGGGTTCACAGTGACAGGACAGGCGGCAACCACGGGGAAAGTGGTCGTGACCTATAAAGTGGCTGATGGGACCGTATTGGCACGGAAGACGCTGAAGGGTAAGGTTGGTCATCAGTATAAAACCTCTAAGAAGAACCGGTGGGTGAATCCCCAAATGTACGCGTGGAATCAAAAGCAGCCGCGGCATTATCGGGGGAAGTTTACCAAGAAGACAATACGGGTAACGTATAAATTTCTGACACCAACGGCCTTCTTCCGGCTCTGGGGTGGGGATGGCACACAGATGACCAATATTCAGATGGATGGCAATCATTTGATTTTTGACGTCTCAACCAGTCTGAAGGGCGCCCATTTCTTGCGGGCAACGAACTTCACTAAGGGGAAAGTCACGGTGAACAACAAGTACCGACTGACCCGGGGGAAAGTTTTCAAAGGAAAAATCAGTGATACGACGTTTAAGTCGTTGGTGATTACCAGAAAACGGGTCCAGGCGACATTCTGGGCATATAATAAGCTGTATACGTATAAGTTTACTGCGAAGCCGCTTAAATTAGTGCACCCGTAGTCAAAAAGCTATGTAAAAAGGGAGGTAGCGTTTATGCAAATTGGATTTATTGGGACGGGCGTCATGGGAACTGGGATTGTGAAAAATCTCTTGCAGGCTGGTCGGTCAGTGGTTGTCTTCAACAGAACCAAGGCGCACGCCCAAGCCGTTTTGGACGCCGGGGCAACCTGGGCTGATACGCCGCAAGCTGTCGCTACCCAATCTGATATCGTCATGACGATGGTGGGTTATCCCAGTGATGTGGAAGCCGTTTATACCGGTGATCACGGAATCTTTGCCGGAATTCAAGCTGGCAGTGTGGTGGTCGATATGACGACGAGTACGCCAGCCTTAGCCGTCAAATTAACTGAAATTGCCCATGACCACGATGCTCAAGCACTGGACGCCCCCGTTTCTGGTGGCGACGTCGGGGCTAAGAACGCGACGTTAACGGTCATGGTCGGAGGCGACCAGACCGCATACGACCGGGTCTTGCCAGTCTTTGAACAGTTAGGGCAACGCGTGAGTTATTTTGGCGGCGCAGGTAAGGGTCAGCATACCAAGATGGCCAATCAAATCATGATTGCTGGGACGATGACTGGGCTGACGGAAATGTTGGTCTACGCCAAGGCGGCCGGCTTGAATCTGCCACAGGTGCTCGCCACGTTGAGCAGTGGTGGCGCCGACAACTGGAGCATGGACAATTACGTTCCCCGAATTTTGAAGGGGGATTACACCCCCGGTTTCTTTGCCAAGCATTTCCTCAAGGACTTGCGAATTGCCTTGCAGGAAGCTGATCGGATGGCCCTCGATTTGCCCGCTACCAAGCAAGCCAAGTTGCTCTATGAAGCTATGGTAGAAGACTTTGACCTTGGCGACGATGGGACACAAGGACTGATCAAAACTTACGAACAGAAATAATGACATCAATGTTATTATAATTATATGCAAGAAAGGGTTTGAGACAAAAGTCTCAAACCCTTTCTTGCGCTCCAAACGTATATGGCCGAAACGTGTGACAACAGGCAGTCAACTCCGCTTAACCCCGATAGACAAACAATCCAAGACCGGGATTATTCGTCTATCGACGTTAATGCTCATTGACTAACCGCCTTTTGTCGCACTCTTTCTATTGGTCAAATCTTAACGCAGCCTGCCCACTTTGGTTGAATTAAAAGGTCTTTTTAAGGGTCACCACTGGTGCACCATCTTCATCGAAGGGGTCACCAATTACTTGATAGCCACAGCGTTCGTAGAAACTTTTGGCTGTCAGTTCGCCGTCAATCAGGCCGGAGAGAAAGCCGTGTTTCTTTGCCCAAGCTTCACCGGCTTGAAGAACTTGCCGGCCAATACCCTGACCGCGAAGTTGCTGGCTGGTACAGACCCGGCCGAAACGCATTTCCGTGGCTGACTGGGGTTCTAAGCGCAATGTACCAACGGGCAGTTCTGGCCGTTGGTATGCTACGACGTACAAGCGTTCAGGCGTGTCGCGGTCGTCGAACTCAACGTCGCGGGGGATGCCCCGTTCAGTGACGAAGGTGGCCTGACGTAGGGCCAGAGCGGCTGCTCGATTGAAGGGGGCGTTTGAAATCACAATTTCCATGATGAGCTCCTATTCGATCTCAGCGAAGAAGCTGTAGAGTTGTTCGCTAGTCAGGGCTTGTTTCTTGTCGCCCGCCACGTCGTAAGTGACCTTGCCGTGGTGTAGGACAATCAGTCGGTTACCGTAGGTCAGGGCGTCTTCCATGTGATGGGTGATCATTAAACAGGTCAGATTGTCTTGGGAGACCCGCTCGTTGGTTAGGTGCATCAAATCCTGGCCAGTCCGGGGGTCAAGAGCCGCTGTATGTTCGTCCAGTAACAGGATTTCAGGACGCTTGAGGGTGGCCATCAGGAAGCTCAATGCTTGGCGTTGACCACCGGAGAGGTTACCGGTGGCCGTCGTCAACCGTTCATCGAGGCCGTTGTGCATGGTGGCCGTCAGTTCCTTGTAGTGGGCCATGTGCCGGTTTAAATTACGGGGTATGAGGCCCCGCCGCTGTCCCCGGCGTTCAGCAAGCAACAGGTTTTCGGCAACGGTCATTCGAGGAGCTGTTCCTAGTTTTGGGTCCTGGAAGACGCGACCGAGAAAACTAGTCCGCTTTTCCACGGAATCGTGGGAGATGTCTTTACCGTTGAGAAGAATCTGACCGCTGTCGATACTGAGGTCGCCCCCAATGGCGTTAAACAGGGTTGACTTTCCCGCTCCGTTAGAACCCAGCACGGTGATGAAATCGCCGGCATTAATGGTGAGGTTGAGGTGGTCCAGAATCGTAATTTCTTCTGGTGTGTTGCGATTAACCTTTAAGACCACGTTTTTAAGCTCTAGTAATGGTTTAGTCATTGGTATCCAACCCCCGTTTCAAAATGTGCTTGAAGTTGAAAATGTTCTTGAAGACTGGCAGCATCATGCAGATGGCCAGAATGATGGAAGAAATCAGGTTGAGGTCGTTGGCGCTGAAACCCAGCTTGAGAACCAGCAGGAGGACGAATCGGTAAAGAATACTCCCCAGGGTGACCGCAACCAGTCGTTGATTCAGAGTCAAGTCACCGAAGGCCACTTCACCAATGATGATGGAGGCCAGGGCGATAACGATGATGCCGATACCCATGTTGACGTCAGAGTAGCCGTTGTTTTGAGCAACTAGGGCGCCCCCGAAGGCGATTAACCCGTTGGAGACCATCAGTCCCCTGATTTTCATGTTGTCGGTGTTGATGCCGAGTGACCGGGCCATCGTCTGGTTATCACCAGTGGCGATGAAACCTTGGCCGAGTTCCGTTTGTAGGAAGTAGATGACCAGGGTCGTGATGACGATCATGACGACCGCACCTAACACAACGCTGTCGAAGTATTGGGGCAGGGAGGCCAAGAAGTGGTTCTTAAACAACGTGGATTTCCCTAACAAGGAAACGTTGGCCCGACCCATGATTCGTAAGTTAACTGAGTAGCAGGCGGTCATGACTAAGATGCCGGCCAACAAAATAGGAATGTGACCCTTGGTGTAGAGCAGACCGGTGATGAACCCAGCAATGGCGCCAATGGCGAAGGCCAATAATGTGGCGAGGAGCGGGTTCATCCCGTTACTAATGGCAGCAACAGCCGTAGCCGCTCCCAAGGGGAACGTGCCTTCAACGGTCATGTCAGCAAAATCTAGAATTCTAAAGGTCAGGTATAACCCAACCCCGAGGACGGCCCAGAGTAGGCCTTGCCCGATTGCGGATACTGCTAAACTCATTTGAAGACCTCCCCATGTTCTTTAGCTTCTTTAACAACTGATGCTGGCAACGTGATACCCAGCTTCTTGGCTTGTGATAAGTTAATGGTCATTTCACCCTTGCGTTCAAACTCGATTGGTGTGTCAGCAGGTTTCTTACCCTTTAAAATAGCGGCAGTCATCTTACCCGTTTGAACGCCGAGCTTGTATTGGTTGATACTCAACGTTGCTAATCCACCGGCCTTGACCATCGTATCGACGGCTGGGAAAACGGGGACCTTCTTGGCATTGGCCGTGGAGACCAACGTCTGCATGGCACTGGCCACGGTGTTGTCGGTTGGCACGTAAACGGCGTCGACTTGGCTGACCATCTGTTGGGCAACTTGGTTTAAGTCGTTGGTGTTCGCGATGGAGTAGGCCTTCAGCGTCACGTGTTGTTGTTTACAAAGCGCTGCGAATTGGTGATATTGCGCGGTGGCTGAGTCATCAGATGAAGTGTAGATGATACCTAACGTCTTCATATTTGGCATGATTTTTTGAATCAATTTTAATTGTGACTTGAGTGGTGCTTGGTCAGAGACCCCGGTGACATTATTACCAGGATGTTCATTGCTCTTGACCAGGTGGGCACCCTCAGGGTCGGTGATGGCTCCGAGAACGACGGGGATGTTAGAACTGGCATTGGCCAGCGCTTGCGCGGATGGTGTGGCAATGCCGATCATGGCATCGGCGTTCTCGTTGACGAAGCGGGCGCTCATCGTTTTCAGATTACTCTGATCATTTTGCGCGTTTTGAAAGTCGATCTTCACGTTCTTACCAACGTGGTAACCCTCTTCAGCTAACCCGTGAATGATCCCTTTATGAATGGCATCCAGGGCCGGGTGGGAAAGGAGTTGTAAGATACCGACTGTTGGTACCTTGGCTTTCTGAGCTGTTTGGTGTTTCTCTTGAACAAAGGCGAAACCGAGAAAAACAAGTAAAATGGCAATGAGTCCGTATAGTCGTTTCATTTTCTAATCAACCTCACTTATTCTGGAATTGGCAGTCGATACAAAAAGGGCACCCAGTCCGGCCGGGTGCCCAAAGAAAAAGGCCCGCAAAACCGGATAGTAAACATCCGTGCGGGCTATTGCATCAGAAAGTTAGCCGGCGCAGATGCGAGAATCGCTCTGGGAGCTCAAGTCGCATCAACACTGATGAGACTTGATTACCGGCTTTGCCAACGTCCATTAAGTTCAATCGCAGACATTTGCATATAACTTTCCTTCCTTCCGTTTTGATTAAATTTAGTGTACGGCATTGCTTAAAGACCGTCAACCTTAATTTTCATTTTTTTGAAAGTGGTGTTGGTGGGGTGGCTGAGTTGCCCGCCTCCGGTGGCCGGGACTGGGGACCGCTGTGGGGACCGGCGCAAGCCTGAGAAGCGGTCTTGCCCCTCGGTTAGAAGCCTCGGATAATGCCCCGAGTCTCCTAGCCGTCCCACAGTGTAACCTGGCCCAAAACGCCAGGCAACACTGTTGTCACTGCGGTCCCCAGTCCCAGTCACCTGCGGCTACTTTGAGCTGATGACAATTAGTTATGCGTTGAAAATTACGGGCCATCGTGATGATTGTTTCTATAACAGTAAGCTGCATTGATGGATGAAGGGAATACTGACTGCCTTTCAGAGGTGTCTGTGCTGACAAATGTGCTGTTACCCGGTTGCACTAAACCGCTCTGAAATTATTGTTGGTCGTCACCCAATTTTTGGTATACTGGACGATAACGGTTGATGGTTAAGCACAAGTTAAGCCGGAGGCGGGCAGGTTGGGGCCAAATGTGAAAATGGCGTTAGTTAGTGGGTTGCTAGCTTACGGCATGGGCGACTTTGAAGACAGGTGGGTTCTCCTGGCTTCAAATCGAGCGAGAAGCCCGGTTCTCAGGCTGAAGCGTCCCCACCGCAGGCCCCAACCTGTCCGCCGGAGCGCGACCATTACAATTACAATACTTAAAACAATTTTGAATCAGTACAGCAAGGAGGCTGCTCATGAAGATTGCAATCCTGACGGACACGTCGGCCGGTATTGCCTTTGATGAGGCTAAACAACGACACATCCACCTGTTATCAGCACCAATCATGTTTGGTAACCGGCAGTATCACGAGTACGAAGACTTGAGTACCGCGGATTATTATCGGTTGATGCGGCTATCTAAGTCTAAAAAAATGGTGCCAACCGCACCGCAATTGTCCATGCAGACGATTCAGGCGGCTTGTGCTGAGTTAGCTCAAAATGGGGTGACTGACGTCATCATCATTGGGCCATCACTTGGTATTTCGGGCTTTGTGAATACGCTGGCCGCGTTCGTGGAAAACATCACTAGCGTCCACGTGCATCCCTGGGATTCACGCGGTATCTTAACCACCATGGGTGAACAGGTTCGCTTAGTTGCGGCTTTGGCCGACCGGGGGGCTACCATCGATGAAATCTTTGAGCAGTTGACGAAGCTGCGGGCCACCACCCACAGTGCCTTTGTGATTGACTCCATTAAGCCACTGTTACGGACCGGTGCGGTAAATCCTAGCCATAGTCCTGGTCCGGCACCAATTTTACCCGGCAAACCGATTCTGGTCTTCGAATCGAACGGGAAAATGCGGGTCGCTGGGAGTGCTTTGCGGTTGAAAGGGGCTCTCAGCGATTTCTTAGATGATTTGGCAACCGACATTGCTGGGGTCGCTCCGGTCAAGGCAACAATTCTGAACGCTGACCAACCGGAGACCACCGCACAATGGGTAGAGACCGCTCAAGAACGCTTTCCTACCGTGACTTTCGAGACGGCTTTGATTGGCCCTAGTTTTGGTGTTCACGTCGGTGATGGTGCCATGGGCCTTGCTTGGTGCCAAGATTATCGCAGCCTGCTAGCTCCTGAAAATGAGAATTAAATTAAAATTAGGGTTGACAGGCCCATTTCAAAATGGTTAACTGGTAATTGTAAATTGATAAATGAAAGGGATTATGACTTATGAAATTAATCAGCCTAACTCATTTAAATAACCAGTTTGCCTTTAGCTTTTTCTTTAGATAGCGTTTGTATTCATTTCGTTGGATACGAACGCACCGCACAATTGCGTTTGTATCTATCGATTAGCTAAAGTTTTTCAGCATGACTTAGCGCCAGATAGATACGGGTTAATCTATCTGGAGAAATAATATCGGGCCCGATATACACCAGGTAGATTCTACTCAGAATCTATCTGGTGTTTTTTGTTTTTCTGGCAGCCCTGGACGCAGGGTTACCGCACTGGAAACTGGTTATAAATTTACCAATTAGTCTTAACTAAATAACGTTCCGTGACCGGGACGACAACGAAATCACATATTCTTGGAGGAATTGATTATGAAAAAATTACTTATGAGTGGCATTGCCTTATTAGGTTTAGGATTGGTTTTAGCAGGGTGTTCCAGCAAGTCGACCGCCAGCAACGGCAACTTAAAGGTTGGGATGTTGCAGGTCGTGCAGCACGGGTCACTCGACGAGGCTCGGCAAGGATTCAAAGCCGGTTTGAAGCAGGAATTGAAGGCCCATCACAAGTCGACTAAGGTGACCTACCACTACTTAAACGCACAGGGTGATCAAGCTAACTTGAATACCATGAGTCAACAATTGGTTCAACAAAAGAATGATTTATTAGTTGGTATCGCCACCCCGGCCGCTCAAGCCTTAGCCAAGAAGACGAAGACCACACCAACGTTGGTCACCGCTGTGACTGATTTAAAGTCAGCTGGGCTGGTCAAATCTAACAGCAAGCCGCAGACCAACGTCAGTGGAACGAGTGATATGACGCCGGTGGGCCTGCAACTCAAGTTATTGGCTAGCATGGCCAAAGGCAACAAGCCACTGGGGGTGATGTATAACTCTTCGGAAGAAAATTCCGTCCTACAAGTGAAGATTGCTAAGGCGTACGCCAAGAAACATCATTTGAATTTGAAAATTGTCAGCGCCACTAGCACCAACGATGTTACCAGTGTGTTGGCTGGCTTGACCGGCAAGGTATCCGGTCTCTACTTACCAACCGACAACTTGATGGCAAGTGCCATGAAGACCATCGGCCAAAAGGCTAAGGCTGCCAAGTTACCAGTCGTCACTGGATCGATTGAAATGGCGCAAGATGGTGGGACCGCTACTTACGGCATCAACTACTACGACTTGGGCAAGCAGACCGGGAAGATGGCCTACGACGTCTTAGTCAACAAAAAGAAGCCACAAAACATGGCCGTTCAAGAATCTAAGAAATTGCACTTATACATTAACCAGACCAACACCAAAGCAATTGGCATGAAGCCTAGTCAAATTACGAAACCTTAGAAAGGGGTAACTTCTATGTTAATCACCAGTATCGGGCAGGGCCTCCTGTGGGCACCCCTAGTCATCGGCGTTTTCATCACGTTCCGCATCTTAGATATTCCCGATTTAACCACCGAGGGGAGCTTCCCTTTGGGGGCGGCTGTGACGGTCAGCGCCATGTTGAGTGGTCAGTCCGCAGTCACTGCCAGTTTACTGGGCTTCCTCGCTGGTTGTGTGGCCGGTTGGGTCACCGGTATCCTCGACACCAAGCTACACATGCCATCCTTACTCGCCGGTATTTTGACGATGACCGGGCTGTACTCTGTCAACATGCACATCATGGGTAAGTCTAACGTGCCGCTGTTATCACAGAAAGTGTTGACCAACTACTTACCAGCGACGTGGTCGGTCGATTTGCAAACGATTGTCGTCGGCGCACTGGTCACGGGGGTCGTGGTGGCTGTCTTGATCTGGTTGTTCAAGACGCGGTTAGGATTGTCCTTAATGGCCACTGGGAACAACGCGGCTATGAGCTCAGCCAACGGAATTTACACGGACCGGATGGTCATTATTGGCTACATGGTTTCCAACGGGTGTATCGCCTTATCCGGTGCCCTGATTGCGCAAAGCAACGGCTACGCTGATATCGGGATGGGAATTGGGACCATCGTGATTGGCCTGGCCTCGGTCTTGGTCGGTGAAATCTTCTTACGGGGCCGGCAGATTTGGTTACGGCTGTCCGCCATGGTTCTGGGGGCCATCATCTACCGCTACTTATTGACAGTGGCGATGGGGTTAGGTTTTCCAGTCGACGACCTCAAAATTCTTTCGGCGGGAATCTTAGTCATTGTCATTTGCCTGCCGATCATTCGTAACAAGTACCGGACGCGTCAACAACTTAAACGTTACCTCAAACAGTTAGGAGCCGATGAACATGAAGCAGAACCAATCAGCAGTCTTAAGCGTCAAGCATCTCCAGAAGGTCTTCTTTCCCGGGACACCAAATGAACGGCACGTCTTAAAGAACGTGAGCCTGACGATTGAGCCGGGAGACTTTGTTTCAGTCATTGGGAATAATGGGGCTGGGAAATCAACCCTCCTGAACACGATTGCGGGGACGTTAACGGCAGATGCGGGGGACCTCACGTTGGCCGGACACAGCGTGACCAAAAAGTCTGTGGCATACCGGGCCAAATGGTTATCCCGTGTCTTCCAGGACCCTAAGATGGGGACGGCGGGTGAGCTGAGTGTGGCACAGAATTTAACACTGGCTCAGCGGCATACACATAGTATGAGTCTCCATTTGTACCGCAACGCGAAGCAAGAGGCCGCGTATCAGGACCTATTACGGCCCTTACAAATGGGCTTGGAAGACCGACTGACGACGCAGGTGAAGTACTTATCTGGTGGGCAACGTCAGGCGCTATCCCTGTTAATGGCAACATTGAGTCATCCGGAATTGCTGCTGCTAGATGAACACACGGCGGCGTTAGATCCACAAACCAGTGCTAAGGTGATGGAGCTGACACAAAAGATTGTCGAAACGAATCATTTAACAACCATGATGATTACCCATAAAATGAGTGACGCATTGACCTATGGCAACCGACTCGTCATGGTACAAGATGGGCAGGTCAAGCTAGATGTCCGCGGTGCCGAGAAGCAAAATCTTCGGCAAGACGAACTGATGGCCCTGTTTGCTGAATAGTTGTGGTGTTAGTGGTGGGGAGCCGCCTGCGGCCGCCAGGTGCCACGCTGTTGGGCCCGGTCGAAGCCAAAGAGCGGTCTTCGACCTCGCCTCGCAGCCTCGAAAACCCCGAGTCTGTGAGGTCGGCCCAGCTAGTAAGCCAGCCCAGAACGCTGACTAACTAGCTCGACACAGCGTAACATCTGGCTGCCTCCGACTTCAATGTGACTGTAGGTTCGTCAGTAGAGTGGGAACCGTGTCATGATTCTTACTTGGTGGCAGTGGGTGTGAGTGATGCTGGTACGATGAATTGGAGCTACTTGCCGGTGGATGTGTCAGGAGTTATTGGTAGTCACTCTTTTGTACGCGGTTGGCTGATTAGAACGGTTCAGACTATCGGTGGGCGTGGCCTGACCAAAAACATCTAGTAATGTTTTCTGCATGGTTGGCGACTGTAGCCAATTGTTTAAGATGTCGACAGCAAATTGTCTTTGATTTACAGTAAATCTTAGCCTGAGGTTGGCAGGGATGGTGGCGGCTGTGACGGTGATGTTGAAGCGGGTGGGATTCCCGGTTCTACATCACGGGACGAGCTTAAAGACCGCGCGTTCTTGGCGGGGGCTTTAAGTCGAGGAGCAAGACCGCCTTTTAGGCTTGCTCCGGTCCCCACAGCAGGCGCCATCCCTGCCAACCGGAAGCGATAATTTAAAGCAAACAAAAAGGTGAGGACCGCCAAGTGGCGACCTCACCTTTCATGTGTTTAGGGTTATATGAGCGACATTAAATTGTTGAGAAAATGCAACGCAGTACTATACCGAACGTCTTTGAAATGCAGGTACGCGATCCCCAGGACCCACCCGAGGGCGGAGTACATCAGCAGCGTAAATGAGATGTTGTTCGCGTGCATGAAGCCAAAGATGAGGCCCGAGACCAGGACGCCCAAGAAGTTCATGAGCCTGGTATTTTTGCTGAAAAAGTAGTTCAGGAAGATTCCGCGAAAAATCATTTCCTCGACGAATGGAGCGAAGAGAATTGCGTAGGCCAGGTTCCAAAATGGAAATTGCATGACCTGCTGATTGATGGCCGTTTGGTTGGCGGGACTACTCAGAATGTGGAGACTGGTCAGTACGATCCAAAGCCGTTGGATGGCCATCATCAGGACGAAGAATCCCATGAGTTGCCAGAATCGCTGGCTCGTCAGTTTGGTTCGGCCAAAGCCGCGAGGGTTATTAGCGCGCAGCTGTTTATTGTAGCGCCAGGCTAGAAAAGCTAGCAACAGAGCCGAATAAATCAGCATGGCACCGACCAACCGGTTGGCTAGGTTGGGTTGACTGGCGTGGGTGGTAGCCAGGTCGAGAATCAAGCTGTCGACCAGGTAAATAAAGATGAAGCCGATCCAACGCAGACTGCGTAAGAGCCAGTCACCCAGATCCCGCCCCATTTTCGTTAACGTATTCATCTAACTGAGGGGCCTCCTTATCACTTATTTATCGTATTTGCCGATTTCAATTAAGTTTTCATCTGGGTCGCGAACGTAGATAGAGGTCATGTTGCCAAGGGCCCCTTGCTTAGGCAGTGGACCGTCGATGATTTCCACCGCGTAGTTGGTCAGATGAGACAAAATGTTGGCCAATGGGTCCGTGGCGATGATGGCAAAGTCCGCAGCCCCAACCGTGGGATGCTTAGCGACTGGCAAGTGGGGTTCGTCGCTCTGTTGGAAATTGAGTTTTTGTTTGCCGATTTTGACCCCACGCCGACCGTCATCAAATTCAATGATGGGGAGGTCGAATACTTCGTGGTACCAACGCACGGAGCGTTCAATATCACTCACGGTGAGGGTGAGGTGATCAATGTTACGAATATTCATAGATAGTCAGTCCTTAGGCAATAAATTTCACCCATTATAGCATAGATTGCCATCGGTCCCTAAACCATCAAGTTGACGTAACTGGGCTTTTCGTGGTAAATTACTACCAATATATGTTATGAATAAAGGCCTTGACCGTGTCAGGGCTTTTTTCTGCGTGAGAGAAGAAGGGAAGGGACTAAACGTGCCATTATTAGAAGTCGACGACTTAAGCATGAGCTTCGCCGACAAGAAGCTCTACGAAAACGCCAGTTTCACCTTGAACAAGGGTGAACACATGGGTGTTGTGGGGCAAAACGGTGTGGGAAAATCCACATTGATCAAGATTATTACGGGCCAGGAGCTCCCATTGACTGGCTCAGTGAAATGGCAAAAGAAGACCCACATTGGGTACTTGGACCAATACGCTGACATTCCTGAAGGCATGCAGCTGATTGATTTCCTCCATACAGCCTACGCTGACCTGTACGAAATGAATGACCGGATGACGGCCATGTACACGGAATATGCGGAAACTATGGAAGACAAGCTACTGGAGCGGGCCGGCCGGATTCAAGAACAGCTGGACGCCCGGAACTTTTACGACATTGAAACGGAAATTGAACGGGTCATCTCCGGACTAGGACTCGATGACATTGGTCGGGACCACGAAGTCGCTAAGATGTCTGGTGGGCAACGGTCCAAAATTATTTTGGCCAAATTGTTGTTGGAAAATCCAGATGTGATTCTTTTGGACGAACCGACCAACTACCTGGACGTTGCCCACATTTCCTGGTTGGAAGACTACCTTAATAACTTTGACGGGGCAGCGTTGATCATCTCCCATGATTATGACTTCCTGCAAAACGTGACGAACTGCATCATCAACGTGGCATTTGGGGCAATCACGAAATACCGGGGGAACTTCAAGCAGGCCATGCGGCAACGGGGCGAACGCGAAAAGGCTCAACAGCGTGAGTTTGACAAGCAACAGGTCGTAATCGAGAAGGCCGAACGTTTTATTCGAAAGAACAAGGCCGGGTCGAAGTCGACCATGGCTAAGTCACGTGAAAAGATGCTGAACCGGATCGACCGGGTCGATCCACCTTCGACGAACGTGCAAGCCCATTTCGATTTCCCTTATCAGGAAACGGGCTCGCAAAACGCCTTGGTGGTTGACCAACTTTCCGTTGGGTACGAGCTGCCACTGTTGAAACCCGTAACGTTCTCCGTGACGACTAACCAAAAGGTTGGCCTGACCGGGTTCAACGGGGTTGGTAAATCAACTCTGATCAAGTCCATTCTGGGGCTGATCAAAGCCAAGGGTGGAGAAGCACATTTCTCACCTTCCGCTAAAATCAGTTACTTCAGCCAGGACTTAGTTTGGGATAACAATCAACAGACCCCCTTACAAATTATCCAAGCCAAGTACGAAAAGTTGCCTCAAAAGGCAATTCGGACTAAGCTTTCTAAGTGTGGGTTAGATTCGGCCAACGCCATGAAACCAATCGGGGAACTTTCCGGTGGGGAACAGACCAAGGTCAAGCTGGCCATGATGGAATTCGAGCCCGCTAACTTCTTGATCATGGACGAACCGACGAACCATTTGGACGATGAAACCAAGCAGGCGCTGAAGCAGGCTATCCTGAACTTTAACGGTAATGCCATCATCGTTAGCCATGAGGCCAGTTTCTACACCGGCTTAGTGGATAAGATTTTAAACGTTGAAAAGCTCAGTTTAAAAAATTCCGCTGAAAATTAGGTTGCGGGCTTATTACGTTTTCGTAAAAGGCGTTCCCTTTTTCAGAAAAATCCGTTACAGTTAACTGTGGTTAAGAAAATCGAAGGATAAAGGACGGAAAATCATGAGACGATTTAGGCAGCTCCTCGTCATTGTCGTGTTAGTGATTGCGGCGGGTGTCGGCATCAGTCGCATCTTCCACAAGGCTACGAACACTGCCACGGTTCGCACCACGCAGACCGCGGCCAAACAGCCTAGCGCAGAAGCAAAAACAATTAACTGGCGTGAACCGTCAGAAGATAAGGCTTATCCCAATCTGAAACAGCATCCGAATGCTTGGCTAGATGTCGATACTGGCCGGCAACGGGTGTACGTTAAGGATGGCAGTCAGGTGCTCTACACCATGTACTGTTCGACGGGAACCGGTAAGAAGAATGGCACGCCGCACGGAACTTTTGCAATTCAGGAGGAACGGGGCAAGTTCTTCTACAACCAGTCTTCCGGGGAAGGCGCCAAGTATTGGGTCTCCTGGAAGGACCATGGTATCTACCTGTTCCATACAGTGCCAACGGACGCAAACGGAAATTATATTAAGAGTGAAGCCGAAGAATTAGGTAAGTCGGCCGCCTCACACGGGTGTGTGCGGTTGTCGGTTGCCGATGCGAAGTGGGTCTACAACAACGTTCCTACTGGAATGAAAGTTGTGGTGCACTAGTCAGCAACGACTGAAAGTCTGGACATTTTGTCCAGGCTTTTTTGTTTATGCGGTTGGCCGTGTACGCCCCCCGTTCGTCCGGACTGGTGGTTTATATTGATGTCAGTGCTTACGGAAGAGCGAGATGTGCGGGATGGCTATTATAAATTCATCTGGTCGCTGAGCTTAATATACGTGAAGTTCAGCGGTCAAAGTCGTACTGTTTAGACTTCGGTGTGGATGTCAGTTTTGATTAAGTTAAATACAAATTAGCGTTATAAACTCTTTTCCGAGTTTATAGCGCTTTTTCTTTTACAGGCTTTAGAAACTTTCAGCGATAGTGCCAGATTAACAAGACTTTGTAGCCGGAAGAAGTCAGGGATGACGCCCGCGGCAGAGAAACTAAAAAAGGCTCGAGACCCAAACAGTCCCGAACCTTCATAACAAAGAAATTAAGCGTTAAAATTATCAGATTCAACGTCGCGGATGAACGTTGCCAAATGGTCATAGTAAACCGGTGCGTTGTCGATCATGTGATGGTGACCACCCTCAGGCGTCGTTACGAAACGTGAGTGGGGGATGAGTTCAGCCATTTTCTTACCAGTAGCGATTGGCATGGTTTCGTGTTCACCAAAGGTCAACAGGGTTGGAACCTTGATTTCCTTCAAGTGTTCACGGAAGTTCCATTCCTTCAGCTTACCCTTGATGACGAATTCGTTATCACCTTGGAAAGCACCGTAAACGTCGGTAGCCATCGTGCTGATCAAATGGGAAATGGCAGCGGGCTTCTTCCGGTCCACGTAGCCATCGTTTAAGATGTCCACGTAACTCTGATACTTAGGGTCGTCGTAGTTGCCATCAGCTTCAACCTGTTTCATGTAAGCAACTTGGTCGGCAGACAGTGCGGTTTCTCGAATATGGTTGATGCTTTCAACGTATTCATCGATGTTATCAACCATGGACGAAATGATGGCACCCTTTAAATGTTGACCATACTTGGCAGCGTACATTTGAACTAAAGCGCCACCCCATGATTGGCCAATCAGGTAAAATTTGTCGATACCTAATTTTTGACGAACTTCTTCAACTTCGTCCAAGAAGTAGTCGTAAGTCAGGTACTTCTTAGCGGTTTCAGGGTCACTGAAGTCAGGTTGGTCTGAGTACCATGAGCCAAGTTGGTCGTACATGTGGACCTGAACGTTAAGTCCCTGTTTAGCTAATTGTTTCGCGGTATCTTCCCAGTATTCGTGGTTACCACCAGGGCCACCGTGTAGTGCCAGCAGGTGAATATCACCGGTGCCTTGGGTGTTGGTCCAGAGATGGTAGCCGTTGTCTAACGTAATAATCGTGGTGCCTTGTTTCATGGAAGATCCCCCGTTTCTAATTAAGTTATTATTATTCTATCACTGTTGTCTCAAAATCGAAACCGACTTCTCTGTAATGAATGAGAGTGGGACAGAAGGCGGTTAGTCAATGAGCATTAACGTCGATAGACGAATAATCCCGATTTTGGATTGTTTGTCTATCGGGGTTAAGCGGAGTTGACTGCCTGTTGTCGCACGTTTCGACCATAGACGTTCGGAGTGCAAAATGGGCCTGGGACTTTTGTCCCAGACCCATTCATGATTGAAAACTGATTATTCAGCCAAATGGGGTAATTCCAGCGCTGCGTGTTCCAAGTTGATGGAGTACTGCAGGTCCTGGTTTCCCCGCACAGTCATACCAAAGTCCGTAGCGTAGATGACCAATCCTAACTGGTGACCCGCTAACAAACGGTAGTGAGTTGGCTGAAGGGTTACCCGTAAGCGATAGAACTGGTTCGGTTTCAGCTCATCAATCTGGTAGGCGTTGGTCCGATTTTGTAGGTTGCGGTGACCCTTGGTAATCATCTTCCAGGGCGTAGGGGCTGTCGTCTGAAATTCACGCAGGCTATCTTCGCGCCAGTGGAATCCTTCGTCTAATGATACGCGAAGTGGGGTGGGTGAAACGCCTAGCCGCTTAGCCTCGCCATAGTCGACCAGCTGAAAACTCAGGAGACCAACGGGTTGGTTAACGGCGACCTCTAAGGTGATGGTTGGCTTTCCATCGAGGACTTGATCCTTGGTCAGGACGGCCGACTTGAACCGTAACCGGTGGCCCTTCAGTGGGGAATCGTCGTTTAACAGGTCTCGTTGCCAACTGGTAACGTCGTGGGTGTACGCTTGATACTGTGCATCTGGCAATTGGTCGTTAAAGCTGACCGCTGCCTTGAGGGGGGCGTTGGTCGTGGCGACCAATTCCTCTGGCTGCAGGTTCAACGTGGTGACGGGGTTAGTTGGCGCGTCCCAGTCTTCATAACTGTGCCAAGTTTCGGGTTGCACGTTGTCTTGAATAATGACGTTTGGCAACAATGTTTCAGCCTGATTGTCGACGTCCAGCAGCTCGTGGGTCAGCCACAGGTTGACGATGTCGGTGTAGTCGATCGAGCGAAAGGCGTTGATATAAATGTGTTGGCCCTGGTGAAGAATCAGCTTCTTGGTAACGGGCAAGTCGCGAACAGCGTTCCACAAGTTGTTCACGTTGCGGGGTTTCACGTTCCAGTCGTTCAGGCCATGGACCAGTAACAAATCAGCCTTGATATTCTTCGCGTTCTTCAGGTAGTTGCGGGCGTCCCAGAAGCGATTGTAGCTGCCAGTCGTCCGGTCTTGGCCGCTGGTAATGGCAGCCAGGTCAGCCTGCCACTTGGCCTGAATGCGGTGGTAGTCGCCAGCTTGCAGTTGACGGCTGAACGTTTCCTCGGCCAGTACATCCGCATCCTCACCGGGGAAACCGCCGGGGGCAACGACCAAACCACCATCACGGTAGTAGTCGTACCAGTTGGAAATAGCAGCTTCACTGATGACCGTCTTCAGACCGGCTACTCCGGTCGTCGCGGCGGCCGTGGCCAGCGTTCCCAGGTAGGAACGGCCGGTCATGGCGATGGCGTGATTGCTCCACCAAGCGGGAATCGCCTGGGTGGCTTCTCTGCTGGTAAAGGCAGTGCGATTACCCGCTAACCATTCGATGATTGCTATGGTGGATGTGGTTTCCTCAGGGTCCCCAGTGGTGCGGAGGCCGTCAGAATCCAGCGTACCAATTCCAGCAGCGTAGACGATGGCAAATCCACGAGCCAAGAAGTAGTCGTTTAACGTGTAGGAACTTTCCCGGGCAAAGCTTTCCGTGGCCGTGGTGGTCGAAGTCGTCACGGGACGAGGAGCGGGAATTGGCGTCGTATCTGGTTCAGCTAACACATCCTCACGCGTTAGATGGTTGGGTTCTTGCGGTGTCAGGGGTACGTTGACATCGTGCATCATCTGGTCACCAGCCTCGTCGTTTGTCCCCTGATTGTAAGGACTAGCAGTGTAGAGAACGGGGACCTTTAACCCAGCGGCAGTTTCCGCCGGCCGCAAGATTTCGGCCTTTAGCAGGTCCCGTTTACCATCGTGGTCCGTATCCTGGGGACTTTCGACGTAAACGACTTCACGAATCAACTGAGTCGTGTCGAAGACGGCCTGGGCTTTACCATTAAAAATCAGTGGCTTGGTGACAGCGGCATCGTGGAGGAATGGTGCAAAGTAGCCGTGGGTCGTCAGGTGGTCTAAGAAAGACTGACCATTTTTAGTGTGGGTCGTTAGAAGCAGGTACCAAGCTTGCTTCAACTCGGCCATCGTAAAATTAGCGGCCTGGTGATCACTGACGGGCAGCTGGATTTTCGCCATAGCTACCAGCGGGTCAGCGAGGTCAAAGTCGTCGCCGACAGTGAAGCCCAGCCGTTGCAGAGCTAAGTTGTAAAATACGGTGACGGGAACGGCATCGTGCTGGCTTAAGAAGTCAGCACCGTCCCTGTCAGGGGTGGCCATTAGGTTGTGGAGCTGTTGGCTTACCCGTTGATCGGTGGTAAATTCTGGCCAGCTACGATCATAGAAGTCCCAGAGCAGTTGACTGGGGGTCGTGAGGGTCTGATTGGTATCATCTAAAAAGTGAATCATGTGAAGTTCGTCGAGGGCCTGAGCAGGTGCTGTGGGCCGAATGGCAAATTGTTGGTTACGCATAAATTTCGCCTACCTTATCAATTTTGCAAAGTAACTATTAATCTTCTTGGTCGTTGAGTCGACTGTGGTGTAAACCATAGCTGAAGTAAATGACAAGTCCTAAGGCAAACCAAATCGTGGAGGCAATCCAAGTTTCAGCGGGTAATTGAAGCATCATGCCGAAACACAGTAAGCCAGAAATGATTGGTAGGACGGGATACCAGGGGACCTTGAATCCAGAGTTTTGGGGCAGGTTGGGCAGATGCCGCAGCCGAATGATCCCAAAGGAAACGAAGAGGAAGGCCACCAGAGTACCAATGTTGACCAGGTTGGTCAGCTGGGCCAGTGGCACGAAGCCACCTAGCAGGGCGATAACGATGGTGATGACCGCCAGACTGTTCTTGGGCGTTCCCGTTTGGTCGTCAATTTTGCCGAGGAACTTGGGCAGCAGGCCGTCTCGGCCAATCGAGTAGATCAATCGTGAAGAACTGTAGATCATCGTGACCATCATGGTGAACATCCCTGCGAGTGCACCCAAAGAAATGATCCCGGAGGTCCAGTTCTGGTGAACCAGGGTCAGCGCAAATGCGACCGGATCCGCCACGTTCAACCGGGTGTAGTGGACCATCCCGGTGAGAACCACAGCAACCAGCATGTAGAGCACGGACGCTACGATGAGGGTGCCGATGATTCCGATGGGCATGTTCTTCTTAGGATTTTTCACTTCGGCAGCTGAGGCAGAAACCACGTCAAAGCCGAGGTAAGCAAAGAAGACGGTTGAAGCGCCCCGCAGAATCCCCTTAGTCCCAAAGGGGGCAAAGGGTTGCCAGTTGCTGGGCTTAACGTAGAAAACGCCGACGATAACGAAGAGGATGATGATGGCAATCTTAACGAAGACAATCAGGTTGTTGATCCGCATGGATTCACGCATCCCCCGATTTAACAGCCAGCTGATGAAGAGTACCACTAAGATGGCGACCACGTTCCCGTACGTCCCGTGTGCGGGGTCGTAGGGGCCGGTGACGGCCGTGGGGAGGCTGAGGTGGAAGCCGGCTAGAAACGAATTAAAATAGGCACCAAACGAATTGGCGACCGCCGCGACGGCGAGGACGTACTCTAGGATCAACGCCCAGCCAAGAATCCAGCCGATGATTTCGCCGAAGACCAGGTTCCCGTAAGAATAGGCGGAACCAGCAACGGGTAGAACGGAGGCAAACTCGGCGTAGCACATGGCCGCGGTGGAACAGACGATGGCGGCCAACAGGAACGACAGGACAATGCCGGGCCCACTGTACTGGGCGGCGATTGTACCGGGGAGAATGAAAATCCCGGTCCCGATGACGGCCCCAATTCCGAGTGACATGAGATCCTTTGCTGACATGGTCTTGGCAAAGTGTTGGTCACTCTTTAAATAATTATCTAAGCGTTCGCGCCGAAAAATTCGCGAAATAGCCATTAAAAAGCCTCCTTATGTAGGTAACACGATGGGGTCATCTATCTAATGAAAGAATTAGTTTAAAAAAAGATGATAGCAAATTGTGGCCAAAGTTGATGTCACAATGGTTAAATGACCGGTTAAGTTAATAAAAAGAAAACGTTTTCTTCCATATTAATAGGTGAATCCCGTCCGTGTCAAAACGGTGATATCTCGGATAGTGTACCCTAGACTTAAATTAAAAGTCAATGAGAGTTGGGTAGACTTTTACCGAAAGTCAGATAAAATTACCCCACGCGCTTCGTTTTCGTTCTAAAATAGAGCCAGTATGAGTGAAATGAGGAGGCAAATAGCCATGATTACCGAAAGAGCCAGCGGTGCAGTGGTCTACCGTTTGGAAAACGACCAACCGCAATATTTATTATTAAAGAGTGCCACCAGTAATTTCTGGGGATTTCCCAAGGGCCACGTCGAAGGTACTGAGAGTGACATTGAAACGGCCGTTCGAGAGATTCGGGAGGAGACTAGTTTAGAGGTCGCCATCAATCCGGAATTCCACGCGGACTTAGATTACGATATGAAAAACGGTCATCACAAACACGTGGTTCTCTACACGGCGCTAGTTCCTGGCGACGTACAGATCAAACGGCAGGTGGAAGAAATCAGTGAATATGGCTGGTTTGACTTTGCCACGGCCCATGATAAGTTGACTTTTGATAATTTGAAGAGCCTGTTATCAATGGCGAATGACTATCTGACGGGGGACGCGCAGGATGGAGAATAAGGTCATCGTGATTACCGGTGCAACTGGGACCGGTAAGACGACCGTCCAAGATTATTTGGTCAGTCACTATCCAGTTACCAAGATCATTACCCACACCACCCGACCACCCCGTCAGGGCGAAGTTGATGGGACGGACTACTACTTTGAAACGGAAGAAAGTTTTCCCAAGAATCACTACCTGGAATCGGTGGTGTATGCAGGTTATCACTATGGTTCCTCGCGGGAGGGCATCACGGCGGGATTCAAACGCGCACCGTTCACGGCCATTGTTTTGGATGGCAAGGGTGCCATCACCTACGCGCAACAACTGGGTGAACAGGCAGTGATCCTCTTCCTAACGGTCAGCGACTCGGCCAAGTTGGCTCACCGCCTTTCCAAGCGGGGGGATGATGAGACCATGATGGCGCAACGGCTAGCCAGTCCGGAATACCATCGGGATCTGACCATGCCACTGGCGCTGCGAGGCCACGCTATTCAGCTGAACAATGACAACTGGGCACAGACTCAGGTGAAGCTGGATGAGCTGATGGCAGGGCTTCAGCGGTCTGAGGCAGCTGATAGTTGAGTTTCATCCTAAGTATGCTAAACTAACAAGGAATTCGGCAAAATATTGTTACCTTGGGTGTGTTAGGTTTACGCCTTACCGGGCAAGGAAAATAGGCTGGAACACTGTGAACACGATTTTGAGCCAAAGAGCGGTCTCAAAACTCGGTTCTACCTAACCACGGGAAAGCACCGTGCTAAGGTAGTGCCACGGCTGAGCCTATTTCCCTCGCCCTCACGGCTAACGGTGGTGGTATAATTTTTTGCCGGT
The DNA here is from genome assembly GCF_003946345.1 of Levilactobacillus tongjiangensis. Taxonomy (GTDB): domain Bacteria; phylum Bacillota; class Bacilli; order Lactobacillales; family Lactobacillaceae; genus Levilactobacillus; species Levilactobacillus tongjiangensis. The sequence continues at coordinate 84,804 of NZ_RHNY01000007.1, forward strand.
TACTGGTGAATTAAGTAATCATTGAACTTAGTTAATTTTGTAATTGTGGCTAGTTTCAGCCTAGAGGGCGTCAAATATGGGCTCAGGCGCTTCGTTGTTCTTAGCCGTTTACGGCTTAGAACAAGGCCAAGCTTTGAGACTCACGTTGTTGGTGAGGCTCAAAGTTGTGCCGGCACCGTTCCAGCCCATATTTGGCGCCCGGCAAGGCGGACACACCCACAGTAAAAGAACAAGTAATCAATCAATGAAGGAGGCCGCCCATCATGGCAGAATCTTTAACCGCCGCTGTGACCATTTTGCGGAACAATAAATTGAAGCTGACCAAGCAACGGCACGCACTCTTAGAGTTTTTGCTGACCAACCAGGGCCACTACACGGATGTGGTGGCTGTGGATGCTTACATGCGGACGGAATTTCCGGGGATGAGTCATAACACGGTGTACCGCAACCTCAAGGAATTTGAAGAGGTGGGCATCGTTGAACAGAACACCGAACAAGAACGCGCGCGGGTCAAGTATCAGTGTGACTTCCATCACCAACATCATCACCACTTTATTTGTCAGCATTGTGGGAAGGTTATCGAGTTACAAATGTGCCCGATGGACTTTTTTACGGATCAATTACCTGGCGCTGAAATCACGGGACACAGCTTCGAATTGTATGGTCTGTGTGCCGAATGCAAAGCAGCTGGTGTGAGTGACCAAGACTTAGTCAAAAATTAAGAGAATTTTGAGAGATTTTTGGCTTAAATGTGGGACAATGAAGTCTAATTAGGTAAAGACGTAAGGAGGAATGACACATGGCGTACCGGACACCACCTTTTATCACGCCATTTGCAATTGTTTCGATGGCCCTGGCTCTCGGAGCAACGAACGTGGTGACGAACACGGTCACCAAGTCTAATGAAGGGGCCTCGCGGGTTTCCAACACCAGTTCATCATTAGTTAGTGGCCTATCATCGAACGATTCTAAAAAGAAAGACAGCGATGACAGTAGTAAGAAGGAGTCTGATTCTTCTAAGAAGGACAGCAGTAGCGATGAATCATCAGACAGTTCATCCACGGACACGCAAAGTTCTTCGGCGGACACGACTTCTGATACGGAATCATCCCACGCGACAACAACGGGGAATACTGGGACGACGTCTAAGAAGAAAAACTCTAGTTCAACGGCGACTAACAACAATAACAACACCAATGATACGACGGATGACACCACCGACAGTGGCAGCACGACTGGTGATACGACTGACGACACGCAGAGTGCCCAGACGTACAGTCATTCGGCGGCTAATACGACCGACGGCACAACCAGTGCAGGTCAATAAGAGAGGAGGGCGAATCATTTATGTTAAGTTTTCTTGATATGGTCAACCATTACTTGGGCTACATCAACGTCAGCGTAAAGATCAAGAACCGCATCTACGTTATTTTGGGGATGCTGGGGGATATTTACCTGTTCTATATCGGGATTCGTTACCTTCAAAATGGTCACCCGTTCTGGGGACTGTTGATTCTATTGATTGCGTTGGCCCTGTTATACTTTGAGTATTTAAACACCATCTATTATTTCACGGATAAAAAGGCACCGTTTGATATTTCGCCCAAGATTGAAAAGCTATTGCATATCAAACCCAAGGAAGCTGAGTTGGAAGATAGCAAGCATCACGCCATGCGTGGTGGGCGGAATATTCCGGCCAACGGCTACTTCGATGAGAAGAAAATTTTACCTGGTAAGTTAAAGTCTTCTGCTGTGGAAACACAAAATATCCAGACGTTGGCAACGCGCTTGCAGCAGAATCAGTTGCTAGCTATGGATTACTCTGGCTTAGGTGAACGTGAAATTATGGAACAGACGCAAAAGAACGGCAAACCCGTTTACGCGTCCGGTCCTGGTGCCATGATTCCTTACTTTGAGATGCAATCTGAAGGTAACCAACTGGTGGTCTATGCTGGGATGAATCAGGCCGAGAAACAACGGGTCGGTTCGGTTAGCACGGTGGGGCTGCAAGATGTCCAGGATGTGCGTGACCAATTCGAACTGTACTTAGCCAACGCAACCTTGGTTGGTGGGCCGTTCAAGGTCTTGGGACGGACCTCCCTGATTGAACAGCCCAATGACTTCCAAGTGGCGGTTCAGTTGGCCTACAAGCACAGCGATGATGTCTCAGCGACTGGTGACACCACGGTGTCAAGTCGGCGGCAACGTTATGATGAACCGTCAGCGGCCACGTCGAATGACGATGAGCCCATGACGCGGACATCGCGGTACCATCATTAAGTTTAGCTAGTTAATTAAAATATGACTGATTAGAGCACGTAACCGTGAAAGCGGGGACGGGCTCTTTTTTATTAGCAGTTGAAGGCTGAACTTGCTATGGCAAAAATATGAGCGTGTCTTTTCGCCTTACTGGCCGCTGGATTTGGGCTCACCCAGTATTTTGCAGTCGGCTGTCTGTTATCTATGGTACCGCCATAAGTGGCTCAACTGCCCCCAGGCAGGGACAAGCATGGTCACACTACAATTAGAGCTGGAGGAGGGCAGGGATGTAGCCAGCCGTGAAAGTGGTGTTGGCTGGTGACTTTCCAGCTTACAGCACGGGCGACTTTGAAGACACGTGGTTTTCGTGGCTTCAAATCGAGCGAGAAGACTGGTGTTCTGCCAGTCTGAAGCGTCCCCACAGCGGGTGGAATCCCTACCCTCCTCCGGCGGATGTCCAATTCACCAGCTTTAGGAGAATTATCATTGAAAACGGTCCCGTTGAGATAGTCACCGCACAATTTTTTTCAGACGAACCAAACCCGTGGTGGGGCTAAATTTTGGTAGGTTTAATCGTTAGCGGGGGTGGCCATCTTAAAGCTGTTTACTTTGACCGAGTAATTTTTTTGGTTTAAACTAAATTTTAGACACTATTATATCTGGTGGTCAAAACCAGTACAGGGCGCTAGTATACGGGCCTGACGGCGATACTTTAGCTAGTGGAGGGAATACTTATGTCAATGATTGAATTTCACAACGTGGAAAAGTACTACGGCAGCTTTCACGCCTTGCATAACATTAATTTGACGATTGAAGCCGGTGAAACCGTTGTTCTGATTGGACCTTCAGGGTCTGGGAAGTCAACGCTGATTCGGACCGTGAATGGTCTGGAACAGATTCGTCACGGGCAACTGATCGTTAACGGACAAGACCTGGCCAACCCCAAGACGGATATTAATCGAATCCGGAAAAACGTGGGAATGGTGTTCCAACACTTTAATTTGTACGCGAACAAGACGATTCTCGAAAACATTATGCTTTCGCCACGCATTGTTTTACACCGTGGTGAAGCGGAAAACAAAAAGGTCGCTATGGAAATGCTCGACCGAGTTGGTTTAGCAGACCAGGCACCGAAGATGCCATCTCAGCTTTCAGGGGGGCAACAGCAACGGATCGCCATTGCGCGTTCACTGGCCATGAAGCCTAAGTGTCTGTTGTTCGATGAACCAACCAGTGCGTTGGATCCTGAAATGATTGATGATGTGTTGAACGTTATGAAGACTATCGCCCGCGACTCCAGTATGACGTCCCTCGTGGTGACCCACGAAATGGGCTTTGCTCGTGAAGTGGCCAACCGGGTTATCTTTATGGCTGACGGGCGGATTCTGGAAGATGATAGCAAGGAGACTTTCTTTGACGGTGAGCCAACCAACGAACGTGCTCGTCAATTCTTAAGCAAGATCATCACACACTAATCAGGGGAGGAATTTAGCTATGAAAAGATTGATTCGAAATCTTGGCCTCTTGCTGACTCTGGTGGCGGTCTCCGTGATGGTGACGGCATGTGGCAGTCAGTCACTGGCGTCCAAAAACGTGCTGAAGACCGATCAACAATCTAAGACCGTTACCTGGGGTGTCAAAGCAGATACCCGGTTGTTTGGATTGTTAGACACGAAGGATGGCAAAATCAAAGGGTTTGAAATTGATTTGGCTAAGGCGTTGACCAAGCAAATGTTAGGCAAGAATGCCAAGGCAAAGTTTATTCAAGTAACGAGTTCGACACGGATCCCAATGCTGAAGAACGGTAACATTGATGCCATTATGGCCACCATGACCCCTTCACCAGAACGGCGGAAGCAAGTGTCTTTCTCAGATCAATATTTCCTGGCGGGCCAATCATTACTGGTCAAGAAGGGCAGTAGCATCAAAAACGTTAAAGATTTAAATGAACAAAAGGCCACCGTCTTAGGGGTCGTGGGTTCTGACTCCGTGCAAAACGTGGCCAAGGTCGCGCCGAACGCCAAGGTCCTACAACTGACTGACTACGCCCAAGCAATGACGGCGTTGAAGTCCGGTCAAGGCCAAGCATTGACGACTGATAATGGGATTCTGTATGGGATGTCCATTCAGAACCCGGGTTATGAAGTTACCAAGGGATCATTCGTTTCCGAACCTTATGGCATTGCCATCAATAAGAACCAAACGCAGTTCAGACTGGCTGTCAATCAAGCGTTGAAACAGGTCCGGGCTAGCGGCGAATACAACAAGATTCTTCACAAATGGTTCCACAACGTGAAGGGCTTCGACTACGAGGAGGCGGCTAAAGAATGATTCATATCTTTCAAGCATACGGAGGAACACTCCTCTATGGCCTAGGGCAAACGCTGTTATGTAGTGTGATTGCACTGGTCTTCAGTCTGATTCTTGGGACGTTCTTTGCTTTACTGGAAGAATCCCCTAATAAGTTTGGTCGCGCCGTTGCACGGATCTACATCGAGGTTTTCCGGAACATTCCGTTGCTGGTTATCACGATGTTCTTCTACGTGGTGTTCCCGCTCTACGTCATCAAAATGAACGGGTTTACTGCCGGCACGATTGGGTTAACACTCTATACGTCAGCGTTCATTGCTGAAACGGTCCGGGCCGGAATTGGGTCGGTTGACCCTGGTCAGATGGAAGGGGCCCGCGCCAACGGGTTATCTTTCTGGCAGGCCATGCGGTTCATTATTTTGCCGCAAGCCTTTCGCTACGTGATTCCGCCACTGGGCAATCAATTTGTGAACCTGGTCAAGAACTCCTCAACGTTGGCCTTTGTCGGCGGTTTCGATTTGATGTATCAGGGGAACGTGATTGCGTCTAATTCCTTGCAGACTATCGCGGCGTACGCCTCAGTTGGGGTGCTCTACCTGATTATCACGTTGCCTATCAGTTACTACATGCGCTACCTAGAAAAGCGTTTGGCTTAAGGGGAGGAGAATAAATATGCTGCAAAACTTTATTGGCGCTTACTCCCCAGATAACCTGCATTACCTGTTCGGGGGCCTGGGAATCACGTTGCTGGTTTCCATCGTGTCCATCGTTGGTAGCTTTATCATTGGCTCCATTCTGGGTATTATTCGCTACGTTAAAATTAAATATGTGTCCGCCATCATCGGGGTCATTATCGATGTCATTCGGAACTTACCGTTGATTTTAATCTTGTTCTTCACGTACTTTGGCCTGCCAAACCTGGGGGTCAAACCGGAAATTATTCCAGCGGCCATCTTGGCCATGACCATCTTTGAATCCACCATGTTAGCAGAAATTGTGCGTTCAGGGATTCAGGCTGTTGATCCCGGCCAGATGGAAGGGGCCCGAGCCAATGGGCTGACTTACTGGCAGGGACTCTGGTACATTGTGCTCCCACAGGCGTTGAACAAGATGATTCCCGCTATCGTGAGTCAGTTTATCTCGTTGGTGAAGGATACGTCCCTGGCAACGATTATTCTGTTACCAGAAATGTTGTACCGTTCACAGATCATTTACGGGCAGAACACCAATTACATCATTCCGATGTTCGTGGCTATTGCGGTGATGTACTTTATCGTTTGTTACCTGCTGTCCGTTCTTGCCCGTTACTTAGAAAAACGTCAGGCTTAATTTTTAGTCTTTGATTACGCCTCCAGGTTCCAGGGCAGGCGTGGGGATCGCCTGCGGCCTGAGAAGCGGTCCTCCGGATCGACTTGAAGCTTTGCTCAACCCGCAAATCTCCAAGCTTGTCCCGTGGTGTAACCTCGGAAAAAGCGCCGAGATAACACCACTTTCACTGCTGAAACCCGCCCTGACAACTTCCGGCTTATGTAGTGCTGAACTTCAGCCAACTGATTGTCCGACTGTTTGATTATCCAAGTTTTAAGCCGAGTAGTTGGATTTGTTAGCATTTAATCTATGTTTGATAAAATTTCGTCTAGCTTAGCCGAGAGGTCACAGCGGATGGGCTCAGGCGCCTCGTTCTTCTTAGCCGTTTACGGCTTAGAAGAAGACCAAGTTTTAAGAATCGTGTTTTTCGAGGCTTAAAATTGTGTCGGCACCGTTCCAGCCCATCCGGTGTGACCGGTAGGCGGTAATAGGACGCAAAAATGGCTTCCCAATCAAACCAGATTGGAAAGCCATTTTTTAATACGCTAGATTATTCAGTAACCACGTAGCGCTTAAATCGGTCGAAATCAGCCGATTGTAGTTCGACTCGTAAGGCCGTTCCTTCAGCCTCATAGTCCGTACTGAGGACGTTAGCGTGGTCGTTCAAGTACGCCACGACGTCGCCATCTGCGAACGGTACTAAGAAGTTAGCCGTTACGTAGTTGTGGAAGACCTTTTCCTTCATGGCCTGAACTAACAGGTCAACGGAGGCAGGGTCCTGCGCCGAGAGGACGAGTTGATCGCCTACGCGACTAGGGAATTCGGCATCCGTTAAGTCAGCCTTGTTGAAGACCGTGATCATTGGCACGTCAGTTACACCAATGTCCATCAGCGTCTTTTCCGTCGTGGCCATCATCGCTTCACGGTTCGGGTCAGCGTAGTCCACCACTTGAACCAACAGATCAGCATTCGCTGCTTCAGCCAGCGTTGAGCGGAAGGCTTTGACCAGTTGCGTTGGCAATTGGCTAACGAATCCGACCGTGTCACTCAGCAACAGTTTCTTTTGGTCGGGGAAGGTTAGTTGTCGCACGCTGGTGTCCAACGTGGCAAACAGCATGTTCTTGACGAAGACCTGTTTCTCTTCGCTCTTTCCAAATTCACGAACCAGGGCGTTCATCAACGTGGACTTGCCGGCGTTGGTATATCCAACCAAGGCCACGGAAGGGAGTTGATTACGTTCCCGTTGTTGGCGTTGGGTTGCGGCCGCTTGATTGATTTCTTTGAGTTCATGGTTGACGTGGTTGATGGACCGTTGAATGGTCCGCCGACTCATTTCAGTTTGAGATTCACCGGCACCACGGTTGGTAAAGCCACCGCCACCACCGCTCCCAGTCTGCTGATCCAGTCGTTGAGAAGCGCTGGTATGCAGGCGGGGGAGTTGGTATTGAAGCATGGCCAACTGAACTTGGAGTTTGGCTTCGCGAGACTGGGCCCGGTTCGCAAAGATTTCGAGGATCAAGCCGGTACGGTCCATGATACGGGCTTTAGTACCAGCCTCAAGATTCCGGATCTGACTAGGCGTCAGTTCGTCGTTGACGACAATCGTGTCAACACCATCATCGGCGACGATGGTTGCCAATTCCTCGACCTTCCCGGTACCGAAGTAAGTCCCAGGATTGGGTTTTGGTAAAGCTTGCTGAACTTCCTCAGCAACTGTCATATTGTTGGCTTCAACCAAATTTTTAAGTTCGGTCATTGAGTAGCCAAACGTTGCCTGACCGGCATTTAAACCAATCGTTATGACTGGTGTTCGTGGGGTTTCTTCCAAGAGATCACCCTCCTTTAAAGGTTATACGTTGAGTATAACATGGCAATCATTATTTGAATAAATATTAGCTAGTAAAACCATTTAATTAAAATCACCTATTGATTCTCATTATTTTATCATTTAGAATAGTCCTCGTTGTCTTTTTAAGGCAGATTATAAACTTAGAGGGGTCGGAATTTTTATGAAGGTTACCAGGATTGTCAAGCTAGGGGCAGTGGCCACGTTTGCCACGGTATTATTAGCCGCATGTGGCACTTCTTCCAGCAGTAGCAGTCAGGCTAAGGATCAAACCTTAACCTGGATGGAGAACTCAGCATTACCCACGATGGATATTTCTAAAGCAGTCGACAACGTGTCTGCTGAGACGCTGAACAACACGGGTGAGGGCCTATTGCGGGTCGGCAAAAAGAGCAGTTTACACCCTGGGGTTGCCAAAAGCTACAGTAAATCTAAAGACGGCAAGACGTACACGTTTAATCTTCGAAAATCTAAGTGGAGTAACGGCGATCCAGTAACGGCTAAGGATTTTGTCTATTCCTGGCAACGGACCGTTAATCCTAAGACGGCTTCCGAATACGCCTATCTCTTTGCGGACGTCGAGAATGCGAATGCCATTATGAAGAGTAAAAAGGCGGTGTCCACGCTGGGGGTCAAGGCAGTGGGAAAGTACCAATTCGTCGTTCACCTGACGCATCCAGTCAGCTACTTTCCTAACCTGGTTGCGGGGACCACGTTCTTCCCACAGGACCAGAAAGTTGTTGAAAAGTACGGCAAGCAGTACGCCGGCAATGCCCAACAAAATGTGTATAACGGGCCATTTAAGCTGACCTACTGGACGGGGACTTCTGACAACTGGACGTTAACTAAGAACGCGTCTTATTGGAACGCCAAGCGGGTGAAGTTGCATCACGTTAAATTTGAGGCCGTCAAGGATCCTCAGACGGCGCTGAGTCAGTACCAGAGTGGCAAGCTGGACGCCATTTATTTGAGCGGTCAACAACCAAAGAACTATAAAAACAGTAAGGAATACGTCTCACGGACTAGTGCCCGGGCGACGTACATTGAAGTCAATCAACGTAAAGATACCATGATGAAGAACAAGAAGACACGTCAAGCACTTTCACTGGCCATCAACCGGCAACAATTTACCAACAAGGTGATGGACGATGGGTCAGTCGCTCCAACTGGTTTGGTTACCGATGGTCTGGCTTCATACAAGGGCAAGGACTTTGCGGCGTCAGCCAAGGTACCAGCTGGTACTAGCCAGAACTTGAAGAAGGCTAAGCGGTTGTGGCAAGAAGCCTTGAAGGAAACCGGTCGCAAGAGTTATAGCATGACCTTGACCGCAGATGATACGGCCGCAGGGAAGAATTCGACCGAGTTTGTCCAAAGTCAGTGGGCGAAGTTACCTGGACTGAAGGTCACCAACGCTAACGTCCCATACAAGACGGTGCTAGCGCGGTGTGCCAGTGGGGACTTTGATTCCATTGTCACCGCTTGGGGCGCCGACTTTGCTGACCCAATCACGTTCCTTCAGCTCTTTACGACTGGGAACTCCTACAACGAAGGCAAGTGGTCCAACAAGTCCTATGACCGTCTGATCAAGGCAGCAACTGGTTCAGATGCCAACCGGGCTGGTCAACGTTGGCAAGATTTGATCAAGGCACAGAAGGTTCTGTTAAACGATCAAGGCATCATTCCGTTCTATCAGAACGGGAAGCCACAGCTGGTGAAGTCTAGTGTGAAGGGTGTCGTTTACTTCCCAGTTGGCGCTAACTGGGACTTCAGCCGGGCTTACATTGCTAAGTAATCATTGCTTGTCGCCTTACCGGGCGGAGAAAATAGGCTGGAACGCTGTGAACACGATTTCGAGCCGAAGGACGGTCTCGAAACACGGTTCTGCCTAACCACAGGAAATCCCGTGCTAAGGCAGTGCCACGGCTGAGCCTATTTTCCCTGCCCTCCCGGCTAACATAGTGATGGTTTAGCAGATGAGCTGTTGGATTGTGTCTTTCCTAGCTAACATGAATTAGTAAACTAAGTTACCCGTAAGTTGTGCCACCAACACCCAGCAGACAGCGCCCCGTGGGGCAGACCTGAAGCCTGAGAATCGGTCTTCAGGGCACCTTCGAACCTCACCAAAATCGTGCGTTTCAAAGATTGACCGCGCTCTAAGCAGGGCTAGTTCACCCAGCTAAAACCGCCGACACGGGGCACTATCTGCTAGGTGCTGGCTCGATGTGGGTCATTGTACGCATACTGGTTATGTTAAGGTGGAATTGTCAGCTTGAGTATGATCAACCTAAAATTTAATCAGATAAAAGGTCACGGGAAATAGCTTTCCGTGACCTTTTTGTCTGATTTCAGTTATCTAAATCTAAAGGTTTAAGCCGTGACACACACTATGCCTGATACAGCAAGAATTGGGGTTTAGTCAAACGTAGTGGGAAATTGCCGCCTTACCGTTCGCCAAATTTGGACTGGAACGCGGTGGGAAGGACGGGACAAGCCAAAGGGCGGTCTTGCCCCTCGCTTGAAGCCGCAAAGCACGTCTTCAAGTCGCCATTTTCAAGAAAATCACTTAAAAATCCCACGGCTTAGTCCAAATTTGGTTCACTCTCGGCTACCTAGTTGAGCGTCAATAATATTGCGTAAGTGCTGTCATTTAAGCTAGCCTAGTTTTCTAAGAACCCGTTTAACCGGAGGCAGTCAGAGGTGGAGCTTGCTGTGTCGACGCTGTTAGCCGATTTTCGGCTTACAGCGTGGGACGTGTTTGAAGACTGGTGGTTTTTCCAGGCTTCAAACCGAGCCGAAGGACCGCTTTTCAGGCCGGAGGCGTTCCCCACAGCAGGTGGAACCTCTGACCGCCGCAGGTGGCAGGGTGAGGCTATTTTTAAGTCGATAATGGTTTTCGAACTTTCAATTTTTAGTGATTAAAATGACTAAACCTTAGAAAATCCTTAGAATTTCTAATTGAAATTAAATATTTTATTTGGCCTGGTAAGGGCGGTATTAAAGTATTTGCAATGACCTGAACAAATTAATATTAAATTTCGCTATTGATTCTAATTGTTTTATCATTTAATATATCCTCAACGCTTAGTTTCCTAAGTATTTACATAGAGGGGTCGGAATTGTATGAAGGTTAAGTCAATTGTTAAGTTAGGGACGGTGGCGTCGCTGGCGACTGTGTTACTCGCAGCGTGCGGCACCTCCTCAAGCAGTAGTAAGGCTAAGGATCAAACCTTACACCTCATGGAGACGTCATCACTGTCCTCCATGGATAACGCCAAGGCCACGGATATTATTTCCGGTGAAACGCTGAACAACACAGGTGAGGGCCTGTTACGATTTGGCAAGAACAGCAAGACGTTACCAGGACTAGCGAAGAGTTATTCCAAATCCAAAGACGGATTGACTTACACGTTTAACCTGCGGAAGTCACAATGGAGTAATGGTGAGAAGGTCACTGCACAAGACTTCGTTTACTCATGGCAGCGGACGATTGCCCCTAAAACGGGTTCACAGTACGCTTACCTGTACGCAGATATCAAGAATGCCAACGCTATCATGAAGAACAAGAAGCCAGCTTCAGCCTTAGGGGTCAAGAAGGACGGCGACTACAAGTTGGTTGTCACACTGGAACACCCAGTTAGTTACTTCCCAACGCTGGTTGCCCAACAATGTTTCTACCCCGTTAACAAGAAAGCCGTTGATAAGTACGGCAAGAAGTTTGCGACGGATGCTAAGCACAACGTCTACAATGGGCCGTTCAAGTTGACCAAGTGGTCCGGAACCTCCGACGACTGGACTTTAACCAAGAACCCGAAGTACTGGGATGCTAAGGTCGTCAAATTACAACACGTTAAGTACAGCGCTGTGAAGGACCCACAAACTGCTTTGAGTCAGTACCAAAGTGGCAAGTTAGACGCTATCTTCCTGAGTGGGCAACAACCTAAGAACTACAAGAATAACAAGGACTTCCACTCACGGGTCAGCTCACGGATCACCTACGTTGAACTGAACCAACGGAAGGATACCATGCTCAAAAACAAGAAGGCGCGTCAAGCCTTATCCATGGTCATCAACCGGCAACAATATGTCAACAAAGTTATGCAAGATGGTTCAAAGGCAGCCACGGGGATCGTTTCCTCTGGGTTAGCTATCCGTAACGGCAAGGACTTCTCTAAGACGGCCTCCGTTCCATCAGCCACCTCGTACAACTTAGACAAGGCGAAGACCCTTTGGAAGCAAGCCTTAAAGGAAACTGGTCGGAAGAGCTACTCGATTACCTTGTTAGCTGACGATACGCCAGCCGGTAAGAGTGCGACTGAGTACATTCAAAGTCAGTGGGCTAAATTGGATAACTTCAAGGTTACCAACTCCAACATTCCTTACAAGACACGGTTATCTCGCTCACAAAATGGTCAATTTGAAGCCGTTGTCAGTGGGTGGAGTGCCGACTTCCCAGACCCAATCACCGACCTGTCCCTGTTCACAACCGGGAACACGTACAACAACGGGAGATGGTCTTCCAAGTCTTACGACAAGTTGATCGACGAAGCAACGACGACCAACGCCAACAAGCCTAGTGCTCGGTGGCAGAACCTGGTTGACGCCCAGAAGGTTATGCTGAAGGACCAAGGGATCATTCCAGTTTACCAGACGGGGATGCCACAATTGATGAAGTCTAAGGTCAAGGGTGTCGTCTACTTCCCAGTTGGCGCTAACTGGGATTACAGCCGGGCCTACATCGCTAAGTAACTGATTAGCGTAAAGATAGACGGTGTCATCAGCAATTGCCTTACACGGCCATTTAGAGGCCCTCTGGCCGATCCACTTTAATCGGTGGCTGAACTGACCTGATTGGGAGAACAACTTTAACAAAATTATGAGAGCGGTGAATCGGGGTGACCTGATTCACCGCTTTTTAGGCGGAAAATGGATATTAACCGTGTAGTGATTGTAAATTCCGGCTAATTGTTGTATATGTTATACAAGAAAAGGGTGTTTTACCTGTATAAAATGTGAAATCAAATTTTAATTTTTATTTTGAAACGCCTATGTATCAAGCTTTGTGAAAACTATTTTAAACTAAATTAGTAATTAGCATTGATTTTAATGGTTTTCTAATATACAATTGGAAACATCAAATTTGAGGTGTCAATTTATTTCTCAAACAACTAAGAGGGGTTGGATTTAAATGAAGATCAATTCGGCAGTCAAATTAGGGACAGTCGCAACGTTCGCCGCAGTATTGTTGGCAGCGTGTGGCTCATCCTCAAGCAGTTCCAGCGAGGCAAGTAAACAAACCTTAAACTGGATGGAAAACTCAGCATTACCATCAATGGACTTATCTACGTCCACCGACGTTGTTTCAGGGGAAACAGAAAACAACACCAACGAAGGTTTACTGCGTTTCGGTAAGAACAGTAAGACTCTTCCTGGTGTCGCCAAGAGTTATACCAAGTCTAAAGACGGTAAGACCTACACCTTCAACTTACGTAAGTCTAACTGGAGTAACGGTGACAAAGTAACCGCTAAAGATTTCGTTTATGCCTGGCAACGCACCGTCAATCCTAAGACCGCTTCACAATATTCTTACATGTATGCGCAAGTTAAGAACGCTAACGCCATCATTGCCAAGAAGAAGCCTGTCTCTAGTTTAGGGGTTAAGGCGGTTGGCAATTACAAGCTGGTCGTTACCTTAACGCAAGCAACTAGTTACTTCCCAGCACTGGTTGCTAGCCCAATGTTCTTCCCACAAAACCAATCAGTTGTTCAAAAGTACGGTAAGAAATACGCTACGAACGCTGCCAGCAACGTCTACAACGGCCCATTCAAATTGACTTACTGGACCGGGACGTCTGATAACTGGACCTTGAGCAAAAACACTAAGTACTGGAACGCAAAGAATGTTAAACTAAAGAAGATCAACTTCAAGACGATGAAGGATCCACAAACTTCATTGAGCCAGTACCAGAGTGGCAAGCTTGACGCAACTTACTTGAGTGGTCAACAACCAAAGAACTACAAGAACAGTAAGCAATACGTTGAACGGAAGAGTGCTTCAACCTTCTACATTGAATTGAACGAAAAGAAAGATTCAATGATGAAGAACAAGAAGGCTCGTCAAGCCTTATCATTAGCTATCAACCGGAACCAATTCGTCAACAAGGTCTTAGCCGATGGCTCAACTGCTGCGAAGGGCTTAGTATCAACTGGTTTAGCTTCTAAGAATGGCAAAGACTTCAACACTGCAGCCGCCGTTCCTTCCGCTACCACCCAAGACTTGACCAAGGCTAAGAAGCTTTGGAAGCAAGCTTTGAAGGAAACCGGTCGGAAGAGCTACTCACTTACCTTAATGGCTGACGATACGCCAGCTGGTAAGAACTCTGCTGAATTCATCCAAAGTCAATGGGCTAAGTTGGACGGCTTGAAGGTTACCAACAGTAACTTACCATTCAAGACGCGGCTTGCTCGTTCACAAGATGGGCAATTCGATGCCGTTATCTCCGCATGGGGTGCCGACTTCCCAGACCCAATCTCATTCTTGTCCCTGTTTACTTCTGGTAACTCATACAACAACGGGAAATGGGCTTCAAAGAGCTACGACAAGTACGTCAAGGCTGCATCTGGTAAGGATGCGAACAACGCTGACGCTCGTTGGAGTGACATGGTCAACGCACAAAAGACCATCTTGAACGACCAAGGAATCATCCCCGTTTACCAACAAGGTAAAGCACAATTGGTTAAATCCAATGTTAAGGGCTTGATCTACTTCCCAACCGGCGCTAACTGGGACTTCAGTTCAGCTTACATTTCTAAGTAAGTCACGTATTAATCAGTTATTACTCGTTGGGTGAGAGCCCAACATAATAAGCTTTATCGGAGAGTAAGGATTGACGCGAAGTTGGTCCTTACTTTTCGGTATTATTGCAATCATTTATCATCTTGTTGTTTTCGTGGAGTTTTTGTTAAGTTCAACAACTTAACGGTAACGAATAAGTCTACTGATTGAGAGGTAAACAAATGGCAAAGTACCTAGCAAAGCGGATCTTTTATCTGGTCCTGACCTTATTCATCGTTATTACCGTGACGTTCTTCCTAATGAAGTTGTTACCCGGGACGCCACTGACCAACCAAGCTAAATTGTCCAAGAGTCAGATTGCTCTGATTTATGAACAATATGGCTTGAACAAGCCAGTTTGGCAACAGTACCTGCTGTACCTAGCGGGTGCCGTCCGAGGCAACTTCGGAACGTCCTTCCAATTCAGTGACCAACCCGTTTCCTACCTGTTATCAAGTCGGATCGGACCATCCTTGCAGATTGGGCTGCAAGCCATGATCTTTGGGGTTATCATTGGGATCATCGTTGGTTCATTTGGGGCGATGAAACAAAACACGTGGGTTGATACTTCAGCCACGTTCGTATCCATCTTAGGGATTTCTATTCCTTCCTTCGTCTTGGCCGTCTTACTCCAGTACTACCTGGGGTTAAAGCTCGGCTGGTTCCCCATTGCTGAATGGGGTGGCTTCATCTACACGGTGCTGCCAACCTTAGCGTTGGGCGCGACGCCGTTAGCTGAGTCGGCCCGGTTCGTCCGAACCGAAATGGTCGACGTGCTCAGTTCGGATTACATCGAACTGGCCAAGGCCAAGGGACTGAGTCGCACGGGGGTTATTTACCACCATGCGCTGCGGAACAGTTTGATTCCTTTGATTACGATTGTTGGACCGTTAGCCGTAAACATCATGACTGGGTCGATGGTTGTTGAAAACATCTTCTCCATTCCTGGTATCGGGGAACAATTCGTCAAGTCCGTCTTGACCAACGATTACCCAACCATCATGGGACTGACCATCATCTATTCATTTATGCTCTGTGTCGTTCTGTTGTTCACCGATATCCTTTACGGAATCGTTGACCCACGGATTCGGATCACAGGAAAGGCTAACTAGGAGGTAAATAAATGGCAGATACAGTAAAACTCCCTGAAGATAGCTTTAAGCCGATTTCGGCCGATGACCGGACGGCGTTAGACAGTGAAAAAATCGCGGCGCCTTCTTTAACCTTCGCCCAAGATGCATGGCGGCGGTTACGGAAGAACAAAGGGGCTTGGATCTCATTGATTGTGCTGGCCATCGTCTTCATCATGGCTTTCGGTTCAATCTTTGTCTCACCACACGATCCCAACGCCGTTAATCCTTCCTACGCCAACTTACCATCTAAGATTCCCGGTATTGGTATCAACGGATTCAACGGGACCTTAGTGCAAGCTGGTCAACGGGTCGACGCCTACAAACAAGCAGGCGCTTCAAACTTACATTACATCATGGGGACCGACTACTTAGGTCGGGACCTGTTCTCTCGGGTCCTTTACGGGACACGGATTTCTCTGATCATCGCGTTAGTCGCGACCCTCTTTGACTTAACGATTGGGGTCACGTATGGGATGTTCTCAGGATGGAAGGGTGGTCGCATTGATACCATCATGCAACGGATCATTGAAATCATCCTGTCCATCCCTAACTTAGTTGTGATTGTGTTACTGATCTTGATCCTGAAACCAGGGATGACCTCGATCATCATCGCCATCGCGCTGACGTCCTGGACCAACATGGCCCGGCTAGTTCGAGCGCAGACGATGGAGTTAAAGGAGCAGGAGTTCATCCTAGCGGCGAGAACGCTGGGAGAACGGCCGATGCAGATTGCCTTTAAACACTTGCTCCCGAACTTGTCGAGTGTGATCATCATCAACACGATGTTCACGATCCCCAACGCCATCTTCTTCGAAGCCACCCTGTCCTACATTGGGATTGGGATTTCCTCACCACAGGCTTCACTAGGGACGTTGTTGAACGATGGGCAGAAGAACTTCCAGTTCTTACCATATCAAATGTGGTGGCCAGCTCTGGTCCTTTCCATCATCATGTTAGCCTTTAACCTCTTAGGTGATGGCTTGCGGGATGCCTTTGACCCACGGACGAAAGAGTAGGTGAAGTAACGTCATGGAGAACGAAAAAAACATTTTGGAAGTACGTAACCTTCAAGTAAATTTCAAAACCTATGCCGGTGACGTTAAGGCTATTCGGGACGTGAGTTTTGATTTACGTAAAGGTGAGACCCTGGCTATCGTTGGTGAATCTGGTTCTGGTAAGTCCGTTACAACGCGGACTATCATGGGATTGAACGCCTCCAACGCTGACATTGCTAGTGGGACGATCAAGTACAAGGGTGACGACCTCTTAAAGAAGTCGGAAAAGGAAATGGAAGCCATTCGGGGACAAGATATCGCCGAAATCTTCCAAGACCCAATGACGTCCTTGGACCCAACCATGAAGATCGGTCGGCAAATTGCTGAACCCTTGATGGTTCATAAGGGTATGAAGAAAGAAAAAGCCTTGGCGCAAGCCTTGGAAATGATGAAATTAGTTGGGATCACTGACGCCGAAAACCGGATCAATGATTATCCGCACCAATTCTCTGGTGGGATGCGGCAACGGATCGTGATTGCGATTGCGTTGGTCAACTACCCAGAAATTCTGATTGCCGATGAACCCACGACCGCTTTGGACGTGACGATTCAGGCACAAATCTTGAACTTGATGAAGGAACTGCAAGACAAGATTTCAACCTCCATCATCTTCATCACTCATGACTTGGGTGTTGTGGCCGGGATGGCTGACCGAGTTGCCGTTATGTACGCGGGTAAAATCGTGGAATACGGAACGGTCGACGAAATCTTCTACAACCCGAAGCACCCGTACACGTGGGGTCTGTTAAGCTCGATGCCAACCATGGATACTGGTGGCGATGAATTGCCATCAATTCCTGGGACGCCACCTGACTTATTGGACCCACCAAAGGGGGACGCTTTTGCCGCCCGGAACGCGTACGCTTTGAAGATCGATACCGAGAAGGAACCACCTTTCTTCAAGGTCTCCGACACGCACTACGCTGCCACTTGGTTGATGCATCCAGATGCGCCTGAAGTCACTCCACCTGCACAAATCGTGGAGCGGCAAAAGAAGTACGCTGACATGCAATCTAAGTTGGTACAAACACAACGGACAACTGGTCCGGTTGAAGAAGAGGAGGAACAGCAATAATGGATTACGAAAATGCCGAGAAAATCCTCGAGGTCAAGCACCTCAAACAATACTTCAACGTGGGCAAGAAGGATGAAGTCCGGGCCGTTGACGATATCTCCTTTGATATCTACAAGGGTGAAACCTTTGGGTTAGTTGGTGAATCCGGTTCTGGGAAGACCACGACCGGTCGGGCCATCATTCACTTGTACGAACCAACGTCTGGTGAAATCCTGTTCAACGGGAAGAACGTCGATAACTTTAAGAGTAAGTCTGACCAACGTGAATTCCGTCAGGACATGCAGATGATCTTTCAAGATCCCTACGCTTCATTGAACCCTCGGATGAAGGTCAAGGACATCGTGGCCGAAGGGATCGATATCAACCATTTGGCTAAAGATGATGCCGACCGTTCCAAGCGGGTAGAAGACCTGTTGGAAACCGTTGGGTTGAACAAAGACCATTCTAGTCGTTACCCCCACGAATTCTCTGGTGGGCAGCGGCAACGGATCGGGATTGCACGGGCTTTGGCCGTGGATCCTAAGTTCGTGATCGCCGATGAACCGATCTCCGCTTTGGACGTTTCCATTCAAGCCCAAGTGGTTAACTTGATGAAGAAGCTCCAGCGGGAGCAGGGCTTAACGTACCTGTTCATCGCCCATGACCTCTCCATGGTGAAGTACATCTCCGATCGGATCGGGGTTATGCACTACGGCCGGATGTTGGAAATCGCCGACTCTGACGAAATCTACGCCCACCCACTGCACGACTACACCAAGAGTTTACTGTCTGCCGTCCCAATTCCTGATCCAGAGTTCGAACGGACTCGTGAGGAAATTTCGTACGACGGTTCCGGTGAAAATGATGGGAAGGAACGTCACTTGGTTGAAATTTCTCCTCGTCACTGGGTTCGAGCTGCCGAAGATGAAATCGACATGTATACCAAGCGGGCACATGCCGCATCCTTAATTCACGATTAGTCTTTAAAAGACAACCAGCATTCTTTGTTGGTTGTCTTTTTTGTTTTGTGGAGATATTTGTGAGTGTCCGCCTTCGGTGGCCAAGATTGGGGCCTGCTGTGGGGACCGGAGCGAGCCAGAGTGCGGTCTCGCTCCTCGACTGGAAGCCACGGACAACCCACCGCGTCTCCCAGCTCGTCCCACGGTGTAATCGCGCTTAGAACGCGCGATAACACCGTCGACACAGCTGCCCCCAATCTTGACCACCTGCGGCTTACACGTGTCGCTGACTTTGAACGTGGTGGCTGGTTAGTTTTTAAAGACAACGTTGGCTGATAGGTGTGGGAGAGACGGCAGAGCTAATACCGGCACCTGCTGTGGGAACCGGCTCGTCCCACGGTGTAATCGCGCTTAGAACGCGCTAGCACCGTCGACACAACTGGCACTAATCTCGGTCACTTGCGGCTTACATTTGTCGGTGAACTTGAGAGGGTGACTCGTTGGCTTTTGAAGTTGGTGTTGCCAACTTAAGTGTGATTATGTAACGGTTAGTAAAGTGATTGGCCGCGTCGCTGGTGTGTGTAGACAATTACAATAGGAGTATTAACAGATGCAAAAAAACAGCTACCCATTCACAAGTATTTTATGAGTGGATAGCTGTTCGTGCGTATTTTCTAAAAATAGCGGACTCGTGCACAAGCTGATAGTTGATTATCGGCCTGACAATTTGGTGGTCATCATCAATGTTGCTTGTAGGAACTAACGTAGCCGCAGGCCGTCAGGGCGGGTGGCCGCAGTGACGGTGGCGTTAGCTCGGTGGTTTTTGCCGAGGTTACGCCACGGGACGAGCTTGGAAACTCGGTGGTCTTCCGAGGTTTCAAGTCGAGCCGGAGGACCGGTTTTCAGGCCAGAGGCGGTCCCCACAGCGGCCACCCGCCCTGACGGCCGAAGGCGGCCACTTTCATTCCAGCTAAGCTACTTAAGTTTACCCTCAGTATTGTTGTAGAAATCAACGTGATACTGGCCGTCGGTAACCGTCAACTTGGTAATACTACCGTTGTCAACGGGAACGGAGATGTCAATCGTGTCGGAAAACTTCGACACAATACTTCGGATGGTCGTACTGTGCGTCGCAATCAGCACCTTGTCGCCGTCCGTGGCATTGGCCACGGCACGGTCTAAACCAGGTTGGAGGCGAGCCCAGTAGGTGGCGTTATCTTCGGCGTCACCGTAAGGGTCTTGTGCGCGAAACATGTCCTTGGTCTTTTCAATGGTCAGCTTAGCAATCATGGCGTTGAAAGAATCTAACCCGACTGGTGAGCCTAACGTGTGCCAGGTGAAGCTGGTGTCAAGGCCTTCAAAGAAACCAAAGTTTTCTTCCCGAAAGGCGGGTTCCGTGGTCAATGTCACTGGTGTCTCGTTAGCAGCTAAAATGCTCTTAGCCGTGTTTTGCGCTCGCGTTGTGTCACTAGCGTAAGCTGCAGCGAACGGAATGTGTGCTAACCGCTCGCCGGCGCGCTTGGCGTCTGCGATTCCCTTATCGGTCAGCGGGGAGTCGGACCACCCTTGAATTCGGTGGTATTTATTTAAAAAGGTTTGGCCGTGCCGCACCAAATATAGGTCAACTGTTGCCATCTCAATCTCTCCTTTGCGTGTCTTGAAGCTGAAGCGGGTGGCCTACTGGTCACTCTAGGGCCTGGCAAGTAAAACTGCCAAGCTCACACTGGTTAATATCTTACCAGTTCTAGTTGAGGATGCCTAGTTCGCGCCGAATTTCACGAGCCTTTTCCGGCGTACTGGTGAAGATGATGCGGTCATTGAATTTCAAAGTGGTAGCGCCAGTTGGTCGGACAAAGTGACCGTCCCGGAAAATCTGGCTGATGGTCACGGCGCCGACAAAGTCCAGACTGTGGATGGCTTGGTCCGTGTAGCGGCGGTTGCGGAGCGCCACTTCGTAGACGGCCGAGGTCGAGGAGGTCAGTAGGCGTAACGTCGTTGGCGTTTCAATCAGGCTTCTGAGCATTGCGATATTAACGTTGGGTGTGTTGTAGACTTCGATCCCTAAGTCGATTAGCTCGTCTTCCCGTTCATCTAAAATGTTGCGGTCTTCAAAGCGGGCAATGACCCGGTTGACACCATAGGCTTTAGCAGCCTTGGACAATTCGAAATTCTTGGTGGCGTTGAAGTGGCCGAGCACCACGATGTCCGCGTCGAAGGCGTCTTTTTGCTCGGCATCGGCGACCTCTAAGGAGTCTAAGAGTTCAACGTTGACTTCAGAGTTGTAAGTCTTGTAGTTGGCGGCCTTATCGGTGTACATGGTGATATCGTACCAACTATCGGCTAACTGCTGGGCCACAGGTACCGTGAGCAGGTTGGTGCCAATGAAGTGGACCGTTGATTTTTTAAGATCTTCGGCTTCGGCGGAGTAACCGGTGTTGAACAGAAGTGGTCCCAGAACACAGGTCAGGATAGCTGCCAGCAGGAAGGCACCGGACTGCTGGGTCGTGACGACCTTCATCGTTTTAGCGACTTGTAAGACGGCCAGCACCATGGTGATCGTCGTGGCGGTAATTGCGGTACCAGCGAAAGCATTGCCCCGTTTGAAACGCAATCGGAGGACAAAGTAGACTCCGATCTTGGCTAACAGATAGGCGGCAAAGAATGCCGGAATCAGTAAGAGGGTGGCTGGGTCTGCCAATAGCGTGCGCAGGTTCAGCTCGGCTCCGCTCATCATGAAGAAGATGGGAATGAAGAAGCCGTAGCCAATTCCATCTAGGCGTACCCGGGTGTCCTCCTGCGGCTGGAGCAGCTTCATCACAATACCAGCCACGAAAGCGCCCAGAATTCCTTCTGCCCCTACGGATTCGGCAATGACGACCATACTAAAGATGAGGAAGAAGGCCAGCCGAATGTCGAGCTGGGTGGTGGACTTGTTGATGGACTCGAAAAAGGTAAAAAACGGCTTGAACCGGCGGAATAGGACCCCGGCGGCCAAGAAGACTAACAGGAGGAGCCACAGGGATTTACTGCTATTCCCGAAGACTGAGGCGTAGATGGTCAACGAAAACAGAGGAACGATTTCCCCTAAGGCAGCAATCAAGAGGACGGTCTGGCCGAAGGGCTTACTCAGGAGTTCCTTTTCCTTGAGCGTGGCAATGACGATGCCTAATGAAATGGTCATGAAGATGATGGCGGCCAACCACGGGTCCTTGAAAAGGCCAGTCCACTGGCAAATGAAACCCAGTAGCAGGGCACAGACGACGATGGCCGCGTAACTGGTGACCGCTAAGAAAACGGGTGAATAGCGCGGGGCGCTCCCGGCAACTTTGGCGGCCAACGGGGTTTGCGGGCGTTTGCGACGACCGAATAGGCTGAAGTCAATTTCCATCCCACTCAGAAACATCAGGAAGATGACCCCCGTGTTTGATAAGAGACTTAACGTATTGTTGCTGTGGACAACGTTTAGAATGCTTGGTCCTAACAGGATACCCACGAGGATTTCCACGACGGCGGTCGGTAGTACGGTGAGCTTGAATTTCGCCATGACTAGCGGCGTGACCAACGCGGCGGTTAAGATAATTAACAAGGAAACTTGGTCCATAGTTTCACCTCCGAAAAAAGTTCTCTCTTATTATAGCAAACCTGGGGAAAACTAACTGGATTCACGCCGGGCGGAATGCTTTATTTATAGGCTGAATTAGTGTAAAATTGAAAGTCGAATTATCATGGATAACGTCTGCAATGGTGCGGTGGGGCCAGTGCCGCTGGCCGGGCGGTTGGGTGGACTTTTGCTTAACCGACACGCAATTTGCGGCCAACAATGATGTGACCACTTAGGGATTGACCCGGTGGGAGGATCAGTGGGCTCACCACAGCTTAAGCGGCGTATCCCGTTTCAACGTTTGTTGTTTAGTTAATCGAGGAGGGATTGGCTTGCCAGATTCAATCAAGTCCCAAGAGCAGAAACATTTAGATAAGGTCGTCCAGAAGATTCAAACCGCCGAAGAGGAAGCCAAGCAACGGATCGACGTTGCTGAGACCGACGAGGCAGGAATCCGGAAGAACTTTGTGAATGACTTGCGGATTAAAACGGATAGCTACGAGGGCTTGTTAGAGACGGCGCTTTCTGTTCGGCAACAGCAACAGCTGCTGGCCGAACGGCAGAACAGTTGGCAACATGCCACGACTGAACTGAGCACGTTAAAACGCCTGGAGCAGAAGGCCTACTTCGCCCGGATCGACTTTCAGGAAGGTCCCAAGTCGAAGGTCGAAACCATTTACATTGGCCTGGGGTCCTTCTCTGACACCCCCGATCATTTTCTGATTTACGATTGGCGGGCACCCATCTCCAGCATTTACTATGATGGGGAACTGGGCAATGTCAGCTACCAGACGCCCGACGGAGAACAAACCGTTGACGTCAAATTAAAACGGCAATTTCAAATTGAAGACGGCACTATTGTGACCCTGTACGATACGGATCAGACGGTGACCGACCAGATGCTGTTGTCTGCGTTGAGTGAACATTCCGATACGAAGATGAAGAGTATTGTCACGACCATTCAAAAGGAACAAAACCAAATTATTCGAGACACCAAGTCCGACCTGTTGTTTGTCCAGGGGGCCGCGGGTTCCGGGAAGACGGCCGCCATTTTACAACGGGTGGCGTTCCTACTGTACCGTTACCGGGGCCATCTGAACGCTGGACAAGTCATGCTGTTCTCGCCGAACCAGTTGTTCAACGACTACATCGACCAAGTGTTGCCTGAACTCGGGGAGCACAACATGGTCCAGATGACGTACTACCAGTACGCCGGTCGTCGGTTGCCGAAGATCGACGTGGAAACGCTGGCGCAACGGTTTGACGAATCCAATACGCCGGCACAAAAGGCCATCAACCAGCTGAAGGGAAGCTTGAACTTCTTTGATGCGGTGACCGATTACGCCGACCATTTGGAAAGTGCGGACATGGTGTTCCGCAACATCAAATTCAAGGGCGACGTCTTTATTCCTAAGGAAAAGATTCAAGAGATCTACTACGGCTTTAACCGTAACTACCACCTGGGTAATCGACTCCAGGCCACTAAGGAAGCCCTGATTCGGATCTTGAACCGGCGGATTTCTAGTGAAATGAAGACCAAGTGGGTTGAAGATACCATTCAGGACCTGAGTAAGGAAGAGTTGGATTCACTGTATGGGGATGACCCAAGAGAGTTCGATTCAGCTGAAAAGGAAACCCAATTCTTATCACGGAAAGTTGTGATGAAGGCCTTCGATCCGATTCGAAAGGCTATCGTCCGGGCACGGTTCCTGAGCATCAACAACCAGTACGTGCACATGCTGCGCGATATGCCGAACCGCGTGGACTTGAAGCGGGCAGGTATCTCCGTGGCGGACTGGAATGCTAGCGTGGAGGAATCCATTGACAAGCTGAAGGATCACCGGATGCAACTGGTGGATACTACGCCGTACCTGTACCTCTATGACAAGATGACTGGTAAGGGTGGCGAGCGCGATATGCGTTACGTCTTTATGGATGAAATTCAGGACTACAACGCCTTTCAACTGGCGTTTCTGAAGTTTAGCTTCCCCCGGGCACGTTTCACGATGCTAGGGGACCTGAACCAGGCCATCTTTACCAAAGAAAACAGTCGGACGCTCTTGCAAGAACTCAGCACGATGTTCGACCCTGACAAGACGCGGGTCGTGCAGTTGACGCAGTCGTATCGGTCAACCCAGCAGGTGACTGACTTCACCAAGCACATCCTGAAGAACGGAGAAGCCGTTACGGCGTTCGCGCGTGAAGGAGAACTGCCAACCGTGACGGTCGCAGCTGATGAGACGGCCGGGATTCAACAAGTCATTGCACAGTTGAAACAAAACGATGAGGAACAAGAGACGACGGCCATCATCGGTAAGGACCTGGCAGATTGTCGGGACCTGACCGAGAAGCTGAAAGCCGCTGGCGTTGCGGTGACGTTGATTCAATCTGAAAACCAGCGCTTGGCGCCCGGAACCATCGTGGTGCCATCGTTTCTGGCCAAAGGATTGGAATTCGATGCCGTTATCGTTTGGCAGGCATCGAAGAGTCGGTATGCGGCTGAGGATGAACGGCAATTGCTATACACCATCTGTTCGCGGGCGATGCACCGGTTGACGGTCATCGGAATCGATGAGTTGTCACCATTGTTGAGCGACGTACCTGAATCTGAGTTTGAACTGGTCTAGTTTGGCTGGAGCTGGATTGGCCGCCTTCGGCCGCCAGGGCGGGTGCCCGCTGTGGGGAACGCCTACGGCCTGAGGGGCGGTCCTCCGGCTCGGTTGGCAGCCTCGGAAAATCACCGAGTCTGTCAACTCGTCCCGTGGCCTAACCTCGGTAACCCACCGAGCTAACGCCACTTTCACTGTGGCCACCCGCCCTGGCGTCCTGCGGCTACGATTGGCTGTTCAATCACAGATTGGTGATTGGGCAACAATTAGGTTAGCAGTAGGTTGTTCAGGTTCGTGGTGTTTTAACAGATTAATTTGATGAGAGGCCTCGGACATATTGTGTCCGGGGCCTCTTTTGTGTGGGTGTTGGTGATTGCTTGCGCTGATGTAGTAGGGTGAAGCTCTTGTAAGTAGAACTGTGGTTAATCGCGTTGGACCAGTATGAAGTATGCTACGGAGCTTGGCGGGACACTGGAGATGCAATAGCTCGCAACTTCAGTGGAGGTGGCCAGGGGTGGGGGCAGCCGTGACAATGGCGTTAGCTAGTGGGTTGCTAGCTTATGCCATGGGCGACTTTGAAGACAGGTGGGCTGGCCTGGCTTCAAATCGAGCGAGAAGCCCGTACTTTGGCTGAAGCGTCCCCACAGCAGGCCCCGCCCCTGGCCGCCGGAACGCGCCAATAAGAGAACGCTTCCATTCACGGCGTACTTTGTGAAATCTCTCCCCGAAAACCGTAGAATTTGCGGTATAATGGTGGGTAATTATTCCTGACTAGAGTTGAGGTGTCTTCATGAGTGATCCGATTAATTACAATGCATTTACCCGAGCACAGTGGCGGGCGTTTTCGGACGATGCCACGTTGCCATTGACCCAAGAGAGTCTACGGCAGATCAAGGCGTTTAACGACCGCATTTCCCTGCAAGATGTGCAGGATATTTATATTCCGTTGATTCACTTGTTACACCTACAGTTTGATCACTATCAAAAACTGCAACGGGACAAGGCAGAATTTCTGCAACAGAAACCTCACCGAGTACCGTTTATTATCGGCATCGCTGGTAGTGTGGCGGTGGGGAAGACCACGGCGGCCCGGCTGTTAGAGGTTCTACTGAATCACTACTTTACTGGCCAACGGATCCAATTGATCACGACCGACGGGTTTCTCTACAGCAATGAGGAGCTGAAAAAGCGTAATCTCATGGCGCGTAAAGGGTTCCCGGAAAGTTATAACATGGGGGCGCTGATTCAATTCTTAAACGACGTCAAGGCGGGCAAAAAGCTCATTAAGTCGCCGGTCTATTCGCATAAGGTTTATGACATTGTGCCGGACCGCTACGACTATATCATGCATCCAGACGTGCTGATTGTTGAGGGTATTAACACGCTGCAACTGCCAACCAACGAGCAGATTTACGTCAGTGACTTTACGGACTTTTCCGTGTACGTGGATGCGGACCCGGCCTTGATTGAGGACTGGTTCTTAGAACGGTTTAAATTGTTGCTGGAAACGTCCTTCCAAGATCCTAGCAACTACTACTACCCGTATGCCATTGGCGACCGGGACGTGGCTTTGGAAAAGGGAAAACAGGTCTGGCGCGACATTGATCTGAAGAACCTGACTGAGTACATCTTGCCGACGCGAAACCGGGCGGACATGATTATTCACAAGACGTTCCATCACCGAATCGATCGACTCCTGTTGCGGAAATACTAGGAGGAATCAGGATGTTAAGAGATGCCACGATTGTGGACGCGGATGCGGTGGCCATGTTGGTCTTACATGAGTTGGAGCGGCGTCAACTGCGGCGGTTGCGGCGACTCAGCAAGGAACAGCTGTCACAGTTGTTATTCGTGGGCTATCACCAGGAAAACTTTCGCTACGGTTATCCCCAGGCGCGCGTTTATCAGAATCAAGGAGTTGCGGTGGGTGTCGCTTATGGCTACCCGGCGGCGGTTGAACCAACGTTGGATAATCAGTGGGCGTCACTATTTTCACGGCTTCAGGAGACACCACCACAACAGCTGGTGGTGACGCCACGGGCATTGCCGGATGAATGGTACCTGGATCTGTTAACGGTTCGAAATCGTTCGAAGCGTAAGACGTTTCAGCAGAAATGGTTTGATGAGTGGCTGCTGGGCGATGCGTTACATCAGGCACGACTAAGTGGTCAATCGGTCGTGGGGATGGACGTTCGACCCGGGAGTTCTAATGCCAAATTGGCCGCGGAGTTTGGCTTTGTAGCAACGATGTGGCGACGATTGGACCGGCAAAATTATCTGCATTTACGTTATCGGGTGAACTAGTCCTGCGGGAATTACCCAGGATTTAGATTGACCCGCGTTTGAGAAATCTGTATGATATAAGCAATGTTGAAAAAGAAGAAAGGGTGAATGGCTTGGCAAACGTTGATATGTCCAAATTCGATAAAATCATCGTCTTGGACTTCGGAAGTCAATACAACCAGTTGATTACGCGCCGGATTCGTGACTTAGGCGTTTACTCCGAACTGAAGGCACACACGATGAGTGCTGCTGAAATCAAGGCTTGGGGCCCTAAGGGGATCGTATTCTCCGGGGGACCAAACAGTGTTTACGACAGTAGTGCCTTTAACGTTGATCCTGAGATTTTTAATCTGGGTATTCCCATCTTAGGAATCTGTTACGGGATGCAACTCATGGCGCACCATCTGGCTGGTGGGAAGGTCGAATCCGCGGATAACCGCGAATACGGCCGCGCAGACATCACCGTTTTGAGTGATGACGCCAAACTATTCAAGGATACGCCAAAGGAACAGACCGTTTGGATGAGTCACGGGGACCTGGTTACCCAGGTTCCGGATGGCTTTGAACGGGTCGCTACCAGTGAAAACTGCCCAATTTCCGCGATGCAGGACGTGGACCGCAACTTTTACGGGATTCAATTCCACGCGGAGGTACGCAACTCGGAATACGGGAACGATATCCTGAAGAACTTTACCTTTGACGTCTGTGGTGCGCAGGCCAACTGGTCAATGGATGACTTCATTGACTTACAGATTCAACACATTCGGGATATGGTTGGCGACAAGCGCGTCTTGCTCGGCCTGTCCGGTGGGGTTGATTCTTCCGTAGTTGGTGTGCTGTTGCATAAGGCCATTGGTACGCAACTGACCAGTATCTTCGTTGATCACGGCCTGTTGCGGAAGGGCGAAGCTGAACAAGTTATGGCTAGCCTGAAAGGGAAATTCGGCTTAAACATCGTGCAAGTCGACGCCCAGGACCGCTTCTTAAGCAAACTGGCTGGTGTGACTGAACCCGAAAAGAAACGTAAGATTATCGGTAATGAATTTATCCAAGTCTTTAATGACGAAGCTCAGAAGTTAGATGGTATCGACTTCTTGGCGCAAGGAACGTTGTATACCGACGTGATTGAAAGTGGGACTGACACGGCACAAACCATTAAGTCTCACCATAACGTAGGTGGGTTGCCGGAAGACATGCACTTCCAGCTGATTGAACCCCTGCGTTCATTGTTCAAGGATGAAGCCCGTGAGTTGGGTGAAAAGTTGGGGATGCCTAGCGACCTTGTGTGGCGGCAACCATTCCCTGGCCCTGGTCTAGGGATTCGGGTATTGGGTGAAATCACCCCCGAAAAGCTCCAAATCGTGCGAGACAGTGACTTGATTCTCCGTGAGGAAATCAAGAAGGCTGGTCTCGACCGTGATATCTGGCAATATTTCACCGTCCTACCAAACATCAAGAGTGTTGGGGTAATGGGCGATGGCCGGACCTACGACTATGCCGTGGGTATCCGGGCCGTAACGTCGATCGATGGGATGACGGCGGACTTCGCTCACATTCCATGGGATGTCTTACAGGGGATTTCCGTCCGCATTGTCAACGAAGTGGACCACGTTAACCGTATCCTGTACGATGTTACGAGTAAGCCGCCTTCGACTATTGAGTGGGAATAAGGCAGGTATAAATTAAAGGCATTGGGTGACAACCCATGACAACGATACCGCTATTTGTTAGCAATTGTTGTTTTAAAAGTTGTCACTCAATGTCTTTATTTTTCACCCATTGCTGACACCTGAGCTGACACCCAAGTGATTTTTCGGAATTTTTGGTCTTTTCCTGACACCCAATTTTAGATATCCTTTGAAATCCCCTTAAATACGCCCATGGCACCCTCTGGGGTCTCTCGTGTATAAGAATCGGTCATAGTGATGCTTGCGTGACCAAGCCAATGCATGACGTCAGTTTCGGGTAGTTTTTCTGTTCGTGCCTTCGTCGCAAAGTAATGTCTTAGTAGGTGAGGATGTATTGTGATCCCTGATTTTTGGGACACTCTTCTCATCATGGTATTTGTATACTGTACGTGATATGGTTTTCCAGTTTTAGGATTCAACCACAAAAAATGGTCTTCCGGGGCCTCTATATTGTGGTCTTCAAGAATTCTGTTGGAATATAAGATTGCGTATTTTATGAGATCAACATATTCACCGGCAACCCAGATAGTCCGGTAAGATGATTCTGTTTTTAACCCGGTACCTGTCGGCTCATTGGCAGTTCGGGCTACATAAAATTTAATGCCACAAATATCTTTTTTGTTGACTTCATCACGTTGGAAAGTGAAAGACGATTTGGTGCGCAGACCCATCATCTCGCCTCGACGTTGACCCAATGTCATCAGTTTAATGAATGCGTATTCGTATTTATTAAGTTGTTCCTTTGCGGTCTTCATGAACAAGTCAAAATCACTTTTGGTTAGGTCTTGGCTTTTGGCCGGTTTGCCACCAGTGATAACTATATGTCGCAACTTATTTTTTGTGATGACGTCATTAATTTCAGCGTCATTCATAGTTTGCTGCATTAGGGAATCGACACGATGAAGCGTGCTTTTCGTGTAGCTGCCACTTAGCACAAGCTCATCTATGAAGTGCTGATACTGTGGACGAGTGATCTTTTGGATTTTTTGAGAGCCAAATGATTTGCGAAAATGGGTATTATAGTAGGTCTTATTCGTGCTGGCTGTTGAATTCTTCCAGACACCCATACGTATTTTGCGTTCAGCCATTTGGTCAAAATAATTGTTGAGTGAAATTTGTTTACGCTCAGCAGTCGCAATTGAGCCATCGAACAGACGGGTTTCAAATTTTCGTAAATCCTGTTCAGCATCTTGCCAGTTTAAAAAACCACTTGTTGAGTACCAGTCATCTTTGCCCATGGCGTTTCTGTACTGCTTGCGCACACTGTATCGCTTACCTCGCTTAGTTTCGTACCAGTAAATATTGGGATGTTTTTTCATTGCATATCGCTTAATTGCCATGTCGATTCCTCCTAATGGAAATTAGTTAGCTTGACTTTTCCAAACGTACGTTCTTTTGATGGCAAAAAAGAAAATCCCGGATAGGGACTTTTTTGTATTGCTATGGACCTTGTTGGACTTGAACCAACGACCGGACGGTTATGAGCCGTCTGCTCTAACCAACTGAGCTAAAGGTCCAATGAACCCTGCGAGAATCGAACTCGCAACCTACAGTTTAGGAAACTATTGCTCTATCCTGTTGAGCTAAGGGTTCGGATAATTGTAAATTCGTTTTCTAAATAAAAGCCCAATTAAGGGCTGTATTTGTTATCGTAATTCGAGAAGCTTTTTTTTATTATCCCAAGGCAATAGATTTATACGTGCTTCATCTGCAATCTTTTGTGCTTTATCTGACACATTACCAACATTACTGTTGAAAATAATTGAATAAGTTGGGGTGTTATTCAGTTTGTTAGCTGTACCACTTAGAATATCTGTAAATTTATAAGCATTAATCATAACTTCATTTATTGATATTTTTTGTTGAAAGTCAATCATTCGTTGGGGCCGATCCTTTTTTTCAGGAATAGTGTAATCTATTGAATATGAAACGCCACTTTTACCTTCTGCCGGCCAACCAGACAGGCCACCAAAATCATTTTCTCTGAAGTACGTGTATATTTCTTCATAAAATAGACTTTCAACATTGGATTTTTTAGTATTGGACAGATCATTTATTTGAATCATTGCTGAAATTAGATTCTGTTTCATTGCAGGAAAGTTAGAAACTTTGCCACTAATCGAAAGAATATCATCAATCTGATCTATACCATATCTTTCTTTTATTTTATCAATAATCCGTTTTCTTGCGTATGAAGTTACATCAATACCATATAAAAATAGATCCTCAAAGATGGTACCGTCATCGCTTATTCTTATCCGATCGGATGATAATGGTGTTACGTATATTCTCATATTGTCACCGATCATATTTTCAAATGGAGTAGTAATTTCATCGGATTCGTCGATAGTTTTGATTTTATATTGATTTCTAAGCCATGTGGCATAATCATCGAGCATTTTATTGGTATTCATGTAATTTCACCTCCGTTTACTTAATTATAGTGGCCATTATACAGTTGATAGAGAAATAGATA
Organism: Levilactobacillus tongjiangensis; assembly: GCF_003946345.1. GTDB lineage: Bacteria > Bacillota > Bacilli > Lactobacillales > Lactobacillaceae > Levilactobacillus > Levilactobacillus tongjiangensis. The sequence goes on from NZ_RHNY01000007.1 coordinate 116,217, forward strand.
AATCACTAAGCTCAAAATTATTATATTTTAAAAAGGTAGCCAAAGACTCAATGATATCGGAAGTTTGATTGTAATTTTCGATATCTGACAGTGGAATTGCATCAAGTCCATCGTTATGTTCTTCATCAAAGATATGAACGTGAGGTGTGGGGATACCCTCATGAGTCGCACCAATGAGATCAATACGTATCATGATGCTTTTATACATCAGTACGTAGGAAAGGTCATTCTTTCGGATATGTCCCTTGCGTACCTGTATGACTCTGAACTCTTTATCTGGATCAAAGGTGGCATGACCTTTGATAATCTTTTGCGCTCCCTGCGGAGCACAGTAAATTTTATTTCGGTTGACAGTTTTAGGGTAATCATGTATTTTTTGATATTCATCATTCTCCATTGTGCCACCTCCTTTAATTTATTCTATATTTCTCCCCGGAATCGAACCGAGGGGAGTCACCGGACAGAAGCTATGTTATCTATCTTTAACCCAGCCGCTATTAGTAAATTTCCAACTTTTAAGAATTAGAACTCCTGTTTTATAATGTTCTACTTTATCCCAGTACTTAGATTTTGAATATTTGTCTCCATGACGCATAACGATTTTTGATCTTGATGTAGGACTGTACGGTGAGCTAATACGATTACCGTCTTTCCATGAGTTGAATGATTGAAAACCAGAGTTGTCCTTTTGATAATAGGTTTTTCCGTTCACTCGAATTCTTATGACATCGTTGCTTTCACTATCCCACTTTGCATAATACTTTTTATAGATACTTTTTACCGTGATGTAGTGTCCAGACTTACTGTTGGCATCACTGGCTGATGTGTAAAGTTTCTGAGGGCCTTCGTCTGCTTGTAAGTATGCCGGTGTATATTTGTCGTAATAGTATCCGTTGAATTTTGAAGCCTTGTATTTCACAGAGGGGTGTTTGGCAATTGCCTTTGTCTTATACCAGTAGTCCACATACGTTCCGGTATCTGGTATTTCATGCCACGGTTGTTTAATAGCAGGATGACCTTTATGGTTAACGCGTTTCCACATACCCTCATCATCAGTTCCGTATTTACCGATTCTGTAATACCCCTTTGGTGTTTTTGACACATACATATCGGCGTGTCCATTTGCATAGGAGGGGAACTTTACTCCTGAGTAGCTGCTGGTTCCATTTATTCCGGAAATTTTAAAATGATAAGTAGTAGCAGTTAATTTTTCATAGCTGTCATAAAATGGGTCATAATGATACCAAGTTCCCCTCAGTGATGAAGGGACTTTTACGGCCTTAGCACTGGCATTTGAGTCTGTGAATCCAAGCGCAAATCCTGTGGATAGTGTTAGTAATCCAATGAATGCGAAAATATGTTTTTTCATGCTTTCCTCCTGAAATATGTACAGCTTTTAACGTCATCGGGTGTGGACGGAAATATTAGTCTCTAACGCATTAAAATCTAATCAATACGTTTCTTCTAGTTATTGATACACTTTTTAAATCGTGAAATTACAGCATTTAGTAGATAGCTAGGTATGCCAAATTGTTCCATAAATGGGGATACATTATTGAAGGTATATCCAGTAACATCAACATAAATAGGAATTAGAATGTCTAATCCAGTCATGTTCGCCGCACGTTCATACTTTGACTTGTTTGAGAAGCTAGAATAGTAGAGTGTTCCTTCATCGCCATTAACGACGTGTCCTATTTCGTGAGCCATTTGGAATGGTATTTCTTTTTCCTCATGCCAATTCGTATTAACAACAATTGTTTTAGTATCAGGGCGAGATGCAGAAGGAGTATGGCTGTCAAAATGGCTGGTCAAAATTACGGTTATTTTATGATCGTATGCGTATTTCATAAGATTGACGATAATTACGTCCATACAGCTAGTCCTTCTTCCCACCCCTGAGCAAGCGCTCCATATACTTTAAGTCTTCATCAGGTATAATTCGACCTTCAAAGGTCATAATTTTCTTTTTATCGTTGATTTGGTCCTTAAGGTCGACGTATTCTGGCTTGTCAGTTTCTTTAGTGGCAAGGTCGCTGTTATTTATTCCTGCCATGACAAATATTTGCTCTTTAGAAACGCGCAACCCCTTTGCCATTTTCTCAAGTGTAATGGGTTTAGGGATATTTCTTTTCCCATTCTCTACCTGAGACCAGAAGGAGTTCGAGAGGTTAGCTTGAAGTGCAGCTTGTCGAATTGTGAATCCTTTTTCGTTTCTCAGCTTTTTCAGCTGAGAACCAAATTTTGTTTTATCTACTGTCATTGATTTCACAGCCTTTCTACGACATTAGTATAACAAAAGAGAAACAAAATAATATCAAAAGTAAAACAAAAATAGCAATATATGGTTGCAAAAGTGAAACAAGAGATGTATATTAGATATGTAATCAAGGAGGTGGTATTGATGAAGATGCGATTAATTAGTCCTGATAGTCTCCGCGAGCGTATTGCACTTAGCGGTTATTCTCAAAATGGATTTTCGCGTCATATCAACGTTACTAGTGGGTATTTATCATTGGTTCTTAATCAAGAAGTGGATCCTTCACCAGTAATAGCAAAGAAAATTTCTAAGGGCGTCGGTGCTGAAATAGCAGATCTTTTTTTTGCACTTGATGGGCGCAAAAGTGAAACAAACTCTACTGAACCTGAGGAGGTGAGCTGATGAAAGAAAAGAAAACTGGGGAGTCGTTCGGCTTAATCGATTCCGTAATGATTTTTTTAAATCAACATCAGCGATTCGCTAACGTTTGGTTACCAGTTTTGTTAGCCACGGCCACCAGTTTGGCGTGTTTATGGCTATCGACACAATAATGGGCAATATGACACTTTTGTAGAAGGTTTGTTTGCGAAATTCGAATTGGTTTTCAAAGTAATGCAGACCATGTTCTGTCAAAACGTATCGTTGAGCCTTATTAATTTCGATGTAATTATTGTGAACTAAGTATTCAAGAGCGCTGTTAAAGTCTTGATATGAAATTCGATTTATTTTAAAAATGATCGGATCGGAATAAGCAAAGGACCTAAGTTCCTGAATGTTAATTATGTCGGCGCCAAGCATCGTTTTGTGGCAAAGGTGCAAGACAATGCGTGCCTTTTTATAAAGAATTTCGATAGTAATCGCTCCCTTTTGATAATACCTAATTGTCTCATAAAGAGGACGACTACTAAAACGAGTAAATCTGAGGAGGTGAGCTGATGAAAAAGCATGAAGTGATTCATTTTTACAAGTCAGGTGGTTTTAATCACTTGGTAAATGTCTCTGTTGATGATAATTTGTTTGCCGCAGTTACCTTTACTGATAGTGAGATGAAACGAATTGAACAAAAATATCCACTAGCAAAGGATAATCTGTTTGCACTAGTGGACGGTGTAGAAATTAAATTAAAAAGCTAAAGACCGAATTTGTTTTCAATTAGCTTAGCTGCAACTGAGCTAAAAATGTTTAATGAAGCAGAACCCATCTTAGAAGCAATTGTAGATTTAGTTTCCTCCCAATTCGTGTTATCTCGGATATTGTCGAGAAATTCATGACCTTTGTACGTAATCTTCGTAAAGGCATAAGCATCAGGCATCTGTTGATACTTTCTGCCATCAACGAAGCCACCATCTATCAGTTCGATAAAAGTATAGTAAAACGTATCTAGGTCAAAAAGATCAGAGATATTAGAGGATTCAATTACTTGCTGCAAGTCCGATTCCGAGCCACCGTCATAAGGAACGAGTTCTAATAGTAAGAGCAAATCTCTGACACATTCATGATTAAGTTTCATAATTTATCACCTCCTTCAAGTATCAATTGTACCAGAGAAGGTGAGTGATATCGGTAGCCTGAGGAGGTGAGCTGATGAAGAAAGAAGAGTTCGAAAGCGCAGTTCTTACAGAACTTCGTAGTTTAAACAAAACGCTCAAGATTATCGCTAGTAACCAAGAGCGTCACGAAACGCCATTGTCATCGGAAGAATTGTCCAAAATAGTCAAAAATGACATCCGGCAAAGCATGAGAAGCGTAGAGAAAGAATTACTTAGCTGATGTGTCGTCAACTAAGAACTCTTCTAGAAGGTTATGAACTGCTCGAAGAGTGGATACTTGAAAGCTGCTGCTAACTTTAGTGGCGATCTTTGATGCTATGAGATTACTATCCGAATTATTGTTAATGATTTCGCTTACGGAATCTCCAATTGTTGATACAAACTTTTCAGTATTCTGGTCGTCCAAGGCAGTTTCAACAATTTTGTTGAAGCGCTCTTCAAATTCTGCTTTTTCCATGATTATCACCTCCTTACGCACTAATTGTACCAAAAGAGGTGGCTAATATTAACGTTTCAAAGAACGGGGGTGACACTATGCTCCAAGTTCTAGCAGCAGGATTACTAATTCTTGTGATTGGACACTGCTCATCAAACTAAATTTTAGGAGGAAACACTATGGATTTATCAATTGAGGAAACAATCGAACAGGTCGCAATGAATAGCCGTTGGTCAGTTAAACAATTGGAGTTATTGCGTAAGGTTCATGGCGACGAGTTCATCAAGAGCGTGTTTGTTCTTGAATGTGACGCCGAAGAAACACAGCTTAACGACGCAATGGCCATTCAATAGTCTAATCGTATCAAACTATCGAAGAAAAAATTGCGATATGTTTTCCGTTATGGGGAGTGATGTTTAATGCAAGAAGTTGCGTTTGATAAGCCGCTAGTTGGCCGAATCCGTGAATTCTTTACAAAACACCCTGAATTGCATCAAAAAGATATGGCAAAGGCGTTGTTTATGTCTGATAGCCAACTCAGCAAGTTACTTAATGGTTCAAAATTTTCTAGCTTAGCAACAAGAGTTCGGTTGGTGCATTGGGTCAAGGATATCTTGGTCAGCTGGTCGGCAGCACGAATTGACTTTGGTTTACCGTCGTTCATGTTTGATCGGCGACGAACCGGAGACTTGCTGGGACTGCTGTGCCAAGAAGAAAAAGAATCACGAGAACGTGAAGAAATACAGGCAGAATATCTGGATGCTTTAACTACTAAACCGATCAGTCGGACTGCTCGGCAGACACAGTTAATTGAGATGTTTCCCAAGGAGTTGTTGGAAGACATCGGGGCAAAGCAAGCGTTATTTGCAAAAATCTGTGAAGAAAGTGATAAGGACCCGCAACCATTCATCGATGCGTACAACAAACAATATGGGGGGTGACATCATGCAAATCTCTGGTATCAGTGAAGATCAATTTGTGGATAAGATTGTGGATCGTTTAATTGAAAAGGTGTTGCCAGAGCTTAAGAAACAGGCAGAGGAACAGGAAAAAAAGGATAAAACGCTCACTAAGAAAGACGTTTATACCGACTATATCCCGTGTTCACCGAACACGTTCAATGACTTCTACTTGGCCCAGACAGACCTTCCAAGAATGCGAAAAGGCAGTCGGATAGTATTTTCTGAGAAAGCAATCATCGAGTGGAAGGAAAAGTATGGTAAAGAATACAAAATTTAGGAGGGATAAAGATGGACTTGTTTTATCACTATGTTGGTGAATGTGTGTCATGGTTCGGATTGATCTCTGGGGCAATGTTTCTAGGATTCAAGCTTTCTGAGAGCGTCCACGACATGGGCGGCTGGAAAGCATGGGCAATGGATTTCTTCGGATTGGAGGACAAAAAATGACATTTTGGCATAAAAAAAGAGCTCTGAGTAGCAGCTCAGAACTCAAAGATAAATTACATTTATCCTATTTCTATAACCTTAATTCTACTCCAGACGGGCGGTGGTTGCAATGGCGATGAACGTGCCAGATCATGCAACATTCGATTTTGTCCGGTACATGAATCGGCTGGAATCACAGCCTGAAACGGGATTCATGACCAAAGATACCAATGGCAACCCCATGATTTCTGGTGAAACTTATTGGGAAGCAGAAGGCCGATATGTGCCGACCGATGAAGCTTCAATGCACGACTTTTTAGATGCTGAGGGCGAGGATTACGGAGCCCAGATTGATTGGGACTATGACCATCTGGCAGCTATCTTGGAAGATTTTAAAGGCGCGGAGGTGATCTCATGGACGTAGTCAAGGTACACACAAGCAGTCGTTTCCAGCCTAAAGCAGTGGTTGCTACTAATTTAGCTGAACTAGATGACATTAAATCTGATCTGTTCAAGGAAGTTCAATTGTTGGCCGAGAATGATCGACTTAGCAATGATGAGATTGATCGGCTATACAGCATCAGCGACGAGCTTGTTGCTTGGTCACCCAATTTGGAGGAGGAAGAATAAATGGCTACAAACGAAGTTGCAGAAACCCAACGTTCACTAGACGCGGGTGTTCAGAACCAAATTAATCAAATGATGAATCAGGAGAATGGCTTGAAGCTGCCAGCCAACTATGCTGTTGGAAATGCTCTCAAGTCCGCATTCTTTGCTTTGAAGAGTAGCAATGATGGTGATCTGATTCAGATTGCGGCACACGTTCCTGAAACGAAGACATCTATCGCTAATGCTTTGATGGACATGGTTGTTCAAGGATTAACGCCTGCAAAAACGCAAGTTTATTTTATCAAGTATGGAAATAAGGTCCAAATGCAGCGTTCCTATTTTGGGACGCAGGCCGCACTAAAGCGGCTGTCGGAGGTTGACGATTGCTGGGCTAATGTGGTTCACGATGGTGATGACTTTGAGATTTCCGCGGAAGATGATCGATTAATGGTCACCAAGTGGAAGCCAACATTAGAAGGCCTTGATGGTCAAATTAAGTACGTGTATGCGGTCATTAAGATGGCCGATGGGACTCACCAGTACACTGTAATGACCTTCAAGCAAATTCAAAACAGTTGGTCACAGACACGGTCTAAAGGAGCTGTCCAAAATAAATTCAGTGACGAGATGGCCAAACGGACGGTTCTTAACCGGGCCGCTAAGAACATTTTAAATACTTCTGATGATTCAGATTTGGTCGTTGGAGCCATCAATAATACTACTTCCAACGAGTATGACGAGGATCAAACAGCCAAAGATGTGACGCCTAAGAAGGTTACTGATTTGATCGGTAATGCGGACACAGAGGAACCAACGCCTCCTGAACCCGTTGAACAAGCAGAAACAGATGAACCAGCAGAACAAGAAGAACCGGTTGATACAAATACGGACGAAAGTAGCTCTGACGATATTCGCTCCATTGAAAATATGAAGCCGGGTGATAAGCAAGACAAGGACACTGTCAACAATATTTTGGATGGCCTTGAAGAATCTGAAAATCATAAGGGGGATGGTGACGATGCAAGCAGCACCGAAGAAGGACAGGGTGAACTCTTCCCACCAGACGTTTATTCTAAGTTCTGACAATTACTACGGTCAAGAAGCCAATAAAAACTTCATGAGCCCAACTTGGTTTAAGAAGTTCGTTGCCTGTGAGGCAGAGGCATTAGCTGAATTGAGAGGCGAGTGGGCACCTGATGAGGATAAGACCGCTTTATTGGTTGGTAATGACCTGCACAGCTATTTCGAGTCGTCGGAGGCCCACGAACGGTTCTTAGATGCCAACAAGGAAGTGATGTTATCCAGTCGTGGTAAGACTAAAGGCCAGCTAAAAAGTGAGTACAAGCAGGCCGACATCATGATTGACTCGCTCAAAAACGACAAGACGTTCACGCAGTTATATCAAGGTGAAAAGGAATCAATCGTTACTGGCGTAATTTCTGGCGTTAAATGGATGGGCAAATTGGACTGTTTGAACTTAGATCGTGGGTATTTCATCGATCTAAAGACAACGCAGGAATTGTCTAAGCGGTTTTGGGATAGCCGTAGTCACCGGTGGGTACCATTCGTTCTGAAATATGACTACCAGCTTCAAATGGCCGTCTATCGCGAGCTAGTCAAGCAGCAGTACGGAATCGAGTGTGAACCCTACATTGTTGCAGTAACAAAGCAAAGTCCGCCGGATAAGGCGGTTATCACGATTCCTCATGAGTATATGGAGGATGCCTTGCAACGAATAGACGAGCAGCTACCCCATTTTGAGGATGTCATTGCTGGTGTGCAGGCCCCTGTTCCATGTGGTAACTGTGCTTACTGCCGTGAACATAAGCAGTTGGAAAACATCATCAGCGTTGATGACTTACTAGATAGTTAGGGGGTGCTGGTTTGAATTTGTTTGTTGAGCTAAAAGCGTTCCGCAATTTTCTCGAAACTAATCCCTTGAAACCCAATGCTCAAGTTTTGTGGTTCCATCTTATGATGATCGCTAACGAGAGCGGTTGGAAAAAGGAATTGTCCATACCTAATTCGGTACTAATGGCTCGAACGGGCATAGCGTCCAAAAACACCCTTATCAGTAATCGCAACATTTTGATTCAAGCCAAGCGAATTTCTTATAAATCACGAGGCCGTACTAGGGCAGGAATTTATGTCATCACACCTTTTGATGAAACTTCTAGTCCTAAAGGTGAACCAGTTTCTTCACCAAGTAATGCCTCTAGTCCTATAAATGAACTAGAAACAGGACTAAGTTCTTCACCAGTTTCTTCACCAAGTTCTTCACCAGAAACTTCACCTTATCTAGACATAGACTCAGACGTAGACAAAGACAAGACTAGTTCATTAGGTTCTAGTAGGGATGGATTTAATCAATTTAAGTCAACGCGCACGTACGTGAGTCATTGGCCGACCCCGAACAAGGATATGACCTCTCAGCTTAAACTTTACCGGCAAGAAGTGGGAGATGATCTATTGACCCACAGCCTTGAATATCTTGCTAAGAATAACGTTAGCCCGGCTGGTGTGCCTAAATATCTTGAAAAAGTGATTAATTGCTGGGTGAAAAACGATATTACGACAGTCTCTGATGCCTTGAACTATGAGAAAAACAGAACCACCGTTCCATCAGGAGACGGTGACGTTCCTGATATACCGATTTTTAAACTAACAGATTAGGAGGCTACAACATGAAAAATTTACAAGAATTAATTATGGGCAGTGATAGCGATAGCGTTGCAGTTGATGCTCGAGGATTGCATGACTTTTTGGAGGTTGGGAAAGACTTCTCAACTTGGTTTAAAGACATGACTGATTACGGGTTTGTCGAAGGTAAGGACTTTTCCCCACTTTCGGGGAAAAGCCGTGGTGGTCGGCCTCGCATTGAATATGCAATGGCTTTAGACATGGCGAAAGAAGTGTCAATGATTCAGAGAACACCAAAGGGCAAGCAAGCCCGCGAGTACTTTATTTCGATGGAGAAGCGAGCCAAGCAAGCCGAACTGGTTATGACGCCAGAACAGAAAATTGACTTGTTGATTGAGACTGGGAGCCGCGCCAATCATCGGCTAGACCACGTTGAGGAACGCATGGACGACTTCGAGGAGAACCGCCGACTAGAGACTGGCGACTATACGACAGTCAGCCGTGGCGTATCTAGGGCAGTCAATTTCTACGTTCGTGACCGTCATCTGCAGTTGACCAAGGAGCAACGGTCGGCACTGTATAAAGATATCAATGGCGGACTAAATCAAGTTTGTGGCGTCCGTGCACGAATCCAGATTAAGGCCAAGGACTTCGACAAAGCTATGAAGTACATCGATGACTGGCGGCCAAGCACTGCTACCAAAATGTTGATTCAGCAGACAGAATTGCCATTGGCAGGTGTCGCCGGTGATTGAGTTAGTCGTATATGGTGAACCAGTACCAGCAGCGCGGCCACGTTTTAATCGTAGCGGACATGCGTATGATCCGTTGAAAAGTCGGGCGTATAAGCAGTACGTGTCATTAGAAGCTAGCAAACAGTATCACGGTGATTTAATTGGCCGGAAACCACTAGTGGTTCATATAGCAATTTATCGGCCAATACAGACCAGTGTCAGTAACATTGAACATGCTAGGCGGGCCCAGAACGTTCATCGGCCAATAGTTAAACCAGACACGTCCAATTACGTCAAGCTCATTGAAGACGCGCTCACAGGCGTTATCTGGGAGGATGACAACTGCATTGTTGATTTAACGGCCAGTAAGTACTACTCAGACGATCCGAGAATTGAAGTTACAGTTACTGAGACGGGAGCGAAGAGGCCAAATAATTTAAAAGAGCCTCATTATTAATACTTTATTGGCCCCAGATTCTAGTGCGATGAGCCAATTGCGAGCTAAAGCTGATGGAAAGGTTTAGGGTCGAAGGTACACTCTCAGGTGAATAATGGAAAGAGGATTGACTAAAATGGCGAGCAATTCAAAACTAATGGGATTAATTAATGACGCTGAAGATAATTATGGAAAGCCAAGTAATTGGCCTGAAAAGGTTACTGAGAAGATTAATGCGGAGGCTAATCGAATTAATGATTACGAACACACACCAGCAAATGAGGTATTACGTCATTTGATTTGTCATGGGTATACAAATACTCAAATTACGTTAGATGAACAAAGATCTTCAAATAAGGATGTGATTTTATGGCTAAAGTTCAAGAATTAAAAATTGCCCCAGAATTCATGGAAGCTCAGCTTAATGGACTAAAGAATTTCGAAATCCGTAAGAACGATCGTAACTTTGAAGTTAACGATATGCTGTGGCTTCGAGAGTGGTCTAATGGCGAGTATACAGGAAGAAGCGCATCGGTCTCAGTTACTTTCATTACTGATTATAAGCAGATGCCAGGGTATGTTGTATTGTCTACACGGCCGGTTCAACTTGACACTTTATTAGTTGAAATTCTTATGCTAAATTAAGCGATGATGGAACGCCTAAGACCGTTATGACAAAGGCCGGCGAGGTTCTCAGTGAGCGTGCGTTAGGCTATTACAACTCATTGCCGCAAGCCTTGCAGGCAGTCGCTAAGGATATGATGAAACGCGGTGATGGGCGTGTCACAAACGTTGATCAGTACGTACAAAAGGCCAAGTCAGTAGATGTGGCACTCAACCATGCAGTTTATGAGCATGGGTTAGAGCTGGAAAAGCAATCACAAAATATTTAGACAGCAAAAAGGGCCGCCCGCCAGCAGCCCTTACCCAAATTATGCTTACTCAATGGTCAACAACTAATTATAGCATAACCAAGGGGTGGCAAGCGCTATGGAAAGCATCTTTAAGAATGTGGATGAGGATAAGACGATTGAAAAAGCTGAGTCAGTGCTAAAAGATTATTGGAAGTGGAAATTGCGGGCACGGCGCGCGCGTTTCAACTTGCAGAGTCCTGCAATGGACGGCATGCCACAAAGTCCCAGCTTCGAAAACCACGTTGATGAGAAGCATGTAAACAAGCTTAACGCCGAATTTATGGCTAATCTGGTAGTCAACGTTATTAAGGCGATTGGCATTGACGAGCAGACTGACCGCTATTCACAGGCACTGTATTTCTTGTACATTAAGCGATATTCAAAGGTAAAGTGCATGGCCTGTATGGATCATATCTCAGATAAGACATTCGACAAGTATCTACATGAGGGCCAGCTTGCTTTCGCAGAAGTCTATCCTGACGCTGTTGAGGACTTAATCGTTAAAAAGCCACAAAAGTATGAGCCAGAGAAACGTGCAGAATTTAGCTTTGATTAATTACTCCGTGTTTTTTTCGATAAAATTCCGGGAAAGTTCCGGGTTCACTCCGGATTATACATGGATTCGGGGTGTAAATTAGTAGTATCGAAAGATGTAGGGAGGTCACCCCGCCTCATCTAACACGCATAGCTCAATTTAAACACTATTCTAGCTCGCCAAACTCCTTCATAAAATTGACCGGCCTGCATAACCGGTCAGTAGGGACCTTTAACTCAGTCGGCTAGAGTAGATGGCTCATAACCGTTCGGTCGTAGGTTCGAATCCTACATGGTCCATTGGACGCAATAACTTAAAGGAGATGGACTCTCCCGTTCATCCAAGGCTATAGCGCCCATCACGTACTGTGGCGGAATAGGTAGACGCATTGACTCATGAGGGTAAGAACTGAAATTCCTACCTTCATGAGTCAAGGCCGGACATGTAAGCTCAATCGAAGAGCGCACGCCTGATAAGCGTGAGGTTACTGGTTAGAATCCAGCCATGGCACACTAAGGCTATGCAGGGTGCGAATCCCTGCCAGTACATTGGCCCTAAACAAATCTTGCTTAACATTGGGTCAAAAATCTAATTGAAAAGAGGTGAAGACTCCTCTCGGTTGAGAAGTCTCGCCTGCATCGGTTAGGTGATTTCGTAGAGACTCAGTTTGGACGACTGGGTCTTTTTTGTTACATAAATTTGGTGGTTAGACTTATGTCTATCCGTTTTGGAGGGATGCCCGATGTGGCGACGAAGTGTTGAAGATTTGATAGTGGGACTTACGGCGCTTGCTGTGGGTATTCTGATAGGGTGGTTGGCCTACTTATGGTAAAACACAACCAAACACCCATGTATTGGCAAAATGGCTCATATGCGTCTAAAACAGGGCATAAAATTGAACGCGATTTGGACCCGTGGGTCAGAGAGCAGTATGCAAAGCATCACCCGCAAAAGAGTGGTGCTTTTTCTGTTGAAGAAAGATTGGGAAAGGATGCCCAAAAGGTAAAAGCATCATCAGATGGAGACCAATAGTAATTACAAAACAAACACGGATTGGGAGGTGGTGAAAATGATTGCCAAGACGAAGAACACCGAAGCGGGATGAGGCCAAAAATATTTGGCGTGCATCAGGTAAAACAAAGGCTTTAAAAGACATTGCGGATGAACTGGGAGTCGCCGCTTCAACAGTACGAAAATGGAAATCCACTGACCGCTGGGATGATGAACTGAAAGGGAACGCTCCAATTGAAAAGGAGCGTTACGATTCATTGCGAAAAAACCAGAACGCAGTTGGCAACCATGGGGGCGCCGCCCCACCTCATAATCATAATGCGGTCACTCATGGTCTATTCGCTAAGTGGCTCCCTGATGATACCAGCGATATTCTGCAGGTTGTGGAGCAACAATCGCCGGCAGATATTATCTGGCAAAACATCACGCTGCAGTACACGGCAATTATCAGGGCACAGCAAATTATGTACGTTAACGATCACAATGATCTAAGCGATGAGATTTCTGGTTCAGGCATGGGGACAACCTACGACGTGCAGTATGCATGGGACAAACAGGCTACTTTTATGGCGGCACAGTCCCGGGCAATGGGTACGTTGGGCAATTTGATCAAGCAGTTCGTAGCGATTGCTGATGAAAATGATATCCGGCGCAAGCGTATCACGTTGATGGAGGCCCAAGTTGACAAGGCTAAAGCAGAAGTTGCCCAGCTTAAGCGTGACAGCGACCGTGATAACCTACCACTGCCGACATTCGTTGATGATGTACCGGAAGATGATGAAGAGATTAGAGGAGATGCAGATGGTGATGACAACCAAGCCGCCAAAAATACAGATTAAGTACCTCATTGGCAAGGGGTACAACGAATTCTGGCACGACAAACATTTCTATCGCGTAGTCAAGGGGTCACGGGGCTCTAAGAAATCTCGGACCACTGCATTAAACTTCATCTACCGAATTATGAAGTATCCTTGGTCAAACTTGCTGGTGGTTCGTCGGTACTCCAATACCAATCACGATTCAACTTACACAGTTTTAAAATGGGCGATTAACCGACTTGGGGTTAGTCGCCTTTTCAAATGCAACGAAGGAAAACCAGAGATTACGTACCTACCTACCGGCCAGAAGATTATTCTTCGTGGACTAGATGATCCACTGAAGGTCACCTCAGTGGACGTGGATACGGGAATTCTTAGCTGGGCTTGGTTTGAGGAAGCCTACGAGATAGAGAACAGCGATAAGTTTGAAACCGTCGTTGAGTCAATCCGTGGAAGCTTAGATGATCCCTATGCTGAGCACCAGTACGTTCCGGCTGACGAGTTAATCAAGCGGGAGAAGTGGAAGAAGGAGTTCTTCAAGCAAATCACGCTAACCTTTAACCCTTGGTCGGAACGGCATTGGTTGAAACCAATGTTTTTTGACCCGGAGACACGTAAGCCAGATGTCTTTGCTCGAACGACTACCTTTAGGGTCAACGAGTGGCTTGATAAGCAAGATAGGCAAAGATACCTAGACTTGTATCGAACTAACCCTAGACGGGCTCAGATTGTCTGTGACGGCAAATGGGGAGTTGCTGAGGGACTTGTATTTGAAAACTGGGTTGTTGAAGACTTTGACGTCAATAAGGTAGTAGCGGAGTCGGATGGCGTGGGGCATGGAATGGACTTTGGGTTCACTCATGACCCCACGACCTTTGCTGAAGCTGCTATTAATCGTGAGACCAAGGATATCTGGATTTTTAAAGAGCTGTATCAGAAGGCCATGACGACACAGGACATCTTCGATTGGTTGGACGATAACCACTATCTGAAATCAGACATTGGCGCTGACTGCGCTGAACCCCGTTTGATTGATGAGTTACAGGCTAAAGGCGTGCGGCGTATGCATGCGTCGATTAAAGGCCCTGATTCAATCGACTATGGGATCAACTTCTTGCAGGGCTATCGAATTCATATCCTGCCTAGTTGTGTGCACGCCATCGAGGAATTTAACACCTACGTCTTCGACCGTGATAAGGACGGAAACTGGCTGAATAAGCCAGTCGACGCCAATAATCACTTTATCGACGCGTTACGTTACGGATTAGAAAAGTACATCATTCAATACGAATCACTAGAGAAGCGCTTCGGCGTTGTATAAGCAAGGAGGTGAGTGAATGAGCAAAGATATTGTGGGACTTGATGGTAACCCGTTGATTATGGACTTTATGCAGACCAAGCAGGCCCAAACGGCAGGAACACGACACCCAGACCCCTTCCGTATGCAGCGGCCGGGGATGGGACACCATTTGGGTGACTACGAGTTGGAGCAACTGTATCGGGGTAATTCGATGGCCCGAAACATCGTGGACATTCCCGCTGAGGATATGACCCGTAACGGCTGGCATATCAAGATGGACGACAATGCCCTAGCAGCTAAGTATGAGGCACGATTAAATGAATTGAATGCTCAGAAGCGATTCAAGGACCTTTACCGATACTCACGGCTTTACCGAGCGGGGTATATTGCTATCAGTACGACCGAGAGCTGGAATTATGGACTTGAGGACCCTTTGAACCCAGACAGACTGTTGCGAATCCCATTTATTACGGCGTTTAGCTCCAAGAAGGTCAACGAGACCAAGTTCGATGATGACGTCTTCTCACCAACTTACGGGCAAGCTCTAAGTTATCAGATCAACAACGGAACCGCTGACGTGCAAGGGTCAAATTATTATGGGGTACAGCAGGTAGATAAGTCACGTTTGCTTCGCCAACAAGAACTGCGGTTCGAAGATGAAACGGAAGGTATCTCGCTATTGGAGACCATTTACGACATCTTGATGACGATGGATACAGGGCTCTACTCGGTTGGTGAGATTCTTTACGACTACGTTTTCAAAGTCTTCAAGTCTCCATCGGTTGACGACACGAGCCCCGATAAGCTGTTGCAGGTCGGGGCGGCTGCTTCGTCAAAGTTTAGAACTGAGTCCACCGCGTTGATTAGCGACAAGGACGAATTGACCAAAGAATCAACCAACGTCGGTGGCATTGACAGCTTGCTTGATTTCTTGTGGGAATACCTTAGTGGCGCGGCCCGCATGCCTAAGTCGGTTCTTAAAGGCCAAGAGGCTGGGACACTGACTGGGGCACAGTATGATGTGATGAACTACTATAGCCGCATTGCTTCAGACCAAGAAAACAAGATGCGACCACAGCTGGAATATTTGCTCAAATTGCTTATGCGGGCCAGTGATGAGTGCGGCGGATCGCTAGACCCCGACACCGTTAACTGGTCCATCGAATTTAACCCGCTATGGTCGGTTGATTCGCAAACCGATTCGCAGATTCGCTTAGCAAATGCCCAGGCCGACCAGATTTACATCCAGAACGGCGTACAAGGACCTGAAGAGGTTCGAGAGGCACGTTTTGGTTCCAGTGGCATGGACCCGGATGGTTCCGTTGATATGGACAGTATGAGTGATGACGAGCGCCGGGCGGTAGTTGAGGCTTATCGCAAAGAACATGGCGGTGATTAGCCATGAGAGTGCCACACACGCGTTATCCACTAAGAATTGAGAAATCATACGCACATACTGTCGGTAAGGCTGTAGGCCAAGTTGAGAGCACTACACTGCTGCTACTTAAATCGGAGGTCAAGCCTGTAATCAACCGGGGAACCGTTAACGACTCACTTTACAACGACGACATGATCGACTGGGTTGAGTCTCTGATCGAACGGCTAAAAGAATTGATCCTCGGTTCGTTCACTGATACCGACGCCCAGCAAATGGTTGAGCGGTTTATGTCGGCTATCAGTACTAGCAATCGTGCCAACGTGTCGTCACAGATTCAGGCTCACGAGTTGGTGAAGCATGCAACGTTGCTTCCTAGTGGTAAGCCGGTAATCATGGCAATTAATCCAGTCGCAGGGGATGCGCAGCTTGACGGCTACGTCAAAGGTAAGATTGCCGAAAATGTCAGTTACATCAAGGGTATCCGCGATGATTATGCGACGAAGATTGAGCAGATTATCTACCGTGGCGTCACAAAGGGGCAGTCTTATGGTGAGATGGCGGAAGCAATCCGTCACCAAGGCAAGATGAGTCGCAATCGCGCCGCTTTCATTGCCCGGGACCAGTCTGGGACCATCTACAGTCAGATGACCCGTACTAGGCACCAAGCAGCTGGAATTAATCACTTTCAATGGCGTGGAATGATGGACGAGCGTGAACGTGCCAGTCATGTGGCACGTGAAGGCATTATCTACAACTACGACACGGCTGACTTACTACCCGGAGAAGATTACGGGTGCCGTTGTACTGGTGATCCGGTTTTTGATGACGAATTAGATGATTCAGAAGAATAACGAAACGAAGGGAGGTGAAAGTATGGCAGATACAAATTCATCTAGTGCCGCAAGTACGCCAAGCTCTGCAGCACCTAGCTCTAAAATCGCTACTAGCATGTATGCTTCGAGTACGACACCAGCAGCACCAGCAACTGAGCCTAAGAGTACGGTCAAGACCGTGACCTTAAAAGAAGGCGACAAGCTATGGCGGGTTGCCACTGATGCTGGTATTTCACTGGACACACTTGTAAAGATTAATGGCTTGAAGAACTACTCGGTTAAGCCCGGTAAGGTTCTGCAATTGCCATAGGAGGTGATTGCATGAAATTTTATGATCGTGCTGAGCTTGGCAAGTATACTGAAACGCCTGAAGGTTATTTACACGGCGAGTTTCCGATTACGCGTCCCGGAGTCTTCCCGTATATGCGTAATGGTGGAAGTGTCTCCCAAGTGGCAAAGCTTCCGGATGAGGTATTTTCTAAGGAGACCATCGAATCTGCCAACAACAAGCCATTGACTAATGACCACCCAAACGTGGGTGTTGATGTGCGGAACTTCAAGGCATTATCTGTAGGGATGACCGACAGTGACGCCCACGTTGAAGACAATAAGCTGGTAGTTGGGGCAACCATTACGGACCCAGACATGATTGCTCAGGTTAAGTCGGGTAAGCGGGAACTTTCGATTGGCTTCAATGCTGACGTTCCTACAGAATCCGGGGAGTACGGCGGAGCCCAGTATGACGCCGCTCAGCGCAACATCAAGATAAATCACATTGCTATCGTAGATAGGGGCCGCGCAGGTCATGGAATTTCAATTCATGACAGTGCGGCTTTTGTTATGGATGACGATTCTAATATACAAGGAGGAACCAAAATGGCAACAATGATCATTGATAACCAATCTTTTGAGGCCGACCAGCGGGTTATTGACGCTGCGAACGACACTAAAAAGCAACTGGTTGCAGCAGAAGCCCTCGTGGCAAAGCTGAAAAAACAATTAGCTGGGTCCGAAGACACCGCGGCTAGTTCTAAGAAGGAAGCCGATTCACTCAAGGGCGAACGGGATGCCTTGAAGACTCAGCTTAAGGATGCTCAAGATAAGCAACTTGACCAAGACGCCTTAGACAAGCGCATTGACGCACGGCTTGCACTTCAGACTAGTGCGGCCCGTTTTGTTGGTGATAGCTTCGACTTCAAGGGGAAGACTGACCGGGAAGTTAAGGTGGCTGCCATTAAGACCACCAATGATGCCTTTGATGAAAAGGATAAGTCTGACGACTATATCAATGCATTCTACGATTCTGCGGTTTCCTTGGCAGATAAGAAAGGGTTCACTCACACGTTGGGTGGCCAAGGTGGGAATCAAAACGAAACTGACTCGGTAGATAAGCTCAAAGGCGACCGAGCCAACGCCTACAAGTAAAGGAGGGATAACTCATGGGATTAATTCCACGACCACAAATGTACATGGACCCCAACATTGGGTTGGGCAAGATTGCCGACATTCGGCATACAGAAGTTGACTCAGCGGTTGCTGCAGGAGTAGTAGCTGCCGGGGCCGCCGTTCAAATGAGTTCGGGGGCTGTTACGACCGTCAGTGATGGTAAGTTCTATGGCGTTGCAGTAGCCAAGGACTACGTCGATAACTTGGATGATTCACCACAAACGTCTAAGTACAAGGCTAAGCAGATGGTTCCTGTTTTGCGTAAGGGGACCATCAACGTTGCCATCACGGCCGATGTTGCGGAAGGCCAACCAGCTGCTGTTGACGGGACGACTGGGAACTTCAAGCCGGCTGCAGGTGCTGACACGATTGTGGGGACGTTCAAGACAGCGGGTAAGTTTGTTGCCGACGACGCCACTGCGGGCTCAACGGCACAACTTCAAATTAACTTGCCATAAGGAGGCGACAGTAGATGCCACAAGAATTAGCAATGATTGAAAATCGCGACTTAATCGCGATGGAAAAGACGGTGCTTAAGGCACCACAAGAAGAATTAATTGGTCGGTCACTGTTTCCAACCATTCCTGGGGTAAATCCAGGGGCAGAGACCTACGGATACAGTCTAATGACTCGGCACGGTGCTGCCAAGGTTATTGCCAACGGGGCCGATGACTTACCGATGGTCGACGAAGACATTAAGCGAGCTTATCAGCCAATCTACACTATTGCCGCTGGTATTCACTTCACGTATCAGGAAGTATTTGCCGCTCAAATGGCCGGACAACCGCTTCAAACGGATAAAGCTGAAACGGTCCGCCGGGCAATCTCCGAAAAGGAAAATGACATCATCTTCAACGGGGAATCAAAGGTTGGTATCACCGGTCTGACAAACCTTGAAGGTATTCAGGCAATGAACGCTGACAAGAAGTTTTCAGAGTCGACTGGGGCAGAGATGCAAGAGACTTTGCGTAAGGCTAAGTCCTTAATCACTGTAATTCCAGGGTTCAATCAAGCACGGTTGAAGCTAGTTTTAGCACCAGCCCAATATGAATCTTTGAACTCACGTTACAGCGACTACGACTCCCGCACCATTTTGGAAGTCATCAATGCCGCTGGCTGGTTTAGCTCCATCGAAACGACCTCCGCATTGGTAGGTAAGGGGTTGGATAACTCAGAATGTGCGATGATCTTTGATTCCACTTCACAAACCGGTGGTTTCTTGCTCCCTCGTGACGTCACGCAGTTCCCACAAGAAGCGCACTATCCTAACACGATTGTGCCTTATGATGAACGGACCGGTGGCCTGGTAATCAAGACGCCGTACGCCATCGTTAAGCTGTCAGGAATCTAAGGAGGACGCCATGTTAGTTAAAAATAAGGGTAAATTCATTCACAACGTTGGTGGGGTGCAACTGGTCCCCGGTTCTAACCAACTCACCAAGAAGCAATCCGAAGCATTCAACGCGGCTATCAAGTCGAACAAGTTGAATGCTTTTTTAATTGAAAAGGGCACCTTATCTGCTGTTGAAGGTAAAGGTGGCAAGGACGTGCAAAGCGTTACTGACATGACCCTTGACCAAGCGCTGCCTGAAATTGCTGACACCGTATCGGTTGAGACACTGACCAAGTGGTTAGCCGATGAACAACGCGGTGCCGGTCGTAAGAAGATGGTGGACACGTTGAAGGCTCGGATTGCTGAATTGAAGACCCCAGAAGATGAATAGAGGTGGTCTAAGTGGATGAAGCGGATAAGAGCACCATCCAGAATGTTCGATTGATTCGGTCGGATTTATCGAAGG
The DNA here is from genome assembly GCF_003946345.1 of Levilactobacillus tongjiangensis. Lineage (GTDB taxonomy): Bacteria > Bacillota > Bacilli > Lactobacillales > Lactobacillaceae > Levilactobacillus > Levilactobacillus tongjiangensis. The sequence goes on from NZ_RHNY01000007.1 coordinate 136,304, forward strand.
TAAGCGATGATACTATTCAACTCGCGATTGATGACGCTTGGGCCGAGGTTCAGAACCGCGGCTTCCCCGCACAGTATCAGGAGCAAGCATGCCGTTATCTAGCAGCAAGCCTGATCAGTCGTGAGGATGATCGTGTTTCTCTGAAGCAAGTTGGGGATTTGAAGAAGCAATATTTCAAGGGTGTCAACGCTTGGGCCGACCGGTACAAATATTTGTTGAGCCAGTTCGGTGATGGTGGCCCCCTCAGAATTGTGGTGATTTGATGGAAGATTTTGACAGAATCCCAGATGTCGAACGGGAGATGGCAGAGTTAAGTCATCTACAGTTGCAGGTTGGAATATTTGGTGAGGACGGGTCGTTTATGCAAATGATTGCGTCCGCCAACGAGTATGGCGCTGATATTGAACCGAGGAATGGAAAATGGTTGACGATTCCAACCGAGAATGCGCCCAAGGGAGCTAAGGCCCGGGATATTGATGGCATTTTTCGACCTAAGGATAAAAATATTCTTGCTGTCAGTGATGGTAAGGGCGGGCTTATTCCAATGTTCTATCTGGTGAAGAAGGTTCATATACCAGAGCGATCCTTTATTCGATCCACCTTTGACGAAAATGTTGATGACTGGGTTGAGTATCTTATTGATCAAGTTATCGAGCTGGGGATGGGTGATAGCGGTATTACAGCTAGAAAAATCATGGAATCTTTAGGCAATCGCATTCAACGGAGTATCGTGCAAAAAATACGTTCCATTGAATCACCTGCCAATTCTCCCATAACTATTGCTCGTAAAGGTTCTAGCTCACCACTGGAAGATACAGGTCATCTTATTGATGCTGTGAGATATAAGGTGGTGAACGTCTGATGTATGAAGAGTTTGCCGACATGCTAGTGGAATTTGGAATCCCGCTGCTAGTGTATCTACCTGCCAATGGCGAGGGTGGTCACTTAGAGCATGGAACTTGGGTTAAGGACTCTGAGACGCCACCAGTTGAGGTCAGTGAGCCACTGGTGGTGCCATCCAAGACATCACTGTACAGCATGGAGGTTCAGCATAACGCGGGTGGAGAGACGCAATCTTACGATGCTGTTTGGTATTCAACGATGGAGGCCCCTAAGGGAACAGTTGTTGAAAATAAGCGGACCGGTCGAAAATACGTTGTTGACCACGAGCGGGATTATACGGATTACTCTGACGTGCACGAGTACGACTTGAAGGGGGCAAGTAACCATGACTGACGGTTCTTTTGAGTATGGAGCGCTGGCTGATGTTTTGATTGACGAGGTCAAAGAACTAGTGGAATGTGACTTAGTTGAGCAGGACTTCTCTGGCCCACAGCGGGCTTATCCTTTCTTCACTTATAAGATCACTACGCCTTACATCAAGGACATGGAGCAAATGAATAACGGCGAGATGTTCGATTTGACGGTCTCAATGACTTGCTGTAGTGACAACAGCATTAAGGCTCAAGACCTCGCTATGAAGCTCTTTAAGAATCTCAAATCTGATAACGTGCGTCGCAAACTTCGAACGGATCACGATATCGTCATTGCCGATGTTGATTCTTTCGACAACCGAAGCGTTTTTCAGTCCGTCAATTATGAACGGCGCGTTGGGTTTGATTTACACCTTCGTGTAGTGGATGGCTTCCATGAAGATATTCCAACCATCGATAAGATTAACTTAGACAATACAAATTAAGGAGGTAGCTAAATGACTGTAGCTACGAAGATTGGTGACATCACTGTTACGATCGATGTCAACCACCCGGTAATCCCTGTTGGTTTAGGGGTTCCGGGACTTTTTATTAAGGGTGATACCCAAAAGGACCAAGTGTACTCAAGCTTGGATGCCTTAGCAGCTGACTACGCGGAAGGCACTGACATCTATAAGGCGGCATCAGCATACTACGCACAGCCAAATGCAGGAACAACGATTGAAGTGATCACCTACACAGCGTCCACGACTGATGCTAACACGAAGTCAACGACTGGTGGGATTTCTGCGGCCGCTGCTGCTTACTTCTTTAGTGTCTGGCATTTCGCCGTTGTTATCGGTGACAATGACGCAGATCAGTTGGAACTGAGCAACTACATCGAAGAACAGAACTTTAAGTTCTTAGTTGCGGAGTTCACCACGCCAGACGCAGCGAAGGCTTACACCAATAAGCGGACCATTAACCTCATTCATAAGGCCACGACGGATAACTTTCCAGTGGCCTTTTTAGGTCGAGTAGCTAACCAGACGGTCGGCTCTGTGACGTGGAAAGGTAAGGGCGATTTAGTGGGCGTTGAAGCTGACGACTTATCTTATCCCGAGTATGCAGCAATTGAGGCGGCTCATGGTATTTGCTATGTAGTCAAGGGGAAAAAGGCCGTTAGCTCTAACGGATGGACAGCTTCCGGAGACTGGATCGATGTTTTGCATGGCAGTGATTGGGTCAAGGTCAACATTGAATCATCTCTTCAAGATTTGTTGAACACGCAAGATAAGATCACTTTCGATGATCTTGGATTTGCTCAACTCCAAGCAGTTGTTGAGAAGGTTCTCTCTACGGCCTATGCCAACGGCATCATTGCCTACGATGCCACGACTAAGGCAGCTGACTATTCAGTTACGGCTGATAAGTATGCCGACCTGTCTGTTGAGGACATCAAGAACCGTCAATACAACGGGATTCACTGGTCTTATACGCCTGCCGATGCTGTGCATGGCATGAAGGTCGGCGGGACTCTCGATTTTCCATACTAAAGGGGTGATAAATAATGACTAAATGGAATTACGATGCAACTGATGTCAAGGTCATTACTGATAGTGAACCCATGTACGGATATCAACCCGGAGACATGGTCTCCGGTGAACGTGCAAACAACACCGAAGATTATGATGTTGATGCTCAAGGCTGGGGTGTTTTTAGTACAAACAATGACATTCATGGAACTATCACGATTAACCTGTCTGCTGGCTCACCAGCGAACCTTAAGTTGATGGCTCTCGCTAATGCCCATAAAGAATTTACATTGAGTGTTACGACGCCACACGAACGGGTTTACTCGAATCAGGCCAAGATCCAAAAGGTGCCATCGTTTGGTGCGGGGACCAAGACCGGCGTTAAAGCATGGGTAATCTTGTGCATTGACTACAACGATGAAATGAACGAATAATCGCGAGCGCTTAGGGTTCGACTCCCTGAGCGCTTTTTGTACCAAAAATTTATTGTAAAGGATGATTACAAATGACTGAAGCAAAGAAAACTGTATCACAAGACACTAAGGCGACTAATGATGTTGCGAAGGCACGGCAGAAACGTGACGAAGTAGAACGGATGCCACTTAAGCGGATGGGTAAGACCGAAACCATCACGGTTGATGATTACGATGGCCCCAAAGACTACACGTTATTTTTCCCTGGCTTAAAGAAGGCACACAACATCGTTGACTTTGCACGCATGGGAAATGGAGTCATTGATAACACCACATACAATGAAAGCTTGATGAATACGGTAATCGTGGACCCCAAGACGAATTGGGATTACTGGGATGAACATGACGGCTATGGTGAGGTCATGGAAAAAGCTGATCAGTTTCTTGGCAAATGGTTGCAAAAGTAATCGAAAAGGAATGCAATTGGAGCTTGCCTATCGGAATAATCGGCAGTATGAGTGGCCGGTTGAGATGGGGATTGCTACGCGTGAAGAGGTTGAGTTGGCGACCTTTGATGAACTAGAAATGTTTAACTATCAAACTGATAAAAAGTTTGAGTTGATGCAAGGATTGAATCCCGAAGAATAGTGAGGTGAAAAAGCATGGCAATCAAGCATACGACAATCGATATCGATTGGAAAGTGGATGATAGTGGGCTACGGTCTGCGGAAGGTAGCGTCAAAACGCTAGAAACAGCAACGAAGTCGGCAACGACAGCAAGTGCCAGTTTCTCAGCCAGTCAGCGAGCTTCAGCAGCGGCCCAGCGAGAGTCTACATCAGCTACCAAGTCTTATACTGAGGCCCAACGTAATTCTGGACGACAGGATCGAGAGTCTGCACAAGATAGGGCCAAGCTTAAAGAGCAGGTAAAGGAATACGAAAATGAGCTTAAGTCTTCGCGAAAGTCGTTAGAACTTAGCCAGAAGGCCGATGCTTCGTATACCGAGACCTTGAAGGCGCAGGGCCATGCACATGCGGCCAATAGTGACCATATTCGGTCACTCCGCGGCACATACGCGAGCTTACAGACTCAGTACGGTAAAGAGGTAACCCAACTTCAGCGGATTAAAGCAGCTAATGGAGCAACAACGGAGGCTTATCAGGCGCAGAGAAAGCATGTTAATGACTTGGGCCTGCAGATAGCTAAAACATCCAATGAGCTTAATGGGTTCAATCGGGCCCAGAAGTCCATGAAGTCAGTCTCTGAATCCGCTAACCGTGTCTACGACAAGACTAAGGCACTTAGCTTAGGTGTGGGGGCTGCGTTCGTCTACGGGGCCAAGAAGGCCATTGAGCTGCAACATGAATATAAGGTGACCAACAACCTGTTAACAACCGGTGGTGAAGACGTACGCGCCTCACTACGCGCCACTAAGCAAATGCAGGCCGATGGTGCCAAGTACTCGATCCAATATGGTAAGTCCCAAAAGTCAATCGCCGAGGGCTACCAAGAGCTAACCAAGCGTGGTTACACCTCTGAGCAGTCTCTTGGTTCTATGAAGTCCATGCTAAAGGCATCTGTAGCTTCCGGGGACAGTTTCTCAGACGTTGTGCATGATTCAACAGCAGCCTTAGAGTCCTTTGGGATGCGGGCAAATTCAACTTCTGGCATGATCCGAAACACTAAAAAGGTCACCAATGAGATGGCATATGCCGCCGATTTGACGGCTACGGACTTCCATTCGATGGGGATCGCTCTTAGTTATTCTGGTGTCAGTGCTAAGCAAGCTGGATTAAGCCTGTCCGAAACTTCCAGCGCAATCGGTATTTTATCCAATAATGGGCTTTGGAAACTGGCCTCGCTGCTAGAAATGGCAGCGTAATTAAACTCCGTTAACTCGGGGAAGACTAAGTAATAATGATTTTATGGTATTCTTGACATATGCCAAGAAGATTAACGCAAGTAGAAGCGCAAAATAGAATAGATGAAATTCAGGATAACCAGTATGAACTTTTGGGTAAGTACATTAACAAGGAAACACCAGTACTCATTAGATGTCGAATTTGTGGTCTAGAGTGGAAATGTAGACCTGGAATTTTATTTCAACATCGAGTAGGTAAAAATTGTCGTCATCACGTTAACCTCACACCTGAGATGGCTCGAACGAGAATACAAAATGCTTCTGATGGAAATATTTCAATGATTGGGGAATACAAAGGATCAAAAATCCCAACTAAAATGAAGTGTAAAGTTTGTGGGCATGTATGGCCAACAGAGCCATTTGTTGTTTATTCAATGGGTTTTGGGTGTCCAAAGTGTTCTGGAAAAGCCAAAAAGAGTACTGATGATTTTAAATCAGATGTGAAAAAGTTGGTTGGTAACGAGTATTCAGTTGTAGGTATGTACGTGAATACACATGAGCCTATTGCAATACGACATAATGTTTGTGGAACTACATTTAATATGGCTCCAGATAATTTTTTGAGCCAGTCTCAACGGTGCCCGTATTGCAAGCGCTCCAGGGGTGAACGTGCGGTAGAAGAGTATTTGAAAAAGTACCATTTTAAATACCTATCACAATATAAATTTGATGATTGTCGTTACATCTTACCCTTGCCTTTTGATTTTGTGTTATTAGGTTCTGAAAATAATATTTATTGTGCTATTGAATTTCAGGGGCTGCAACATTATTCAGTAGGTTTTGGCGGTGATGAAGCACTGCTAGATCTTAATAAAACAAGGGATAAAATAAAGGCAGATTACTGTAAAACCCATCGAATTAAGTTGGTTGCTATACCTTGCAAGAGTAAAGGCTATTCTTTTAAGCAAATTAAAGCGTTAGTAAAAAAATACCTTGATGAACATTACTATATGTTAATCCCGAACCAAGCCTAATGGGAAACCTTAGGAAGGCGTAACGACTAGATAGATTAACCTAAACGAGTCTCACCAACTTGGTGAGACTTTTTGCATGGAGAAATATCCACGAAGGCGGAGCACCTAAACAGCACGGCTGCAGGTGGAAATATAGTCTGAACTCATGGGAAATCATGAGAAGTGGGGGATAAAGAGCCTTCACGATAACAAATTGAGAAGCGGATAAGGCTGGTACTGGATTACGTAAGACTTTGACTAGTCTTCAATCACCATCTAAGACGGCTCAAAAGGCCATGGCCGAACTTGGCTTGTCCACTAAGGACTTTACCAAGAAAAATGGTGATATGAAGTCTATGGCTGACACTTTTAGCCTAATTCAAAAGCATAGTGCCAAGCTAGGAGCAACGGAAAAAGCTTCCGTATTTCATAATCTGTTTGGGGCAACAGGGCAACAAGCTGGAGCCATCTTAGCTGAAAATGCTGATCAGCTTGGCAAGTTAAACGAGAAGGTCAAGGAGTCAGCTAAGAATGACTATACCGGCAAGCTGTCGGCCAAAAACATGCGGTCTGCTCAAAACCAGATTAACAAGTTCAAACAGGCAGCATCGGGTTTAGCTATCACTTTTGCACAAACGGTACTCCCGTCGATTACTAAACTGGCAATCGGTATGGGGGGCTTGCTGGAGAAGTTCGGCAAACTCGATAAGTCACAAAAGACTATGCTGACTTGGACTGCTATTTCAGTAGCTGCATTAGCACCGGCAGCAAAAGTCGTTAGTGTCATCACGACACTAGGTAGTGCGGCCATCAAGACGGCCAAACTTATCAAAGGCTTAGCTGTATCTCAGGATGCATTAGCTGCGTCTTCGACAGCATTGGCAGAATCTGAAAGTGCTGCTAGTGCCGCTACAACTGGAGCTCCTGCCGGTAGCGGACTGCTATCTAAGGGTAAGAGTCTCGTTGGTAGTTTCGTTAAAGGCAGTTTATTAACCGCTGGTATTAGTGTTATTGCGCATAACATACCTAAGGCTATTGCTGGACAGTCTAAGGGCATGTCCGAGGCCGCTAAAGGTCGTGGAATTAGCAAGGATACCAAGAAGCAATTCCTTGGCGGTATTGGCACGGACGAATGGATTGGCAACAAGGTTGGGTCAGCTTGGAACTTTTTGACCGGAAAAGATGTTTCTTCTGGAAAGTCTGGTGGTTCACACAAGTCTTCCAAATCTTCTAAGAAGGATAATCCCTTCAGCTCTTTGCCTAAAGATGCTCGAAGTGCAACCCAAACAGCAACTAGTCTAGTCAGCTCAGCAAACAAGAACTGGGCAAATGCAGCAGCTGATTTTTCCTTGAAACAGACCAAAAAGATTAAGGCGGACGAGTCTTCACTACTTACGTCTAATAGTGCTAAGTACAATAAGGCATACTCTGAATTGTCGGGATATGTTGATAAATCGACCTCTAAGTCTACTAAAGCCGCAAGCTTTTTAGAGAAAATTGGTGCAACTAGTGTCAGCTCTGCTCAAAAAGCACTTAGTTCGCAGAAATCCTACAATCAGAAACACTTAGCAGCTGTAAAAGCCGACTACACTGCAATTGAGCGTGATGAGCGTACCGGTGGTAAGAATAGGGTTGCACTGGTTCGGAAGCTGAATGCAGATATTCTCAAGCTAACCGATAAAGGAAATCAGAAGCAGCAGTCCTTACTAAGAAACCTAAACTCTCGGACATCTAAGCTAACAACGAAGCAATACAACTCGGTGGTCAGTCAGTCGGCCAAATCTTATAGTCTGACGAAATCCAATGCCAAGAAGACTTACACTGCGCAAGTTTCTTCAGCAAAGGCCCGTTACGATCAGACTCTAAAGTCAGCTAAGCAGCTTTATGGTGTAAAGTCTGCTGAGTATAAGCGAATCAAGGGATACGCTCAGGCTCAGTACGACAAGACCACTAGCGCGGCACATGATCAGTACAAGAAAACGGTTCACTGGGCAGAAAAGCAACGCGATGCCGTAGTTCAAGCAGCCGCTGATGCCGCAGGTGGTATCAACGGGATTATGGGCGTTATGTCCAATAATCTTGAAACTATGCTTAATCAAAACTCTTCTGCAACCGGCTCTAAACACCAAAAGCCAGTATCTGATACGAAGTCCATCAAGAATAACTACAATCCCGGAAACAAGTTAGCCAAGGCAGCTGGGAAAACTTATATGGGCAGCGGGATTACAGTCAATCAGGGACTCCCTGGAAAAGCTGTTGGTGGATCAATCCGTAAGAGCGGTATGGCAATGGTTGGGGAAAATGGCTCCGAGGTCTTACAACGCGGGAAACAGTTCAGCGTTGTAGGTGCTAAGGGTGCGCAACTTCTACAGGTACGGTCAGGTGATCGTATCTACAACCACGCAGATGTTACCAAGATGGCACGAGGTTCCTTTGGGAAACGACTCCCTAACTTTGCTGCTGGCACGATCCAGTTAACTAGCTTTGCAGCTGGTAGTGGGGCCGCTATGCCAGGGCTGAGCAAGAAGACCTCTAAGAACTCAATTTCGGAATCCAAAAAGATGTCGAAATCAGTCACTAAGAACTATGGTGACATGTATAAGAAGTCTTCTTCGTCGTTGAAACATCTCAACAAGAAAAACGCCTCATTGTGGCATGATACTCGCACTGATGCGGAATCTGAGACCGCTAAACTGCATAAGCGGGCGGTCAAGAAGTTTAACGACGTCAAAGATGATACAGTCACCTCACTGAAGTCGATGCACAAGCAGTTTAACAGCGTCACAACGGACCTGGTTAGCGATTTTGGGTCCATTTTTGGCAAGTTAAAAGGTCAAGCCCATGACGGGATGGCCGGTGCAATTTCATCGATGAATTCTGGTATCAGAAGCATCGATACCACACTGGCACAGTTTGGTGGGAACAAGTCTGTTTTGAAGCCAATTCACTATGCAACTGGGTCTAAGGGCCCAATCGCTAGTGATCAATTGGCTGTCCTTAACGACGCAACAAGTGGCCCTCGACAAGAACTAGTGGCCCGTGGCAGTCAACTTTTGAAGCCTATTGGTAAGGATGTCATTACGCCCCTGAAAAAGGGTGATGAAGTCTTCAACGGATCACAGGTTGAGAAGGCCAAACCATACTTGCCACACTTCAAGAAAGGTACTGGTGCGTCTGATGATAAGCTGATTAGTCTGGCTTCTAAGAATCATAAGAACCCAGATGCTGCTTGGAAACGTGACTTTGATGACAAGACGATTAGGCCTAAAGGGTCCGACCTGCAACGTGGTTTGACCACTACGGCCAAGGGGGCAACGGATTCTGTCGGTCCTAATTGGTACAAGGCTGGTTGGAACGTCATCAGTGATGCAATTAATGGTGGCAGTGGAGCTGGTGGCAACTGGGCCCACTCACCTGGTCTCACTAAGGAGGATGGGTTTGGAACCTCTCGTGCCCAGTACTATGGTGCTGGTGCCGCTCATGATGGTGTTGATTTCAGTGGACCATTGGGATCAGCTATCAGAGCCATTCATGGTGGAACTGTTTCGAGAATTGGTGGCGTTGGAATTCCTGACTTAGGTAAGGTCATCATTGTTAAAAGTGATGATGGCTTTCAAGAAATTTATCAGGAATTCGGTGGCATGGGTAATATTAAAGTTGGCGTTGATGACACGATAAAAACGGGACAGCGTATTGCGACGCTAGGAAAGCTGGTCGGTACAGGCTCTGGTTCTCACGTTCATATCGGTGTTACTAAAGGAAATCCGCTGAAGAAGAACATGCTGTCTACTAGTGGCTGGTACGATGTCACCAAGATGCATGGCAAGAGCTCTGGTGTGGAGAAGAGTAAGTCTAAGGATACTGGCGTTGAAAAGCTCTTCAAGCAAGAGATTGGCAAGTCAGCGTTGGCTTGGATTTCTAAACGTTTGCACGTCGATGATGACTCAGGATCAGGTGGAACAAGTGCGGCTCCTTCTGGGAGCCATAAACATTGGTTAGAACAGGCTGGCATTCCGGCAAGCCAATTTGCTGCTTACAACTCAATTATTACACCAGAGTCTGGATGGAACCCGACAATCCATAATCCAAGCAGTTCTGCCTACGGTATTCCTCAAGCCCTACCTGGTTCAAAGATGGCATCTGCGGGGTCTGATTGGAAGACCAATCCAATTACTCAATTGAAGTGGATGAAGAGCTACGTTAATGGCCGATACGGAGGCATTGATAAGGCATTAGCATTCAGAAAAGTACATGGTTGGTATGCCAAGGGTGGTCGTCCGAAGGTTGGTGAGTGGTCAATTGTTGGTGAGAAGGGGCCAGAACTCTTCAAGCCAGACTCAGCTGGGACCATTTATCCACACGAGAAATCGAAGCAGATTGCAAACCAATCCATTCCTTCAAATTCACGACACAGCAGTAAACCCAAGATTGATTTTCACCCAACGATCAATGTCAATATCACTGGTGACGCCAGTGGAAATGTCACGAAGCAACAAGTTATGAAGTGGGTTAAGGAAGCGATGGGTGAAAGCTTTGAACAGCTACAAGACCTGTTAGGAGGAGCATAATGGTAAAACCTGTATACAAGCGAACTCGGGATGGGACTTCCGAGTTTTTTGGTGCATACATGCACGAGTACGGAAAAAATAAGATGTCTCAACGAATCGGGATTCATGCCAAGACTGAGGATGATGATTCTGCTTCAGAAGTAACTCAGTATGCAATTGAAAAGGGCGAACCTATCACCGATCATTCAAGGCCAACAAGTAAGACAATCACCCTTTCAATCTTGATTCAAGAAGATACGATGGCTAAGGCTAATAAGGTTTGGTCCAAGTTGAATAAGTGGCGATTCGACGGTACCCAAGTTGTTTTTAAAGGTGCTGTTGTCTATTACAAACATCTTCAGATTGAGGACTTAACCCGTCATGGCGAAAAGTACACCTCTACTATTGAGGCAACAATGAGCCTCAAGTTTGTACATTTTGCTAAGACTTCCCGAATTAAAAAGAAGGGTAAAAAAAGTAATGGCAACAAGAAACCTACTGGTAGTACCAAGTCTGCTCAGACTAAGGGCACTTATCGCAAGACTAAGGCCGGTGATACTTACTGGGGGTTCCATCAAAGCTTTGGAACATCGATTGCGATGTTGCGTAAGTGGAACAAGTATCCGGATCGCAAGATACCTATTGGTGTTCGGGTTAGAGTTAAGTGAGGTGAGTGGTGATGTCGCAACGTGACTATATTCCGATAAATGTTGATGATCTCCCAGAGATTTTTGAAATTGAATTAGCAGATGTCACCTTCAACTTTGGAGTTTCCTACAACGCTGTTGGTGATTTTTTTACGGTCGATTTATACGACGAGGACCTCAACCCAATCATTTTGGGAGAGAAATTGGTACTCAATCATCGACTATGGGCCTATGTCAATGATGACCGACTGCCAGCGGTTGACTTGGTACCAATGGATGAGTCCGGACAATCCACAGCCGTCAATGCTGAGACTTTTGGGCGGACAGTGTTCTTGATGATCGATGATGTTGACCCAACAGATGATCTTAGTAGCGATGACTATGTTGGAATTGGCGAAGATGGAGGTGATGATGATGGCGGCTAAGTATCAAGTGGATCGGCGAGTCAAGTTGGTGCTGGATACAGGTAAGGAAAAAGTGACGCTTGAAAATCTAAACCGGCTGAATCATTTGCTGGAAATTCAGTTTAGTGTGCCATTTTCTAGTGAGCCCACACCAGATGTTGCGACAGTGACCATCATGAACCTGTCTAAGAAGACACGGGCTCTTTTTAAAAAAGGAGAGCACGTCACACTTTACGCAGGATATAAAGGTGATGTTGGAGTTCTGACGGAGGGTAACATCAACAAAATTCCGCCTCTGCTATGGTCCGGTGTTGACTCGCAGTTCAGCTTTACCTTCATCCAGGGCGCCGACTACTCAAAAAAGAAAGATGTTTCAATCACCTTTAAGAAACAATCGGATGCTGAACAAGTTATCAAGACGATTGCCAAAAAGTCAGGTATTCCGTTGAAATCCATCAAGCTGCAAATTCCGAAGAAATTTAAAAAGGGCTATACAGCTGATGGTCAGCCGTTAGAACTGATTGAATCTATTGCTAAGAAGTGTGGGTCGGTTCTCCGGATTGTGCGTGGAAAATACTGCGTGGTTTATGACACCAGTGCCAGTGATCTGCAAAAGATTGTACGGACACGACGTACTGCAGTCCGGTCGGCTCATAACCGCTATCTGACCAAGTTGAAACAGCAGGGGACGGCAGCCAAGTATCGGTCGTCTACAACAGCAACAATCTCTAAGGACCGGGAACTTTACAAGAAGAATCTGACAGCGGCTCAGGGACGATTGGCCAAGGCTAAAACCAAGAGTGGCAAGGCCGCGGCCCAGAAATCTATCAAACACTGGCAGCAGCGGATTAGTGATGTTGGCAGCTTGAAATCTCACAAGAATGCTGTTGAATCCTATGCCAAGCGTACCAAAGAAGTTAAGGACGCTAAGGATGATTGGATTAATGCTAAGAAGTTGTTGACCAAGGCGGAGAGGGCGCTGAAGAAGGCCGGAGGGGCCAAGAAAAATAGCACGGCAACCAAGCCTGCTGAGTTCTTACTCTCAAACGAAACCGGACTCACTGATGAGCCTGCCTACAGTGAAGATGACGATGGTGAATCTTGGAGTTTTAGTTGTCTACTGCAGCATCGAATAACGACTGATGCGGTGATCAAGGTTAAGAGTCGAAATCTTAATCGTACGATGGTCGTCGATAACGGTGAGCACGCTTATGATGGGTCGTCCTTCCTAACAACGGGGGTGCTAAAGTAATGGCCAATAAAAGACCGGAATTAAAGTTTTTTCGTTTCTTCGCACGAAAGGTAAAGCGTGAGACACATGTCCACCTACTTTGCCGAGTAGTTTCGGTAGAATCGGATCATACCTGTACCGTACAACCACAAGACCTTGCGCCTGATGGCGATAAGCGAGGGATGATTCTGAGTGTACGAATTCCTAAGCATGCTCGAGACGATGTGAAAAAGGATGTCAGCGTAAGTGTGGGCTTCTTTGATCGTGACGTTTCAGAAGCCGATGTAGGCGATACTGGAGATATCTCAAACGCTTCGGATCGTCTGCATAGTCTGAATGATGCTTTTATCGAGGCGGTGTTTTAATGGAATTACGAGATTTAAAACAAGATGAGAACGGCGATTTAGTCATCGAAAATGGTGAAATGCAGACGGTTACTGGTAAAGAGGAGTTGGCTCAAGGAATTCGCACCATCATCAGTAATCAGCTGGGGGACGCACCACTAGAACCCGATTTGGGAATGGACTATGAAAATCTTATCGGTGAAGACTTTAATGAAGCCTTTGCCCAAGCTGATTTTGAGGATGCAATTTTGGAGCAGGAACCCCGAGTGGTAGCCATCACAGATACCACTTTTAATTTGGACCATAAAACGCGAATTTTGTCAGTAAATTTGAAAATGACCGTTGATATGAACCAAACAGGTATTGAAGATGATCAAGAGGAAATAGAACAGGAGGTGACGATTGATGGCGGAAACTGATGCTGAGTACGGACTAACGCCGCAAGGTTATGTAGCGGAGCCAGAGGATGCAATTCAAATTGACCTATTTGAGCTTGCTGGTAGTCTGATGGGTTCTAATATCGGGACGTCTGAAAAGTCTATCTTAGGTAGTTTTATCCGTATCGTGGCTCACCGAATGGCTAATTACGAACAAACTATCGGGAACGTTTGGGACTCGTGGTTTTTCGATACCGCAACAGGGATTACCTTAGACAAGGTTGTTGCCTTATTAGGACTAACCCGAAATAAATCACAACCAGCTTACGTGTCTTTATCTTTTACCGGAAAAGCAGGAACAGTGATCGATGCTGATGAGATGTTTGAAACGGAAGATGGACAAACCTTCATACTTGAAGATGCAGTTATTTTGGATGCCGATGGCAATGGTTCCGGCATTGCTGTCTCGATGGATGAGTCAGCTGATGCGAATGTCGCAGCAGGTACGATTACTAAGCAAACCATGCCAGTTGAAGAGATTACTTCGGTCACTAATCCGGTGGCAGCGACTGGTGGTATGACTACCGAGGATGATGAGACTTTTAAGGACCGGGTAAAAGTCTTCGAAGAATCACTTTCGGGGGCTACTCGTGACGGAATCAGATCATCAGTGGCTAACGTGGCCGGAGTCGATCAAGTGGAGGTCAACGTCAATGATACCAATGAAGTTGACAAAAATAGTGACCCACCAAAATCAATTCACGTCTATGTTGCAGGTGGCATCGATGGTGATGTAGCTCAAGCTATTAGCGATACTCTTGCTGGTGGGACTCAGACAGTAGGGTCAACGGTTTGCAAGGTGCTGGACCGTGGCGGGCACCCGCAAGAGATTCACTTTGACCGTCCAACAGGCGTGCCAATCTTTATGACGGTCACGCTTGATACTGATAGTACCTTATTTGAGACAGATGGAATTGACCAAATTAAAGCCAACATCAAAACGTATCTTAACTCTCTAACGATGGGAGATAAGGTGCGTTTTACTTATCTCTACACTTTGGTTTATGGAGTGGTCGGCGTGACTGATGCGGAGATCAAGATTGGGCGCACAACTGATACTTTAGCAGCGTCCGATATCCAGCTAGAGACCTTTGAGTCAGCAACTTATGCTCCGGGCAATATCGAGGTGGTAACTAATGCAAATTGATCCAACAATTAAGGGCTTACCGCCATCTTTTGATCGGTCTACTGGGTCGAACAATTGGAAGATGATGCAGTTGGTCGAACAGCCGATAGGTGCTGGTGAGAAGCGATTGGATATGCTGTTGAAAATGCGGTCACTAGACACTGCTGAGGGCGGATTCCTAGACAGAATAGGTAACCTCATTGGAGTTTATCGAGGACAGATGGATGACGACTTCTATCGGCGAATGATTTACGCACGTCTTGCGCGACGTCATACCGATGGGACCATCAACCAGATTTATGATGTCGTCTCGGTAATCCTCTCTGCGGACCCACACGAATTTTGGGTACGCCCTCTTTGGAACGTAACTGGTGAACCGATGGCCATTGAGGTATTGAATGTCCCAGCAATCTATATTGACTCGCAGGAGAAGGAGGCCTTACTTCTGGATCAAATTAGGTCATCAGTCGCAGCCCCCACGCGGGTAGCTGGAATCGGATTCCAGAAGACGGTTAAGTCCACGCTTTACTACGCAATGCAATTTCAGACGACACAGGTTATCGAATCGACGATGAGTGTGCCGCAATTAAAGGAGGGATAAAATGGTGGACAGTTCGAGAACCATTATGACTGATGCGGGTTTTGCGTTAGAAACGCGGGTCCGCGCTGATGAAACAAAGATGCAGTTTACACGGGCCGCCATTAGTACGGACGACCACTTTAGCGATACGGACGACGCTTTAGCTAAGCTAACGGAATTATCTAATATTCAACAAGACGGGAAGGTTATGGCAGTCCAAGTAATTAACACGACCACGGTTTACGTACAAGTTGATGTGAATCAGGCCGAGTCAAAGGCTGACTATCAGATGCGGTCCGCGGCCTTATATGCCAAGGATGACGATGGCACAGAAGTCTTGTATGGAGTCACCGTGCTACAGGATCCTGTCTTTGTCCACAAAGATGCTGATGGTTCCTATCTGGGTTTTGGAATTAATACCACTGTGGGTAGGGCTTCTAACGTCGTTGTAGTGGTTGATCCTGCTAATATGGTGACTCAGCAAGTATTTGAGAGTACCATGAAAAACTACTACACGAAGGCGGAAGTCGACGCCAAATTTGTCACCGACGACGACTTTGCCAGCAAGCTGCCCCAGAACATCGCAACCACCGATGCGGCCAATACCTTCGCCAAGTCGCAGACGCTCGCAGGGGGCGCCACGGACGGCAAGGGGAACGCGTATGCCACGACGAAAGATGTGGCCACCGATTTAAACAATGGATTGAGTACAAAAGTTAATGTTTCAGATATGCGTAAACCTGCCAGTGATGTAGCGGGTATAGAAGAAGTTAATGCTAAGCAAGATAAGTTGGATTACACACCCGCTAACGCCGCTAACGTGGTTGCCCGCAACCCTAACACTGGGGTTGTTTCTACACCTACTGACTTCACCAAGCTCACTGTGAACGGAGGTAAATCAGTCGCTACCAGCGACGATTTGAAAAGCATTGAAGACAGCGCTTGGCGTGAAATAACTAACCCGGCATTCCAAGGGAGCTACCTCTTTAGGGACAATCAGGATGGAACAGCCAGCCTTGCCGGAACTATTTATTTTTACAATCGATCCCAACAGTATAATGGAAATGACGACTATATTGTCCCAATGCCGGATGGTTATAAGGCAACTGGAGTTGCTTCAGAAGGGTCATTAATGGGTTTTATAAACGATATGAGTGTGTCAGCTCAAGGGCTTTCAGCTTATTTTCCAGGAACCGCATTGCATTTATACACTGTTCTTAATCAAAACAGGCCAATTTCCATTCCATTGTGTTCAATAATTAGTTCGTCAAGCACCGGAATTACAAGTAGTCCAATAGTTTTAAAAGTTGTTAAAACAAGTTAGGAGAAAAATAAATGCCAATCTATTATGTAAAACCAGATTCAGATAACCAATTTCCAGACAAGGACACTGCGCCCGTACTTGAGCCAGCAGATGGCTTACGAGCGGTGAATATCCCTACTACCTTGGTTCAATACTTCACGCGATACTGGTGGATGTATGCATTCAAGGGTGACGACTCCCAAGAGGTAACAGCTCCGGGTAACTTACCCAATTTGGATATTGACTACCTGCAAGGATTGATTGACCAGCAGGGTGAACAAGCCGAAAAGCGGGATAAAACCATCGAAGGCTTGCAAACAGCATTGGGAAGTGCCACAAAGGCTCAAGTAGAAGCTCAGCAACAGTTTGTCACTACGCAAGAGCAATTTCAAAAGCAATTCGGTAGTCTTTCGCAACAAATAGTAGCTGTTCAGAAACAGCTTGCAACTAAGGCAGAATAGGAGGAGTTATCATGGGAAACAATCCATTTTCAGCACCAAACATTGAAGATGCTAAGTTGTATGCTTCATGGGGCCTAGACATTAGCTACATGGTCAACTGGTGCATCACACCAGAACAGTACAAGGAGCTGACAGGTAAGGATTACACGGCACCGACGACGGATACCACAACCGCCTAGGCGCTTTTTTGATGGAAGAAGGAATTTATATGTATCATCCAATTCGAGATAATCCGCTGCATACCGTGATTGCTTTTACTATGATTGGTATTGGCCTATTTTTGGTGGTTAGTGATCATTATTTTACTTGGCCACCAGTAGTCGCTGAAATTGCGAATGATGATGCCGTAGGCATGATGTATGTGGTGATTGGTGTGGTTATGGCAATCTGGGTCTTGGACCCTAAGCGGTCGGTTAGGATGGATCACATCATTTTAACTGTGGCCACGTTTGCCATGGCGACCTTGTCATTTTATCAGTTCTTGCATTCAATGGTTATGGGGAGCGGAATGCCGTGGATCAGTAATGCCGCACTGACCATTGTCATTATGATTATTGCCCGCCGCTCGGATTCAGTTTGACTGAGAGATATTTGCATCAGATATATCTAATCATGTCAGTTGTAGCCGGTATGATTGCGGCATGGTACACCAATCGAATATCACGGAAGAAGTCTAATCGTGAAGAATGGCAAGGACTGTACATGGAGATGAAGACGCGAACTGATGAAGCCGAAAAAAGAAATCATGAACTCATTATGGAAAACGAACAGCTACGAATTGAAAATGCAGAGCTCAAGAGTCAGTTAAAATCCTAGGAGGAAAAAGCATGAATGAATTTACGAAGATTATTAAATTGCTCAATGACACCGGTATCTTAGGTGTCTTAATTTTTGCCCTGGTTGGCTGGTTTACCCGGATCAATCCGGCATTGAAGACCAAGATTGCGGCGAATAAGTCCGCTACTCAGCGCGAAGTGTTAGGCATGTTAGACACATTGGCGTTCAGCGCTGTTAACAAAGCGGCTACTAATTATGAAATGCCAGGGGAAGAAAAGCGTGAGCAGGCGATTGCTGATGTAACAGGCCAAATGAAAGCATTTGGTCATGACAGTCTGGCACCGGCAATTATTTCAGCAGCCATTGAAAAGGCATATCAGTCGATGACAACAACAGATACGAAAGCCCAAGCAAAACAGGCCGAATACAATGCCGCTCTGGCGGACACAGAGCAAGCGTTCGCTGATAAGCAAGCACAACTGGACAAGCAAGCTGCGACAGTGCCCGCTGAACCAGCACCCTTAGATGTACCCGAAAAGACGGCCACTACGGAGGGAGATGCAAAGTAATGCCGCATTATGATGTTGTGGATACGTCCAATAACAATGGAATCATGACCGTTGCCAATTGGCGTTCGATGAAGAAGTATGGCGTCAAAGCCATGATAGCTAAGCTATCCGAGGGCACGTACTTCACTGACCAAACGGCCAAGCCAAGCATTCGTAACGCGATTACTGCTGGTCTACACGTCAACGGTTATCACTTTGCCCGATTTACGACGGTAGCTGGGGCTAAGTCCGAAGCTCAGATGGCAGCCCGAAGTGCGTTTAAGGCAGGATTGGGCAAGAACAGTGTGATCGTACTTGATTTTGAAACCACCAACTCTGGTTGGAATCAGAACTCTAAAATCGTTAAAGCTTGGATTAACGAAGTTCATCGCATGGGCTATCCCAAAACGGACGTCTATACGATGGGTAGTTGGATTAATTCGGTACCTTTAAACAACTCTGGCCGTGGTGGTTGGGTGGCTAACTATCCTTATAACCCGTCCGGGTTTAAGCTTTATACCGGATATAATGGCTGGCAATGGACGTCAAGCATGCACTTCCCAGGTTGCTATGGGACGTTCGATGTGTCCCAGATGTACTCAAACTACTACTATGGGACAGCCACTAAGGCAGCTAAGCCGAAGAAGGCCATCTACTACCGGTACAATCCTAAGATGATCTACGCCCGGACGCCGATTAATCGCTACAAGGACGTTGCCTTCAAGCACAAAGTAGACAACTTCCCGGCCAGCACAGTATTTGCGATCGCCAAAGTGATTAACTACGGCAAAATTACCCGGTTCCAGTTGGCAAACGGCTATTACATCACGTCTAACCAAGCCAACGTTAATCGCTTATACTATTCTGTTGATGGCGGTGTCAAACGAGTAAAGTCTGTACGCGGTACTCACCGGTACAAGGATAAGGCCCTTAAGCATGTTGTCGACTGGCAACCAGCTGGGACTGAGTTTGATGTTGCTAAGATCGTCAAGTACGGGGACACAACTCGAATCCAACTGGCTAACGGATACTATATCAGTGGAAACAAGAAGATTAACAGTTTTATCAAGTAACACACGAAGGCGCTCACTCCTAACGGGGTGGGCGCTTTTTTTGATGTTGACATTTTTTTAATAAAATGGCAAACTATTAACATAGCATGTGTGAGGTAAAGGAGGAAAGCAATATGTATCAACTTGAAGGCCTATTGAAAAGCCAATGTGATCCAAAGTTATCCGGCGTTATGTCGATGACAATTAAGCACGCCTCAAAGGCATTTAATGAGTTCATTAGTGGTAACCCGGTTCTGAAAGAGAACGATTTTAGAAACTCATATGGGTATTTACGTCATAGCTTCGTTGACTATAGTATGAAGTGGGCAGTAAGAGAAGGCTTAATCGATGGAGATATCCTAAGTGGTACTTCTAGTAAATATTCTAACGGGCATACCTATCTCTCTCTTAAAGTAAAGGGAGCAGTTATAAGCCCAGTGAAAACGCGAGGTCCAAAAGCTATCCCGCGCAAAGCATTATATCGGCAGAAGCTTGGACTTATGAATCAACAAATTAGTCTTTTCGATGATCCTAATGATCCATTAAATAGTCAAGTTGACATTAATGCACCGACCTTTCTTTTGTTAACATATGGTGGGAGAGACTATGGACTGGATTACATCGAGCTTGGTTTGCCGGATGTAGACACTGGAAAATGGATTGGTCAAGTTAGCATATTGCATGCTCCAATGGTTATTTCTAGTGCAGAGCAGACTAAAGCAGCTGATAAATTAGACCTTAGCCTCACATCTATGTCCAAGAAACTATTGGAGGATGGAAAAAATGGAGAATACTCGGTTTAATCCAGTTCAGCTAAGACGGGCTCGGATTGCTCGTGGAAAAACTATGACAGTTTTAGCGAAGGAAACAGGAATATCAAGACAAATGATTTCCAATTATGAGTTGGGTAAAACGATTCCAAGTGGGAACTATCTAGTGAAGCTTATATCTAATCTTAATTTTCCAAAAAGCTATTTTTCATCTGGGCAGGCCAGCAATTTACATGGAGCGACTTTTTTCCGTAGTCAAAGTGCTGCGACAAAACGGGCGCGTGATATGCAAAGTGTTCGTCTATCATTTCAAAATGATATTTATTCGGTGTTAAGTCGCTATGTTAATTTTCCTAAAGTTGATATACCTGAGCCTCTAGATATGAATGTGAGGGAAATGACTGATGAAATTGTAAAATCGATGGCAATGCAAATACGTGAGCGTTGGGGATTAGGAACTAGCACACCGGTCGATGATGTGATTAGAACTGCAGAAGTGCACGGAATCATCGTTGTAAAAACAAACATGACCAATGATAAACTGGATGCTGTCTCTGAAGTGATTGGGGGTAGGCCTTTCATCATGCTAACCGATAATGGTGAATCATCGGTTAGACGAAGATTTAATGTGGCTCACGAGCTGGGACACTTGGTCTTGCATGCAGGAGTTGAAAGCATACATGATTTTACTACCCAGCAGTTAAAAAATACGATTGAACGACAAGCTAATCTTTTTGCATCAACTTTTTTGATGCCAGATGAGGCATTTACCGAAAGTTTGCTTTCAACCTCGTTGGAATATTATGTAAAGATGAAAAAGTATTGGAAGACATCAATACAGTCTATGGTGTATAAGACGTATCAACTTCATTTAATCAATGACGATCAGAAACTCTATCTAAACAAAAGAATCTCATGGAATAAGTGGAGAAGAGTTGAGCCTCTTGATGATATGTTGAAGGTGGAAGAACCTACACTTTTCCAAAAGGTGTTCAGAATGATTGTTGATAACGGCATCATGTCAGAAGCTGATTTACTTTCAGAATTAAAATTACCATTTGATGAACTAGAGTGCTCTCTTGGAATCAAGTTAAACAATAAAATGGCAGTTAGTGAACCCAAGTTGCGTTTACTATAAGTATGAAAAGGGCCACTCATCTCTTAGGAGGTGGGTGGCTTTTTGTTTTGTTAAGTGTTTATTATCCATAAGTATCTACTAAATATAGGGGATTGAATAAATATAACGGGGATAGGATAATGACTTTTAGAAAATTAGTTTTCTATAGAAATAAAGGGATCCACTGAGTTATGCTGGTTGGCAAAATTTTTTGTTTATTTTTGTCAAAAACGAAGTTTAACAATTCATTTATATCGTATTTTTCAATCGATATATTTGAGCTTTTTCTGAACAAACGTTCTATGCGGCTTGATGATTTTTTGTTGTCAATTGTCCCCAGCGTAGAAATTAGCCATATTTCTTCATTTTCTAAAAGTAATGAACTATAGTCATTAGTGTTTAAATTAACGTTACCGTTTTTAACTTGTATATATATTTTTTTATGATTTATATATTTTCCACTATCATCAATAGAAGTATCTACCAATGCAAATTCATATTTTTCGGTACTGATTTTGTTAGTTGACGGAATAGTAACATATCCAAAACGATCATAAAGCCACAGGGCAACCAAGTCTTCTGCAGCGGCATAGCCGATTAAGTGAAAAAACTCCATTTTATTGGTAATTTTGTGTTTCTTCATCAAGTTCTGTGATGGTTTTAAGCAAAGAGCTGAAAAAAGGCTAGTTGGTGTATAAGGGCATGCTTGATTAATTGTTTCTTCATGGCTATCTATGCGAACTAAAGATCCAAAACCGGGATAAAACGAAACGGATCCAGGTACACTGTCTTCTTTTCCTACTTTAACCCATTCGATATTTTTTAGTTGTGCAGAACAATCATTATCAGTAGCTTCAAGGCTAGTATCAAAGTAAAATAGATTTTTAGGATCATCTGTAATCTCTGCGACAAAATACTCTCCTGAATCTCTTGTCCAAAGAAAATCACCTTTTTTAATATTATCAAATAGTTGATGAACACCTTGATTATTCCATTTCTTTTTCCAATGTTTTTCTTTTATCTGTTTATGCCAAAATACTTTATAATCATCTAATGTTTTGATAGATGATCTATCAGGAATATCTTCAAATGACCATCCACACGAGGCACATTGATGATCAATAAAAAAACGATGTGAATTTAAGTTATGTAATTTTCCACCATTACCTTTTATTTTCCACGCTCTATTTGTATGCAAGGGCAAATTACAAGTTTAATCCGAACAAGCCCGGAATCTTTCAATGGCAGTCTGTTGATGATGTATTTTTAATGGTCG
>NZ_RHNY01000008.1 GCF_003946345.1 Levilactobacillus tongjiangensis
ACACGGAAGTTAAGCTTCAGCACGCTGATAGTAGTTGGGGGATCGCCCCCTGCGAGGATAGGACGTCGCTACGCGAATTATTCCGGCATAGCTCAGTTGGTAGAGCACCTGACTGTTAATCAGGTTGTCGACGGTTCGAGCCCGCCTGCCGGAGTCGGGTTAACCCAGTTAGCCAGAGTTATGCCGGCTTAGCTCAGTTGGTAGAGCATCGGTATCGTAAACCGAGGGTCGGGGATTCGAATTCCTCAGCCGGCATCAGATAATCATCAGTCTTATGACTGGTGTTTTTTTTGTGTCTAAAAATATTTAGTAGTCGTGGTCAACCGATGGACCTAACTTGACCATGTCAGGAAGAAAACGATTACAGTCACAACCAAATTGGTATATCCAATCAAGAGTGATTGGTATAGAGCATACAAACACTAGTGCACCAGTAAATAAGGCGAACTAAATAAATATTGATTTTCTCCATTGACCTATTGTGGTATAGGTAGCGAAGTGCTATTCTTAATTCATGAAGAAGAACGTGAAGGGGAGAACTAATTATGAAGAATGTTCTATTATTATCCGGTAAGGAAAACTCAAGTCGACTGTTTTTAGGTGAAGCTAAACGAGTTGCTGAGACACGTCACGTAGCTTTGGCTTTCACAGCTAGCACCGTTGATGACCTGACAGCTGACATGCTGGCGGAACAAGACTTGGTCTTACTGGCCCCACAAGCTGCTGATCTCGTGGAAACTGCCGCTCTGCATACTCAGGTGCCGACTGCTTTGATTCCCAACGATGTCTATGGATGGCTGAATGGGCAAGCCTTAGTCAAATTTGCCTGCAAGCAGTTGGACTTAGCTCCAATGCCTGCATAACATATATATGGAAGAAACGTGTGTTGATTAAAACCCGACGCACGTTTTTTATTTGCGAGATTTTATTCATAACGAAATTGATAATCACACGATAAGGAGAATGAATAAAAAATAAGAAGATTGCATGAGATGGCTAATAATTTCATCATTGTTTTTTCGCGCTATGCCGCTAATTAGAGCGGGTGCGGTTGCGAAAGTCGTTGCGTAACGGTACTTCATGCAGTATAATTACTACTATGTTTTATTAGAGGTCTATGAGATACCGCTGCCAAGGGATTTTGGATTGGCGTTACGGATGATAAAATTATTCATTTTTGCAGATGCTATGGAGGTATTATAGTTTTGAATAACAAACCGGAATCAACCAGCCAGGACCGAACCTTCTTCGGTCAACCGCGCGGGTTATCAACCTTGTTCTTCACAGAAATGTGGGAACGGTTCAGTTACTACGGGATGCGTGCCATCCTTATTTATTACATGTACTACTCTGTCACTAAGGGTGGTTTAGGCTTTGACAAGACGACCGCTGCTTCAGTGATGTCCATCTACGGGTCAATGGTTTACTTATCCTCAGTTTTGGGTGGATACCTTAGTGACCGTGTTTGGGGTAGTCGGCGGACAGTGTTCATTGGTGGGGTTCTCATCATGTTTGGGCACATTGCGTTGTCTGTTCCTGCTGGGAGCGTTGCGCTGTTTATTTCGATCCTGCTGATTGTTTTAGGGACTGGGCTGTTGAAGCCAAATGTTTCTGAAATGGTTGGGGGCCTGTATGATGCAGGGGACACTCGACGAGACGCTGGGTTCACCATCTTCGTCTTCGGGATTAACCTGGGGTCGTTGGTGGCACCAATGTTAGTCGGTTGGCTCGGGTTGAAGTACAACTTCCACCTTGGGTTCTCATTAGCCGCTATTGGGATGTTCCTAGGATTAGTTCAATACTGGCTTGGTGGTAACAAGTACCTGAGTAAGGATAGCTTGTACCCAAGTGACCCACTGGAACCAGGTGACATGAAGAAGCTGTCTGTTCGGAGTTCCCTTGGATTGATTGCTTTTGCCTTAGTCGTTGTTCTGATGTACTTATTGGGTTCATTGAACTTAAACAACTTCGTGCTCTTGCTGTCGATCATTGCTCTCGCTGCACCAGTTGTCTACTTTGTCATCTTCTTAACCAGTAAAAAGGTTACACCAACTGAACGGAAGCACGTTTGGGCTTACTTAGGCCTGTTCATCGCTGCGATGATCTTCTGGGCGATTGAAGAACAAGGGTCGTCCGTATTGGCACTGTTCGCAGCTAACCAAACGAATAACCACTTCATGGGAATCCACATCTTGCCAGCTTGGTACCAGATGTTAAACCCATTGTTCATCTTGATTTACACACCATTCTTTGCTGCTCTTTGGAACCGTTGGGGTAAGAAACAACCAAGTTCTCCAGCTAAGTTTGCAACTGGTATGTTATTTGCTGGGGCATCTTACCTGATTATGGTGATTCCTGTCACGATGTTTGGGACTAGTGCTCGCATCAGCCCACTCTGGTTGGTTGGTAGCTGGGCAGTTGTCGAAATTGCCGAATTGCTGATTTCACCAATTGGATTGTCCGTGACGACCAAGTTGGCGCCAAAAGCCTTCCAATCTCAAATGATGAGTATGTGGTTCTTGGCCGACGCTGCTGGGCAAGCCGTGAACTCACAAATCGTTAAGTTCTACACGCCAGGTAATGAAGGTAACTACTTCTTAGGCGTGGCGATTGTCGCCATTGTTGCCGGGTTGATTATGTTTGCCTTGGTTAAACCAATTAAGAATTTGATGGCTGGGATTAAATAGTCATTATTTAAAGCGGAAAGTGCTACTCTTAAACGGAGTGGCACTTTTTTTGTGGAAGGGGGTAGGTTTCCGTGGTTCGTGTGGCAATGATCAGCGATTTACATTTAGACATCAATCATCAAGACGCCCGTGTTGTGGCTCGGCAGCAGACTGCTTACTTGCAGCAGCAACGAGTTGGTATTTATTTGATTGCGGGAGATATCAGTAATCACTTTTCCCAATCGTTGGCGTTTACTCAGGACTTGCAGAGCCAATTGGCACCGGCTCAAGTGAAATTTATTGCGGGCAATCACGATATGGTCCATGACATCTCGTATGCGGGCCTAGAATCGCCTCAGGGGCCAACTTATCTTCATCGCGGGTATTTAGACGTACCGGGGACAAACTGGCGGATAATTGGCAATAATGGCTGGTATGACTATCTATTTGCCGACAACCTGACAGGTCGGAACTTTTTAACCTGGAAACGGGCATTTTGGGTCGACGCCGCAATTACCCAACCGATGACGGACCCCGAACGGATGGATGGGGTGTTGGCTCAGGTTGAGGCGCAATTACTGGCGGCTCAGCAGGTTGGCAAACGCGTCTTGTTTATGACACATTTCGTTCCGCGCCGTGACTATATCAAAATTACCGGAGATGATCGTTTCTGGAACATGGCTAACGCATTGTTAGGTAGCCCCCGGTTGGGAGACCTGTTAGCCAAATATCATGTGGTGATCACACAATTTGGCCACGTCCACCGACGTTTTGCTCCGCGCCATCTTGCTGGAACGATCTATTATGATCAAGCAGTTGGTTATCGGAACAAGCGTTTTAGTGAATGGTCGCAACCGGATTATATGACTGAATGGCGGCAACGATTAAGAATTTTAGACTTAAAATGAAAAAATATGCAAAAACCTCTTGACGGTTTATGCAGAATTTTGTATGATAGTGAAGTTGATTCGTTACGGCGATTCATTTTTTGGTGGGGTAGCGAAGTCTGGCTAAACGCGGCGGACTGTAAATCCGCTCCTTCGGGTTCGGTGGTTCGAATCCACTCCCCACCATTTTTATTATTGGGCTATAGCCAAGTGGTAAGGCAACGGGTTTTGATCCCGTGATGCGCTGGTTCGAACCCAGCTAGCCCAACTTAGACCGGTCACTGTGTGTGGCTGGTTTTTTTGTGTTTAAATTTAAAAAACTTTTTTTGTCACAAATTAAGGACTTTGTCCCTAAAAGTAAGCATGCACCTATTAACTGTAGGTGCCGGGCTTGCAGTCAGCGTTCTTTATACATCCGTTTCAAATAAATGCAAAAGGACCCTATCAAATTATAGCCATAATCGTTATCCCCCTGGGCAATTGAGCTTCTGGCTCAAGGTGTTAACATGTATATGTGGTTAGTACGGGATAAATTGAATTGTAAAAAATCGTTTTTATTGTAAAGGGGTGGCACAGACATGTACGAACAAAAATGGCACGTAGCAAAACATTTCGGCTATTCAAGTTGCAAATGGTTATATGCCGGCGCCACCATGGTTGGGTTGAGTGCTGGCATGATGTTGACCGGAATCGTTGCAAGTGCTAACAGCGCTCCAGCTGGTGATTCAGAGTCGACACCACAAACGCAGGTTGCATCAGCCAATCAAGCAGCAAGTGCCACCCCAGCGACGCCAGCTAGCTCTTCAGAAGATAAGCGGGCGGGAGCCGATAATCAACAGAGTGATGAGAATAACACGGATCAGCTAGTTAATGGCGAGGTCCCAGATAAGGATTCGAGTCTGTCCAAAGGCTCAGACCTTTCTAAAGAAACGGATCAGCCTACTGATCCAGCGAAACCAGGAACCCAGTCTGGCAAGTTACCGTCTTCGAACTTCCGGTCACGGATAGCGGCCCCCGCAGCGACTAAGGAAACACCTGCGGATATGGCAGTCACAGCTGCACCAGTAGTCACGGCAACGGTACAACCACAATTAGCTTATCAGCTAAATGACGCTGGCTCGGGGTACATTCTGACGGGGTATACGGACAAAGCGACTGCGGCGGCCTCTACCGCTACCAGCTTAGTGATTCCAGACTTTTATCAAGGGAAGCCCGTGACGGTGGTTGGGACTAATGCTTTCAAAGGAGCGGGACTAACTGCCGTAACGTTCGGAAAGAATCTGCAATGGATAGAAGCCGGCGCTTTTGAAAATAATCTGCTGAAATCAATTAAACTTCCAGATGGTGTTTGGTCGGTCGGTGAAAGTGCGTTTGCCCACAATCAACTGACGACAGTCGATCTAAACCAAGTGAGCGCCATCAATGCGTACGCCTTCAGCGATAACGCCATTACCAGCCTGACGATTCCCGACAATGTAACGGGTATCGCGGCGTATGCCTTTCAGAACAATGCCATGACGAAGTTGGCTCTCAATCAGAAGGTCGTCTCGATCGGTAGTGGTGCCTTTCAGAATAATCAAATTCAAGGACAACTGGTGCTACCAGATACGTTGACGCTGTTAGGTGTCCAGGCTTTTGAAAATAATCAGCTGACAGGCGTTACCTTGGATAGCGGTTTGACGATGCTGAACACCGGTGTTTTCGCCAATAACCAATTGACAGGAACGTTGGTCTTGCCAGCGACCATCACCAGCGTTGGGGACCAGGCGTTTACTAATAACCAGTTGACGGATGTTCAGCTAAACGATAACCTGACTTCAATTGGGACGGCAGCGTTTGCCCATAACCTTATCGAAAAGTCACTTACCTTACCCAGCAAATTGATCAACCTTGGCGATGAAGCCTTTTGGGACAACCGATTAACGGGGATCACCTTGAATGATCAGTTGACTGGGATTGGCAGTAAAACGTTCGCCGATAATCAACTGAAAGGGACACTCAACCTACCGGCCAATATTTTAAATATTGGGACGCAGGCGTTCGCCAACAACCACCTGACTGGTTTAACGGGTGGTGCTAACTTACAAACGATTGAAAAGGAAGCCTTTCTGGACAACGATTTGACTGGGTCATTTACCCTTTCGGATCAGTTGAAGAGTATTGGAGAATCAGCCTTCGCTAACAACCAATTGACTCAGATTTTGGGCGGAGCGGGTCTGACAACCATTGAAGTCAACGCGTTCGTAAATAATGAGTTAAGTGGAGTCTTGAACCTTTCCAATGTTTTGAAGAGCATTGGGAAATCAGCCTTCGCCAACAATCAATTGACCGGTTTAACCGGCGGGGCCAGTCTGGATACAATTAATGACCAGGCGTTTGCTAACAACCAGTTACAGGGAACGTTGACGTTAGCGGATACGCTCCATGATGTCGGAGAATATGCCTTTGCACATAACGACCTAACGAAGCTGGACTTGGGTGACGCGGTCAACAGTCTGGCGGATTACTCATTTGCTTATAATAATCTCAAGGAAATCAATGCTAGTGGCAAGATCAATACGATTGGGGACTACGCGTTTGCCGGGCAACGAGACCTAGATGATGTTAAAGTGGACGCACTGGTGACCAACAATGGTCAAACCAATACAGCGGTCTATCATGTTCGTGAAGCGATTATGAAACGGTTAGGGTTGAGCAATCTCGACTTGGCTGGGTTAAGCTTTACGGACACTGATACGCAACAGATGCTGAACTACGATGCGGCGACAGATACACTGACCTTGCCTGTTGGGTTCATTGGCGGCACAATTACCGTCAGTCTGAGTACCGATAGTACTGATACCGGCCGGTACGGTGTGAAGAATCTGACTTTGGTCTTAAACCGTTACGTTATTGCTGATGTTGATATTCCAAGCAATTTGAAGGATGAAGGCATGGGTGAGTGGTTGGTCGAGATTCACGCCGATAAGGTCAAAGATGCTGCTGGATATGTTGGTAATATCATCTCGGTCAAGGTACCCGTGCTCGAGGGGTGGACTGTTAACAAGGCCTCAATTAAGGCAACGGTCAATCCGGATGGGACCATTACGCCGAATGAAGCCGTCATCTACACTTCGAAGGTTGCTACTAAGGGAGAGCCAACCACACCGACTGGTGGCGATACTGGTCATACTGGGGATGATTCCGGGACCCCAACGACACCGATTGATGGTGGTCAGACTGGAGATACTGGCACAACGCCGGTAGACTCGGGTGAGACGCCAAATGTTGGTGTCGTCACTGATGAACCAACCATTCAGGTACCTATCGTGATCGACGACCACAAGGCTGCTAAGATTACGCCAGTGCTCTACGTTCCTGACTGGCAGCATCATCAAATGGGACGGCCAATTGATACGGAATGGTTGGGGCAACGGGTACCACAGCAATGGCGAGCAAGTGTTAAGCCGATTGGGACCTATCCAAAGAATAGTGTAGCAGCGTTCAAGCCAATGATGGCGCCGGCACCTACGGAAACCATTTCGACGACCACACAGCCCGCTCGGCAGGCGGCAACTATTAGTAAGCAAGTCACGTTACCACAGACCAGTGAGCAACTTGGCTGGTGGCAAGCGTTGGGTGTTGCATTGCTTAGCACGTTAAGCTGGTTGGGCCTGACTAAACGCAAGCACGAATCATAATCATTGACGGTTACTTCAGAATAATAAATTTATTTGACTAAGGGATTGGAGAATTTTCCAGTTCCTTTTTTATTATCCAATTTTTGAGAACGGTTATCCCAATGACGCGCCGCTCTAAAGAATTGACAAGTACCCGGAATTTCGCTAAAGTCAAACTAATAATTGCTCCAGACCATTTGTCGTTTCAAATGAGGAAAGTGGGGTCTTACGATGGCGTTAGCTGTGCAACCAGAGGATCTATTTGCCTTGCGTCCGCTGGCTCAACCAGTAAGTGATGGGCAACGGGTCTACTTTGTTGAAAGTCAACTAGACCAACTGCAGAATAAGTCCGTGGCAGCGGTGTTTAGCGTTGACCTGAAGGATGGGAGTGACCGGCGTCGTTGGAGCCCGGCAGATGTGCAGGTCGCACAACTGGCATTGAGTCCCAGTCATCGCTACTTGGCGTTTACCGGAAAAGTGGGGGAACATACCCAGCTCTTCATGGTGCCACTAGATGGTGGTGCCCCCGAACAGGTTACACGAGGCGATGCTGATGTTCAACAACCAGTGTGGGAAACTCATGCAGACGTGTTGTATTTTCAAACGACCACTGGTGCCATTGAGCAGCCGACTTGGCCAGAGCCCCACGTGATCGATCACTTACATTATCAAGAAAATGGGCGTGGCCTATTACCACAAGGCTTAACGTATCAGTGTATCCGGTACAATTGTGCTAATCGCGATCAATCAGTTGTCTTAGAACGATCAACGGCGTTTAACGTGACGGCAGCTAGTGATCAAGGTCTGGTCTACGATACGAAACGTTTGCCATTGGATGAACACGACTTTAGTACTGGCGTCTACTGGCATTCCTTTGCTGGCGCAGGCGATGTTTTGCTCAATCAGCAATTGCCCGCGGGAAGCTTTGGTCAAGGACGGCTGACAGCCTCCGGTGACCGCGTCGTGATGTGGGGTCAGGATAACCACGTTCCCAATGTCTCCCAATTTCACGCCTGGACGGTCAAAATAGACGGGACGGCACTAACTGACGTGACGGCGACCCGCGACGTTGAGGTCGGCAACATGCTGGCAATTGATAGCCAGCAGCGACTGAGTAACCAATTTGTGGCGTGGCTGACGCCGACTCGAATACTGACTCTGGAAAATATTCACGGCCGCGTTCAACTGGTTGTTCAATCAGACCAGGATCCAGCACCCGCGCGAGTATTATTGGGTGGTGACCGGGCGATTACAGATTTTGGCGTTGTGGATGCCCAGACCATTGTCTTTACCGAAACGACCATGACCCATGTGAGTCGATTAGGCGTGTTGAACGTAGCAACTGGTGTTGAACGACAGCTGGTCAATCCGAACGCGACTTACGAGGCAAAACACGCGTTGGTTGCTGGACAACGTTTTACGTTTGCTGGTGCCGAGGACTGGCCGATTGAAGGCTGGTATTTCCCGCCAGTTCAGGAAACGCCAACACATCCGGCGGTACTCTACGTCCACGGTGGGCCGCAGGTGGACTTTGGCTATGGCTTCTACCATGAGCTGCAGTATTTAGCCGGCCAGGGATATGGCGTCATTACCATCAATCCGCGAGGTGGTAACAGTTACGGTCAGGACTTTGAAACGGCCGTCATTGGGCACTACGGCGAAGGTGACTTTGAAGACCTCATGTTGGGCGTCAATGCGGCGCTGGCATTGGATTCAAGGATTGATGAGCGACAGCTTTGTGTCACTGGTGGCTCGTACGGCGGGTTCATGACGAACTGGATTGAAACACATACCAGTCGGTTTGCTGCGGCGGTAACGCAGCGGTCAATTTCAAATTGGATCAGTTTTTACGGAACCAGCGATATTGGCTACTACTTTACGCCTTGGGAGCTGCAGCAGGATATGTCGGATATTTCAGCCCTCTGGCGTTTCTCACCGCTGGCCTACGTTAAGCAGGCCACAACACCCCTGTTGGTACTTCACGGGACCAATGACCTACGTTGTCCGGCAACACAGGGTGAGGAGTTCTACGTGGGTCTTAAGGAGGCAGGGGTGGAGACTCAGCTGGTTCTCTATCCGGAGTCGACCCATGAGTTGTCCCGGTCGGGGTTGCCCAATTTACGGGTCGACCGGTTAAAACGAATTCAGCAGTGGTTCCAGGACCACTTACCACATGAGGAGGAAATTTAACGATGAAAATTGGGTTTATTGGTGTTGGTGGCATGGCAAAAGCCATTATTGGTGGCTTATTAAACGCGCAGACATTTGCACCAGCGGATATTTTGGTGCATAGCCACCGGCAAGAAAGTTACGGGCCGTATGCGCAAGAACATGGACTAGTTGCGGCTGATAGCAACGTTGCCGTGGCACAAGATAGTGATCTGGTGGTCCTGGCCGTGACGCCTAACGTGGCGGTTAAGGTACTGCAGGAAATTGCACCGCAGTTAGTTGCGGGTGAGAAAACGCTAATTTCTATCGTTGCCGGCCTATCCTTGGCGGAGATGCGTCAGGTCGTAGGCGCTGACCTACCGATCTTACGGACGCTGCCCAACGTTAACGTTGAGGTCGGTGCGGGGATGACAGCGGTCGCGGCGAATAATCAACTGACTGGCAATCAATTGACTGCGGCACTTCGGGTCTTTAACACTATCGGGTCGACGACCACGTTAGCGGAAGATCAGTTTGGGGTCTTCAGTGCCCTGGCTGGGAGTTCACCTGCCTACATTGACTTCTTCATTGATAGTCTGAGTCGGGCCGGGGTCAAGCATGGTTTGAGCAAAGAACAGGCAACTCAAATTGCCGCCCAGGCCACGTTGGGTTCGGCCAAAATGGTATTGGAGAGTGATAAGATTCCGTTCGCTTTGATCGACCAGGTAGCTTCACCAGGTGGTAGCACCATTGCGGGGTTATTGGCGATGGAAGAAGCTGGTCTGATGACGGCAGTCGTGAAAGGCATTGACGCCACCATCAAACGGGATGCTGGGGGTCCCGCCTAACGACCGGTAGCTCAAGCTAGATACAACTGAATTTATGATGACTGTCAGTTGCCTTTTTGGTCTATACCGATTATAATATCAGTGTTGACTAAATGTGACATTTGATGAGGAGGAGACTCATGAGTATTGTTTTAAAGCACGCAAAGATTTATACCGGTGACGAGGTTATCAATGATGGCTACATTCGGTTCGACCAACAAATTGAAGCGGTGGGCCCCGTGGCGGATTTCCGGCCACTTCCCGCTGACGAGATTCAGGTTGTGACGGGCCGGACCATTGTCCCCGGATTCATCGATGTGCATAGCCATGGTGGCTATGGATATGATAGTATGGATGGGGAACCAGACCAAATTGATAAGATGGTTAACCTGATGGCGCAAGAAGGGATTACGTCGATTTTTCCAACTACCATGACACAGTCTAACGAGGCCATTGACCACGCCATGCGTGGAATTGCGACTGCTGCTGAACGGAACCCCATTATCCAGGGGGTTCACTTGGAAGGACCATTTATTGCGGCGATTTTTAAGGGCGCTCAGCCAGAAAAGTATATTAAAGATCCGGATGTTCATTTGCTAGACCACTGGAATCAATTATCCGGCGGCCGGGTCAAGCTGATTACCTACGCACCAGAAGATGCCGGTGCCAAGAACTTTGAAGCTTACTGTTTGGCAAATAACATTGTGCCATCCGTTGGTCATTCCAATGCTACCCGGGAACAACTCCTGACCAGTCGGGCCACTCACGTTACGCATTTGTACAATGCCCAGCGTGGCTTACGGCACCGGGAACCTGGCGTAACGGGGCATGCGATGTTGGAAGACAACCTGTACTGCGAATTAATTTGTGATGGGTTCCACATTGTTCCCGATATGATCAAGCTTGCGTACGAACAAAAGGGCCAACATCGTTTGGAACTGGTGACCGATTCAATGCGAGCTAAGGGGATGCCCGAAGGGGTTAGCGAATTGGGCGGTCAGAAGGTTATCGTGAAGGACCGGCAAGCGCGATTGGAGAGTGGCAACTTAGCCGGGTCCGTCTTACGCTTCGATGAGGCGTTCAGAAATGTGATTGCCTTTACCGGATGTGACGTGGACGCAGCCGTGCAGATGAGCTCGGTCAATCAAGCAGAAGAGTTTGGTCTGACTCAAAAGGGCAAGCTCGTAGTGGGCCGCGATGCCGATTTAAACTTGTTAACTTCAGACCTGCAAGTAGAAACGACTTATAGCTTAGGTCGTCATATTCAGGCCGCAACAGACTAAAAATTGTAGTGATTCGAGAAGGGACGTTGGGTGCTGTGAGTTCACCGATTTATATTCAAATTCATAATGATATCAAACGAGCAATCGAAGCGGGAAAGTGGGCGGTTGGCGACCGGATTCCATCGGAACGAGAGTTGTCTCGAGATTTTGATGTGAGTCGGATGACTCTGCGCCAAGCGATTCAAACCCTGGTCGATGAAGGAATATTGGAGCGCCAAGTGGGTTCAGGAACCTATGTGGCCAACCAAAAAGTACAGGAAAAGATGTCTGGGGTCACGAGTTTTACGGACCTCATGCTGACGCAAGGCAAACAGCCAACGAGTAAGACTATTTCTTACCACGTTATGAACCCTTCCCTGAGTGAGGCTGAAAAGCTGAAGCTTAAGGAAGATGATCAGGTCCTGCGGATGGAGCGGATTCGTTACGGCGACGATGTTCCCATCTGTTTTGAAGTGGCCACTGTTCCAGAAAAACTGGTTGATGGATTAAATAAAAAAGAAGTTACGAGCTCGCTGTACCGGGCACTGGAGGATAAGAAGAGCTTGAATCCAGGCAAGGCACAACAGACGGTTTCCGCCATGTCCGCTTCCGAACGGATTGCAGAATACCTCAAGATTAAGCGGGGAGATGCCATCTTACGGTTGCGGCAAGTAACTTATTTACAAGATGGAACGCCGTTCGAATACGTTCGCACGCAATACGTGGGTGAACGCTTTGAGTTCTATTTGGAAAAATAGTCAGTAAAAATGCCTCACAAAGGGTTAGTCTAGCTAACGAGATTGTGAGGCATTTGCTGTAACTAAATGGTGATGAACTGCTGCCTCCGGTTGTTAGGGGCGACGGTGGCTGTGGGGACCGCTTCCGGCCTGAGAAGCGGTCCTTCAGCTCGACTTGAAGCTTCACTTAGAACCGTGAATCTCCAAGCTCGTCCCGTAGTGTAAAACCGAGAGAAACGCCCGCTTTAACGCCACCGACACGGCCACCGTCCCCCCTAACAACCTGCGGCTACATGTTGTTTTCAGTGGCAAATTTATGTTCACTGCAGGTTTAGTCGGGGTGTTCTAATTCAGGTCCTTTTAGGACGATGTACATTAACTAGAATTGACCTCAGATGTCAATGAAATGAGGCCTAAACAAAAGGTGGCAATATCCATTCATCGGACACAGCCACCTTGAAAATAGTATTTTTAGTTGAGGTTGCAAAGCTACAGTTGAGCCGGAGGACCGCCCCTCAGGCCGGAGGCGGTCCCCACAGCAGCGACCATCCCTGACAGCCGGAGGCAGATATAACTATCTCGACTGTTTAGCTTGGCGCCGAACTAGGTGCAAATAGTGGGGGATGACCGCGATTCGCTTGAGCCGCTTAGGTTCCTTGACCGTGCGGTACAGCCATTCCAGGTGGTGTTTTTGCCAGAATTCTGGTGCGCGGACCACGGCGCCAGCTAGCACGTCGAAACTGCCACCAACGCCCATCCACAGGCCCTTAGTGGTGTGCCGGTGGGCGTTAATGAACCGTTCCTGTTTTGGAAAACCTAGCGCAGCGAAGACCATGTCGGGCTGCTTGTCTGCAATGTCAGCAATGATTTCGGCGTCGTCTTCAAAATAGCCGTCGTGCATACCAGCAATAACCAGGCCGGGGAACTGGACGTCTAGCACCCGCTTTAGCTGAGCAATGACGACTGGCTTAGCACCCACAAAGTAGGCGGAACGGTGGTTATCACTGGCCCAGTTCAGTAACGCTTCCAGCGTATCAAAGCCGGTGATGCGTTCTGGTAAGGGCTGCTTCAGAATCTTAGCCCCGTCTAGGATACCAACGCCATCTGGTGTGATGAAGTCGGCGGTATGTATCAGATCACGGTAGTCTGGATGGTCGTGAGCGTACATCGCGATTTCTGGATTGGCCGTAACTACGAAGGTGTTTTGTTGGTCAACGATGCGTTGCTTGAGAACTTTGAGCAACTCGTCTGCGGTCGTTTTAACGAACGGAATATCAAGGACCGTGACGGTCGGAAATGTAGTTTGCATGGCGGTGCTCCTTTCGAGATTGTCATGGAAACGAATAAAGCTTCCGTGACCACACTAAATTGTATGACGCTTAATTTGATTCATGCTAAAATGTACCTATTGGATTTAAAAACAAACACAAATAGTCTGGCTTGAAAGATAGCCAAGGGAGTAGCTCATTATGACGAATTTGTATCCTGACGACAGTCAGACCCTGCATACGGATGCGTATCAAATCAACATGATTCAGACGTATTACGAAGAAGGTATCGCAGATAAGCGTGCCGTCTTTGAAGTTTTCTTCCGTAAGATGCCGTTTAGAAACGGGTACGGCGTCTTTGCCGGTTTGGAACACATTGTCCATTATATCGAAAATCTTCATTTTTCCCAAACGGATATTGATTACTTACGAGAAGCTGAAGATTATTCAGAAGATTTTTTAAATTACTTAGCCAATTTTAAATTCAGAGGATCGATTCGTTCAGCGGTTGAAGGTGAATTAGTCTACGCCCACGAACCCTTACTCCAAGTCGAAGGCCCCTTGGCAGATTGCCAATTGGTAGAAACGGCTATTTTAAACATCGTGAACTATCAAACGTTGATTGCCACGAAGGCTGCACGAATTCGTTCAGTGGCTGGTGATGACGCCCTGATGGAATTTGGGACGCGGCGGGCCCAAGAGTTTGATGCTGCCATCTGGGGAACGCGGGCCGCTTACATTGGTGGTTTCGACGCGACTTCTAATGTGCGTGCTGGTAAAATTTTTGGTATTCCCATCAGTGGAACTCACGCTCACGCTTTGATTCAGACTTATGGTAACGATTACGACGGGTTCATGGCTTACGCTAAGACCCACCATGATTGTGTCTTCTTGATCGATACGTATGACACGTTGCGGAGTGGCTTACCTAATGCCATTCGTGTGGCTAAGGAAATGGGCGACAAGATCAACTTCCAAGGCGTGCGAATTGATTCTGGAGACATGGCCTACATTTCAAAGCGCGTGCGGCAGGAGCTGGACGAAGCTGGTTTTCCAAATGCCAAGATTTATGCCTCTAACGACTTGGATGAAAAAACGATTCAAAGTTTGAAGATGCAAGGGGCTAAGATTGATGTCTGGGGGATTGGGACTAAGCTGATTACGGCGTTTGACCAACCCGCACTGGGCGCCGTTTACAAGATGGTGTCTATTGCCGACGAAGACGGGAACATGCACGGCACCATCAAGCTGTCTAACAATGCCGAAAAGGTGACGACACCTGGTAAGAAACAGGTTTGGCGGATCACCAAGAAGGCTGACGGCAAGACTGAAGGGGACTACATTACCTTGATCGATGAGGATCCTCGACGTGAAGAGTCCATTTTCATGTTTAATCCCAACTACACCTACATTAATAAAACTATCAATGATTTCAACGCCCGGCCAATTTTACAGCCGATTTTTGAAAGCGGTCAATTGGTTTACGAGCTCCCAACTTTGGAAGCTGCACGGGACCGTTGTCGTGGTGCCTTAGCTAACTTGTGGCCTGAGTACAAGCGGGATCTGAATCCGCAGAAGTACCCGGTTGATTTATCCGAGGACTGCTACAACCAGAAGATGGCTATTATCAAAGGAATTCATAATTACGTTCAAAAGATGCCCGAATAGAGTCGAGCAAAAACTAGGGGGCAAGTAGCATGCGTGCTATGCAAAAGACGATTATTGAAGCTTTAAAGGTACAACCGACCATCGATCCTGCCACGGAGGTTCGTCGCAGTGTGGACTTCTTGAAGGATTATTTAAAGCATTACGATTTCATGAAGACCTTAGTCTTAGGAATTTCTGGTGGACAAGATTCCACACTAACAGGAATCTTATGTGAACAGGCCGTGACTGAGTTACGTCAGGAAACAAATGATCGTGACTACCGGTTTATTGCGGTTCGCTTACCCTACGGTGAACAAGCAGATGAGGACGATGCCATGATGGCCATCGATTTCATGGGTGCCGATGAGGTTGAACGCGTCAACATTCAACCGGCGACGGATGCTATGGTGGCCGCAGTGACTGCTAATGAGGAATCTGTGAGTGATTTCAATAAAGGCAATATCAAGGCACGGCAACGGATGATCGCGCAATACGCCATTGCTGGTGCTCGCTCTGGGGCAGTTGTGGGAACGGACCACGCTGCGGAGGCCATCACCGGTTTCTACACGAAATTTGGGGATGGTGCGTCAGATATTTGTCCAATTTGGCGGCTGGATAAGCGCCAGGGTGCAGCTATGCTGGACTACCTAGGTGCCCCAGAGCACCTCTATAAGAAGGTGCCAACGGCTGATTTGGAAGAGAATCGGCCGGCACTTCCCGATGAGGTAGCCTTAGGGGTCCACTATGCTGACATTGATGCCTACCTGGAAGGGCACGACATTGATGCACAAGCGGCAGAAAAAATTGAGAATTGGTATCAAAAGACCGCGCACAAGCGGCATTTACCAGTCAACGTTTACGATACGTTCTGGCAGAAATAAACCAAGACGGAGGCCAACAGAATGCGTAAAAATAATATGAATGGGTACATCAACGTCTTATCGAAAGTTCTGCAAGGAACGGAAGACACTGCAGGAGAAATGAACGCGGACTTTGAAACGATGCGTCAAGCCATCGATAATGGTACCGTTGGGGACTTGTCCCAAGTTGAACTGCAAAAAATTGCGGACAATTTTCAACGCGGTACTGATGGTTACGAAGATAAGTTGAATCAACTTGAACAAGCCAGTGCCCCAGTCCGGGTATTGGGCAAGCACAAGTCTCTGGTAGCGGCTTACCGGGTGTACGCTGAGGCTTGTCAGTCAATGACTGATAGTTTAGACGTGGAACACCAAGCGGTTGACCAGGCAGCGTTTGATGAAGCCGAAAAAACGCAAGAGAATGCCATGGGTAAAGTGACTGCGGCAATTCAACGGATTATGAGCAGTCCAATGTAGGGCGTTAAAACTCGTGAAGATACGCAAGGATTCCGGTATTGGCGGAAACTCTTGCGTATTTTTTTGGCCGCTCGGGTTAGTCGAGTTATGGACGGTGGGCGGTCGTCCCATGGTATAATGCAGGTATGACGAAACGTAACGGAGGGGTTGCATGGCAACACAGAAGAATGAGAATGCTTTACGTGAATTGGCTCAGCCGGTTCATGCCCAGCTCAGTCAGTATAAAGTGACCCAAATACAGGCCGTGCTGACCCTTCTGGATGAAGGTAATACGGTCCCATTTATTGCCCGGTACCGGAAAGAACGTACGGGTTCGCTGGATGAAGTCGCGATTCGTGACATTGAAGACGAAGCCCACCGGTTGATGAAGTTGAATCAGCGCCGGCAGGATGTTTTAAAATTAATCGCTGAACAAGGGAAGCTGACCCCACAACTGCGGCAGTCATTGACCCACGCTACCGTTCTTCAGCAGGTGGAAGACCTTTACCTGCCGTATAAGCAAAAGCGGCGAACCAAGGCAACGATTGCACGGGAAAGTGGGCTAGCACCACTGGCGGAGTGGTTGCTGCATTTTCCGGCCAACGGACTAACTGCTAAAGCGCAAGGCTTCATAAACCCGCAGAAGGAATTACCCGATGTGGCGGCCGTATGGGCTGGTGTCCATGAGATCTTGGCGGAAACATTCAGTGAACAAGCTGCCTTTCGAGAATGGATTCGGCGTTATACTTGGCAACACGGCGAGCTGACCAGCAAGCTAAAACGGGGCGCAACCGATGAGCAACAGGTGTATGCAACCTATTATGACTTTAGTCAGCCACTGAAGCAGTTACCACCATACCGGGTACTGGCCATTAACCGGGCAGAACGGGAAAAGGTCCTCACAGTGGGGGTTAACGTAGATTCAGCTTCAATTCTGCAGTACGGGCACTTTCGGCTGATTGGGCAGCATCAGGGCCCAGCCGTGGCGAAAGTGGAAGCTGCTTTTGCGGACGCCTACAAGCGGTTCCTGGGCCCCGCCATCGAACGGGAACTCCGGCGACAATTGACCGAGAAGGCTGATGACCACGCGATTCAGGTATTTGGCAATAACCTTTACCACCTGTTGATGCAAGCGCCGTTGAAGGGCAAAGTAGTGATGGGATTTGATCCTGCGTACCGGACTGGCTGTAAGCTGGCTATAATGGACGCTAACGGCCGTTTCTTGGCTAAGCAGGTCATTTATCCACATAAGCCGGCAAGTGGCAAGCAGCGGACGGCAGCGGGTCCAGAGTTCAAACGGTTATTGGAGACCTACCACGTGGAAATGATTGCCATTGGTAATGGGACGGCGAGTCGGGAATCGGAGGAATTTGTTAGTGAGATTCTCAAAACGTTAGACCATCCCGTGTACTACGTATTGGTGAATGAAGCGGGGGCGTCCGTCTACTCGGCTAGTGCCAATGCCCGAGCTGAATTCGCTGATTTTCACGTAGAAGAACGGTCGGCCGTCAGCATTGGTCGGCGGTTGCAGGATCCCTTAGCTGAACTGATCAAAATTGATCCCAAGGCTGTGGGGGTTGGGCAATACCAACACGATGTTCCGGAAAAAGCACTGGATGAACAACTGGACCGCGTGGTGGAAACGGCTGTGAACCAGGTCGGCGTTAATGTGAACACGGCTAGTCCGGAACTACTGACCCATATTTCCGGGTTGACGGCAACCACGGCGAAAAATGTGGTGGCTTACCGGAATGAGAACGGTGCGTTCACGTCACGGCAAGCTTTGAAAAAGGTCCCACGGTTGGGGCCCAAGGCTTATCAGCAAGCGGTGGGATTCCTCCGAATCATTGGCGGAACCGATCCGCTGGACAATACGGATATTCATCCCGAAAGTTACACGGTGGCTAGAAAATTGTTGAACGGTGTGACAGCGACGCTGAGCGATGTGGGAACAGCTAAGTTACAGCAGAAGCTGGCACAATTAAACCGGCAGCAGTGGTCAACCCAGTTAGATGTTGGGACGGCAACCTTGACAGATATTATTGACGGGTTGAGTAAGCCGGGCCGAGACCTGCGGGATACGATGCCTGCACCGTTATTACGGCAGGATGTACTGACCATGGCTGATTTGAAGCCAGGGATGGAGCTCCAGGGAACCATCCGCAACGTTGTTGATTTTGGGGCCTTTGTGGATATTGGCGTGAAGCAGGATGGACTGGTTCACATTTCCCAGTTGGCGGACCATTACGTTGGTGATCCCAGCACAGTGGTGACGATTGGGGATGTCGTGACCGTCTGGGTCCTGACGGTTGATGAGAACCGCCAGCGCATTCAGTTGACGATGCGAGCTGATCACCATGACTGATGAAGAGCTACAGCGACTGGTGGAACAAATTTCACGCGAAAGCTTTGGCAAGGAGTTCCGTCACCGGGCTGTGTTTAATTCGCGGTTAAGGACGACGGGTGGCCGCTACCGGTTACAGGACCACAATATTGAAATTAATCCGCGGATGTTAACTGAGCACGACGAAGCCACTTTGGTAGGCGTCATCAAGCATGAGTTGTGCCATTACCATTTACATTTGGGCGGTCAATCCGGGCAACATCGAACGGTTGCCTTTAAAAAGTTATTGAAACAGGTGGGGGGACTACGTTATGCCCCGGCACCCGTAAATCAAAAGCCCCGGGTCAGACGTTGGTATCTGTACATTTGTACAAACTGCCAGCAGAAGTATTACCGGGCAAGAAAAATTGATGTTACAAAGATGGTGTGTGGTCGGTGTCATGGTCGCTTGGCCTGGCAAAAGATTGTTTTAGCACCCACCCGTCCGCATTAGGCTTAGGAGGCAAGAGCTCATGGGAAAAACGATTATTCGGGTTCCCGCAACGTCGGCGAACCTGGGCCCCGGAATTGATTCAATTGGGGCAGCGTTACATCTGTATTTAACGGTGATTATTGAGGAAAAAACTGAGAAATGGCGGGTCAACCATGCGTTGGGAACCGACATTCCGCGGGATGAAAATAATTTGATGGTCCAAACGGCTTTGAAAATTAAACCAGATTTGGCGCCCCATCAGTTAACCGTGATGTCTGATATTCCAGTGTCACGGGGGTTAGGGAGTTCAACGAGTGCCATCATTGCGGGAATCAAGATTGCTAATGAGCTTGGCGAGTTGGATTTGACGATTCCAGAACAGTTAGACTGGGCCATCAAGTTGGGTGGGGCGTTGGATAACGTTGCCCCAGCGCTGATGGGTCAAGCCGCGGTTGCTACAGTGGATGGTGTCCATGCCGATGCGATTAAGTTACCATTACCTGATCTGCAGGTGCTGGTCTTTATTCCCGGCCAGAAGTTGATGGCGGAAAAGAGTCGTGAGGCATTGCCGAAGACGTTGCCTTTGAACAAGGCCGTGCATGCTAGCAGTGCGGCCAACGTCCTGGTTGCTGCATTATTGAAAAAAGATTGGGAACTCGCGGCGAAGATGATTGAACGCGATGAATTCCACGAACAAGCGCGGTCACAACTCGTTCCCGAGCTTAATACGATTCGGGATGCAGCTCATGATTTAGATATTATGGGGACGTACTTAAGTGGGGCTGGGCCTACGGTCGTCACGTTTGGAACGTCAGCACAACTGACCCTCTTACGCGGGAAATTAGCGGATCAGGATCTGCCGGGTAGCCTGCGGATTATTGAGCTGGATCAGGACGGTGCGACGGTCTTAACTGATGCATAAATAAAATTTTTTTGAATTAACTTGCAAAAAATATTGTCAGGTGCGAAATCATTTGTTATACTATTTCTTGTGAGTTAATGCGGCCATGGCGGAATTGGCAGACGCGCAAGATTAAGGATCTTGTCCGGGTAATCCGGGTGGAAGTTCGAATCTTCTTGGCCGCATCATAATTACGGCGACAGCAATCAGATTTCTGATTGCTGTTTTTTTTGT
This sequence comes from Levilactobacillus tongjiangensis, assembly GCF_003946345.1. GTDB lineage: Bacteria > Bacillota > Bacilli > Lactobacillales > Lactobacillaceae > Levilactobacillus > Levilactobacillus tongjiangensis. The sequence continues at coordinate 20,369 of NZ_RHNY01000008.1, forward strand.
GGAATTAATGAAAAGTGGATGTTTCTAGTAGTTAATGAGTGGGGGAGCTAGCGGTGCGCTAACGGGATAAAAAGGCAGATAGCGAATTTTCTTTTTTGAAGTGACACCTGCCGTTTAATCTCCGTCCATCAATACCGTGTTTTTTTGGAAACGACTAACCCAAAGAAGAATGATACCTTCCTCACTGATTCGGTACTTCTTAGCTAGTGAAGTTGAGCCAATACCACTTAAGTATTCGGTGACGACTTTAATCCTAAAATCTAAATCAAACTTAAGCATAGTAAAACTCCCAAGGTTGGACAGAACGTCCAACCTTGGGGGTTCACTTCATGCTTGCTTTTATTATTGTAAACCTTGAATATAACTTTTGGCTTTGGCACTGTCGAACTTAGCAAAGGTCTTACCCTGAAGCGTACATGCATAAGATTCTGCGACATTTCCAAGTGTGGCATAGAACTTTTTACTACCAACGTTAACGGTAATTCTGAAACCATCGGTGTCATGGTTAAAATTATCATGAGTCATAAATACATGGCCCAGAGAGACTTTTAGTTTGTAAAGATAAGTTTTACCTACTCGTGTCTTAGTTGTGCCAAATCCGGCTAATGGCTTGGCTAGGTAATAGGTATAATTAGAGGTGCCACGCGTAAATTTCTTGATTTTTACTGACTGCGAAATTTTACTGTAATTTGTATTATTGCCAGACTTGTAGCTAGTCGTGTAGTAATTCAAGTAGTTGTCTGACGTTACACTAATAAACGGATTATTTGCACGATCTGTGTCGAAATATGATTGTAGGCCCTTTTCCTGCAAGTCAATCAAATTACGAACACCATTATTTGCAAATGCTGTGTTTTTAGTGTACTTGGTGAGTGGTGTACCATTGGTCGTTGAAATGGCACTTCCCGGGAGCTTGGTACCAAGTCCTTTAAACACTTTACTTTGATTCTTTTTACTTAAGTGGGAGTTGTAGATGGTAAATGTTCCCTTTTGAAATACAGTGCCCGAAACAACTGACCCTTTCCCAAGTGTCACAGTTTTACTTGCGCCATTCGAAGCTTTTACTGCCCTAGTCGTGTAAAACACGTCCGTTGCGGGTGCATTAGGCAACGTATTATTCTGACCGTCTAGAGTGAGTGCTGTAAGGTTAGACATGCCAACTTTATCAAATTCTCTGTCCACCTTTTTACTCATGGTTGTGGCTTTACTATCTGTCTTTTGCGTAGCAGTTAGATATTTGGTGGCACTTGAACTCAGGGCAGATGCCTTGAGTGTAGTAAATCCAATCCCTGAAATTGCCCCAAGCAACAAGAGACTGACAATACCTTTCAATTTTAACAATTGTGTTCCCCCCCTAATATATGTGACTCGCAAGCATTATAGCGCAAACTGTGAAGCATTAAAACATACCTAGTTAATTGGTAAGGGTTCACTTCAAAAAAGAGAACTCCCTGTCTGCTTTCTTAGTCCGGGTATCGCTGCCGACTTACTGTAAACTTTGAATGTAGGCTTTAGCTTTTTGTTCGCTGAAGGATGATTCGCCATTAGGGCTACCTTGCAAATAGTAAGCGTACGACTCGGCAATATCTTGCAGGTTGGCGTAAAACTTTTGATTACCGACGTTGACTGTGATCCGGAAGGTTCCGGCGTCACCGTTGTCATTATCATAGGCTTGGAAAACGTGGCCGAGTGACATCGTTAATTTGTAGAGGGTTTTACCAGCGACTTTTACCTTCTTAGTTCCGAAGCCAGTCATTGGTTTAGCTAAGTAGTAGGTGTACGTAGATTTGCCACGAGTGAACTTTTTGATCTTAATGGATTGTGCAATGTTGGTGTAGTCCACTTTCCCTGACTTGGTGGTGTAATTATTATAGTAATTCAAGTAATTATCAGCAGTGACTGTCACAAAGCCATTATTGGCTTTGTCGATGTCAAAATAGGATTGCAAGTTTTTTCGATAGAGTCTGGGAAGATTTGAGTAGGCACCGTAAGCAAAAGCTGTCTTGGATTTGTGTTCCGTTAGAAAGGCTGCTTGTGCAGATGCAGTCAACTTCTTCATGGATACAGCATACGGCCACTTGTTTCCGATGACTTTCAAAACTTTCTTCTGATTCTTTTTGGAAAGGACGGTTGTGTCAACGTTGGCCACTCTCCAAGTGCTAACGTTGCCAACGACGACAGAATGTTTCCCCAGGGTGACTCCGTGAGTTCGATTTTCATTGCCAATTGCGAGTGGTTGACCAATGGTAAAGACGTCCGGCTGGAAATCTTCAACGACGGAACTACTCATATTGATTCGAGTCAGTCGGGTTAGATTTCGCATACCAACCTTATCGAATTCACTGTCGACCTTTTTGGTGGTCTTAGTGGTCTTTTTATCAAGCTTGGCGTAGTTGTTCAACTGGGCCAGCTTGCTTTTGCTCATGGCGGATGCATTCGTGACAGCTAAGCTGCCAACTGTGGCCCCTATTAGCATGAGCAGTACAGCACTCGTTTTTCTAAATGTTAACAATCTAATTACCCCCTATAATGAGTATCCCACTTCAATAGTTAGTGTAACGCTTTTTTTAATGCATGAGAATAAGCATATTAATGAATGGGAGTAGGCAAGCCACTGATGAATCACGCAATCTGTTGAATAATTGAAGCCGTTTTCTGAAAATGATACCAAAATGTCACCAGAAAATGACAAACAGATAACAATTTTCAAAGGAAATCGTTTTCAGTGGGAATGGGGGTTCAAATGCGGTTAAAAAGGGCGTAGAATGCCTTATTACAGCGGAAAATTCGATTGAAAAATAAGTGAGCAAATTTACTGACAATCCGGGTGTTTCGCGTTATAGTAGTCCTCTTGTGTGTTTTGCAAGATAAATATTAGAAGGAGGTCGGCGTATGAGCGACTTAACCAAGGGCAATTCCCTGAAACTTATTTTCTTTTTCACGATTCCATTGTTGATTGGTAACTTATTTCAGCAATTGTACAACGTCTCCGATACCGTTGTTGTGGGACAAACCCTTGGTGTCAAGGCGCTCGCCGCTGTTGGAGCTACTGGTTCCATTAACTTTCTGATTATTGGCTTTGCGCAGGGCTTAACTGCCGGCTTGGCCATCATTACGGCAACGCGCTTTGGTGCACGCGATTATCGTGGCGTGCGGCGGTCGTTTGCTGCAAGCATTATCATTTCGATTTTAATGACCGTTGTTTTAACGGTTTTAGCATTAACGTTTGTTGATCCTATTTTAAAGTTAATGCAAACACCAGCGTCAATCTTTGACAACGCACGAACTTTCATCAGCATCATTTTCGCTGGTATCTTTGCATCCATGGCATTTAACCTGTTGTCCAACATTATTCGGGCATTAGGTGATTCACGGACACCACTGATTTTCTTGATGGTTGGGACTGTGGTTAACGTGATTCTGGAATTGTTGTTTATTTTAGTCTTTCATATGGGGGTCGCCGGGGCTGGTTGGGCAACCGTTATTTCTCAAGTAATTGCATCATTACTATGTGTGGGCTACATTGTTCGGTCAATTCCGTTACTACACATCTCAAAGGAAGACTTCAAATTTGATTTAAATGAACTATGGCAACATTTTTCAACGGGGATGCCAATGGGATTCCAACTCTCAATCATTGCGATTGGGACAATGGTCATGCAGGCGGCGTTGAACTCATTAGGAACCGATTCCGTTGCTGCTTCGACGGCCGCGTCTAAGGTTGATCAACTCTGCTCGTTACCAATGTCTTCATTCGGCGTCACTATGGCGACCTTTGCCGCACAGAACTTTGGCGCGGGTAAATTTGGTCGAATCTTAGAAGGGGTTAAAAAAACTCTGTGGTTATCAGGGAGTTTTGCTGTCTTCGCTGGTGGGTTGGTCATTTTCCTCGGTAAGCCAATCGTGACCTTGATTATTGGTACTGCTGACGAGAACGTTATTCACCTGTCACAGACATACTTCAACATTATCGGTAGTACCTACCTGTTGTTGAGCGTGCTGTTTATTATTCGGAACACCCTCCAGGGATTGGGACGACGTGTTTTGCCGACTTTGGCCGGTGTTGGTGAATTAACCATGCGGGTATTTGCCGCTTTATTCATGGTTCAAGCCTTTGGCTATGCTGGTGCAGTTTCTGCAGAACCATTAGCTTGGCTGGAATCATGTGCCATCTTAGTGCCTTCTTGGATTCGGGCGGTTAAGCAATTGCGGAACTTACAGCGTTCTGTTGACGTCGTTGAAGGGAAGACCGAAACTACGGAAGACAGCTTGGATGCGCCAAGAATGATGGCAGCATCTCCCAAATTAGAGTCCTAACCTAAAGCGTGATAAACTAGGGTGTAGTCGGTATGACTGCATCCTTTTTTGATACACTAAGGGTCAACCAACCTGTGATTGAGGAGAAGTTATTTAAATGAAAAATTTTATTTTTGACATTGATGGTACATTGTTAGATACGGAGGCGATGTACATGAAGTCCCTTCAGGCCGTTCTTCACGAACGGGGAATTGACCGGGAGTACGCAGAATTGGTCACGACTTTTGGTATTCCTAGTCGTGAAGCATTAGTACGACTGGGCATCGCCGATGTTGATGATGTGTTAGCTGCCTGGGGACCGAGAACGGCTCAATATCGTGAGTCGGTTAAAGTGTATGCAGGTGTCAAACCTGCGTTGACAGCATTGAGAGAAGCTGGCGCCCACCTGGGAATTATGACATCAAAGCAGCAATTTGAGTATGAACGTGATGTGACGGCTGAAGGCTTAGATACAGAGATGAGCATCGCAGTTGTTGCTGAAGATGTTGCCCATGGTAAACCGGAGCCTGATGGGATTCTGTTAGCCATGCAGCGCTTAGGTGCCACACCTGCTGAAACAATGTACATCGGGGATACAGCCTATGATGCGCTGGCTTCCAAAGCAGCAGGCGTGACCTTTGGTTTTGCCGCTTGGAATGGGCGTCAGCCACGGGACTTTACACCTGACGTTCGTTTTGCAACACCACAAGCCATGTTAAAAATGATGTAATGGTTTCTTCAGAAATAAGAGGAGAGGGATGGCAACATGTTAGCCATAATCGTCACTGGCCACGGTGAGTTTACCCGTGGCATTTTACAGAGTGCCGAGATGATCTTTGGCAAAGCGCCCAAAGTGACAGCAGTTACGCTGGGGGCTAAGGAGAGCGTTGAAGACCTGGCCAATCATTACCAGGCCGCAATTCAAGCAATGCGACCCGTTGATGAGTTATTGTTCTTGGTGGATTTGTGGGGTGGATCACCCTACAATGCCGCTAAGCAAATTGTTGCACAACATGCAGATAAATATGGTCTCGTTTCAGGGTTAAACCTGCCAATGTTGATTGAAGCATTGTCGAGTCAGGATCAGCCGCTGACGGAAGTGATTCCACGGATTGAAACGGCTGCTAGAGCAGGAATTCGCCACGTGGAGAATCCTAACGAAACGACGGCTGATCAGGAAGATTTTTAAGTTAGTTGCGTGGACTCAGTGGTTCCACGGTTGGTAGTCAACTGCGTCTTGGACGCTTACGAGCCTTGGTCAGCAACCAAGGAACCGTAATTTGCGTGATTTTTCTTAGGTTAAGTGTTGTTTGTCACGCCAAACCCGCAAGTTGCCAAACGGGGGAGCTATTATGCTAAGCGAATCAGTCCACGATTTAAGATGTTTTGGGCGGCATTCTGATCACGGCGGTGGAACGTCAGACAGTGTGGACACCACCAGGTGCGTTCACGACAAGTCAGTTTTTGCTGGCCATGCAGGACGTAGCCACAGTGGCTACAAGTCTGGGTAGTTGAAACGGGATTAACCGTGATAAATGTTCGCCCATACAATTGCGCTTTATAGCGCAGCATGGTCAGTAATGAAATCCAGCCGGGGTCGCGAAAACGCCAAGACATGGCATAGTTACGGGCCGGGTCCTGACCACGAAGTTCTTCCGCAACTACGAGATCGTGATGACGAAGAATTTGGGTACTCAATTGTTGTAAAAAATTTTCGCGTTGCTGGTGTAGCTTAATGAGTAGTTTTGCCACGCATTGACGTTGTTTTTGGTAATTTCTGGCGGTCCTTAGGGGTCGCCTTTCTTTTTGGGCTAAATGACGTTGCCAATTTAGTCGCTGTACCGCTCGCCTAAAACGGAAACTGAGTCGGCGATTGAAATGGGGACTGGCTACAGTTTTACCTGTTGAAGTGGTTAAAAAATTAGCAGTGTTCAGATCGATACCGATAGGTCGTGGTTGATCGTCTAAGTGTCGAACAAAGGGGACTAGACTGGTTAGTTGTAGGGAAAGGTAATAGTGATCAACCGCATCTTTAGTCAGGGTTACCAGGGTAATCTGAATTAGGGCCTCCCTGCTCAGTAGACGGCGCTGGGAGCCAGCCACTCGTAATCGGCCAATGATGGGCAGTGTGACGTGGTGTGTGTCGGTGAATGCAATTGATCCGTTGCGGAGGGAACCGTGGCGACGATGGTGATATTGACAAGCCAACTGGTACCGCCACGTATAACTTTTCCGTAGAAAGTGGGGACGCTTGGCCCGTCCGAGTTGGTAAGCCATCTGTCGATCGTGATAGTCAATGATGGCCTGTAATCGGACGTGGGCGTCAATTCGAGGATCTGCTAGGAAAGAATGATTGAGGGCCATTCGCTGATAGTCTAGACTTTTGGTGAGGTGTTGGATGAGTGTGTGGACTTTGGTTGGTGGGTGTTTAATCTGATGAAGATGTTCTAATCGCTGTTGAATGGCGTGATGCTCGTTGTAGACGAAACGATACGCCTCAGCGTTACGCTTAATCAATTGTTTTTGCCGGTCGGAAGGGTAGATTCTTACCTTGATGCCAAAACGATAGGGGAGTTGTCCAAAGTCGCTCATGAAGCCACCACCAATCTGATTTTTTGGTAGCCTTACCATAACATGTTCACGTTGATTATTCACCCCGTTTACCTTATAACATTTTTCATACGAAATACCAAAAAAGTCGTAAGCAAAAAAGCACTGTTTCAATTTCCCATTGGAAAGAAACAGCGCTAATTTTAGCCAACTGTGATTTGGTCTCGGCCGTGGCGTTTAGAATAATAGAGATTTTGATCAGCCCGTTTATAAACGTCCAGTTGTTCGGCGTCTGCTCGACGGACTTGGGTTACGCCCACTGAGAGGCGAACAGTAATCTGCTCGCCAGCCTGTTCAAATTTGGCTTCGCGAATGGACTGTGCAATGGCATCAATGTGGGTGCGTGCTTGGTCCGTTGTGTAATTGGTGAAGAGGATGGTGAACTCTTCGCCACCGGTTCTGTAAAGTGAAAGTTCCGGGTCAATATCTTGTAACTGTTGCGTAATCAGGTTAGCCGTGCGGTTAAGCACGTAATCACCAGCTAGATGACCATACGTGTCATTGACGTTTTTGAAATGATCAATGTCAAATAGCATCAGGGTCAGTGGCTGATTGGCAAGTTTACTCTGGCCAAAGCCGCGTTCGAAATCATTTTTGAAGGCAAAATAATTTTTGACCTTCGTTAATTCGTCGAAGTTGGTCGTATAAGTTAGTTGGGCGAGCGTTGACGCACTAGAGATTAATGTTCCCAAGTAGATATACATAATAGTGAGTAGGAAGAAACTGAAAATCAATTCCCAGAGAAGGGTGTTGCCTGGCAATTTGAAGCGAATGCCAATCAGTCCCCAGAGAACCGCGGAAAACGCGAGGCTGGCTATTGTATAGTCAACGAAGTCTAACCAATGGTGATGGCGATGCTTTTTTACCAGTTTCATCACATAGAATAGGCCAATGTAAAAGGCGGCGAAAACCCAAGATAGACCGAAGAACATGGTACCATTGACAATCATGAAGATTATGATCACACTGATCAGCTGCCATAAACGGATATCCAATTGTAGGAAGTAGCTGACGAAGACAATTGCAAATATTTGAAAGTTTGCGAAGACCCAGCTATTAGAAGTACCATTGACTGCCAATTGCATACCAACAATTAAGAGGGTAATGTAAATGACCCCAACGTGAGTTCGGACTTGATCAGGGTCGGGATGTTTGTCACGATTTTTAAGAAAACGAATAATCTCGTTTGTGAGGAACCAATACAGGGTTAAGACGCCGAGAAGAAAAAAGAGACTGGTAAAGGCCGGCGTCACGAACCAGTGGGACCAAGTCAATGTGAGTCACCATCCAATCCGGAAAATAAGTTTTTACTATCGATTAATTTCATTGTCACATATTAACGCGTTATCAATACTTTTGCCACGATAACGAAACATTCCGAGAAAAGTGGATAGAGAAAAGCTGTTTCAACTGTCTGGCTTGGTAACAGATTTATAAAAGTGTCCTCGAAAAGAGGCTCAGGAAGATATTCCCAAGCCTCACGTAAACTTAAAATTAAATTGTTTAAACTAAACTAGGTTTGCCATAAAGGTATCCTTGGTGAAGGGTAATACCAAATTGTTTGGCAAGTTCTTGATCCTGCTCGTTCTCAACGCCTTCCAGAACGAGCCGAAGGCGAAAGTCCCGGGCAGTTTGCGCCCAGAAGGCCAAACTAGCCGGAATTAAGTCACCTTCACCGCTCATGCGTAAGTTTTGCATGGCGAATTTGATTTCATCGACGAAGGGTAATAGGAAACGGATGTTTTCGTAAGTATTACTTCCAGTGCCCACATCATCTAACACTAAGCCAATACCGTACTGATGGACGGACATACTGAAGAGTTTCATCTCATCTAACGTAGGTGCCTCTGTCAATTCGATTGTCAGTGCTGCAGGAGCAATCCGTTTTTTCAGCGCGATGATTGTCCCCAGAGTTAAAGGATCTCGTAGTTGTTGGTTGTTAAGGTTAAAGGCCAAGACTTGGTTATTAACAGCGGTGTGTAGAGATGCTGCTGCTTCTTCCAGGAGCTTTGCCTGGTCGGTCACGGAAATATCCGTGAAGTGTTTAGGCAAAACCCAGGTGTCATTTTCCTGCTTACGAAGTAAGACTTCGTAACCAAAAACCCGGTTATCATCTTGATTTATTTGAGGCTGTACGAAAAATCGATACATGCCGATCCTCTCCTTTGGACGCTTTAAAGGCTATTCGTTCTGATAAGTTTAAATCTATTTTAACGCATTATTAAAAAAGCACAACGACATATATCTTTTAGTGTGGTAACTTCAGAACGGTATGATTCGCTTACCCTAGTGATTATCGGGGTCGCAATTCATTTCTACAAGAATAAGCGAGCAATTCTAGCACTGTTTCACATTATCGAAGTGTTCTCGTCATTTGCCAGCGACTGATAAATCTTGTCAAAAATACCAAATTGGCAGAATTGTCGCAATCAAAAAATGCAGGCGAGATGTCTGCACTTATCATAGCATATAATTGTATACTTCGCGCTAATTGGTTACTTTGACTGGTCGACCAGAAAAAAAGGTTTCGAGACAATCGTCCCGAAACCTTAGGAATTATCAATTAGTAACCGTAACCGGTGTTGGTGGCAGTGCCGGTAGTACCGTCATAACCAGTGGCACCAGTAGTAGACGTATCTGCGTCAGTCGTAAACTTCGTCGTGTTTGCGAGGCCCAGAGTCTTCCGAATATGATTAGAAACCTTCTTTAATTCGGTCGTGGTAGGGACTTGATAGGAAAGACCGTCAATCATCGCATCCTGACCTTGAAGGGTTTCAGAACTGATGTGGTGGGACGCATCACCATATTTAGCTCGAATCTGCATCAAATCGTCGAAGGTCAAGTCAGTCTTTAAATTACCGTTCAGTGACTTGAGAATTGTTTGATATCGAGTAATCGATGAGAGCCCAGCCGCCTTAACAACCAGTTTCTGCAGAACTTCTCGTTGCCGTTTTTGGCGACCGTAGTCACCCAGTGGGTCTTCGTGGCGCATCCGGGAGTAATCCAGAGCTTGTTTTCCATTAAGATGGGTCTTTTTACCCTTGACCACGTTAGCCGCACCATAGTGGAAAGTTAGTGTCGGCTTCACGTCCACACCACCAACTGCGTTGACCATCTTTTCTAGACCACCCATATTGACGATGGCGTAGAAGTCGATTGGAATATCTAAGAGGTCTTCCGTTGTTTTAACAGCAGTTTTGGCACCGCCAATGGTATAAGCCGCGTTAATTTTTTGAATGGAAGCATTCTGGCCAGAACCAACTGTGACCCGTGTATCTCGCGGAATACTGGTCAGGTAGGCCGTTTCCTTCTGCGGATTGATGGTGGCGACCATCAGAGTATCGGTTCGACCAACATCTGAACGACCCAAGGCACCGGTATCAGTTCCCATTAAGAGAATTGAAAATGGCTTGTTTGACCGTAAGACAGCTGATACATTGCGGCTCTTGGCGGCATTCGAGGCTTCATAGGTTTGACTGAAGGTCTTCTTAGCCGAGTTCCACGCCTGATAGCCATATGCTAAGCCCCCGCTTAACAGAACGAGTAGGGCAATGACAATCGTCCACATGACTGGACGGTGTGGATGAACTTGTGGTTGTTTGTAGTGTGAGTTTCGGTCGGCACGCCGGTCGTAGACTTGTTCAAAGTCTTCGGGGGAGTGGTGCCGCCGTGATTCATTATCATTTGGCATATTTGTTTTCCTCATCCTCATCAAAATCTTTAGACCATTATAAGCCGGATTTCCCATCAGTTAAAAGGGGGCCAGCCAACTTTACCAGATTTTAAAATTCCCTGGAATCCCATCTGTAGACTCAATTAATCCATTAGACCATAAATTTCGACGTTCGTAAATGTGTGGGTACCGTCAACTCCCAGATAATGACGGAAAGTTTACCGCAAATTGGGTGATTTCACAAGCTGTCAAGGTAGGATAAACCGGATAAGAATGCTGATTGTAACCGGTTGCTAAGGCGTGTTTGCGCGGACCTATGCTATAATAAGACGCGTTGCTTAAGAAACTCTAATTTTTCGTAACGATTAGCGGGGAGGTTAGCGGATGGCCGTCTTTATTCGAAGCGTCTCAGGGGTCTTGATCATTTTGGTCATGATCAGTCTGGGGTACGTGCTTTCCCGCCGGGGGTGGTTTGACGATCAAGCGCCGAAGCTAATCGCTCGGTTGGTGACCCAGATTGCGTTACCAGCTTATATGATCAGCACGATTACTGCGAAGTTTTCCGCAGTCACGTTGAAACGAACGTTGCCGGATCTACGGTTCCCGATTATTTCAATGCTGATTATGTTTGGCCTTTCAATTATTGCCTTCCACCTGTTCCGGATTCACCCGCGGCACCGGGGATTGTTTGAATCAATGTTCTTGAATTCAAACACGGTCTTTGTGGGGTTACCCGTGAACGAGGCGTTGTTTGGTCCGAAGAGTTTACCGTTCGTGTTAGTCTACTACATGGCAAACACGACTTTCTTTTGGACGCTGGGGGTTTACCTCATTCAACGCGATGGTCAAGGTAAGGCTAAGTTCAATCTCAAAGACACCCTCCAAAAGATTTTTTCACCACCGTTGCTGGGATTCATTGTGGGGGTCCTCTTGGTCCTTCTCAACATCCAATTACCAGATTGGATCATGAAGGATTTCCAGTATATCGGTGGCCTGACGATTCCACTGTCGATGATTTTTATCGGTACAGCCATCGCCGGGGCAGGATTGCAGAACATCCGGTTTAACCGGGACAGTTGGGGCATCCTGTTTGGACGGTTTATTGTGGCACCGACCTTAATGGCGTGTCTGGTATTACCGTTACCCTTACCAAGTTTAATGAAACAGGTTTTTATCTTGCAAGCAGCGATGCCCGTCATGACGAATGCACCAGTAGTCGCCAAGCTCTATCGAGCGGATGCCGATTACGCGGCCATCATGGTAACCGAAACGACCCTCCTAAGTTTAGTGGTGATTCCGATTCTGATGGTGATTGTCCAGCACGTTGCCTGATTGTTGAGTCGGTTCATACAAGGAGGAACAATTTTTCGTTTTGAGAAAAACAATGTTGTACATCGCATTTTCAACCTTAATGTTTAGTTCAATGGAAATCGCTTTGAAGTCTGCCGGTGGGGCGTTCAACCCCATTCAGTTGAACCTCATCCGGTTCTTCATTGGGGGCGTTGTCTTGTTGCCAATCGCCTTACGTGCCTTACATAAGCAACATCACCGCTTAAATCGCAGTGATTGGGCGTTGTTCTTCCTGACCGGCTTGGTCTGTGTCATCATTAGTATGACGCTGTATCAACTAGCAATTACGGTGGATGAAGCCTCTACCGTTGCCGTGTTGTTCAGTTGTAACCCAGTCTTTGCTTTGATCTTCTCTTACTTGATCTTGCATGAACGAATGGGGCGAGCTAACTTGATTGCCGTCATCGTTTCCATCATTGGTCTGGTAGTGATCGTCAATCCCGCCCACTTAACGAATCCCGTGGGACTGACCTTAGCCATTGCCTCGGCTTTGACCTTTGGGCTGTACAGTATCGTTTCGCGGTGGGGTTCCGTTCGTCACGATTTCAACGGAATTGTGATGACTTGTTTCACTTTTCTGGCTGGCTCATTGGAACTGTTTATCATCATGGCCATCACTCACGTGCCAGTGATTGCTGGAAATATGCGTCAGATAGGGTGGTTACGTCAGTTTGCTGCCATGCCGATCTTACAAAATGTTAGCTTCCAGTATTTCTGGATTCTGTTCTTCATCGGAGTTTGTGTGACCGGTGGTGGGTTTGCCTTTTACTTCTTGGCAATGGAACGTTCCGATGTCTCCACCGCGTCACTGGTCTTCTTTATCAAACCAGGCTTGGCCCCAATCATGGCGGCCATTCTGATTCACGAAAAAATCCTGACGAACACTATTATTGGGATCGTCATCATCTTGATTGGGTCCGTTATTACCTTTATGGGGAACCGGGTCAAGACTCGCGAATCCGATTTGGAAGAGGAAGATGTCAGCGACTTTCAAACGCCAGCTATGGCTGAACAGTCGGCGGTTGCTAAAGCTGCCTTAGCCAAATTGGCACGACACGCTGAAGAATCTTCAACTGATTACTCAAATGACTAATTAAACCAATGTCACGCGTCCTTCTAAATGGAGGCCGGGTGGCTTTTTTTGTTAGACGCTAAAGTTTGAAAGCACTGAAACACCCACTATGCCTGATGCAACAAGGATTAGGTAATGGGATTTAGTCAGACATAGTGGGGAATTGCCGCCTTACCGTTCGCCAAATTTGGACTGGAACGCGGCGGGAAGGACGGGACAAGCCAAAGAACGGTCTTGCCCCTCGCTTGAAGCCGCAAAGCACGTCTTCAAGTCGCCATTTTCAAGAAAATCACTTGAAAATCCCACGGCTTAGTCCAAATTTGCCTCACTCTCGGCTACCTAGTGGGGCCAATAATATTGCGTAAGTGCGGTCATGTAGGTATTTAAAACAGCTTAGTTGCCAAGAATCCGTTTAACCGGAGGCGGAATCTCTGACAGCCGCAGGTGGCTGGAAAAGACTAGTTTTAAGTCTATAACGCTTTACTATTCTTGGTTTGATAACGGTTTTCAAACTTTCAATCTTAAGTTAAACGGTGCGTTTCAGCAGGTGATCCAATTGTTCTCGTGAAAGGTTACACGAATTAGACGAAACGCCATGGGAGCTATGGTATCATAGTTGGTGGGAATTGATTGAAATGTCTGAGAGAAAGGGAGTATGGCGATGGCAACGCTAGTTATTTTACGGCACGGAGAGAGTGTCGCTAACCGGGATAATATTTTCACGGGGTGGAGCGATGTGCCATTGACGGCTAAAGGCAGGGCTCAGGCTTGGAGCGCTGGTAACTTGGTTGCTGAGACTGGCATCCAGTTTGCGGCACTGCACACGTCTATGCTTCAGCGGGCAATTGTGACGTCTCACATTATTTTAGAGGCCATTGATCAGCTCTACTTGCCAGAGTATAAGTCATGGCGGCTGAACGAACGGCACTATGGTGCGCTTCGTGGCAAGAATAAGGCAGCCGTTCAGGAAGTCGTAGGGGTCGCCCAGGTAAAGATTTGGCGGCGGAGCTTCGAAACGGTGCCTCCGTTACTGGACCACGTGACTCAGGACCGACGCTATGACCAGTTTGGCCCGCACGTGGAGCCCTTGGGTGAAAGTCTAGAAATGGCCTATCACCGGTTGATGCCTTATTGGGAAGATGAGATTGCGCCACGGTTGTTGGCTGGTGACAATCAATTGGTGGTTGCTCATGGAAGTACGTTGCGGGCATTGATTAAGTACCTCGACCATGTGGCGGATGCAGATATCAGCCAGGTTGAAGTTGCGAATGGTGAACCCATTCGCTACGATTTTGATGATCGGTTGAACGTACTACGAAAGACCGTTCTGTAGTCGAAGGTTAACAAAAGAATAAGATAATTAAGTTGGCGGAAGCAATGCTCATAAATCATTGTTTTTGGCTAACTTTTTCGTATAATCAAGCTAGTAGTATCTATAAGATTGGGGATTGGGGAAAAGTGAATAAGCGAAATTTGATCCATTGGGGTGTGTTACTGGTCATTATCTTGGGGATAAGCGGCCTGGTCTTTGGGATGCATCAGATCGATACACAGGACAAAAAAGAAATCGCGACGTCTAATCGTAAGTCGGCCAAAAAAATCAAGCGGGACATTCGCTCGGATGCACGGGATAGTAGCCGCCAACGCACGCATCAGGTCACCGCATTTGATCGACGGAATACGGGGAGGCGGACACCCATATTTACGGGTAAGTTGACGACGGCACTGAAAGACAAAAAATTCAGTGGAACGGCCTTGGTTGTGAAGAACGACCGTGTGGTTTATCAGCGGTCATTTGGGATGGCCAATGCTGAAAAAAACCAACAGAACAAAGCCACCTCTCAGTTTTTAGTGAACTCTATTCAAAAATCCATGACAGGGATGCTAGTTATGCGGGCCGTTCAAGCCGGCAAAATCTCACTGACGGATAAATTGCATAAATATTACCCGAAAATTGCTGGCAGTGATCGAGTGACATTACGGCAGATGCTTGATATGAAGGCTGGTCTGGTGGGCGATGTCGATCCTAGCACGACATTGTCTGAAAAGGGTGTGTATCAGTATGCTGGCCAACTGGCCAAAATCGATAAGCAGTCAATCAATAAGTTTAACTATCAGCCAATCAGTTTTGTTTTATTGGCAGCCATTGTGAACCGGGTGACCGGGTTATCCTACTATCAAAACTTCTACGAACACATTGTGACGCCGCTGGACTTGAACCACACTTCGTTTGCTCAAATTCGGTCGACAACGAAGGGGATGACAATGGGCTATAAAGGCAATATCCCGGGTGATTACACCACGCCGGTCTCAACGTCCATGCGAGACATGGAGGCCCAAGTGGCCACTGGAAACGCGACAATGAGTGCTGGTGACCTGTTCAGAGCAGAGCGGGCCATCATTCAAGGAACCTTGTTGGCAACACCTAGTGGGGCTAATGAGCTCCATGAAGCTAACGCGGCGGATGCTAACTACGCTGGGGGGATGTATCACTTTGAGAAACGCGGTTACTATGGTCATGGGTTAGGCGAGTTTTACGAAGGGACGTTCGTGATGAGTAAGAACGGACGGACTGGGGTGATCTTCCTCTCAAACAATTTTTATAAGAAGACTATGTGGCCAGATTGGTCGACTGAAGAGTTAGCGAAGACCACCTTTAAACATGTGTTAACGGCGAAAAAGCTTAATTAGTTTGGCAATAAGCACCTTTGCGCACACACTTCAATAAATAAAAATTAAGTGGTCTGGGATTTCGTCCCGGACCACTTTTTGGGTACGAATCATTTGTGAAATTTACCTGGCAATTTCCGAGATTACCTAATCATTACTCAGATTAATCTGCCAATTAATTGTGGGCCAAAACGAATTTTGTACGAATTTAGGTGGCCCTATTAAACCGGTATACCTGCAGGTAGAACGTGAATTTAAGGTTGCAGCATTAATTAGTCCGGATAAATATAGCGCTTTCATAAAGAATTGCATTGCGCTATACTGCAAGAGTACTTTGTGAAATTTACCGAGCAACAATGACTAAGATGGGAGTGGTCTACGCGTGTCAGTTTCTGTTAGCTGGATTGGGGCTTTAATCGGGTTGGCTCTTGCAATTATTTTAATCCTTCGAAAATTAAATCCCGTTTACTCATTACTCCTGGGAACCATTGTGGGTGCACTCATTGGTGGCGCTAATCTCACGCAGACTGTTAATATCGTGGTGGCTGGCTCTCAAAGTGTGATGGGAACTGTCGTCCGGGTTTTGGCTGCTGGTGTCTTTGCCGGTGTCATGATGGAGTCCGGTGCGGCGAATGCCATTGCCCGGGGCATCGTCACGAAATTTGGGGAAAGCCTCGCCATTTTTTCGTTAGCATTGGCAACCATGATCATTACAGCTGTGGGGGTCTTCATTCCCGTGGCCGTCCTGATTGTGGCACCAATTGCGTTAGAGGTGGGGAGCCGGATGAAAATCTCTAAGCTGGCGTTATTGGTGGCCCTGTCTGGTGGGGGGAAAGCCGGGAATATTATCTCGCCTAATCCCAACACCATTGCGGCCGCTCACGGGTTTAATATTGAGTTGAGCCAATTAATGGTGGCTGATTTTATTCCGGCTGTCTTTGGGTTAATCATGACCGTCTTGATTGCTACGTTGCTGCGGCATCGGGGTGCTATTGCTACAATGGCCGACGTGCAGGCCAATCAAGACCAGAGCACGTCTGACGAACCGTCAGAACTGCCTTCGCTGCGGTCCTCCATTGTGGCTCCCGTACTGGCTGTCATTCTGCTTCTGTTGAACCCCGTCGGTAGTATTTTACATATTGGGTTATTAGAAAAATTTGAAGTGGATGCCATGTACATTTTGCCACTGGCTGGGTTAGTTGGGATGCTAGCCATGCACCAGGGCAAGCAAGTCTTGGCCTACACCAAGGCTGGGATGGCACGGATGACGGACGTTGTTCTGATCCTGATTGGTGCCGGGGCAATCGGTGGTCTGATTACGACCTCAACACTCCCTGCAGCCATTGTGCATCTGATTAAGATCTCCGGTATTTCTGGGACCTTCTTGGCACCAATTGCTGGTATTTTGATGGCCGCAGCGACAGCGTCGACGTCAACTGGTGTTATCTTAGCTACCGGGTCGTTTGGGAAAGCTATCTTGGCCTTCGGCACGGCACCATTAGCCGCAGCTGTGATGGTCCATACTGGTGCGACAGTGATCGACCACCTGCCACAGGGAAACTACTTCCACGTGACGGCGAATACGATGAATATGACTTTGAAAGAGCGGATGCAATCAGTCCCTTATGAAACGGCTGTTGGGTTAACGATGACAGTGGTTGGGGTCGTTATGTTTACCTTGCTTTAGATTACGGGAAAAGGATGGTTTATCTATGAAAATTGTGATTGCCCCAGATTCATTTAAAGGAAGTCTGACCGCCAAGCAAGCAGCCGAGGCTATTCACACCGGTTTACAACGAGTATTCCCGGAAGCAGACTATGAAATTGTGCCAATGGCTGATGGTGGCGAAGGGACGGTGCAGTCCTTGGTTGACGCCACACAGGGGACTTTTAAACGCGCCGATGTGCTAAACCCCTTAGGTGAAACGGTATCAGCTGAATATGGGCTGTTGGGTGATCAACGGACTGCCGTCATTGAAATGGCCGCAGCCAGTGGGATTCAGTTTATCAACGATGAGACTAAGAATCCCCTGATTACGACGACCTATGGGACTGGTCAACTAATGTTGGATGCGATGCACCACGGTGCCCAGGAAATCGTCATTGGTATCGGTGGCAGTGCTACCACGGATGGTGGTCAGGGGATGGCTGAGGCGCTGGGCGTCAAGTTCCTCAACTCTGCTGGTGACCCCATCAAACGGGGCGGCGGTGGTCTGGGTGAGTTGGCCAGTATTGACGTTTCTGCAGTTGATCCGTTGGTGGCCCAAACTAAGATTCGTATCGCATCCGACGTGACGAATCCGTTGGTGGGACCCAAGGGGTCAGCAGCCGTGTTTGGCCCACAGAAAGGAGCCACACCAGAGATGGTTCCCGTCCTGGATGCGAACTTGGCCCATTATGCGGCAATTATTAAACAAACTTTGGGAAAGGACTTGGCAGATTATCCTGGTGCCGGTGCTGCCGGTGGCTTGGGTGCGGGCCTGTTAGCCTTTACCCAGTCGCAAATGGAGAAAGGTGTCGAAATTGTGGTTCGGGAAACGCATCTGAAAGAACGAGCGGTGGGTGCTGATCTGGCCTTTACGGGTGAAGGAGCCATTGATTTTCAGACTCAGTATGGTAAGACCCCAATGGGAACGGCGCAGGCTGTGAAGGCAGCCAGTCCACACGCTAAAGTGATCGGGGTGGCCGGCAATGTGGGTGAGGGAATCGACCAACTCTATGACTTGGGAATCGATGCCATCTTTGGCATCCTACCGGGAGTCGTTGATTTGCCAACTGCCATTCAAACAGGGCAGGCCAACCTGGCCCGGACGGCGGAAAACATTGCCCGCGTAATTAAGTAGCTCGCCTTGGCACTTTGTGGGCAGGCTAGATTCGTTGAGAAGCGCTGTGATATGGCGGCTACAGCATGAGCGTCCACGGCAAGCTTTTCTTGAAATGCTCAAAAATTAATCAGCTAACTTAAAAAGGTTCGTGAAATCACTAAGATTTCACGAACCTTTTTGGACTGTATCAAGAAAATAAGTTTTTGATTAAGCTAAAGCACCCATTGGGTCCCATGGTGCCAGAACAGTTGGTTCTTCGGTTTCCTGCGTCTTCTTCAAGTCGTCAGGTAAGAATTGCTTGTTCACAACAACCTGGTAGCAGTATTCATCCATCCAAGCGTCGCTCATCACGAAGTAACCCTTCGTTCCGACCTTTTCACCCCAAGAGTTTTCAACTTTCCACTTGGTTGGTTGGCCATCGACTAAGTCGACACCAGTTAAGACCATGGCGTGGGTCATCATACTTTCACCATAATCGAGGCGTTCTGCCTTGGTCGTGGAGAAATCGATGTTGAAGAGGGCATCCTTGTCGTAGAACTTGGTGTCCATGATACCCTTTTGACGTTCTGAGGATTGACCAACGTCACAACCGAACCAAACGGATTGGCCAGCTTGTAATTGCTTGATGGCCAGTTGCTTGAAGTCCTGCATCGTGACGTTCAAATGCTTGACTTGACGGCCGTTGACCACGTTACCTAACATTTCAACGGTGTAGGTGTGGTTGTATGGCTTGTCGTCAGTTGGGGCGTTGATGATGGAAACGTAGTCGCTTAAGTCCCAGTTAACATACTTGTCGAAGAAGGACTTAGGGGTTAGACCCTTGTCGATGTGGTAGTTCTTATCGTCGTCGCGGTATTCGAAGTCGAATTCACTAACGGGTTCGCCGAGTGAGAAGCTCAGTAAACGGTAAACTTCGCCTAACATTTTATCCTTAGCAGCAGCAATGTCAGCATCACTGGCCTTGTCGGCAACTAATTTACGTAAAATAACGGCATCCTTACGCAGCTTTAAGTTCAACGTGCTGTTGAGTTCGCTGGACTTGGAACTGTTGTAAGTTTCAGGCATGACAGACTTAGGCACGATTCCGTACTTTTCAATGATGGCACACAGCATGTCCCATTGACCACCGTCTTGTTGTGGGGTAGCCATTAAGAAGGCAACCTTCCGGCTAGACGTTGGTTGGTCAGCAGTGGCCAAGACGTTTTCGTAAAAGTAGTTGGCTTTTTCGAACTTGTCCCAGAAGTTAGTGTAATTCTGAGATAATTCAAAATCGCTTAAGTTGAAGAGGTCGGCTAAATGATGACGCATCGTGTTCAATGCGGCAAACATCCAGCAACGGCCACTTTGCTTTTGATTGGCAACTTTCCCAGTGTCCAAATCAATGGAGAAGACGGGAGTCATGTCGGTTTCTGAAGCGTAATCGGCAGAAGTTGCTAAAATTCCTTGATGGCTGACGGCCCGTTCTAAGACCTTTGCGGTGGGGTCAGCAGCTAAAGCTTGTTGGTAACGGGCGGTTTGATCCGCCGTGATTTCTTTACTCAATGACGTCACTCTCCTAACTATTCTCTCATTGTACCCCAATCTTCTCATTTTTGTATAGGGGTGGTTGAAATTCATGGGCTAGGGACCAAAGTCTCAGCCCCTTTGCACTCCGAACTTATATGGTTGAAACGTGCGACGAGAGGCAGTTAGCTCTGCGTAACTCGCTAGACAAGCAATCCAAGACCGGGATTATGTGATAATATTCATTGACTAACCAGTCTTTGGCGCACACAACTTTTGGTTGACAACCCAAACGACCAAGCCCATTATTTAAATGAATATACTTGTCAGGGGATGTCAGGATGTTCTATTTGGGAGATTCTTTGTTTTACATAATTAGTTTTGTCTTTTGGATTGCAGTCTTTGGTGGGATTATTTGGCTGATTAGACATTTGGTTAAGCGTAAATAGGCAGCTAAGGTATTAAAAGGGTGCTCGCTAACTCCGTGTGGAGTTGTAGTGAGTACCCTTTGCTAATTACTGGCTTAAATGAGTGTTAAATCCTGGTTCTTGTGAAAATAGATTACTGGAGATGATCGAATACCTTTGCACGCTCACTCAGGGATGCCAATTGATTGAAAAATACTTCGACATCAGCTGCCGATGTATCAACGAGAACTTGATCCCAGAGCGCTTGTTTAATTTGACGAATTGTTTCACAGGCAGTCAGGCCCTTAGGGGTAATACTGACCCAAGTGGCTCGTCGGTCGGTGGCATCGGGGACTCGGGTGACGTAACCAGCGTTTTCAAGACGGGTCATTTCACGACTAACTAGGCCTTTATTAATGGCTAGTTCGGTTGTGATTTGTTTAGCAGTAACCCGGTCATGTTCGCTGATAAACAGCAGAAAATTTGCGTTACTGGCATTGATTTCAGGGAGCGTTAATTCACGATTCGTTGCCGTCTGAAAGCGACGTTGGAGTGCTCCAATGAACTTTCCTAATTTGATAGTGTCCAAGGTAACGGCCTCCTTTGTGATATTTAGGTTAGTATAACATAAATATAGTTGACAAATACACTAAATGCGACTATTCTGTATTAGTTGCCTTATCAACTATATGGAGGATTTTAAAATGACTTTAAAACAGCGATTACTTTTTACATTATTTTTGTGCACTGGAATGGCTAGCAGTATGAGCTGGTTGGGAATGGCGAAGAGTGTTGGTATCAACCACAACATGTGGCGGGTATTTTGGCTGTCAGTTGGGCCCACGATTGCCTTCGCCTTTGTTCTCAACCTCCTGGTAGCCGTGAACTTGAGTAACTTGTTAATTAAATGGCAGACTCACCGGATGGTTGATGAGGCGAAAATTCAGGCGAAGTCCACGACGATTCGTAGTTGGACCATGCTTCTGACAATGTGTTTCACTATGAGCACGCGGGCATTATTGTTGAATGGAACACTGGTTCATATGACAGTGAGCCAGTTTATCCTGGGGTTCTTCAGTACCCTAACGACGGCCTACTTTATTCGGGATCTATTTGTGATGCCAGCAGCGACTCGGCTGGTATTTCGGATCATGCCATCTTAGTAGGGGATAGCGAGACGGCTTAGCATTATAAGTCGGTAGAGACTATAGCCAAGCAATTAAAGGTTGGAAACAAAAAACGCCTGAGATTTCTCTCAGACGCTGGTCAGGTCTCAATGACCGGTATTTCTAATTTTTCAATGCTGGTTTAGTCGTAATTTAGATGCTTGTCTTGATCTAAGCCGTTGATTTCTGCAATTTCTTCAGCTGTTAAATGAAAGCCGGAAATTTCAAAGTTTTCCCGGACCCGGGCTGGTTTTGAGGACTTAGGGAAGACCACAAAGCCCGTGTCGACTTGCCACCGTAAAACAATTTGTGCTGGGGACTTCCCATATTTATCAGCCAGCTTAGTGATGACGGGGTCTTCGAGAATCAGGTGACCGTGACCAATTGGTGAGTAGCCTTCGTTAAGTACGCCGTTGTCCGTGTCGAATTTGCCTAATTCGGCTTGCACCTTGTATGGGTGACGTTCGATTTGGTTGACCATTGGTTTAACCTTAGCCATGGCAAAAACCTGATTCAGTTGGTCTTCTGAGAAGTTAGAAACCCCGATGGCCCGAACCTTCTTTTGTTGGTAGAGGGTTTCTAAGGCGCGCCAAGTATCTAAGGTGAGGTCGAAGTTTTCTTCATTTGGCCAGTGGATCAAATATAAATCCAGATAGTCTAACTGTAAGTCACTTAACGTCTGGTCAAAGGCGGCCAAAGTCTTATCGTAACCCTGATCGGCGTTCCAAACCTTGGACGTGATGAACAGGTCGGAACGGTCAATGCCAGACGCCTTGATGGCCGTACCAACGGCTGGTTCATTGCCGTAAATGTGGGCGCAGTCGAGATGCCGATAGCCAGCATCTAGGGCCGTCTTGACAGCTGCTGGGACGTCCTTACTGTCAATTAAGTAAGTGCCGAATCCTAACATGGGGATGGTAACGCCGTTGCTTAACTGTGTCGTTTCCATGTAATTACC
The DNA here is from genome assembly GCF_003946345.1 of Levilactobacillus tongjiangensis. Taxonomy (GTDB): domain Bacteria; phylum Bacillota; class Bacilli; order Lactobacillales; family Lactobacillaceae; genus Levilactobacillus; species Levilactobacillus tongjiangensis. The sequence goes on from NZ_RHNY01000008.1 coordinate 42,899, forward strand.
TCACTATACAAATATTTTAAAGCAATATAAACATGTGTTAATGATACACTACTGGGCTAATAGTTTCACGGATGACACCTTATCACCGTGCGGCCATTCCTTTGGGTATTGGGGTTTGGTCAGACATAGTGGGAAGTTACCGCCTTACCGTTCGCTAAATTTGGACCGGAACGCGGTGGGCAGGACGGGACAAGCCAAAAAGCGGTCTTGCCCCTCGCTTGAAGTCGCAAGACACGTCTTCAAGTCGCCATTTTCAAGAAAATCATAAGAAAAGCCGCAGTCAATTCTATTTTAGAATTGACTGCGGCTTTTTAGAATTTAGGATTAAGCGAAAACTAGTCCCGTGCGTTCAGGACTTCTGGGCCATCTTGGCGGCCAACAATCACCGTGTTGACCGTGTCCAAGAAGAGCCCGTGTTCGACAACCCCGACGATGCCGTTTAACGTGTCGGCTAATTCGTGAGGATGGTCGATCCGGCCTAGATGCAGGTCAATGATGTAGTTTTTGGAGTCAGTCAGCACGTGGCTGCCGTCCTCTTGCATCCGGAATTCAGGGTGTAAGCCCATCTTATCCAGCTTTTCTAACACATGGGTAGAACCGAATGGAATAACTTCCAATGGGAGTGGAAATTGGCCTAAGTGATGGACCATCTTGCTTTCATCTACGATCCACATGTTTTTGGTCGAGTTGATAGCCACGATTTTTTCCCAGAGATGGGCAGCACCGCCACCCTTGATTCCTTGGAAGTTGTCGTCAATTTCGTCAGCACCGTCAATAGTGAGGTCGAGGTGGTCAACTTCATCTAATTGCTTAATGGTGATACCCAATGATTCAGCTTGCTTAGCGGAACGATCTGAAGTGGCGACCCCCACGATGCTGAGGCCTTCTTCCTTAACACGTTTGCCAAGGGCATCGATCATATAACGGACGGTTGAACCGGTACCGATTCCTAAAATCATGCCGTCTTTGACGTACTTTACAGCTTCTTGGCCAACGAGGGCCTTTAATGCATTCTGATCCATCTAAATGTCTCCTCTTCTGAATGTTCTAGTTTAAAGATACTGGTTGTACCGCCGCGGCACCGCTGATTGGCAGTTGATGGGCTGCCAGTAAAGTGGGGGCGGGATGCTGAGCAAAGTAACGTTTGGCGTACGGGTCCAGCAATTTAACGGTCACGTGCGCCGCCGTTGCTAGCTCGATAAACCGGGTAATCAGTTGAGCTGCTAATTCAGTGGCAGGCTGTGATGGCCGGACAAAAATCTGTTCGAGTACCCAGCTTGAGTCACTCAGGCAAACGTAGTGTAAGCTTGCCTGTAACTGGTCCTCGGCCGTCAGGGTCAAGCGACCAGGTTCTTCCGTCATCACCATGCCAAAGCTCCTTTCTCAAACCAGTCTTACTTCGATTTTGGTCTATCAGGCAGGGGTTGTCAACTAATTTTCGTGAGAACGTGTTTTTGCTGGTAATCTGGTCTGAGGATGCTTATTCTAGTAACAGAGTGAAAGATTAGCGTTCATCTAAAAATGAGGGAGTGTCGATTTTTATGCAACGGGGATTTGAAATTGTTAGTAAGTATGCCGATCAGGGGCTAAAACTCCCTTATAGAACTACACAACAGGCAGCTGGTTACGACTTTGAGTGTGCTGAGGACTTTGCGTTACCATCTATTTGGCGGCATGACCTATTGCACGCCTTTAAACGGTTGAAACACCGCGAGCCCTTAACAACAGCTGAGTTAACGGCCGGTCAAAGTGATTTGAAGCCTTGGCTGGTGCCGACGGGGATCAAGGCATTTATGCAACCGGGTGAGGTACTGATGCTGGCTAACCGGTCCAGCAACCCGTTGAAACATAACTTGATTTTGCCAAACGGGGTGGGTGTGATTGACGCTGATTACTATAATAATGACAAAAACGAAGGCGAGATTTTTGTGCAACTGGTCAACGTAGGTCTAACTGACCTCACTATCAAGAAGGGTCAACGGATTGCGCAGGGGATTTTCATGCCATTTTTACTCGCTGATGGCGAGCAGATTCCACAGCAACAACGGACGGGTGGCTTTGGATCTTCGGACAAGCAGTAGACCGTAAAAATAGCACAACAGACTAGTGGGGAACGCCCATTAGGTATGCTAAAATGAAGTTAAATCAATCAAGAAAACAGGGGGATCTACGTGGCTAAACCAAGAACAACTTATGTTTGTCAGAACTGTGACTATAGTTCACCGCGTTATCTGGGCCGCTGTCCCAACTGTGGTGAGTGGAATACGATGGTGGAAGAGGTTGTGACGCCGGCTGCTAATAAGCCCAAGCCACAATCCACGCGAACCGCTGTGGGTGGGAAACAGTCCCGCCCACAGCTCATGAGTGAAATTAAGCATTCCACCGAAACTCGGGTCAAGACGCAAATGGAAGAATTGAACCGGGTCCTGGGTGGCGGTATTGTCCCTGGTTCTCTCATCTTAATCGGTGGGGATCCCGGAATTGGCAAGTCTACCTTGCTGCTACAGGTGTCTGGCCAACTTAGTCAGACCGGGGGCAAGGTATTGTATGTGTCAGGGGAAGAAAGTGCTTCGCAGATCAAGATGCGGGCTGACCGGTTAGTGGTCAATAGCGATAATCTTTACCTCTATCCAGAGACGGATATGGCCAGCATTCGGGCTAATATTGAACAAATGCAGCCGGATTACGTGGTTATTGATTCTGTGCAAACTATGCAGGCACCAGGGATTGAATCCGCCATTGGTTCGGTTTCACAGATTCGGGCCGTGACAGGTGAACTCATGCAGATTGCCAAGACCAACGGTATTACGATTTTCGTCGTGGGCCATGTGACCAAGGGAGGTGCCATTGCGGGGCCTAAGATTTTGGAACACATGGTGGATACTGTATTGTACTTTGAAGGCGATTTGCACCACACCTACCGAATTCTCCGGGCAGTGAAAAACCGGTTTGGGTCCACCAATGAGCTAGGAATCTTTGAAATGCGGGAAGGCGGGCTCTATGAGGTGGCCAATCCATCAGAGATTTTCTTGGAGGAACGCCTAAAGGATGCGACTGGTTCGGCCATTGTGGTCTCGATGGAAGGAACTCGGCCAATTCTGGTTGAAGTTCAAGCTTTGATTACGCCGTCAGTCTTTGGGAATGCGCAACGGACCTCGAGTGGCTTGGACCGTAACCGGGTCTCCTTACTAATGGCCGTTCTAGAAAAGCGTGCGAACCTGATGCTCCAAAACCAGGATGCTTTTCTGAAGGCTGCCGGGGGGGTCAAGCTTGACGAACCCGCCATTGATTTGGCGATTGCGATGTCGATTGCTTCCAGTTACCGGGACACGGCGACCGCGCCTACGGATTGCTTCGTGGGTGAAGTCGGACTGACCGGTGAAATTCGACGAGTCAACCGGGTCGAACAGCGGGTCGCCGAGGCCAAGAAGCTCGGTTTCAAACGGATTTACGTGCCTAAAAATAATCTTCAAGGGTGGAATCCACCGACTGGAATCGACGTTGTGGGGGTTTCCACGCTGAGACAAACGTTGAAATTGGCGTTGGGCGTTTAACAGACGTTCACTGCCAGTGAAGGGAGGTGAATAAAACATGCGTAAGAAAACAGTGATTTTGATTGTCTTTGCCGTCATCGGTGCCATTCTTGGGGTAGCTTATCTGCCCCGCATCTGGGTATTGGTGGGGGTTACGAGTCCGTTAGTCGACAACATGCTCGTTAATATTTTGCTTGGTGCTATTATTTTCCTGATTTTGGGATTGCTCTTTGCGGGCCTGTTGCTGAAACTAATCAATCAAATCGAAGCCTATTTGAACCAGCAGAATCCAGTGACCATGATTCTGGGGGCGTTGATGACCATCGTTGGGCTAGTCCTAGCGTTGTTGATTTCGTCGTTCCTGTTTAAGATTCCAAACGTCCTGTTTGGAACCGTCATTCCCGGAATCTTAATGCTACTCTTTGGTTATTTTGGTTTTCGAATCGGGGTACGGTTGAGTAAGATGCGGCCAGAAGAGTGGCGGAAACTGTTCCAACCACGAAATAAGAAGAGCGCTGAGGAGAAAGCAGAAAAAACTGTTTTAGACAAAGAGGTGGAACCAAATTTTCACCACTACAAGATTTTGGATACCAACATCTTGATCGATGGCCGTATCTATGATCTGGCTAAGACGGGCTTCCTGGAAGGGACCCTCTTAGTCCCCAACTTTGTGCTGTATGAACTTCAGTACATTGCAGATTCTAGCGACTCAATCAAACGGGTGCGGGGTCGCCGGGGCTTGGATATTTTGAACAAGCTCCAGAATGAACACATCATGCCGATTGAAATGTATGAGGGTGACTTTGAAGACATTCCGGAAGTTGATAGCAAGTTGATTGCCCTGGCTAAGCAAAACGGCGGGGTGATCGTTACGAATGATTACAACCTGAACAAGGTCATCCAGTTCCAAAACGTTCAGGTCTTAAACATCAATTCCCTAGCTAATGCGTTGAAGCCACGGGTCATTCCTGGTGAAAACATCCACGTGATGGTCGTCAAGAATGGGACGGAACGCCAACAAGGGGTTGCTTATCTGGATGACGGGACCATGGTTGTAGTGGAAGATGGCCGTTACTTTATCAACAAACAGTTGGATGTCACGGTTACGAGTGCTATTCAAACGGATGCCGGTCGGATGATTTTTGCTAAGCCAGCTCACTCTAGCAAGAATATTGAGGAGCAGACTGAAAGTGAAAAGTCAGCAGCTAAGGGGTCTAAAAATACAAAGCGTTCCCGTTAATTTGCTGAAATTGACGGAATTCTGAGAAGGATTGAGGGTCACGCCTTTATTTTTCTTGGCGAGCATTGTAAACTTAGAACATTGCGTCATAAATTATGACGAAGTGTCAGCAATTAAACGTGAATAAAATTTAGAAAGAGGCGCAAACGTTTTGGCGAAAAATTCAATTCGGGTTCGGTACGCACCGAGCCCAACCGGTCATTTGCACATTGGTAATGCCCGGACGGCCATTTTTAATTATTTATTTGCCCGTCACAACAAGGGTAAGTTCATCATCCGGATCGAGGATACGGATACGAAACGAAACATTGCAGACGGTGAACGGAGCCAACTAGAAAACTTAAAGTGGCTTGGCTTGGACTGGGATGAAGGTCCTGACGTCGGTGGCGACTACGGTCCTTACCGTCAATCTGAACGGCGCGATATTTACACGCCACTCATCCAACAACTGTTAGATGAAGGCAAGGCTTACGAATCTTACCGGACGGAAGAGGAATTACAAGCCGACCGTGAAGCCCAAAAAGCTCGCAAAGAAATGCCGCACTACGAATATGAATACGCTGGGATGAGCGAAGAAGAAAAGCAAGCCGCTATCGATGCCGCTAAGGCTAAGGGCTTGAAGCCAGTTGTTCGTTTCCGCGTACCTAAGGACGAAATCTTTGCCTGGGATGACATGGTTAAGGGGAACGTTTCCTTTAACTCTGATACCATTGGTGGGGACTTCGTTATCGCTAAGCGTGACGGAATGCCAACCTACAACTTTGCCGTGGTGGTTGACGACCACAAGATGGCTATCAGCCACGTCTTCCGTGGTGATGACCACGTTGCCAACACGCCTAAGCAATTGATGATCTACCAAGCCTTTGGTTGGGAAGCTCCTAAGTTCGGCCACATGAGCTTGATTATCAGCAAGGACACGGGTAAGAAGTTATCTAAGCGTGACGAATCTGTTCTGCAATTCATCGAACAATATCGTGATCTGGGTTACTTACCAGAGGCTATGTTCAACTTCATTCTGCTGTTGGGCTGGTCACCAGTGGGTGAAGACGAAATCTTCAACCGTAAGCAATTCATCAAGATGTACGATGAAACTCGGTTGAGCTCATCACCGGCCACGTTTGACAGCGACAAGCTGGAATGGTTGAACAACCGTTACGTGAAGGATGCCGATGACAGTACAATCATGGATCTTGCCTTGAAGCAGTTGATCAAGGCCGGGAATATTCCAGCTAACCCAGACAATCAAAAGATCGAATGGGCACGGCAACTGATCAATCTGTACAAGCGTCAGATGAGTTATATGGCTCAAATCAATGACATGGCTTCGGTCTTCTTTGAAGAACCTGACCAAGTTAGTGGTGAAGCCTTTGACGAAATTAACAACGAGACGGCACCGAAGGTCTTGAAGGCGTTCGCTGCTCAGATTGAAAAGTTGGACTTGTTTGATGCCCCAGAAATCTTTAAGGTCATCAAAGCCGTTCAAGCTGAAACTGGTATCAAGGGTCGGCAACTTTGGATGCCGATTCGAATTGCTGTGACCCACGAAATGCACGGGCCAGAACTACCAGAATCCATTGAATTAGTTGGGCGGGAAACTGCCTTAACACATATCAAACAAACTTTAGCGCAATTAGAAGGCTAATGATTTCGTAAAGAAGCCGAGTGAAGGCCAATTGGCACTTCATTCGGCTTCTTTGTTATCCCCTGGTTATGCTACAATGGAGCTACCTCAGTTTGTTTCAATGAAGTAGGCTGCCGTACCGCCCGATTGGTCCCAATCGTGAGTTACTGACCCAACAACTGGTTCTTTTCAGCTGGGGTCCATCACGACTATGGTGACAGTTAAGGAATCACCATGAGATTCAGGATGATTTTAGTCGGGTGGCATTAACGAGATAATTAACGAAAACTATGAGACGTGAAAGGAGCTTCGGGATGCTCAAAGTATTTAACACCATGACTCGTCAAAAGGAAACATTTGAACCGATTACCCCCGGAGTGGTCAACATGTATGTGTGTGGCCCCACCGTTTACAATTATATTCACATTGGTAACGCGCGTAGTGCCATTGCCTTTGATACCATTCGCCGGTATTTTGAATACCGGGGATACCAGGTCAAGTATGTCTCGAACTTTACTGACGTTGACGATAAGATGATCAACGAGGCCAAGAAGGAAGGCATCACGGTTCCTGAATTAGGTGACCACTTTATTAAGGCCTTCAAGGAAGACACGGCAGCCTTAAACATTGAACCGGCTACGGCCAATCCACGGGCTACTGAACACATCAATGAAATTATTGAATTTGTGCAAGACTTAATCAAAAAGGATTACGCTTACCCAGTGGCTGGTGACGTCTACTACCGGGCTCGGAAGTTTGACCATTATGGTGAGCTGGCTCACATGAATATTGATGATTTAGAAGAGGGCGCTTCTCAGCATACCAACGATGAGGAAACGATTCGTAAAGAAGATCCAGTGGACTTTGCCTTGTGGAAGGGTGCTAAGCCTGGCGAGATTTCCTGGCCATCACCTTGGGGAGCGGGTCGTCCCGGCTGGCACATCGAATGTTCCGTCATGTCGACCCACTACCTCGGAGATACCTTTGACATTCATGGTGGGGGTGAGGACTTAGTCTTCCCTCACCATCAAAATGAAATTGCTCAGAGTGAAGCCAAGACGGGCAAAAAGTTTGTGAACTATTGGCTCCACAACGGATTTGTGACCGTCGGGGATGACGATGAGAAGATGAGTAAGTCGTTGGGCAACTTTGTCACGGTGCACGATATTCTGAAGACGGTGGATCCGCAAACGTTGCGGTTCTTTATGGCAACGACCCAGTATCGTCGACCAATTCAATACAGCCAACGAAATCTGGACACGGCTGAACGCAACCTGGAACGGTTACAAACGGCGTACAACAACATGGGCTACCGCTTAAAGGACGCCGAAGAAGGTAATGATCCTAAGGTAGAGCAAGAGACTCGGCAAATTGTTGCGGACTACATTGATGCCATGGATGATGATTTTAACGTTCAAAATGGTGTTGCGGGTGTCCACGACTTGGCCCGGTTAGGTAACGTGTACGCAGAACGGCCAGTGGTCTTTGCTGGTACGCTGAACTTTATTCGCAAGACATTGGCTGATTTAGTCGGTGTCTTTGGGGTTACGTTCAGTGAAGCTGATTCTTTGGATGACGACGGGATTCAAGCATTGATCGATGAACGACTAGCCGCTCGAAAGAACCGAAACTTTGAACGCAGCGATGAGATTCGTGAACAATTGAAGAATCAAGGAATTATTTTGGAAGACACGCCCCAAGGGACGCGTTGGAGAAAGGGTTAATTAATGACAACTGAAGTAGATTATCGGCAACTGAACGGGGTCGCACTGGCCTACATGGGGGATGCTTCCTACGAAGTCATCATCCGGAAACACTTGATTGCGGAAGGCTTGGCTAAGCCGAATCACCTACAAAAAAAGGCGACGCACTACGTCTCCGCTAAGGCCCAGGCAGCTTTGATCGACCTGATGGAACAGGATAAGATTTTGAGCGAAGATGAGTGGACCATGTTCAAACGGGGACGGAACGCTAAGAGCTACACCCACGCTAAGAACACGGACGTGGTGACTTACCGAATCTCAACCGGGTTTGAAGCCTTGATGGGTTACCTTGCGTTGAGCGGTCAACAGGCCCGAGTCGATGAACTCGGTCAGTGGTGCATTGAACAAGTAGAAGCGGGGCGGACTGAATAATGAGACCAGATCAACCAACGAATGAAGATAAAGATATCAGCAGCGATTTTGTCATTGGCCGGCATCCGGCCGTTGCGGCCTTACGTAGCCAACAAACGATCAACAAAGTTTTCCTGCAGAGTGGCCTGAAGGCAGAAGCACTGGATGAAATCCGGCAATTAGCTAAGAAGCGTCACTTGGTTATCTCTGAAGTTCCTAAGCAAAAATTGGACCTTCTGACTGAACACCAGAATCACCAGGGAGTGGCTTTAGGTGTCGCAGCCTTTGCCTATGCTAGTATCGATGATCTCTTTGCTAAAGCAGAAGCTGCTGGCGAAGCACCATTCTTCTTAATTTTAGATGGCGTGGAAGATCCTCATAACTTAGGATCAATTCTGCGGACGGCCGATGCCAGTGGTGTGCATGGTGTCATCATTCCGAAGCGGCGGGCAGTTGGCCTGACGTCGACGGTTGCCAAGACTTCTACAGGCGCCATTGAACGCGTTCCCGTTGCCCGGGTCACTAACCTGGTCAACACCGTCCACGAGTTAAAGGACCGGGGCGTGTGGGTCTTTGGGACTGACATGGCCGGAACTGATTACCGTGACTGGGATGCTAAGGGTGCCACGGCACTGATCATCGGTAACGAAGGTAAAGGTATTTCACGTTTACTGAAGGAAACGGTTGATCAAATGTTGACGATTCCAATGGTCGGTGAGGTCCAAAGCTTGAATGCCAGTGTTGCTGCTGGATTATTGATGTATCAAGGTTTTAGTTCCCGACACCCGGTTCAACACTAATTTAAGGAAAATGAGCGAGGGAGAGGTCAATGAAAGAAGACATTTTAATTGTCGATGCCTATAACATGATCGGCAACTGGCCCAAACTCAACCGGTTAAAGTTACAGGATCGGTTACCTGAGGCCCGTGACGAGTTGCTGAACCTGTTAGCAAATTACAAGAAATTGCGTGACGCTAGTATCACGGTCGTCTTTGATGCGATGTACGTTCCCGGCATTTCTAAGAGCTACAATCAATTCGACTTAGAGGTTGTGTGGACCAATCGTGACGAGACCGCTGATAGCTATATCGAAAAGCTGGCCAAAGAACGTCAGACGCGGTTTACACAGGTTACGGTAGCGACGAGTGATCAAGCGGAGCAGTGGACGATTTTCTCGGAGGGTGCCTTACGAATCCCGGCCGGAGAATTGTTAACGGACATTGAACGGGCCCAAAATGAGGTCAAACAAACGGCAAGAGAGTTTGCGGACCGCGGGATTGTGCGCAAATCACCTTGGAATGACCAACAGCTCTATAAGTTGGAAAAGTTGCGGGACCAAATGATGGCCAAGCCTCATAAAAAAGATAAGAAATAAACGCCCGTTCGTACGAAGGGTGCTGTGCCTTCCTGTAAACTGGGGTAACCAGTTGAAGGGGAGGTTTTTTGATGAATGAGATGAGCAACGCGGCTTTATTAGTGTGTTTACAGGATCAGTTAGATTCACCCGCCCTACATATTCTTTTTGAGCGTTACCGACCCGTACTGAAGAAGTTACAACAGCGCTACTTTATTGTCGGATTTGATCAGGATGATTGGGATCAGGAGGCCCGGGTGGTCTTCTGTCGGTCCGTTGAGCGGTTTGATGCCACCAAGGCGCCAAATTTTGGGGCGTTTTATCGGCTCAACCTACGTCATCGGGTATTTGATCTGATTCGTCGGAGTAAGGCTTTAAAACGGCAGCAGAGCCGTAAGGTCATCTCACTGGAAGCCAACAGCGACTATTTTGCTGATACCTTAAAGGATAGTCGATGGGCCGTGCGGGAGCAGTTGGAAGTTCAAGATGCCGTTCAGCGCGTGCAGGAGAGTCTATCTGGCGTGGAACACACCGTCTTTAACGGGTTACTGCGAGGCGAGACACTTTTAGTGATCAGTCAGCGAAAACGGTTACCTTACCGGCAGGTCACGGCGGCGTCTCATCGGAGTCAAGTTAAGCTTCGGCGACTCCTCGCTGAATGATTGACGGCGGGGACAAACGATGGTAAGCTATTGCAGTATGAGTTGAATAGGATTTAATTAAAGGTGGTGGCAAGATGTCTCAAAGAAAAATTGCCCTGGCCTGTTCAGTTTGCGGGTCACGGAATTACACCATCACAGCAAGTGCAACCCGCACTGAGCGACTAGAGGTTATGAAGTTTTGTAAGTACTGTGGGAAACACACGTTACACCGTGAAACCCGCTAATGCGCGCAGTAAATCACAACAAACACTAATTTTAGGGAGGCAACACCATGCGTTTATTCCGTTTCTTTAAGTCCGTTGGAGCAGAAATGAAACAAGTTTCTTGGCCGGGGGTTAAGCAAACGCGGCACGATACTGGCACCGTCGTTGGGATTTCCGTCTTGTTCGCGATCTTCTTTGCGGTCGTCGACTGGGTCGTTCAGTACGGCTTAAAGTTCGTCTCCTAGTGGATTGTCGGTAGTCAAAGACGATTAAATATGCTATATTGGTTGGTAACAGGGAACTTCGTGTACGCGGAGTTTTTTTATTTTGGTCGAAAAGTCAAAGAATACTAAAGGAGTGCACCAAACATGGTTGAGTCAGCTGAAAAGCAATGGTACGTTCTTCACACCTACGCAGGTTACGAGAACAAAGTTATGGCGAACTTGGAATCGCGGGCCGAATCAATGGGGATGCAAGACAACATCTTCCGAGTCGTTGTCCCCGAAGAAGAGGAACACGAAGTTAAGAACGGTAAGGACAAAGTCACAATGGAAAAAACCTTTCCTGGCTACGTTTTGGTTGAAATGGTCATGAGTGACCAAGCTTGGTACATTGTGCGGAACACACCTGGTGTTACTGGGTTCTTGGGTTCCCATGGACAAGGTAGTAAGCCAACGCCACTCTTGCCAGACGAAGTTGAACGCATCTTGCGTCGGGTCGGCATTTCTGCTCGTCACGCTGATCTGGACGTTGCCGTTGGAGATTCAGTAACCATTGTCGACGGTGCCTTCAGTGGCTTAGTTGGGAAGATTACGGAAGTTGACAACGAAAAGATGAAGTTGAAGGTCAACATTGATATGTTCGGTCGGGAAACGAGTACTGAACTGAACTTTGATCAAGTCGACCCTATCTTAGGTTAAGTTCTTTTGAATGCATAATGATGGTTGATTGCCGGTTACAGCCGACAGTTGGTGCTTCAGCCCAGGGTGGAGAAACCCGTCCATTCAGAACTATCAGTCAGTATCTGGTTGAAAAGAACTTGTTGTAGTTAGTAAAGTGTGGTATGATTCTCAAGTATGCGTTAGAGCGTACAGTTAACGTGGGAGGAGCAAACTAACAGCTCCACTTACCACACACGGACTCAAGGAGGTATTGTCTCGTGGCTAAAAAAGTAGCTAATGTCGTCAAATTACAGATTCCTGCGGGTAAAGCAACCCCAGCTCCCCCAGTTGGACCAGCTTTAGGTCAAGCAGGTATCAACATCATGGGCTTCACTAAGGAATTCAACGCACGTACAGCTGACCAAGCTGGTATGCTGATTCCTGTTGTGATCAGTGTCTATGAAGATCGTTCCTTTGATTTCATCACTAAGACCCCTCCAGCAGCTGTTCTGTTGAAGAAGGCCGCTGGTGTTGAAAGTGGTTCTGGCGAACCTAACACGAAAAAGGTTGCTACGGTAACCAAGGATCAAGTTAAGCAAATCGCTGAAACTAAAATGCAAGATCTAAACGCAGCTGACGTTGAAGCAGCTATGCGCATGATTGAAGGTACTGCCCGGAGCATGGGCTTCACGGTCGAAGGTTAAGCTCAGTTTTCGGATAGTCGGACACTTCACGAAAATGAAATGTGTCAAGTGGGAGGTTTATCCGTTACAACCACATTTGCAAGGAGGAATACACAAAAATGGCTCACAAACGAGGTAAAAAGTATCAAGACGCTGCCAAACTGGTCGAGGCCGACAAGGTCTACACCATGGGCGACGCCGTTGATTTAGTAAAGAAGATGGATTTCGCTAAGTTTGACGCAACTGTTGAAGTTGCCTTCAAGCTTAACGTTGACACAAAGCAAGCGGACCAACAACTCCGTGGCGCATTGGTATTACCTAATGGTACCGGTAAAGATACCACGGTAATCGTATTCGCTAAGGGTGACCAAGCTAAGGCTGCTGAAGCAGCTGGTGCTGACGTTGTTGGCGAACAAGACTTAGTAGAACGCATCCAAGATGGCTGGTTGGACTTTGACGTTGCTATTGCAACGCCAGATATGATGGCCCAAGTTGGTCGTTTAGGTCGTGTCTTAGGACCTAAGGGCTTAATGCCTAACCCTAAGACGGGTACGGTTACGATGAATGTCGAAAAAGCCGTTTCCGATGCTAAGAACGGGCAAGTTACTTACCGGACTGACCGGGATGGTAACGTTGCTGTTCCATTTGGTAAGGTTTCCTTTGATGCTGACAAGCTTGCCGGCAACTTGAAGACCATTGCTGAAACGATTGTTCGCATTCGTCCAGCTGCTGTACGTGGTACTTACGTACAACACGTTTCAATTTCTTCAACGTTCGGCCCTAGCGTCGACGTTGACTTGGCTTCTTTATTAGCCTAAGTTAAAACGTGAATTAAAAAAATCCCTATCAGTGCATTGACAGCAATGTCGAAGTATTGTATGCTATTGAAGTTGTATTTAATAGATCTACCTAAGACTCAGGTGGCCTAATGGTCTTAATTTCCTGCCGAGGAAGAAGTTTACTTAAACTTTGGACTCCTTATGTCTTGGTGGCATAGGGATTTTTTTATCCCACCAAACTACTCCGGGAGGTGAACAATTTGAGTGAACAAGCTATTGCAATCAAAGCAAAAAAGGTTGATGAGGTTGTTGAGAAATTCAACAACGCCGTTAGTGCTATCGTCGTTGATTACCGTGGGTTAACAGTTGAACAAGCTACTGACTTACGTAAGCAATTACGTGAAGCTGGCGTCCAAATGAACGTCATCAAGAACAAGGTTTTGGTACGTGCTGCAGAAAAAGCTGGTTACGAAGGTCTTAACGATCTTTTCGCCGGTCCTACTGCCGTTGCTTTCTCTGACGAGGATCCAATCGCACCAGCTAAGGTCTTGAAGAAGTTTGCGGATAGTGTTGACGCCCTTGAAATCAAGGGTGGTTACATCGAAGACAAGATCATGTCTATCGACGAAATCAACACCTACGCTACCTTGCCTAGTCGTGAAGACCTGCTCTCTATGCTGGCTAATGTCTTACAAGCACCAGTACGGAACGTGGCTTACGCTGTTAAGGCGATTGCTGAAAAGGGTGACGAAGGCGACGCAGCCTAAGTCCCTGATTCAAATTTGAAACATAAAATATAAAACCCAATTATTGGAGGAAAATAACATGGCTTTTGATAAAGATGCTATCATCGCTTCTCTTAAAGAAGCATCCATTACTGACCTTAACGACTTAGTTAAGGGTATCGAAGACGAATTCGGCGTATCCGCTGCTGCACCAGTTGCTGCAGCCGGTGCTGCTGGTGGCGACGCTGCTGCCAAGGATTCATTCGACGTTGAATTAACTGAATCTGGTGACGCCAAGGTTAAGGCCATCAAGGCTGTCCGTGAAATCACTGGTTTAGGTTTGAAGGACGCTAAGGGCCTCGTTGACAACGTACCATCTGTCATCAAGGAAGGCGTTTCTGAAGACGAAGCTAACGACATCAAGGAAAAGCTTGAAGCCGTTGGTGGTGTGGTTACTCTTAAGTAGTCACCTTCACTTACGAAATGAAAAACCACTGCCTGCGGGTAGTGGTTTTTTTGTGCAGTTGGTGATTGATGAATCAGTTGATCCGAGTTGATTTTGTGGGACCAGAGACTGCTAATAAGCCTGTACAAATCGTGACCTACTCTAAGTATAGTGATGGTGGAATGTTGGCTGCTGCTTCCTTTGTCGGTATTTTGCAGATGCTCAAGATGATGGTGTTACCAATGCCAGTTTTGTTGTGGAATGCCGACCCCAACTTTTTAGAAGATGGTGGGTTGTCGCTGGATGCGCCTAATAGCAAGCATTTTGCCGAGCGGCTACAAGTTGCCTTTGAAGAGTTGGCACATTATGCATTAATTATGAAAGAACACCCGCTAACGAAATAAGTAAAGAATTATTGAGACCGGATGGGTAGTCGTCCGGTTTTTTTGAATTCACAATTTCATTAAGGATAGCGCTTCTGATAGTTAAAATTTTAAGTTTAAGTGAAGCAGATAGTATTTTAGTGGCAACATCGCTATGCTAAGGATAAGTAAAACTTACGGGAGGTTTCAGCATGGCGGGAACAATCTTAATTGTGGAGGACGACGCAGCGTTACTTGATTCGTTGACCACAGAGCTTCAATTTGAAGATTACACAGTCTTGAACGCACAAGATGGCAAGACAGCGCTAAGTATTTATGAAAGTAATCGGGGACAGCTGGACTTGATTCTATTAGATTGGATGCTTCCTGAGTTGGATGGATTGGGCGTTCTTCGGCGGATTCGTAAGCACGATGACTTACCGGTTATCATGATGACGGCTCGAGACTACGTCGGTGATAAGGTGGCTGGTTTGGATACGGGAGCTGATGATTATATTACCAAACCGTTTGATATCGAAGAGTTACTCGCGAGAATTCGCGTGATTTTGCGGCATCAAACACATCACCAAATAGCGGCAAGTCAACTCCATGTGGGCGACTTGACGTTGGATACGAAGTCGCGCCAGGTTCTTCGTAATGGGCAATTGATTCAGTTGACGCAACGAGAGTACCAGTTGTTGCTGTGTCTCATGAAGAATTCCGGCCAGACGATGACCCGAGATGACTTACTCAATGCGGTTTGGGGTGTCGACTTTGAAGGACAACCGAATATCGTAGATGTTTACGTCCGTTATCTCCGTCACAAATTGAATGAAGAACAATTGCCCCCACTGATTCACACAGTCCGTGGCGTGGGTTACGTTCTTTCCACAGAGTACAATGGGTGATTGCCAATGAAGAAACGACAAGTTACGCGGACAACTGCGCAAGAAATTCAGCGGCGTTTTTTAACTATGCTAGTGTTAATGACGCTCATTATGGGAGCGGCGGTTTTTAGTACGGTGGGCTATCAACTGGTCAAACAGAGCGAGCGTTCATCACAACAGCTTATTCGTAGCCTGAGGCGGTCCTTCATTGATGACCGTCCGGATTGGAATTACTGGCAACGAACGAGCCCACTAGATACCCGAAATACATTTGTGCGGGTTTATAAGGATCATGATAGAAAGCCAACTAGTACCTTTTATTCGGCACGGGCCCGTCGTTTTATTCGGCAACGGCACTATCCCATACCGATTTTTCCGGCACTAGATTATACGCCTGGGTATGGGATTACGTACTACCGTTCTGGCCATCGTGAAGGATTTTATTCTGAAATCTGGATGAGTTTAACCCCTGTTATGACGATTCTATATTCGGTATTGCTGGTAACCGTTTTGGTGGCCATTTTGATGATTGGTATTGGGTGGATTTACGTCCGGCGAACTGCGAACAAGATTACTAAGCCATTAGCAAGTTTGAATGTGGCTGCTCAAAAGCAAGCCCACACGAAGACTGTTAAGGCAATTTTACCAGTGCCGGTCAGACCACAAGAAGTCAGTCAATTAGCAGCCAGTTTTAACGAATTACTCACAGCCATCAACCAAAACGCTGAGCAGGAGCGGGAGTTTACGTCTAATGCCGCTCATGAATTACGGACACCAATTGCTGCGATTCGGAGTCACGTCCAACTGCTAGAACGCCGCTCGGCCGATCATCCAGAGATTATCCCACGTTCAATTCACTTCATTGGTGAGGAATCCCTGCGCATGCAAAAGCTAGTAGACAGCCTATTAACACTCTCTCGGGCAGACCGGGGTACGTTGAAGTTAGTATCTTTTGATTTAACCGCGATTGTCCATGAGACGATTGAGGAAGAACGTGCAGTTTTACAGCAACCCCTTAATGTGAAGGTGGCAACTGGGGTGCAGGTCTTTGGGAATGCTGAAAGTGTCCAGCAGATTTTGGCAGCAATCATGGAGAATGCGGGGAAGTATTCCCCAGCAGACCAACCAATTACGATAGAGCTGACTGCTGACACCGAGCGGGTGCAATTGACGATTGCCGACCTGGGAATCGGCATCACCGATGAGGATAAGGCCCGCATTTTTGATCGGTTTTACCGGGTGGACTCTGCACGAACACGTGAAATTGGGGGTACCGGTCTGGGACTAGCAATTGTTGCCCAGTTAGTCAAAATAAATCAGTCGGACATTCAGGTGATGGATAATCACCCACAGGGCAGCCAGTTTATCATGACTTTTCCACCAACTACTAGTAGTGTTGAGACAGCTCCAAAGTAATTTCTTTTCCTAACTGGATTTGATTACTAAGGGTGTGAGACAAAAGTCGCACACTCTTTTTGCACTTCGAACGGATATAGGCGAAACGTGCGCCACAAGTCAGTCAACGCCACTTAACCCCGATAGACGGACAATCCAAGAACAAGAGTATTCGCCCATTGACTAACCGCCTTTGGTTGCATTCTCTTTCGGATTGCGATGATTGGTGAGTTCAATTCTGAAAATTTCTCAGATAAATCTCTTTTCCAACCAGTTTTTAAAGTCAGTCAGATTAACTATTATAGGTTTAGTCAATGAGAACCAGGCATTGGCCAGCACGAATCAGTTGGGGGATTGATTCGTGGCGGTCGTCAGCGTTGGGGGACGCTGGTAACCGTCGTATCAACGACGTTGGCCGCTAGCTTGAGGTAGCCAACGTGGCAGTTTAGGGAAATCGTCAGTAAAGTGACTGTGGTCATGAGAGCAAGGGAAATTCAAACAACTAAGGTAAGAATTGGCGAGGTTCCGGGCCGACGCCACTTGCTTAGCGGGGAAATAAAAAAGTGATGAAATAGTGTGTAGGTGTCATTGATTGGGGAATCAAGACACCCAAAAAGGCCGGGAGAAATTTCTCGGCCTTTTTACATAACGTGGGGGGCAAGATAAGTTCATTAACGTAACTGGCTAATGAACCGGCGCTCTGATTGTGATTTAAGTTGGTGGTTGGCATAATGAAGGACTATGGGGGAGGCGGAGCTGATGGGGAAGCAACTCTGGACTGGAATTCAAAAGCATCTAACTTTGATTAAGGGTATTTTTATATTTTCTGTATTAATCTTCATCATTCGTGAGGTGGGCCATATTGCCCGCGAGGTGAATGGCGAACAGATCAGGGTGGAACTAGCCGGTCTGGGAACGGGCATGTTCCTGTTGCTCCTAGTTGGTGGGTTTGTGGCAGTCCTACCGATGTTGGTCTATGACTTCACCATTGTAAAATTTTTACCCGGCCATTTCTCTACGGGGTATATCGTCCGTAGCGGTTGGGTCACCAATACGTTTACCAACCTAGCGGGGATGGGCGGCTTGCTAGGGGCGAGCCTCCGGGCCAACTTTTACGCGAAATCGGCCAGTAAGAAGCAGGTGCTTTACGCAATTTCAAAGATTGCCCTGTTTCTGCTGGCTGGTCTGTCACTCCTTTGCTGGGTCGCTTTGATTCTACTCTTTGGGTTGGATATTGGGGCACCGTACCGAGTTTATTGGTTTTGGCTTCTCGGCGGGGGCTTGTACTTTCCGGGGGTATTTATCTTCACCCGCATCAGTGATGGGGAATTTTTTGCGGACTTGACCTGGCGACGAGAGCTCAGTCTAATCGTTGGGTCCAGTTTGGAGTGGGGGAGCTGTGCGCTCTTCTTTCTTCTAATTGGCTGGGCGTTAGGCCTACCGATTCCCTTATTGGCAGTGCTACCCATGTTCGTTGTGGCCTCAGTGGCGGGAGTTGTTTCCATGATTCCCGGCGGGTTAGGGGCCTTTGACGTGTTTATGATTATTGGGCTGGGCCTGTTAGGGGTGAGTCGGGCGGATGCAACCGGCTGGTTGCTCCTATACCGGCTGTTTTACTACCTCCTGCCATTTGGTGTCGGGGTGGGCTTCTTCATTCATGATATCGGCCATCGTCTGAATCGCTTCTTAAATGGCCTCCCAGTGGCTGCTACCCGTCGGGCTGCCCAGTTATTCGTGACGACCTTCATGTACTTCTCTGGTGTTATGATGTTGTTATTTGCCACGATTCCAGACGTGGTCCTGGCTAATCACTTCTATTTACGGTTGGTGCCCTACATGTTTTATTTCTTAAATCAGCTCACCAATATCGTGATGGCCTTCCTATTGATTGGGCTAGCGCGTGGCATCGGTGCCCGGGTCCAACGCGCTTTTTGGCCGACACTGGTGGTGCTGGTCATTGCCATTGGCAATACGCTGTGGCAGGAGAACTTTCCGGCGGGGCTGGCGGTGTTATTAGGCGTAGTCCTCATTTGCCTGTTACTGGCTCGACCGGAGTTATACCGTGCGGGTTTCCACTATTCTTGGGGCGGCTTGCTGGTGGACGGTAGCATCTTCGTAGTGACCTTCTTGAGCTATACCGTACTGGGACTCTTTACCTTAAATGAAGGCCATCGTCACTGGCCACTGTTACCAGATTCGTGGCTGCTGCCTTCCATGCAGGTTTGGCTGAATGGTCTAGGCGGACTACTGCTAGCCTTGTTGATTTTGGTGCTGATTAACCGCTATTTAACTGGTCGGCCCGTGGCTTGGCTTCGAGAGCCCTTTGATGCAGACCGGGTGCGGCGGGTGATTCGTCAATTTGGTGGGAATGAAGTCAGTCATCTTGCCTTTCTGCGGGACAAACAGGTGTACTTTTACCAGGAAGGCGGGGTCGATCAGCTCTTCTTACTCTATCGGCAACGAGCCGACAAACTATTAGTCATGGGGGAACCCATTGGCAATCAAACAGCCGTTCCCGCCGCGTTACAGGCCTTTATGCACGATGCCGACCAGGCTGGATTCCGGCCCGTCTTTTATGAGATCAGCGAGTCCCTAACGATTCGGTTACACGAGATGGGTTTCGACTTTTTGAAGGTTGGTGAAGAGGGGCACGTTGACCTGCACGACTTTACTCTCGCTGGCAAGGCCCACCGTGGTGAACGAGCCTTGATCAATAAATTTAAGCGGGAAGGGTATCAGTTTGCCCTCCTTCAGCCGCCATTTAGTACGTCACAGTTGGCCGAGCTTGAGGCAATTTCAACGTCTTGGTTAGGTGACGAGACTGAGAAGGGGTTCTCAATGGGGTTCTTTGATCGGGATTATTTAAATGAAGCACCGATTGCCGTTATGCAGGATGCAGCGGGAAAAGTGGTGGCTTTTGCTAATCTTATGCCAACTGGCGACCAACGCATGACGTCGATTGATTTAATGCGGGCCAGTCGGGACGCACCGTCGGGGATTATGGATGGCTTGTTCGTATATTTGTTTGAAACCTGCCGTGAAGAGGGCTATCAGAGCTTTAATTTGGGGATGGCACCACTCGCTAACGTGGGGGTGTCTGAGTTTAGTTTCATTGAGGAACGGGCGGCTCACTTGATTTACGAGTATGGCTACAACTTTTACAGCTTCCAGGGATTACGGGCCTATAAGGAGAAATACGTGACGACTTGGCAACCAAAGTATCTGGCATATCGTCGCCGTCAGTCGTTGATCTTTAGCATGTTACAGCTTATCCTGACAATCAATCGTCCAACCGCTAAGGAAAAAGCAGCTCCCAAGTGGTTAAGCGGTTGGTTGAGCAACGTGGCGACATGGCCAAATCGTGAGTAAATTCTTTAACTGGCTTTCGTCGCACGTTTTGACTATATATGTTTGGAGCGTAAAAAAGGCCTGAGTTTTTCTCAGACCTTTTTTATCTATAAATTTATCTTTTGGGCCACTATTTTGACCTCTTTAGTTGGTGTACTTATAAGGTAATTGGTGATGAAAATTTTCAAAACCCGAGAAGATCTCGTCGATCGTGGCGGCATCGATGAAGAGTTGCAGGTTTTCTTGTGGGGCAAAACCTTCGTCGCAACATCTCTGCATCATCGTAACCAGTGGATCGAAGTAGTGGTCAATGTTGAAGAGGGCGATGGGCTTTTGATGAACGTTGATCTGACTCCACGACAGCATGGTCGTGAATTCTTCAAAGGTACCAAAGCCACCAGGTAGCACAATAAATGCATCAGCCTGACGCAACATCTCATCCTTACGTTCGTCCATGGTGGCCGTTTCGATGAAGGTGGTGACGTCTTCCTTGGCTAGGCCCATCTCACGTAGGAAGGTGGGGATGATGCCGATGACCTCACCGCCAGCCTCCATGGTCGAGGTGGCGATAGCCCCCATCAGGCCCTCCTTACCGCCACCATAAACAACAGGGTGTTGGTGCTCAGCTAAGTATTGGCCGAGGTTATTCGTTTCACTTAAGTACTTTGGATCGTAGCCGTGGTTGGATCCGCAGAAGACACAAACATTTTTAATTTTTGGCATGAAGTTGACCCCCAAGTAAACTTATTTTGGCACCATTATAACGCAAACCAGTGTTGGGGGGGAGATAGTTTTTTGTAAGTGCCTTTCAATTTAGTAAGGAGTTAGCATCAAGCCGGATGCTTTGATTGACCTTTAGCGGGGACCCTTCTAAGCTGGTCACATAAAAGGTTCACTAACGGGAAGGATGAAGGGTCATGGCTATTGAAAGGGTCGTTGTAGCGGGCGGCGGCACGTTGGGAAGTCAGATTGCCTACCAGGCCGCCTATAGTGGGTTTCGGCTCACAATTTGTGAGGTCAACGCAGCTAAGGTAGCCGCTAGCAAGCGGCGCGTGGCCACCTGGGATACCATTTATGCCCGGGAATTGGCCGCCACACCCGCCAT
The DNA here is from genome assembly GCF_003946345.1 of Levilactobacillus tongjiangensis. Taxonomy (GTDB): domain Bacteria; phylum Bacillota; class Bacilli; order Lactobacillales; family Lactobacillaceae; genus Levilactobacillus; species Levilactobacillus tongjiangensis. The sequence continues at coordinate 64,236 of NZ_RHNY01000008.1, forward strand.
GTTACACGATACCAATGAGCGCATTCGGTATGCCACGGACTTGGAGACGGCGGTCGAGGACGCCGATTTGGTAATTGAAGCGATCCCCGAGGCGGCCGGCGTGAAGCGGGAGTTCTACGCCACCTTGGCGAAAGTAGCCCCCGCCCGGACGATTTTCACGACAAACTCAGCGACATTTATCCCCAGTCAATTTGCGGTGATGACGGGCCGCCCTGACCGTTTTCTGGCCTTGCACTTCACCAGTCCAGTTTGGACCGACCACGCGGCTGAAATCATGGGACAACCCGAAACGGATCCGGCCGTGTATCAGGAGGTTGTCCAGTTTGCCAAGGATATTGGCATGGCACCGATTTTATTGCGGCGTGAACAACCAGGGTATGTGATTAACACGTTAACGACACCGTTCTTGGAGGCCGCACTGACACTGTGGGCCAACGGTATCGCGGAGCCGGCTACTATCGACCGAGCTTGGATGATTGCCACCAGCGCACCGAAGGGACCGTTTGCGATTCTCGACCAGATTGGGTTGAAACGCGTTTACAACGGTCTGTTAGCGGCTAGCGCTCAGCCAGGGAAGGGCGGCTTGGTTGAAGTGGCCCATAAATTAAAAATGGCGTTGTTAGATCAGCATCGACTAGGCTTGGAAAGTAACCACGGCTTTTACCAGTATCCGCATCCGGCGTATGAGCGGGCTGATTTTTTAATATAAATTAACGCGTAGTGCTAGTCATGTAATATTTACTGGATAGAATTCTGAATCAAATCAAATAGTCTGCAAAAGGCCCGCAATTTGCGGTAGCTTCTAAAGACCCTAATGGTAGTGATGTTTATACCAAGGCTTATGACGATGAGGCGACGAAAAACGCTAATGATTATAAGGCCGGCCAAACCGATGGAAATGCTGATGGCGAAGGCGGTAAAGGGTCAAATCCTAAAGCTAATCAGTCCGAGGCTTATAATCAAGGTTATGATTCTGGGTATGCGACTGGAAAAGCAGACTATGATAAGAACAATAGTGGGAAAACAGATTCCGATGATTCTGGAAATTCTGGTTCTGGAACTAACATTGGATCCAGTACGGGTACCGTCTTGTTGGAATGGCGGAATTGAAACGAAAGAAAGTAGCTTAGTACAACTGTCATCTCAAGAGACGTTCACCAATTCAGGTGAGCGCCTTTTTAATTTTTTTGAGTTAGTGAAGAGGTGTAGGCCTTATTTATAGGTTAACTGAGTTTAAACGGATTTGAACTATGATTGGTTGCATCATTAAGCGAGCAAACTAGCGTTTTGGATTAAGGTTCACCTAAATTACTATTGACTAAAGAAAACATTAAGAATAAATTATAAAAGGAAGCACCACACATTGCCTCGAGTGGATAGTATATTGTGCTTGAATAGGTGAAAGTGGGAGGAGCGTCGAAATGAATAGACAGTCAAGAAAAGTGACAAGTAAATATGGAAAATTTATAAATAAAAGGAATTATCAGTATTTGGGGTTATTAGGAATTTCGTTGTTTTCTCTTTCATTGAGCCAGTTAAAGCCGGTTGATGCATATGCGGATTCTACAGGTGAACAGAAGGTATCTTCGTTAAAAATAATCAAAATGGAAAATATGTACGAGCTTCTAATGCTCATCAGTATACGATTAAACAGTTATTTAATAGATAGGCGGGCGTGTGAGCATGGATAAACATCGATTATTCAAAAAATTATTGTATCAATTGGGGTAATTTGTCTGTATTTGCTGCCAATCGTAAGTATTTCGGCGAATTCAAATTCTCAAAAATACGGTTATGCTTTTAAAAACTCGAGTCCGGTGAAGTATAGTCGGCACCTATCGACGCCTTTGGTAACTAAGGTGATGGATCCACGTACAAAAAATCTATATTTTAAAAAACGTGAGATGACGCACCATGGTGTTAAGTACATTGGCCTTCAGCGTCAATCGGTTGATTGGGCATTTACGAAAGGGCATGCACGTAGAAAACCGTCCAGAACATTCTATGTTCGTCGGAGTGCTGTAAAAAAGGTCAAGACGGTGTTGGCCCAAACGTCGATTAAAAAAACGCCAGTTAACTTAAAATCCAGTCAGTATAATTTTTGGACGTATCCAAGAGGGACGCGGCAGAGCGTTAAGGAACAGTACCGAGGCAGTACTTATCGTTTTCGTACGCTATATGCGACTGAGAAAATGCATACCCGATTACATGGGACTTTTATAAAAGTACAGACAGCTTCCGGGAAAAAATTGGGTTGGATTTATCAAGGGGCAGTATTAAGTGGCCGGTATTTAGACCCTGTTGCTTACCTAACGCGTAATACACAGCTCACCAAAAGAGTGTGGGTAAACAAAAAGAAGCCACGTATCAAAGTTGCTTCACTAAGTCAGGATAATCAGTTGAAAACTTTGATTGTCCAAGCTGAAGATAATTCAGCAACCGCACGCGAACCGAGGTTAAAAAAACCAGCAATAAGATGTACAATGATACTTTTTATCGTTACGGTTATGACGGCGTCAGAGATAATCGGGTAATCTTCGTAAGATTTTTCCTGGATGATGCTACTCAAGGATCGAGAATTGATGTGAAGATGAACGGGCAACTACATCAAGCATATTAGGATTGATGCGAAAATTCCCCAAAAATAATCATATTAAAAACATGACTCTGGTTGTTTAAGAATCCCTTTTCTAATGACGAATTGTCAAATCAAGTGTAACGATTGCCCGAAGAAAACTTCTGCTGGAGACTTCCAGCCCAGGACCTTGCGTGGTCGATTATTGTACAAATTATGTTTCACAAATTGTGAGACATGGGGGCGCTAAAGTTTATGTTCATAAAGTGCATCATCATAATCGCAGCACTTCTACTAAGCAGTGGTTTCTACACAAAAAAATGGACTTGTTTGGGCAGAATATTCGACTTCCTGGACGTCGGTTGTAGACTTTTATAAACACTGGACGAAATATGGGCATAAACGTCATTATACCCGGATAAGTCGAAAGAAATTCTCTAGAAAACAGAGAGCTACAGTCGTAAGAATGGTTGAAAAAAAAAGCTAAGTTGGGAGACATTATTCAATTTAGAAGGTACAGAAAAGGACATGGGTATGAATGGTTTCATTCGGGATTTGTCGATGGAACATACAAGAAAAAGAAGCATGGTCACTATGTGTATCGGGTTTATTATGCGTCGCACACAGGAAATTATAAGCATAGGAATTTAAATACGGGATTAGCATCGAGTGGTTCAAATGGTGTTCGGCTAATCCATATGAAAATGAGATGATTTCTTGAAAACAAAATATGATCATTTTAAAGAGAAATTAGTTAGTCATTGGAAAAATATTGGAAGAGTGAGGAAAGTTCTTGAGGTTCTGCTTTTTACCGTCCTTGCTTTTCTTACAGTGCCGAGTAATTCTGTAAGATTGGCGATAGCCTTGTCTGGGCATCCGCATATTGCACTCCATACTCAGGTCACTAAAGTAGGCTCTGGTGAAACTCGATATTTGCTTGGTAAGTATCATATTGGTCGAGCTTATGAAATTAATAATTCATATTTAAGCTGGGATGGAAGCTATTATGTTTCTGCATTTCATGTGACTAGAATTATTTTATTTAATGTGGCATATTCAGTACCTGAGCCTGGTTGATAGACACGAAAGTGTTGAGCGGTTTATTAGTACACATGGAAAATATCTATTTAATGTGGGGAATGTTGAAAAAGGCAGCTTTTAATTACGGGGTCTAAAATTCCAAAATCAACCGGTCTGTTTTTTGCTCGCAACTTGAGTGTTTTTCGTCGCTCCGACAATGCAGGATTGAATGAGTTCACTAATTTGTTTTATTCTTCGTTTGTGTGAAGCTTAGGGGAATCCCTTAGTTTCACACAAACGATTTTTTTTAAATTCAGAAAGAAGTGATCTGATATGCGATTCAAGCAATTATCGCGTGAGGGTGATATGAAGCTTCACTATAAGCTTTTTAAGGCAGGCAAACAGTTAGTCAATGCCCCTATCGGAAAGTTAGCACTGACAAACGTCGTTTTATTTACGATAGCGTTAGGCGGGGTCAATGCGTATGCGGATACAGCCGGAAGTATTGATCCGACCACAACATAAACGAGTTCTGCGGCAACTTCAAAAAGTACGTCGGCAAACATTAACCAATCTGACGCTACCATTAACACAAGCAACACGTCACAGGCTGCCAGTTCATCAGCAGAACAAGCAATCTCTGCTGCAGTTTCGAGTTCTCAGAGTCAAGCTGCAAGTTCAATTTCGAGCTCAGCTACTTCTACAACTTCGACTAGTACGACTGAAGCTAAAAGCAGCATTACTCCAGCAAGTTCTTCAGCTCAGGCAGAGGCTTCGACAGCTGTCCAGGTAGCTAGTTCAGCAGCGAGTCAAAGCACATCGCCTACTAGTTCAATTTCTTCTACAGCGGGGGTCGACTAGCACAACCAGTTAAATTAGGCAGAAATCCCTTGCTTTCAAGCAAGGGATGAATGTCACTATACTTTTCGTTGATTAGAAATGTATCTGTCCACGGTCGTCTTGCTCATGTCACCCAGGGTACTCATGAAGTAACTAGGCAACCAAAGATGTCCACCCCAGAATTTTTGAGCCTTTATCTCTGAATGTCGTTCAAAGAATAAGCGAGCCGAACCGCCCTTGAAGGCTTTGATAACATTAGTTTGTGCATACTTGGGCTTAAAGCTTAGCAGTAAGTGGACGTGCCCTAGTTGTGAGACGTTTCATGTGCGTGACCATAATGCAGCTAAAAATATTCTAGCTAAGAGTTTAGCAGCTTGGTAGGAAACGAGTCCGTCTGGCAAGCTGCGGACCTAAAAAGCTTTGGTAATTAGCGGATAAGTCCAATTCGTAGGCTAGCGCTGTATCTAAGTAAATTGTGGTCACCATGCCAAGGGGTGTGGTGACCACAAGCGCCCGTTTTTAAACGGGCGTGGTTGACAGGAATAAGGCGCATTCGACTGGCTATCGGTAAGGCGGAAGGCCACTAAGTTAACGAATCAACATTGAAATACTCTCTGCTCCTGATACAACAAGGATTGGATGTTGGGGGGGCAGACATAGTGGGAAGTCGCTGCCTGACCGTTCGCCGAATTTGGACTGGAACGCGGTGGGAACGACGGGACAAACCCAAGGTCGGTCTTGCCCCTCGATTGAAGCCGCAAAGCACGTCTTCAAGTTGCCATTTTCAAAAAAACCACTTGAAAATCTCACGACTGAGTGAGACGAATTTTAAGTCTATAACGTTTTACTAGTTTTGGTTTAATAATGGTTTTCTAACTTTGGTTAAATGAATAAAAACGCCGCAAATGGTTGGTAATTTTCCAATCGTTTGCGGCATTTTATTTAGCGCTTATTTACTTGGATCTTGCGGATCAGCTGGCTCACCGATATTGTAATCATCGTCATTCATGGCTTCAACGTTACCTAAGAGATAACCGTTCCCAACTTGGGAGAAGAAGTCGTGGTTGGCCGTCGAGGTGGAAATACCGTTCATGACCACGGGGTCGACGTCTTCAGCGGTGTCGGGGAACAAGGGATCTTGGCCCAGGTTCATCAAGGCTTTGTTCGCGTTATAGCGAATGAACGTTAACACCTTTTCTGACCACCCAATTTGGTCGTAGAGGGTGTGGGTGTATTGTTCCTCATTAGCGTAGAGCTTGTAGAGGAAATCGTACATCCAGTCCTTCATCTGTTGTTGTTCGTTGTCCGTCAGTTCCTTCATGCCAAGCTGGAACTTGTAACCAATGTAGGTCCCATGGACGGATTCGTCGCGCAAAATCAATTTAATGATTTCAGCGACATTGTTGAGCTTGTTGTGTCCCAGGTAGTAGAGGGGCGTAAAGAAACCGGAATAGAACAGGAAGGTTTCTAAGAACACACTTGAGATTTTTTTCTTCAACGGATGTTCATCATCGTGATAGAGATCATAGATGCGTTTGGTCTTATTTTGGAGAAATTCTTCAGAATCACTCCATTGGAAGATTTCGTCAATTTCATCCGGCGTGTTCAGCGTGGAAAAAATGGTGGAATAACTCTTAGCGTGAACGGATTCCATGAATTGGATGTTGTTCAGCACGGCTGTTTCGTGTGGCGTCCGGACGTCCCGTCGCAAGGCGGCCATCCCATCTTGAGACTGAAGCGTGTCTAGCAGGGTCAAGCCCCCAAAGACGTGACCTACGACCCACTTATGGTCAGTATCTAGCGTACGCCAGTCATCTAAATCGTTGGAAACGGGAATCCGGGTATCCAGCCAAAATTGTTCCGTGAGTTTTTCCCAGGTGGCTTTGTCGATTTCATCGGAAACTTGGTTCCAGTTGATTGCGTTATAATTTTCAGTTCTTGCCATGATGCCACTCCTTTTTGCGGTCTGTTTTACAGGTAGGGGAAGTTGTTAAATCACACAACTCTCACACTGGTTGGCGCCGACTTCGTTGTTATCATCGGTAAATGTCCGTACGTAGTAGATGGATTTGATACCCTTGCGGTAGGCATAGTTGCGCAAAATGCTGAGATCCCGCGTCGTCATCTTATCAGTGCGGCCATTTTTCCACTCGTACAGGCCGGCTGGAATCGTTGAACGCATGAACAATGTCAGACTCATTCCTTGGTCCACGTGCTTTTGGGCAGCAGCGTAAACGTCGATGACCCGGCGCATGTCGGTGTCGTAAGCAGACTTGTAGTAAGGCATGGTGTCGTTGTCCAGGTAAGGTGCGGGGTAGTAGATCTTACCGATCGTCTTTTCCTGGCGTTCTTCAATCCGGTTGATGATGGGGTGGAGACTGGCAGTAGTATCGTTGATGTAGGAGATGGATCCGTTAGGTGCAACGGCCATCCGATTCTGATGATAGAGACCGTCGCGCATGACGGCAACCTTGAGGTCAGCCCAGTCTTCAGGTGAGGGTAACCAAACGTCAGCGAAGAGGTCTTGGACCTTATCGTTGGTTGGTCGCCAATCTTTTTCCGTGTAACGGTCAAAGTAGGACCCGGAAGCGTAAGCACTCTTGTCAAAGTTGTGGAATGTTTCGTGCTTTTCCTTAGCAATCTGGTTAGAGGCTTTTAACGTCCAGTAGTTTAGGAGCATGAAGTAGGTGCTAGTAAAGGCCACACTATCCTTAGAACCGTACATCATGTGGTTCTTGGCAAAGTAACTATGTAGGCCCATTGCTCCTAGCCCAATCGTGTGGGCGAGGTGGTTACCCTTTTGGATGGATGGCACGACGTCGATATCCGAATGATCCGTCACAAACGTCAGCGCCCGCACCATAGTTTCCACGGAGTGACCGAAATTTGGTGACGTCATCAGGTTGACAATGTTGGTCGATCCCAGGTTGCAAGAAATATCGGTACCGAGCTTGACGTATTCCTGCTGGTTGTTGACGGTGGAAGGTGTTTGGACCTGCATGATTTCAGAACACAGGTTGCTCATGACGATGCGCCCATCAATGGGGTTTTCACGATTAGCCGTGTCAATGTTGACAATGTAAGGGTAACCGGATTCTTGTTGGAGTTTACCAATATCGGTTTCCAAGTCCCGGGCTTTCATCTTTTTCTTGTGAATGTCGGGATTGGCGACCATATTGTCGTACTCAGTTGAGATGTCCACGTAGGAGAAAGGCTTGCCGTAGATCCGTTCTACGTCGTAAGGACTGAAGAGGTACATGTCCGCGTCCTGTTCACAAAGTTCGTAAAATTTATCGGGCACAGTGACGCCCAGTGAGAGTGTTTTGAGCCGAATCTTTTCGTCGGCGTTTTCCTTCTTAGCACTCAAAAAAGCGACGATATCTGGATGGAAGACACTCAGGTAAACAACCCCGGCACCTTGCCGTTGTCCCAATTGATTGGAGTAAGAGAAGCTGTCTTCAAGTAACTTCATGACTGGCACGACCCCGGAGGCAGCCCCCTCAATGTGTTTGATTGGATCACCGGCGCCCCGTAAGTTGGAGAGACTGATGCCGACCCCACCACCGATACGGGAAAGTTGTAGGGCGGAATTGATAGTCCGACCAATGGTATTCATATCGTCAGTCGATTGGATCAAGAAACAAGAGACTAATTCACCTCGGCGGGAACGACCAGCGTTCAAAAAGCTGGGGGTAGCGGGTTGGTACCGCTGATGAATGATTTCGTCGGCCAGGTCATGGGCTAATTGTTCGTTACCATCGGCGAAGTCTAAGGCGTTCATAGCGACCCGGTCAATAAAGTTTTCTAAGTAAAAATCGTTGTCGTCGGTCTTCAGTGCATACTGGGCATAGAACTTGTACGCTGCCATAAAGGATTTAAAGTGAAAATTTTGACTACGCAAAAAGGCGTACAAATCTTCGATAAAGCTGAAGTCATACTGGTCAATGACGTGCTTTTCGATGTAATTATTGTCGACTAAGTAGTCGAAGCGGTCTTTCAGTGACGTGAACTTTTTGGTATTGGGTTCGACGTTTTCTTTGATGAAGGCTTGGAGCGCTTCTTGGTCCTTGTTTAGCGGAATCTGGCCGTTAACGGGGATGTTGATCTCATTGTTTAAGTCGTAATACGTAACGTTCTTTAAGTCCTTTAGGCTCATACTAATCAACTCTTCTTTCTCTCAATAGGTGCGAAAAATCAAACAAAAAAGCGCCACCGTGAACAGACACGACGTCGCCAAGACGGGTTAGTGCCGAACTTAAATTAGCCCGCGATTTGGGTTAATTGATCAGGTCGGAAGCCATAAAAGGCTGGGTGACCGGGTGCTTCAATTACGGGAACCGCCTGGAAACCTTTTTCTTTTAGGTAAGTCACATATTCTGGATTCTGGTTAATATTGCGTTCTTCGAATTCCACGTTGTGTTCGCTGAGAAAACGCTTTGTCATCTTGCACTGCATGCAATTGTTCTTTGAGTAAATCGTTACTTTCATTGTTGCCACATCCTCTAAATTTCATTATCAATGTGTTCAGTGTACACCAGATATGGAAAAATACAATCAAAAAAGACACCATATTTGGTAGTTGGAACATACAATAACTACTAAATGTGGTGTCTGAGCTGTTAAATTTATTTTGCTTGGCCTCGACCCGTTTTCTACGGTAAAATAGGTCTAAAAGGTGGCGGAAATATTGACTAATCATTATTATACACAAAATCCAGACGTTTTACACGAAGAACATCATTGGCCGTTTACCCTCTTAGGCAACGAATTGTTGTTTACCACCGACAACGGTGTCTTCTCGAAAAATCGCGTGGACTACGGCTCACGGGCGTTATTAGCGGCCTTCAATGCCGACCAGACGCCGGCTGGCCCCTGGCTTGACTTGGGGACAGGATACGGTCCTATCGGTCTAGCATTGGCTAAGAAGTGGCCTGAACGACAGGTGACAATGGTCGATGTGAATGAGTTGGCATTAGCACTGGCTCGTCAAAATGCGGTGGCTAACCAAATCGAAAATGTTGAAATCAAGACGTCAGATATCTATGCGGACGTCACGGAGCGTTACGCGGCTATCCTTACTAACCCACCGGTCCGAGCTGGGAAAAAGGTGGTTACAGCGATGCTGACGGGAGCCAAGGAGCACCTGCTGCCAGGGGGGACGTTGACAGTTGTTCTTCAAAAGAAGCAGGGGGCACCATCGGCTGAGAAGGCGATGAAGGAAACGTTTGGTAACTGTGCCATCATCAAAAAAGATAAAGGTTATTACATCTTAGAAAGCACACTGAATTAACTGTCAGCAATGAAAGGAAGCGGTCCGCGTGCGACAAGTCAGTTACGGCCCAATGGAACGACATTACATGGAAGAAGCGCTCTTTGAAGCTGACCAGGCTGGCCTGATTGGTGAGGTGCCTATCGGTGCGGTCATCGTTCACGGTGATCAAATTGTGGGGCGCGGCCATAATCTCAGGGAACACGGGAATGATGCAACCATGCACGCGGAAGTTCGCGCGATTGAGGAGGCTTGTGCCACGTTGCATAGTTGGCGATTAGAAGATTGTCAATTGTACGTGACGATTGAGCCGTGCCTCATGTGTAGTGGGGCCATTATCAATTCACGAATTCCGGTAGTCTACTATGGTGCCAGAGATCCTAAAGCGGGCGCAGTCGATAGCCTTTACGAAACGTTGACGGATAGTCGGTTGAATCACCGAGTGACGGTGTACGAAGGCCTGATGGCTAAGAGTGCTGGCGAACGCATGGTAAGTTTCTTCCAGGCAGCTCGTAAGCGACAAAAGGCGGAAAAAAAGGCTCGGAAGGCGGCTCAGCGGGCCGAACGGGTCGAGAAGTAAGTGGGCGCGGTGGCTGAAACGTGGTCGGTGAGGCAGCTGGTGAGCATTAACCCCGTAAAAATAAGAATCCAAGTCCAGGATTCTCATTTTTACGATGTTAATGCTCACCAGCTAAGCGCCTCACCGACCACTCTTTAATAACATCCTAGACACTCCGCCAAAATCATGCTACACTAGTATTAGCCGTTAAGGCCTTGGAGCAAGGGTGGGCTTACGAATCGTGTCAGGTCCGGAAGGAAGCAGCACTAAGTTCGTTTCGCTTTGTGCTTCAAGTTTATGAGCTAATTCCAACTCCTAGTCCGTGGACTGGGAGTTTTTTTGTACCTAATTTTGGGTACTCAGCTATTTACCAGTGAAACTATCTATATGGAAGAAAAATATTTTATTGTGGTAGCGGATACGGTTTAAGTCCCGACAATGGTTGGCTCGGAGGTAGGGGGAGATTCCCGAAATACTTGCGGCCAATTCGTGGCGGGGACCCACGAAAAAGGCTATAATTGTTATCAGTGAATTTTAAAAATGTGCCTCTTAAATAATTGATTTTAACCTCACGGAAAGGAACGGATTGCATGGCTTATCAAGCACTTTATCGGGTCTGGCGGCCCCAAAGATTTGACGACATGATTGGGCAAGAAGTGATTACCCGAACGCTTAAGAACGCGATTACCACGAATCAGATCAGTCACGCCTATCTCTTTGCCGGTCCTCGTGGGACGGGGAAGACTTCAGCAGCTAAGATTTTTGCCAAAGCCATCAACTGTCACCACCAAACGGATGGTGAACCTTGCAATGAATGTGAGACGTGTCGCGCAATTACCGATGGGACCTTGAACGACGTCATTGAAATTGACGCGGCGTCTAATAATGGCGTCGAAGAAATCCGTGATATTCGGGATAAAGTAAAATATGCGCCAACGGTTGCCGACTACAAGGTCTACATCATTGATGAAGTCCACATGTTGTCGACGGGGGCGTTCAATGCCTTACTGAAGACCTTGGAAGAACCACCGGCTAACGTCATCTTTATTTTGGCGACGACGGAACCTCACAAGATTCCAGCAACAATTATTTCTCGAACACAACGGTTTGATTTTAAGCGGATTGCGGCGAGCGATAGTTATGATCGGATGATCTACATCCTGAAGCAAAAGGATGTAACTTACGATGACCAGGCGGTTAAGGTGATTGCGAAGGCGGCTGAAGGTGGTATGCGGGATGCCTTGAGTATCCTCGATCAAGCGCTGTCCTTTGGCGACAACGAAATCACACTGGATAACGCCCTCTTAGTTACGGGGAGCGTTACCCATGAACTCCTGGCCACCTATGTTCAACAGGTGCTGGCCGGGGACACGAAGGCAGCCTTAGCGACCTTGCAGTCCGTTCTGGAAGCCGGAAAAGATGCTGAGCGCTTTACGGAAGACGTGATTGGCTACGCGCGTGACTTATTACTGTACCAGCAGGCACCACAATTGGTGGAAGAAGCAGAAATGGGCAGTGTCAGTGACGACTTTAAAGCCTTAGCAGAAAAGACGCCGGCCCAGACCATGTACGCCATGATCAATGAGCTGAACGCGATTCAACAGCAGATGCGGTTTACCACCCATCCGGACGTTTATTTAGAAATTCTGACGATCAAGCTGGCTGAAATTGGGCGGCAACCCGGGACACCAGTTGCAACACTAGCAGCGGCGACACCAAACGCGGCCGCTGCTAGCACACCAACGCCCGCAGCTACTGAAGGGCAAGAAACACCGGCCGTGGCCGAGTTGCAACATGAAATCGACCAGTTGCGTTCTGCGGTCAAACACCTCGAACAAGCGCCCGCACCGACTAAGGCAGCCGCACCAGCTAAGCCGCGGGTCAATAAGTCCGCACCAGCTAAGGAAGTCAACTTAGCCAAAATCTATCCCGTTCTGGGGAGTGCTACGCGAGAAAAGCTGAACCAATTACAGGAAGCTTGGCCAGACTTGTTGAACAGTTTGTCAGTTACCCAACGGGCAGTAATGAAGGTTTCTCAACCCGTAGCGGCAGCAGATTCGGGGGTCATTGTCGCCTTTGACTACTCGTTCTTGTATCAACGGGCAACAACCGACAACGAACTGACGGATGCCTTAGAAAACGGATTGGACCGCATGATTGGTGCCGCTCTGCCGGTGGTCTTCGTACCGAAGGATGAGTGGCCAGTGATTCGAAAGAATTACTTGACGGCGCATAAGGCTGAGTTGCAAAATAACGCAGAGGGTGAACCGGAAGAACCAGCGACGCCCGCAGCCAATCCAGTTGTGACCAAGGCGGAAGAATTATTTGGTAAAGAAATTGTTGATGTGAAAAAAGATTAAATTTTGGAAGGATGATTAAAGTGCGGAACATGGGAAATATGGGTAGCATGATGAAACAAATGCGTCAAATGCAAAAGAAAATGGAACAGGATCAAGCCAATTTGAACGCCCAATGCTTTACCGGGACGTCTCCTGATGACTTAGTGCAGGCAACCTTTACTGGTGAACGGAAGATGACGGATCTGACGATCAAGCCGGAAGCCATCGATCCGGATGACCCTGATATGCTGGCTGACTTAGTGTTAGCAGCTGTTAACGATGCTTTGGGCAAGGTTGATGACACGACGAAACAGACCATGGGAAAGTACACGCAAGGTATGAATATCCCTGGTATGTAATTAAGAAAGGACGTTGTGAGGCATGCAGTACCCAGAACCAATTGCACAACTGATCGACAGTTACATGAAGTTGCCGGGAATTGGCCAAAAGTCCGCCACACGACTAGCCTTTTTCACGATTGATATGCAGGAAGACGACGTGACGGCCTTTTCAAAGGCGCTGGTTGCGGCCAAAAAGGATCTTCATTTTTGTTCAATCTGTGGCAACATTACTGAGACTGATCCGTGTGTGATCTGTGCTGACAAGACGCGGGATCAATCCCACGTGTTGGTGGTTGAACAGGCCAAAGACATCATGGTCATGGAAAAAATGAAAGAATATCATGGTCTGTATCACGTCCTCCACGGTGTTATGTCGCCAATCGAGGGTAAGGGACCTGAAGACCTAAACATTTCTAGTCTGATCAACCGGTTACAACAGAATCCCACGATTAAAGAAGTGATCATTGCCACTAACGCAACCCCTGAAGGTGAAGCGACGGCGATGTATCTGTCACGTTTGATTAAACCAGCCGGTATTAAAGTTACTCGGTTAGCTCACGGATTATCTGTGGGGAGTGACATTGAATACGCTGATGAAATGACATTGTTCAAGGCCGTAGAAGGCCGAACGGAAATGTAGGAGGTCTCCCGATGTTCGGAAGAAAGAAGCGCCAACTTCCTCGGCTCAAGGCGGCTTACGATGATCAACTTTTAGCAACCATCGATGCTGCGAAGGACCGTTGGGACCATGCGAAGCAAACGGAGGAAGCTATCGCCGATGCGGACAACCAAATGACCGCGAATACGGCATTAGCTCGGCAGACGTACTTGTTTTTATACCGGGAAGCCCGTCGGCGCAAAGTCCGGGGTAAGCACATTTCAGCCGCTATTTTCCGCGACTAATGGGGTAAATAGTTGAAGAGCAACCAAGTGGAGGTCGAGACCAGGTGTCTCGGCCTCTTGACATCTAGAGGCAATGTTAAGCAAAACTTATTGTGAGTGGTATCGTGGGTAGTTCTTTGAAGTCGTTCTTAGAGTGATAACACAGCTATTTAAATGAAGTTTTATTAATTTGATGCCGAAAATACAAAGTTCACCCAAATTAGCTAGTATGGGACGTATAATCTAGTCGTTGCTGAATGCCAGCTAATAACTAAACCTATGATAAGCAATGGATGCAAATAGACATCAATTCTGAATTCAAGTACAATATAACTATCAATCAAAAATGGGGTCGAGTATCTTGTCAGGAACGTTTATTAGCTTTGAAGGACCAGATGGTGCGGGGAAAACGAGTGCACTGAAGGCAATAACGGCGCAGATTACACCGCTATTGGGCGACCGGTTGACGATTACCCGGGAACCAGGAGGCAATCCCATTTCCGAGAGCATTCGCGCGGTGATTTTGGATCGAAAAAATACGGCCATGGACTATCGGACCGAAGCTCTGCTCTATGCAGCGGCACGGCGACAACATTTAGCTGAAACGATTCTACCAGCTTTGGCGGCCGATCAACTGGTGCTTTGCGACCGGTACGTTGATAGTTCCGTTGCCTATCAAGGCGCGGGCCGGCAAATTGGTGAGCAAGCAGTCGAAGAGATGAACAGATTCGCGACCGATGGCTTACTGCCGGAATTAACGATTTATTTTGATGTTCCTGCCGAGGTGGGGTTGCAGCGTATTCAGGCGCACCGCCAACCTGACAAGGTTGATCGACTCGACGTTGAACAAACGGCCTTTCATGACCGGGTGCGGGCGGCCTACCTGCGTTTGCAGGCAGCCCATCCAGACCGAATCAAACTGATCGATGCGACGCAATCTCCGGACCAAGTGGTTCAGGAATCGTTAGCATTGATCAAGCAAACAGCCCGCAGGTACTTTTAACCGGCATTGAGGGAGGAAATTCACAATGAAATTACTAATCGCTATCGTCCAAGATAAAGATGCTAATCGGCTAAGCAATGAGTTTATTGATCATGACATTCGGGCAACCCGGTTGTCCACTACTGGTGGTTTCTTAAAGTCTGGCAACACGACCTTTATGATTGGGTTGGAAGATGAACGAGTAGATGAAGTTCTGGACATGATCAAGGCAGCCAGTCACACGCGGCAGCAATTTATGACCCCACCGGTTAATTTGGATGCGCAATTGGACAGTACGTCGGCGTACCCGGTTGAAGTTCAGGTCGGTGGTGCGACGGTGTTTGTCATGCCAGTTGACCAATTTCATCGCTTTTAGGGGGCCGAGATGACTGAAGAATCCGTAGTGGCTACGGCCCAACGGCTTCAACCGCAACTGGTAAGCCACTTTATGCATCTGATACAGCAACAGCATTTGTCCCACGCTTACCTCTTCAACGGGGCCGATGGGACTGGTCGGCAGGTGGTGGCCCGAACGATTGCCATGCGCTTGTTTTGTCAAAATATCACGGCTGAGGGCTTGCCTTGTGGGCAGTGTTCCGAGTGTCGGCGGATTTTAGCAGGCGACCACCCCGACGTGGTCACGGTGATTCCAGACGGGCAACGAATCAAGGTGGACCAAGTTCGGTACCTCAAGGCCGAGTTCACTAAGAGTGCGGTTGAGGGGAACCAGAAGATCTTTATTGTGGATCAGGTCGACCGGATGACCACGAGTGCCGCCAATAGTTTACTGAAATTTATTGAGGAACCCGTGGGCAAAACAGTGGCCTTATTATTGACGGCCAATAAAAATTTGATTTTGCCCACGATTCTATCGCGAACGCAGGTGGTTGATTTCTTGCGGGTGGCACCACAGGCGTTGGCCAGTGCCTTAGCTGATGCTGGGATTGCGCCTAGCCAGCGCTACTTACTCGCCACGTTGACGGAAAGTGTGCAGGCGGCGCAGGAGCTGACGACCGATGACTGGTTGAAGGACGCCCAAGCTAAAGTTGGACAGTGGTTTACGGCTTGCTGTCAGGGTGACGAGCGGGCGTTTGTCCGCGTGCAATCCGAGTTGTTACCTTTGGCGTTAAATCGTGATCGACAAGGGGTTATCCTGGACATGCTGGTGCAGGTTTGGCACGATGCTTTACGGCAACAGGCTGGTGAAGTGGGCGACCAATTAGCATTTCCTCAGGTGGCGCAGGCCAGTCAACAGGTAGCACGGCAGTTGACCATTGACCAGTTAGTTACAATTATGACGTTGACATTAGCAACCCGCAGTCAATTGGCGGGGAACATGAATTTTCAAACAATTTTAGAAGCCTTAACTTTACAAATCTTAGCGCAGGTAACGCGTTAAAATCAGGTTAGCACTGGAGGGTGGCAGTTTGGATAAACAGGAAGTATACGATCAATTTAAGAGTCTTGAAGCGCAGTTGGACCAAATGTCGGCCCAGTTCTCTGACTTACAGGCGGAGATGACCAAGGTCTTTGAGCAGAACGCGGAATTGGAAATTGAAAATCAACATCTGCGGGATCTGGTCAGAGAACTCCAGCGCACCTTGCCGGAAGACCCAGAGACCCCCCAGGGACTATCGAAGTCTCGGCAGATTCTGGAAAAGCTGTACGAGGAAGGGTTTCACGTGTGTCGGGAATTTTACGGGACACGGCGTAAGCAAGACGAGGAATGTGCCTTTTGCTTAGAAGTTATTTATCGTGATCAGTAGGAGGCAATAATGGAACGACGAAGAAGTTTTCAGCGTGACGAGGAAGGGCATTTATACCTGGTTCCCACGCCAATCGGTAACTTGGATGACATGACGTTTCGGGCGGTTAAGACGCTGCAGAATGCGGATTTAATTGCAGCAGAAGACACACGGAATACGCAAAAGCTTCTCAATCATTTTGAAATTGAGACGAAGCAAATCAGTTTTCATGAACACAACACACAGGAACGTATTCCCCAACTGATTGCGAAACTACAAACGGGGATGGATATTGCCCAGGTCAGTGATGCGGGGATGCCTTCCATCTCTGATCCCGGCCATGAACTGGTGAATGCCTGTATTGAAGCACACATTCCGGTAGTACCCTTACCCGGTGCCAATGCTGGTTTAACGGCCCTCATTGCCTCAGGTTTAGCCCCACAACCATTTTACTTCTACGGTTTTTTGGATCGGAAGCCCAAGGATCAACGGGCTGAAATTGATAGCTTAGCTCAGCGGCCAGAAACGTTGATCTTCTACGAGGCACCACACCGGTTAAAGAAAACGTTGCAAAATTTAGCAGAAGGTTTTGGTGATGATCGACCTGCCGTTTTGTGTCGGGAGTTAACCAAACGCTACGAAGAATTCTTGCGCGGTTCCTTAGCAGAGTTGGCCGATTGGGCCGCTAACGATACGGTGCGGGGGGAATTTGTTGTTCTGGTTGGCGGGAATCCCGCGCCCACCACAACTGCCACCACGGCGGTTGACCTCAGTGAACCCGTTGAAGTGCAAGTTGACCGGTTGATTGCGGCCGGCGACAAGCCTAATGCTGCCATTAAAGAAGTGGCAAACCTCCGAGGGGTTAAGAAGCAAGAAATTTATCGTCAATATCACCATTTAGACAAGGAGTGACCCAGGTGGCCGCAAATGAGTTTTCCGAAACACACCGTGTCGTTTATTACGAAGTAGACGACACGGCCCACTTGACCCTCGCCATGTTGATCAATTTATTTGTATTGGTCTCCGAGGATCAGAACACTGCACTGAACCTAACCACCGACTTCATTAAGAGTCAGGGTGTGGGCTGGGTCGTTACCCAGTACCATATTCAAATCGAGCGGCTTCCACGGACGGGGGATGTGGTGACGGTTAAGACCCGCGCCACCTCATACAACCGTTATTTTGCTTATCGAGAGTACTGGCTATTCGATGCCGCTGGTCATCAATTGGCCTATGGTGAGGGTATCTGGGTAACGATGAGTTATGAGACCCGGAAGATTGCAACGATTCCTGACGCCATCATGGCACCATACGCCAGTGAACAACAGACCCGCTTGCCACGGTTACCACGACCGGACCGGGCTGATGCAGCGTTGACGGGAGTATTTAAACCTTATACGGTGCGGTATTTTGATATCGATAACAACGGTCACGTGAACAATGCCCACTATTTTGAGTGGATGCTGGATGCGTTGCCAGCTGATTTTCTTCGGCAACAACAACCAACGGACGTCAAAATTCGGTTTGAAAATGAGGTTCAGTATGGCCATCAAGTAATCAGTGAAGTTCGCCGTTCGACAGCGACGACTACACAACACACCGTTAAGCTGGGAACGACCACGGCGGTGGAAGCAACGGTTACCTGGGAAAAAGCCTAAACCTGAAAAATCAGGCAGGTAAGGTGTAGCCACGGCGGCTTTGTGGTAGTATAGTAAACTGATAAAGACAGTCAACGGAAAATACATCCGGGCGTTGAGCGGTGACGCCGTTTTTAGCGTTTCCGGAGTTTTAAAAGTTATGGCGAAACACAGTGAAGGGGAACGTAAGCAATTATGAAGATTTTAGCAATTGATACATCAAATCGACCACTGAGTGTTGCCGTCTTAGATGACAGCACGGTGTTAGCTGCCATTACGGTAACCGTTCACCAAAAGCATGCAGAGTACTTGTTACCTGAAATTGAACGTTTGATGGGGATGGCAGGGTTAAAGCCAGCCGATTTAGACCGCATCGTCGTGGCAGCTGGGCCGGGGTCCTATACCGGAATCCGGATTGCCGTGACAACGGCCAAGACACTGGCCACGACGTTAAATATCGACCTGGTAGCCGTATCGAGCCTGGCTACACTGGCTGCTAATGTGCCAGTTGAAGGGGCCTTGGTGGCACCGCTGTTTGATGCCCGTAATCAGAACGTATTCGCCGGTTTATACCGGATCAAAGACGGGCAGCCAACGGTGGTCATTGCAGACGCTCATACGAATATTGCAGCCTTTTTGGAAGCCGTTAAGGAGTATGCAGAGCCCGTCTGGTTCTTGGGGGATGCTGACCACTTCACGGAACTGATTAACACGACTGTGTCAGCCGCCACACCACGAATCAGTCCTTGGCTGAATTTGCCACAAGTGGCGACGATTGGTTTACTGGGCCAGCAAATGACTCCCGTGAAGGATGTTGACCGCTTTGTGCCCAACTATCTTCGTTTGACGCAGGCTGAAGCTGAATGGCGCGCTAAGAACCCGAAAGAGGACGTCGAATCATATGTTGAAAAAATTTAAAGTCTGGTATAAAAATGTATTTGGGAGTCGGAATGAGCTCGCTCGTGAAGAGGCCATGGATGTGAAAAATCACCGGGTTGAGATTCGAGACGTCACTTATTTTGTGGCGAAAGCGTTGTTCACCGACATTCCGGAAATGATCGAGATTGAAAAGGCGGTTTATGCCGGTAAGGCACCGTGGGATTCGACGGCGTTTGCCAACGAATTACGGCGTGAAAAGGACCGGCTGTATTTGGTTGTGCGGAAGAATGATCGGCTGTTAGCCTTCATCGGTAGCACGTTTGATGACCGGACGCGTGACGCCCACATTACCAACATCGCCGTCTTACCAGAGTTTCAAAGTCGGGGCTTAGGTCGCTTCCTGTTAGGTGTCATGATCAAGAAGGCGCGTCAGATGGGCTACAAGTCCGTGAGTTTAGAGGTTCGAGTTTCAAATCAAAATGCTCAAAAGCTGTACCGTGAGTTAAACTTTGAACAATCTGGCATTAAGCGGGGGTATTACTTCGGTGATCACGAAGACGCTGCTGATATGACGCTGTATTTAAATGATGAATCTGATTCAGACTAAGGCGAGTTGGCGCTTGGCCGCTCGTTTTTTTTGTGAGAGCATTTGGGAGTTTGAAAGAGGGAGTGAGTCCAACGGATAAGCGAAATTTAATTTTAGCATTTGAGTCGAGTTGTGACGAAACGAGTGTAGCGGTGATTGAAGACGGGCACAAAATTTTGTCCAACATTGTGGCGACGCAAATCAAGAGTCACCAACGGTTTGGCGGTGTCGTGCCAGAAGTTGCCAGTCGGCATCATATTGAAGAAGTAACGTTATGTATCGCTGATGCTTTGAGCGAAGCCCAGGTGGGCTATGATGATTTAGACGCCGTGGCTGTAACGTATGGTCCTGGGTTGGTTGGGGCCTTGCTGATTGGTGTGACGGCGGCTAAGACGGTGGCCTTTGCTCACAACTTACCTTTGATTCCGGTTAATCATATGGCAGGCCACATCTATGCGGCTCGTTACGTGGAACCAATTGAATTTCCAGCCATGGCGCTGTTGGTTTCAGGGGGCCATACCGAGTTGGTTTATATGCCAGCTGAAAATGAATTTGAAATCATCGGTGAAACACGAGATGACGCTGCCGGTGAAGCCTACGATAAAGTTGGCCGGGTCATGGGGGTGAACTACCCAGCCGGTAAGACGGTTGATGAATGGGCCCATCAAGGTCACGATACGTTTAAGTTCCCCCGGGCAATGGAGAAGGACGCCAACTTCGACTTTAGTTTTAGTGGGTTGAAGAGTGCTTTCATCAATACCACGCACCATGCTGATCAGATTGGCGAGGAGCTGAGCAAGCAGGATCTGTCCGCTAGTTTCCAACAGGCGGTTGTTGACGTCTTAGCTGAGAAGACCCAGCGGGCATTGGCCGATTATCCCGTTAAGCAGTTGATTTTAGCCGGCGGTGTGGCTGCCAATCAGGGGCTACGTGAACGTTTGGAACGCGACTTGTCCAGCAATCCCACGACTCACCTGGTTAAAGCACCCCTGAAGTTGTGTGGCGATAACGCTGCCATGATTGGGGCATTTGCCTACGTGGCATTTAAGCACGGCGTCTTTGCTGACGCAACGTTGAATGCTGATCCTAGTTTGGAATTTGACTGGGTGGCTGATCCCGTTAAATAAGGATTGGGTATTGGTATTTAGTCATGTAAGCTGGCTTAGTTTTAGTTTCCAAGAACCCGTTTAACCAGAGGTGATCAGAGGTAGAGCCAGCTGTGTCGACGGTGATAGCTAATTTTCGGCTTACAGCGTGGGATGTGTTTGGAGACTGGTGTTTTTCCAGGCTTCAAACCGAGCCGAAGGACTGCTTTTTAGGCCGGAGGCGTTCCCCCACAGCAGGCGGAATCTCTGACAGCCGCAGGTGGCTGGGAGAGACTAATTTTAAGCCTGTAACGCCTGACTGTTATTGGTTTGATAATAGTTTTCAGATTTTCAATCTTTAGTTAAAAAATACAATGGTATCAGAAAAGGACGGTCGCATTAAATGTGACCGTCCTTTTTGCTGTGCGTCATTGTTAGGATTAGTTGTGTTTACCGATAATGAAGGCATACCCATTATCCATATTTGAGCCACTATAGGTAGTCCGGTACGTACTATCAACGATGTTAAGGCCAATTTGGTAGTTTTTAGAGAGGTGGTTTAACTTGTTGGTTGTGTATCCGTAGGAAGCTAGAATCGCCTTTACTTTCTGGACGCGGGTCTTCACGGGTGTATTTTTACTGGTATTCAGGTAAGTGATTACTTTTGGAAATTTGACGATGGTATACTTGGTCAAATCAGGTTTGACGGAATATGGTGACGGGGCAATGTCGGGGAAGTAGCTCGCATTAGTGATTGCAGCAATATTTGTCATGTTAAGTGTTACTTTGTTATTCGGAAACAGCTTGACGATTTCGCGAGTTATTTTTTGTGAGGGCGATTTTTTGAGATAACTAAGGTAGTCACCATTATTTACAAAGAAGTCTAAGAGTAAATAATTTGATCTAAGCTCTTCCTTGCCAAATCCCAATTCTAAGTTACCATGCCAGACGTATCCCGAGACTAAGTCAGTATGTTTCTTATTGTGTCCAGTGATGTAAGTATATTTTGCGGTGGTCTTCCCATGTTTCAGTATTTCGCTACCGCGTCCGTACCAAGAATTGTTGGGGTAATCTTTCAGGTGAAACTTAACCTTGGTGTGTTTGGCGTTCCAGACCGCAATCGATTTTTTGGGAAATTTAGCACGATTAATAGTGGCTTTTTGCCAAAATGATTGTTTTTAAATCGAATATTTAGTGTTAGCCGATCCAGATTGTGATAGACCAAATATTGCGATAATGGCAATGAGTCCAGCAACTAGCAGCTTTTTCATGGTAGTGTTCCCCTAATTTTTAGTTCCCAGGAATCGATGTTCAATGAATTATATTATGTTTAAGAAGGCGGTTTCTAAAATTGTCAGCTATTGTTAGATAAAAAATGGGGAGGAAACGAGAGAGGGTTAACCCCCGGTAGAATTGGGGACTAAAAAAGGGCCTGAGATGTTTGTCTCAGGCCCCAATGCTATCTGGTTTAAACTAAAGCGCATTAATCCTCAAATTCCTCTAACGCCAGGCTTTTTTCAGTCCAATCAGTTTCGGTACTGTCGAGTTCCGTTGTGATCCGGTTCAGGTCAGCCTGAAGATCACCAAGCTTGCCAGCATCGTTAAAGTTTTCTGGTGCGCTCATTTCTGTTTCAACTGCGGCCTTTTGTTTTTCCAACTCGCCGAGTTTTTCTTCGAGAGCATCTACCTGCCGGCTTAGTTTCCGTTTGGCTTTCTGCTGTTCCTTCTGTTGTTGATAGTCGACCTGAGTCTGCTTGGGGGCCGTGACTGTTGGATGAGCGGCTTCTGCTTCAGCTGCTTCTTTGGCAGCGTAAGCGTCCTGCTCAGCCTTCTTGGAGACATAGTAGTCGTAGTCACCCAGGTAACGAGTTGTGCCGGCTGGGGCCAGCTCAACGACCTGTGTGGCTACTTGGTTAATGAAGTACCGGTCATGGGAAACGAAGAGAATGGTGCCATCGAACTCGTTCAGGGCGTTTTCCAATACTTCACGACTGTCGATGTCCAAATGGTTTGTCGGTTCGTCCAACATTAAAAAGTTGTCGTGGCGCAGGGCTAGCTTGGTTAGCAGAAGTCGCGCCCGTTCCCCACCACTGAGGCTGTGGACGGATTTGTCGACGTCACTCCCGGTAAACAGAAAACTGCCCAAGATTGAACGAATATCGCCCTCTGGTGTAGTGGGGTGATCATCCCACAGCTCATGTAACACGGTTTTCTTATCGTGGAGAGTTGCTTGATCTTGATCGTAGTAGCCAGTGTCCACACCAGTACCAAAGATGATCTGGCCCTGAATGGCCGGAATCCGACCGAGAATCGTTTTCAGAAGAGTCGATTTTCCAATGCCGTTGGGGCCAACAATGGCGACAACCTGATGTTTCTTAATATCCAGGTTGACTGGCTGACAAAGAATCTGATCATCGTAGCCAACTGCGCCGTTAACGACGTCCAGGACGACGTTACCGCTCTGACGATTGGGTTTAAAGGTAAAACGGGCAACCTTTTCTTCACCCTCAGGTTTGTCCATCTTGTCCATTTTCTCTAACTGTTTCCGACGGGCCTGGGCTCGCTTGGTTGTGGAAGCCCGAACAATGTTTTTGTTCACAAAATCCTCAAGTTTACCAATTTCGGCTTGCTGCTTGTCATATTCCTTCCATTCCTGACGGAGCCGTTCGGCCTTGGATGAAATGTAATGGGAGTAGTTGCCAGGGTAGTGAACCAGACCGCCGTGCGCCATGTCATAGACGTCGTTGACCACGTGATCCAGGAAGTACCGGTCATGGGAAACGACCAGGATAGCGCCCGGATAACCCTGCAAGTAACTTTCCAACCAGGTTAAAGTTTCGACGTCCAAGTGGTTGGTGGGTTCGTCGAGGATTAGGAGATCGGGACGTTCTAGCAAGAGTTTAGCCAGAGCAAGCTGGGTCCGTTGGCCACCGGACAATTCATTAATAGGCTTATCGTAGTATTCCTCACCAAATTCAAAACCGTGCAGCACGCCGCGAATTTCGGCCTGATAGCCGTACCCATTTTGGTCGCTAAAGTCTTGTTGCAATTGGTCGTAAGTGGCGCTGATCTGTTGAAAACGTTCCTCATCGGCAATGACGTCAGGGTTACTCATTTCGGTTTCCAGTTCATGAATCCGGTTCTCCATGGCACGGACTTTTGCGAAGACACTCAGCATCTCGTTCCAAACGGTTTTAGTGGAGGCCAAGCCAGCATTTTGGGCTTGGTAGCCCATGGTCAAGCCACGCTTGGTAGTAATCTGGCCAACGTCTGGCCGAGTTTCGCCGGCAATCATTTTAAGTAGGGTCGATTTACCTGCACCGTTGCGGCCCACTAGGGCGACCCGACCGTGTTCGGGAACGTCCATACTGACATTCTCAAATAAAACGGTGGCACCAAACCGACGTGTCACTTGTTGCACTTGTAATAGAATCACGTTGAACCAACCTCCTTATGTTCTAAAATTCAATTTTAATTTTTTTGAGGGGACGCCAGCAGGTCATTATCACTGCTGGTAAATTTAATGGTGACTGAAGACTTGAGTCCCTTAATTAGTTATGGCAATTTTATTAAAGTTAGTGAAGAATTTAAATGTGACAAGTTGAGACTTGATCAAGCGCTTTTCGGCGATTAATTCCGGGTTGCAATCAGCGAGTAAACCGCGGCGGGACGCTACCAGCCATGGGGGCTAATCACAATGGTCACCGATACAATCTATTCTATCATATTCTGACTCTAGACCGAAATTTGTAAAAAATTGTGAAAAATATTTGCAATTTGTTTCACAAGACGAGTGGTTATGCTATAATCTTTAGGAAAGTTAATTTCACAATCGGATTGTATTTAAAGTGTATGTTGTCATTTACGGAGTGACAACGAGTGCTATTGATTAGGAGGGCCCTCATTTGACAGACCAAAAGATTCCCCGTGCAACGGCTAAACGGTTGCCAATTTACTACCGTTACCTGAATATTTTGCTGGACGCGGACAAGACACGAGTTTCATCGACGGAGCTATCAGAGGCCGTTAAAGTTGATTCTGCAACTATTCGGCGTGATTTTTCCTACTTCGGTGCCTTAGGTAAACGAGGTTACGGATATGACGTCGAAAGTTTATTGAAATTTTTCAAAAAGATCTTGAACCAGGACCGGTTGACTAACGTCGCTTTGATCGGTGTTGGTAACTTGGGTCACGCGCTGTTGAACTTCAACTTCCACCAGGACAGCAACGTTCGAATCAGTGCGGCCTTTGATGTGAATGAAGATATCGCCAACACCATTCAGAGTGGGGTACCAATCTATCCTATGACTGATTTACGGACACAGTTGGAAGAACAACAGATTGAAGTGGCAATTTTAACTGTGCCATCGCCCGTTGCACAAGAGGTCACGAATAACGCCATCGCTGGTGGTATCAAGGGTATCTTGAACTTCACACCACTGCGGATCACGGTGCCAAAAAATATTCGAGTGCAAAACGTTGATTTGACCAATGAATTGCAAACATTGATCTACTTCTTGGAACACTATAACGATAAAAACTAAGTGACCCGGATTGCATTGGGTCACTTAGGTGAGGGGAAGCTGTGATAAAATCACGGCTTCTTTTTTTGCGTGTTTTTGAATACCGAGCCAGTGCTGGAGAAGTAAGTAAAGGTTGAAAGCACTGAAATATCTACTATGCCTGATACAACAAGGATTGGGTGTTGGGGTTTAGTCAGATATAGCGGGGAATTGTCGCCTTACCGTTCGCCAATAATATTGAGTAAACACCATCATTCAGGCATGTAAGCTAGTTTAGTTTCTAGAAACTAGTTTAATCGGAGGTGGTCAGAGGTGGAACCAGCTGTGTCGACGGTGTTAGCCGATTTTCGGCTTACAGCGTGGGACGTGTTTGGAGACTGGTGGTTTTTCCAGGCTCCAAACCGAGCCGGAGGACCATTTTTCAGGCCATAGGCGTTTCCCACAGCAGGCGGAATCTCTGACCGCCGTAGGTGCCTGGGTGAGACTAATTTTAAGTCTATAACGTTTTACTATTCTTGGCTTGATAACAGGTTTCGAACTTTCAACCTTTAGATCCTTAATTGATTTAGCACATATTAGACCCTTACTGGCGTGATTTTACTTCGTAAATAGAAGCAATCGACTATCAAATATTTAATTTTTCGCGAGCTTTCACAGGTGCCAAGGCCTTTCCGGAAACGGTTGCAAAATAGTTTGTCAAATTCCTTGATTTTTAGCGAAAAAAACCATATATTAGATATTGTGATTAGCACTTATGTTAGTCAAGTGCTAACAGTGCTAAAAAGTAAGTTTATTGGAGGGATTCAAGTGTTAAAACCATTAGGAGACCGCGTCATTTTGGATCAACCACAAGAAGAAGAAACCACGGTTGGTGGCATTGTTTTGGCAAGTAATGCTCAGGAAAAGCCTTCAACGGCAAACGTTGTTGCTGTTGGTGATGGCCGTGTGTTAGACAATGGCGATAAGGTAGCCCCAACTGTTAAAGTTGGCGACAAGGTATTGTTCGACAAGTATGCCGGCACGGAAGTTAAGTACCAAGATTCGACGTACCTTGTTTTACACGAAAAGGACTTAGTCGCAGTTATTGACTAACCTTTCCCACTGATACAGAGCGTAATTAAAAAATTTAGTATGAGGTGAATTAGAATAATGGCTAAAGAATTAAAGTTCTCTGAAGACGCACGTAGCAAGATGCTTGCTGGTGTAGATAAGTTGGCGAACACCGTTAAGACCACCTTAGGACCTAAGGGTCGTAACGTTGTTTTGGAACAAAGCTACGGCAACCCTACCATCACCAATGATGGTGTGACGATTGCTAAGTCCATCGAATTAGACGACCATTTCGAAAACATGGGTGCCAAATTGGTTTCCGAAGTTGCTTCTAAGACCAACGATATTGCTGGTGATGGGACTACGACCGCAACTGTTTTGACGCAAGCCATCGTTAACGAAGGTATGAAGAACGTCACTGCCGGTGCCAACCCTGTTGGTATCCGTCGTGGGATTGAAAAGGCAACGAACGCTGCCGTTGAATCTCTGCACAAGATGTCCATCGACGTTAAGACGAAGGAAGATATCGCCCAAATCGCTTCCATTTCTTCAGCAAGCAAGGAAACTGGTTCCTTAATTGCCGATGCTATGGAAAAGGTTGGGAACGATGGGGTTATTACGATTGAAGAATCCCGTGGTGTTGATACCAGCTTGGACGTTGTTGAAGGGATGCAATTTGATCGCGGGTACATGTCACAATACATGGTTACCGACAACGATAAGATGGAAGCTAACCTCGACAACCCATACATCTTGATTACTGACAAGAAGATTGCCAACATTCAAGACATCTTGCCTGTCTTACAAGCCGTTGTTGAACAAAGCCGGTCACTCTTGATCATCGCTGATGACATCACTGGTGAAGCTTTGCCTACGTTGGTTCTGAACAAGATGCGGGGGACGTTCAACGTCGTTGCTGCTAAGGCTCCTGGCTTTGGTGACCGTCGTAAGGCGACCTTGCAAGATATCGCTATCTTGACTGGTGGGACTGTCATCACCGATGACTTAGGCCTTAACTTGAAGGACACGACTATTGACCAATTAGGTCAAGCTCAAAAGGTTAATGTTACCAAGGATTCAACGACCATCGTTGAGGGTGCTGGTTCTAAGGACCAAATCGCTGAACGGGTTGCTGAAATTAAGGGTCAGATCGATGAAACTTCATCTGATTTCGACAAGGACAAGCTCAAGGAACGTTTGGCTAAGCTAGCCGGCGGGGTGGCTGTTGTTCGTGTCGGTGCCGCAACTGAAACGGAATTGAAGGAACGGAAGTACCGGATCGAAGATGCTTTGAACGCTACCCGTGCCGCCGTTGAAGAAGGCTTCGTTGCCGGTGGTGGTACTGCCTTGATCAACGTTATTAGTGATGTTGCTAAGGTTGAAGCCGAAGGCGATGAATTGACCGGTGTTAACATCGTTCTGCGTGCCTTAGAAGAACCAGTTCGTCAAATTGCTCAAAACGCTGGGGTCGAAGGCTCCGTTGTGGTTGAACATTTGAAGGGTGAAAAGCCAGGCGTTGGTTACAACGCTGCTGACAACAAGTACGAAGACATGGTTAAGGCTGGTATTACTGACCCAACCAAGGTTACCCGTTCTGCTCTGCAAAACGCTGCCTCTGTTTCCGCACTGTTGTTGACGACTGAAGCCGTGGTTGCTGAAAAGCCAGAAGACCATCCAGCACCAGCTGCACCAGCTGCTAACCCAGGTATGGGCGGCATGATGTAAGCTTCGTCAATTAATTGATAATTAAGACGTCGATCCGTTGTGGGTCGGCGTTTTTGTATAGGTGCGCCGATGAATGTGGTTGATCGGTGATTGTCAGGGGGATGGCAGGAGAGATTCTTATTCGGGACACCACGGTCTGTGTGGTAAACGTCTGCTGGGAAAGTGGATGGATTAAATGCCGCCAGATTAATCTTTAGGGGTAGCAATAAATTAAAGTGAAAAACAACCCTTTATTTCTCTTACGCTTTGCCGGATAATGGAAAAGTTCGGTTGCCAAATCTTCGGTTGCGAAGTCAGAGATTTGTGGTAATGTTTAGCTAGTTGTAGTAGAATTACGTCTGCATTCGAACTTGAATTAAATCAAGCAATTATACGACGGGTGAATGCCCGTCTTCATTATTTATGGAGATAAGGAGTAAATAGTCATGTGGCGTTATTTAAAGCGGGTTTTAATTGGAAAACCCCTCAAGACCATGGACGAAGGCGGTCAGGCGCTAACTAAGTTTAAAGCGCTGGCTCTCTTGTCGTCTGATGCGTTATCTTCCGTGGCTTATGGTACTGAGCAAATCACCACAGTCCTAATTACCTTGTCAGCAGCTGCATTGATGTATCAATTGTGGGTTGCTGCACTGGTCTTAGTTCTGTTATTTGCGATTACGCTTTCTTACCAGCAAATTATTCATGCCTACCCATCTGGTGGTGGCGCCTACGTTGTAGCCAGTACGAATTGGGGGCAATCGGCAGGGTTGATTGCCGGTGGTTCCTTGCTCGTTGACTATATGTTGACCGTGGCGGTTTCCACGACTTCTGGGACTGAAGCTATTACGTCGGCGATTCCGGCGCTATATCCGTATTCTGTATGGGTATCAGTCTTAATTGTGATTGGTATTATGTTGTTGAACCTGCGGGGGATGCGTGAATCGGCGGCATTTCTGACGGTTCCCGTTTACCTGTTCATCCTGATGATCATTGTGATGATTGGGGTTGGGTTCTACAACATTGTGACGGGTAATATCACGTATCATGCGGCGGCCTCGTTCAACGGTCCCGTCCAAGGCATGACGTTATTGCTGTTCTTCCGGGCCTTCTCGTCCGGGTCTTCTTCCCTGACTGGGGTGGAAGCCATCAGTAACGCTGTGCCTAACTTCAAGGAGCCGAAGCGGCACAATGCTGCGGCGACCTTGGCAATTATGGCGGGAATCTTGGCCATCTTCTTCGCTGGGATTACGTTCTTGAGTTACTACATGGGGATTCGTCCGCAAAGTAACCAAACTGTTTTGTCTCAAATCGGGACTGGCGTGTTCGGTCACGGTGTCTTCTATTACATCCTTCAGTTGTCCACGGCGATGATTTTGGCAGTGGCAGCCAACACCGGGTTCTCAGCCTTTCCAATCCTGGCTTACAACCTGGCTAAGGATAAGTTCTTACCGCATGCGTACCTGGATAGAGGGGACCGGTTGGGTTACTCTAACGGAATCATTTCGTTAGCCGTTGGGGCTATCGTGCTGATCTTTATCTTCCATGGGCAAACGACTTTACTGATTCCACTGTACGCGGTTGGGGTTTTCGTGCCATTTACGTTGTCACAATCAGGGATGATTATTCACTGGTTCAGAACACGTGAGGGATTCTGGTTAGGCAAGGCCTTCATCAATTTGATTGGGGCCCTCATTTCTCTGGTCCTCGTTGTCTTCTTACTGTTCTTACACTTTGGCAACGTTTGGCCATACCTGATCATCATGCCGTTGATTCTGTTGTTGTTCTACCGAATCAATCAGCATTATCACAACGTGGCTAAGCAGTTGCGGGTTGCTGCTAAGGAAAAGGCTGATATCCATCAATACGATGGGGCAACGGTCATTGTCCTGGTCAGCAACATCACGCGGGTAACGTCTGGTGCCATTAACTATGCACAGTCCATTGGGGACTACGTCATTGCGATGCACGTGTCCTTCGATGAAAATCCTGAGAAGGAACACAAGACGGCTCAGGAATTCAAAGAGGAGTTCCCGGACATTCGGTTTGTGGATATCCATTCCTCCTACCGGTCGATTGCGACGCCAACGTTGCGGTTCTGTGATGTGATTGCGAAGCGGGCGGCAGAACGGAACTTTACGACTACGGTCCTGGTTCCGCAATTCGTTCCCCGGCATCCTTGGCAAAACGTCTTGCATAACCAAACAGCGTTACGGTTACGGACGATTTTGAACTCACGGGAAAACATCATTGTTTCGACTTATAATTATCATTTGAAAGAGTAGTTGTTGAACTGAGCTGCTGAGTAGCAGGTTAGTCGACGACAGTATTAAAGGGCATTGGGACTTTCGTCTCGATGCCCTTTTTTGTTGGATTGAAACGCAGCAAAAGTCCGTCTAGGGAAGCGGTCGGCAATAATGGAATAACAAAAAAGGTTCTCCCAGTTGGGGGAGAACCTTACGTAACTGTTGAATTCTAACGTAGGCCAACCAGTGATGCGAATTGTGGCACCACCAAGTCGACGACGATTGAGATAACGACGACGGCGATGGAGGCCATGGACCCCTGAATGGATCCTAGCTGTAAGGCCTTGGCGGAACCCACCGTCTTCCCAGCGGTTCCTAATCCTAAGCCGGCACCGATTGGGTCGTTGTTGATTCGGAAAACTTTTACCAGCCAGTCACCTAAAGCGTAGATGATGACGGCGTTTAGGATACAAACCATGGCGGTAATGGCTGGGTTTCCACCGATAGCAGCCGCAATTGGCATTGCGATGGCCGTAGTGGCCCCGGTAGGCAGTAACGAAGCCAACGTCCCCTTGGACAGTCCGAAGAGCTTACCAGCCTCGTAAATGATGAATAACGAGATGACCAGTCCAACAATCAGTGAGAGGACAATTTCTAACCAGAAACGCTTGACGATATCATTCCGTCGGTACAGAGGAATGGCAAAGGCAATGGTTGCTGGGTTTAAGAACCAGAAGATAATATTTCCTCCGGGGAGGTAGGCCGACTTGTAAAAAGTGGCGGTGTCCGTGCCAAAGGCTTTGGCCAGGAGGAACAGGATAAAGATTCCTAACACCATCCCCACGAAGAGGGGTTGGAAGATAAAGAAGCCGTTACTAATTTTAAAGAGCCATTGGCCGATTAAGAAGACGACCAACGTGAGAAAAATCCCAAAAACAGCGTTACCCGCAGAGGCACCAGTGGCCGTTTTACTCAGGCCATCGCCTAGCCACTTGCCCCAAACCGCCATCTCGGCGGCAACATTTAAGCTGATCATAATTCTCCATCCTTTTCTGTTGAGTGTTAATCGTTGTCAGGCAAATTATTGGTCGATATCGGTATTTCCGTGGAAGACGTGCTTCCGAATCCAAATAAATCCGGCCGTGGTGTAGGCGATGACGACCAGCATCACAATTGTCGCGATGATAACCACGATGATGATCTTAACGCCTTCAGCTTGCAGTACTTTTAGACTGGCAGCCAGCTGGATTCCTGAGGGAACGAACAGAAAGGCAATTAAACTGATTAAGAAGTCCCCAAACTTCTCAACATTCCGGAGCTTCACGATGTGGGTGGCTAGGAGGACGTAGAGGAGAATCAGTCCGACCACTGGTGTGGGCACCGGAAAACTAGCAGGAAACAGAGGGGAAATAAGGCTGGAAACGAACAGAATAGCAGCGAAGATACCCATTTGAATCAAGATGGGAGAAGCTTGTTCTTTTTCTGGAGCTTCTGCTGATGAAACTTTTTTATTAGCAGCCATTGAAAACTCTCCTTTCAATTGATGACCTGGTTGCACGACAATCCCCAAAATTTAGAGGGCAAGCCTGTTCTGAATTGAATGCATAATTGTATTATATGGGGTGTAAGCGCTTAAAACAAGCGTAAATATCGTATTCACTATACGTTTATAAGTATTAATTATTATCCGTGTGATAAATCACAAATGCCGTTATTGTAGACTGGCGTCCAGTAGAGATGGGTGGACCAAAGTTGCGGCACTTTTCACAAAAAACTTTTTTTACAAACTAAATGGTGGTTGTGTTTAATTTACGAGATTTGTATAATTAGCAAAAGAACCATTAGGAAAGAATGAGGACACTTTATGAAATTTGAGATTATTGTTAGCTTGTTTGCTACCATGATTATCTCCGCGGTCCTAACCCCGTTTGTACGCCGCTTTGCGTTTCAAATTGGTGCGGTGGATAAACCGAATCAGCGCCGGGTCAACAAGGTTCCCATGCCGACGTTGGGCGGCCTAGCTATCTTTATTGCGTTTACTTTTTCAACGATGTTTTTATTGCGAGATCAAATGCCAACGCAACAGCTGTGGGGGTTGTTCGGTGGTGAATGTATCATCGTCGCCGGTGGGATGATCGACGACGTCTTCGAACTGAAGCCACGACAAAAGGTGATGTTTCAGTTGTTAGCGGCCATTGAAGTTTACTTCGTGGCTGGTATCCGAATGCGGTATTTAACGTTACCATTCGTGGGTGCATGGCACTTTGGCTGGTTATCGTTGCCCATTACCTTGTTGTGGATTGTTGCCATCGTTAATGCCATTAACTTGATTGATGGTCTAGATGGATTGGCGACCGGGGTCTCAATTATTGCGTTAACGACGACTGGGATTACTGGATTGTTCTTCTTGAACGTAGCGAATACCTGGGTGGCCATCATGATTTTTGCACTAGTCGCCGCTATGGTGGGGTTCTTGCCATACAATTTCTTTCCAGCCCGCATTTACTTGGGGGACACGGGGGCGCAATTCATTGGATTTATGATTGCCTGCTTCTCCCTGTACGGTTTGAAAAACGTGACCTTCATTTCCGTGATCATTCCGGTGATCATTCTGGGTGTTCCCATCACGGATACGGTGTACGCTATGATTCGCCGGATTTTGAATCGGCAACCTATCTCTCACGCGGATAAGCACCATTTGCATCATCGCTTGATGCAATTAGGATTGACGCACCGACAGACGGTTCTAGTAATTTACGGGATTGCGTTGATTTTCTCGTTTATTTCACTGTTGTACCCGCTGTCTACGATTTGGGGGTCGGTACTGTTGACCATCGCGATTCTGATTGGCTTGGAGTTATTCGTCGAAGCCATCGGGCTAGTGGGGTCGGACCGACAGCCGCTCTTACACTGGATCAACCGGGTCGTTAAGAAGTTAACGTCGAAGAATTCGGAAAGATAGGGATAAAGAGTGGACCCAAAGGCGTTTAGCTGGCGAGCATTAACGGTGATAACCGAAGAATCCTGGTCTTGGATTGTTTGGTTATCAGTGTTAAGCGGAGTCAGCTGCCTTCGGGCGCACGTTTCCGCCACATAAAATTAAAGGAGCCAAGGGGAAAATTCCCAAGGCTCCTTTTTACGTGGAATCACATTACAATAGTGCTAGTGTTCAGATAAACTTAATCACTTGACCGGCTGCTGGCGTTGATCTCAACCGGCACCTCGTTGTAGGCAATGTCGCCCAGGTCCACGGTTAGCCGGTCACTCAGCAGGTTGGTGATTGCTGTTTGTGTGGTGGTCACGGCGTCCAAATCAACGGCAATGGTGACTGAAACTGCAGCCGTGTACGTGGTGTCCATGATACTGATCTGATTTTCAGTGAGGTAGTGATTAAGACGGTCGTAGTTGGGATAGTCCACGGAAATCGTCATAGCTTGCTGTCGAACAAGTTTGACGACGCCGACCGCTTCAATTCCAGTGGAAGTGGCGTTGCTGTAAGCCCGAATCAGACCACCGGCCCCCAGCTTGATACCGCCAAAGTAACGGGTGACCACCCCAATGACGTTGTGCAGGTGGTTGCGTTGGAGCACCGTTAGAATGGGAACACCAGCGGTACCAGAAGGCTCGCCGTTGTCGCTTTCTCGTTGAATTTCATCATGCTCTCCGACCATGTAGGCCCAACAATGATGGGTGGCTTTCGGTTCCCGCGCGGTTACCGCAGCAATGAAGGCCTTGGCTTCGTCTTCGCTGGATACGCGACCGAGGTCGGCAATGAACCGTGATTTTTTAATTTCGAGTTCGTGATTACCACTTGCTTGAATGGTTAAGTAGTCAGTTTCCATTGGCAGACACCTTTCTTCTAAATAAAGTTAGTTCTTAAAAAATTAGTGGCTCCCTTCACGTAGTTATTCAGTAGAGGCTGGAAGGGAGAACTTTTCTTGGATAATGATGAGCAATTCTTTGGGCGGTGGGTCCCGTCTGCAAGACCCCCGTTGAAACCGTTGGTAAACCGTGAGGCAATTGCGCAAAGTCGTGGCGCAGCTCGGTGCACCCGCTGTGGCAACTGGTTAACCGTGACAGATCAGTTACCAAACGGGGCACGGTACTGTCGACAGTGCTTACAATTGGGTCGTTTGACCACGCACCATAAATTATACACTATTCCGGAACCCAATCAGTTTCCGAGGATGACAGAATCACCATTGACCTGGTCGGGACAACTTAAACCACAACAGGTGGTGGCCGCAACGGCCGTTCGTAAATTGGCGGCGGCTAAGAAAAATCAATTGTTGTGGGCGGTCACTGGTGCTGGTAAGACGGAAATTCTGTACCCAGCATTGGCTTGGGCATTACAGCAAGGCTGGCGGGTCGCCTGGGCATCGCCGCGGGTGGACGTTTGCTTAGAACTGGCGCCACGGCTGGCCCGGGCCTTTGCCGGTGTGTCACAGGCCGTCTTACATGGAAAACAGGAACAGCCCTATACCTATCGGCAATTGACAATTTGCACCACGCACCAACTTTTGCGGTTCCAGGCCGCCTTTGATTGGCTGATTGTGGATGAAGTTGATGCCTTTCCGCTTACCACAAGTCCCATGCTACAACGTGCTGTGAAACAGGCTCAGAAGCCCAGTGGCAGTCATATTTTTTTGACCGCAACGCCGGGCCCTCATTTACAAAAACTAGTGGCGCAACGAAAAATAGCGGTGACTTACGTGCCCTTACGATATCACGGCTATTTACTTCCACAGATGATGGTACATCTGAGCTGGCAATGGCGACAGCATTTGCTGAAGGGACGGTTGCCTGGTCACCTCGTTCGTCAATTACGGGGATACCAGCAGATTGGGCAGCGGTTTCTCCTATTTGTTCCCCACGTAGCGGATCTGGCACCCATTGCAGCAGCCTTGGCTCAGGCGGGGGTCGTTGGTGGGGTGACGGTCCACGCTGCTGACCCAGAACGAACTGCGAAGGTTCAGGCGATGCGCGACGAGCGTTGTCAGTTTTTAGTGACGACCACCATCCTCGAACGAGGGGTGACATTCCCCAACGTGGCCGTTGTCATTCTAGGTGGGGATGAGGCTGTCTTTTCAACGGCGGCCTTAGTCCAAATTGCTGGTCGGGCGGGCCGCCATGCTGCCCATCCCCGGGGTGAAGTGACGTGTTATTGTCAGAGCCAGTCGCGAACGATTCAGCAGGCCCGCGCCATGATCGGTCATTTGAATCGGCAGGGACGTCAGCAGGGCGGTCAGTGATGCCGGCGTGTGTATGGTGTAATCGGGACATTCCTCAGGTGGTGACCCTTGATCAAATACTCAGTTGGGGGCCGTTCCCCGTTCAGGAGGTTTGTCAAGCCTGCCGGGAACGATTAACCCCCATCACAGGTAGTTGCTGTTCACGGTGCGGTCGCCAGCAGCGTGCTGCCACTATTTGCCATGACTGTGAACGTTGGCGCGATGCGGTGATTAATCGGGCACTGTTTCAGTACGATGCTGGTTTCAAGGCTTACATGCAGCAGTACAAATTTCAGGGGGACTATGCATTACGAGTCGTGGTGCAGGCAACACTGGCCCGGGCCTTACAGCGAGCTACGTATGATGTGTTGGTTCCCATTCCGGTGGATGTGGCAACCTGGCAGAGCCGCGGGTTCAATCAAGTGACGGGGTGGCTGACCGGCCAACCGTTTTTTCAGGCACTTGAGGTGGTTGCTGACCATAAAGAACGTCCCCAGTCTGCCAAGACGCGGGCAGAGCGACTGGTCACGCCACAGCCGTTTTCATTAGCTCCCAATGCGTGCAAAGTGCTTCAGCACCAGCGTGTTTTACTGTTGGATGACGTCTATACGACTGGGCGAACAATTCGGCATGCCATTGATCAAATTAATTTGAGTGGTGCGAAAGCGGTTACCAGCCTGACTTTAGCACGTTAAATTGTGATTATTTTACTTAGATTAATTGTTTATGAGAGGGCTTTCTATTATAATAAATGTAAGCAAAGCATATTAGAAGAGTGGTCCTTCTAATGCTAAGCAAGCCAAGTATCTCTTGGCTGAAGGGAGAGAAGTTTTATGCTCACATTTAATATTCGTGGTGAAAACATCGAAGTTACTGACGCAATACGGGATTACGTTGAAAAGCGTATCAGCAAGTTGGAGAAATATTTCGACAACAATGTTGAGGCAATTGCGCATATCAACCTGAAGGTCTACCAAAATAAGACAGCGAAGGTTGAAGTAACAATCCCACTCCCATACTTGACATTACGGGCAGAGGAAACCTCTCCGGACCTATATGCAAGTGTTGACCTGGTTACGGACAAGTTGGAACGTCAGATTCGCAAGTACAAGACTAAGGTTAACCGTAAGTCCCGGGAAAAAGGTTACAAAAACCTCGACTTCTCAGCTGAAACGCCAGACGCCGATTCCGACGACAATGGTGAGTTAGAAGTTGTCCGGACCAAGCGGGTTTCTTTGAAGCCGATGGATAATGAAGAGGCCGTTCTGCAAATGGACATGTTAGGTCATGACTTCTTTATCTACGAAGATGCTGAAACCAATGGTATCAGCATCGTCTACCGCCGGAACGACGGCCGGTACGGTTTGATTGAAGCCGACGACGAGTAATGTTAAATCAGCTAACGAAGCACTGCAATTTTGCGGTGCTTTTTTAGTTATAATTCGAAGAAGAAAGCGGTTACCCTTGCGTTGACCACGTCTTAAAGTTTCATCTTGGGTTGGTTAGTGGTAAAATGTAGGTTGATTTATTGTAAATAAATGGGTAACTTTAAATAGACTTATTAAATGTACTGAAGGGAATTCTCACATGCCAAATATTTTGAAACGATGGGTCGAAAGTGATCGCCGGACTTTACGACGCCTCAGTAAATTAGCGGACCAAGTTGGTTCTTACGCTGATGAATACGAACAACTTTCAGACGATGATCTGAAAGCGAAAACGCCAGAGTTCAAGCAGCGCTACCAAGACGGCGAAACTTTAGACGACTTACTGCCTGAAGCGTTTGCTGCAATTCGTGAGGGCGCACGGCGGGTCCTCGGTCTCTATCCATTCCACGTGCAAATCATGGGGGGAATTGTGCTTCATGAGGGGAATATCTCTGAAATGAAGACCGGTGAAGGGAAAACCTTGACCGCCACGATGCCTGTCTACCTAAATGCCATTGCCGGCAAAGGGGTTCACGTTGTTACGGTTAACGAATACTTATCCGCACGTGATGCCACTGAAATGGGTGAATTATACTCCTGGATGGGCTTAACGGTTGGGTTAAACTCCGCTGAGAAGTCACCAGAGGAGAAGCGTGAAGCCTACAATGCCGATATCACTTACTCAACTAACGGGGAAATCGGGTTCGATTACCTGCGTGATAACATGGTCGTCTACAAAGAAGACATGGTACAACGGCCGCTGAACTTCGCGATTGTCGATGAAGTTGACTCCATCCTGATCGATGAAGCGCGGACGCCATTGATTATTTCTGGCCAATCCGAAGGAACGAGTGCCCTTTACCAACGGGTAGATCGTTTTGCTAAGACGTTACATGAAAAAGATGACTTTAAGATCGACTTGGAATCCAAGACGGTTGCTTTAACCGATCAAGGGATTGAAAAAGCCGAAAAATACTTCAATTTGAAGAACCTGTATGATACGGACAACACGGCCTTGACCCACCATTTGGATCAAGCGCTGCGGGCCAACTTTATCATGTTACGTGATAAGGATTACGTGGTTCAAGACGGTGAAGTTCTGATTGTTGATTCCTTTACTGGACGGGTTATGGACGGTCGTCGTTACTCAGACGGGTTGCACCAAGCCATTGAAGCCAAAGAAGGCGTTGAGATTCAGGAAGAAACCAAGACGATGGCCAACATCACCTACCAAAACTTATTCCGGATGTACAAAAAGCTTTCTGGGATGACTGGTACGGCGAAGACCGAAGCCGAAGAATTCCGGGAAATCTACAACATGGAAGTTGTTTCCGTGCCAACCAACAAACCGGTTGTCCGGGTCGACCAACCTGATCTGTTGTACCCAACTTTGGAATCTAAATTTGATGCCGTTATTCGGGAAATCAAGGACTTGCATGAAAAGGGTCAACCAATGTTGATTGGTACCGTGGCCGTTGAAACTTCTGAATACTTGTCTGAACGTTTGGATCAAGAAAAAATTCCACACGTGGTCTTGAACGCTAAGAACCATGCGAAGGAAGCCGATATCATTCAAAACGCTGGTCAACGTGGTGCCGTTACGATTGCCACCAACATGGCTGGGCGGGGGACCGATATTAAATTGGGACCCGGCGTTGTCGAAATCGGTGGGTTAGCCGTTATCGGGACTGAACGTCATGAATCACGGCGGATCGATAACCAACTTCGTGGCCGTTCAGGTCGTCAAGGGGATCCTGGTATGACTCAGTTCTACCTGTCCTTGGAAGATGACTTGATGCGTCGATTTGGTTCAGACCGGGTCAAGAGTTTCTTGGAACGGATGAACGTTGACGGTGAGGATGCTGTTATCCGGAGCCGGATGATCACGAAGCAAGTGGAATCCGCGCAAAAGCGGGTTGAAGGGAATAACTACGATTCCCGGAAGAACGTGTTGCAGTACGATGACGTAATGCGTCAACAACGGAACGTGATCTACGGCGAACGGAACCAAATCATTAACCAGGAAGAATCCCTCAAGTGGGTTCTGATGCCAATGATCAAGCGGACCGTTGATCGCGTGGTTGACCTGCATACGCAAGGCGACCAAGCAGATTGGGACTTAGATACGTTACTGGACTTTGGGATTTCCGCAATGGTTACGCCTGAAAAGATCAGTTTAGACGCTCTGAAGAACAAGACGGCTGACGAGATCAAGGAATTCTTTATGGGCTTGGCCAACGACGTCTACGCTGAAAAGCAAAAGCAACTTTACGATCCAGCTCAAATGTTGGAATTTGAAAAGGTTGTGCTGTTGCGGGTCGTGGACTCTCACTGGACGGACCATATCGATGCCATGGATCAATTACGTCAATCAATTGGTTTACGTGGATACGGGCAATTAAACCCATTGGTTGAATACCAACAAGATGGGTTCCGGATGTTTGAAGAAATGATTTCAAACATTGATTACGATACTACCCGGTTGTTCATGAAGTCTGAAATTCGACAAAATATTACCCGGTAAACGGGAACGTGACGAGGCGGGAAGTGATTCCAGCCTCGTTTTGTCTTAACCGACGGGGATCAGCTAGGGATGAAAACGATTGTCAGATTATTTCGTTTAAGCAGGTCACCAAACTAACCGAAAATAACTTTAAAGGAGCCAATGCACAATGGAATTAAGCGATGCAAAACGTGAAATTGCGACCATGCGCAGTCAGTTAACCGGCTTTAGGGGGTCGCTTTGACTTTGATGCTTTAAATGAAAGCATTAGTGTCAATGAGTCCCAAATGGCTGAGCCTAATTTTTGGGACGATGCGCAGGCGGCACAACGATTGATCGATGCGACCAATGAAATGAAGAAAAAAGTTGATGAGTACCAGAACCTAGCCAACCAAATTGATGATCTTGAGGTAGCCTTGGAGCTGCTTCAAGAGGAACCGGATGCAGATATGCAGGCAGAGTTTGAACAGGACTTTGCGACGGCGCAAAAGGCTCTCCAGCAGTATAGTCTCAACATGCTGCTGAACCAGAAGTATGACCACAACAACGCTATTCTGGAAATTCATCCCGGGGCCGGGGGAACGGAATCTCAGGACTGGGGTGACATGCTCATGCGGATGTATACGCGTTGGGCGGAGCAACACGACTTTAAAGTCACCGTATTGGACTACCAACCGGGCGACGTTGCTGGGTTAAGCAGTGCCACCTTGTTGATTGCTGGACACAACGCCTACGGTTATCTGCGTTCCGAAAAGGGCGTTCATCGGTTAGTCCGCATCTCGCCATTTGATTCGGCTGGGCGGCGCCACACGTCGTTCGCTTCCGTGGACGTCCTGCCAGAGCTGGATGATTCCGTGGATGTTGAAATCAATCCGGCAGATTTGAAAGTTGACGTTTACCGGGCATCCGGTGCCGGTGGACAACATGTCAACAAGACGTCTTCCGCGGTCCGAATCACCCACTTGCCTACGGGAATCGTGACGCAAAGTCAGGCGCAACGGTCGCAGCTTCAGAACCGGCAAACGGCAATGGGGATGTTGCGGGCCAAACTCTACGAACGGGAAGAGGAAAAGAAGGCCGAGGAAAAGGCGAAGCTTGAGGGCGACCAGATGGACATTGGTTGGGGCTCTCAGATTCGGTCGTACGTTTTCCACCCGTATACTATGGTCAAGGATCATCGTACCAATTATGAAACGGGGAATGGGCAGGCCGTCATGGACGGCGACCTGGATCCATTTATTGATGCCTTTTTGCAGTGGCAGTTGAGTCAGAAGAATCCGGATTAATGATTTAGCAAAACCCTATTATTAAGATAATGGTTGCACGGGTAACACGAATGTCGTGTTGCCCGTTTTTGTTTCATGCTATACTGAGGACAGCTATTTTTTCAGGAAGGATGTCGATTTCATGCGGACATTAATTGCGCTGGGGAGTTATTTACTCCAGCCGCTGTTGTGGCTTGCCATTATTCGGGTCTGGTTGACCAGTAAGTCACGGATTAAAGCTGAACGTCGCAGTTTTGGAAGTGCGGTGTACAGTGATCATTATGAGTTGCGGCATATGTTAACCCAGGGCTTGCTCCTGGGAGCGGGACTTTCGCTACTCAACTTTTTGCTAGGATTTAGTTTGCCGCTATTGTGGATCATTATCTATGAGATTTTAGGAGCAGTTACCTTATTGTTATTGCCAACCACTGTTTTACCAATGACCTTGATCGTGGTAACCACCTTGTTAACGGTTCTGGCAGGCCCTTACATAACGGATAAACC
The DNA here is from genome assembly GCF_003946345.1 of Levilactobacillus tongjiangensis. GTDB lineage: Bacteria > Bacillota > Bacilli > Lactobacillales > Lactobacillaceae > Levilactobacillus > Levilactobacillus tongjiangensis. The sequence continues at coordinate 105,425 of NZ_RHNY01000008.1, forward strand.
TGATTTGTCGACTGTTGGGTTGAGTTGGCACGGTGTCGCTCATCTCAATTACTTATGGTTATTGGTTATTTTCTTCATGATTTTGGGACACTGGCTGGCGAACTACGGTGGCCGCTTTGTGAGTCCCAAAATTTACGCCAAGCAGCGGGGCAAGCGAATTGCTGGCTACCCGTGGCGTGAGTTGCTGGTGCTTCCGATGGTGACATTAGTGCCAGGTGATTGGTTTACCAGTCAGCTAAGCTTTTGGCCAGTGTTAAATATCCACGGTCAAACGTACGCCATTCTAGTAGTACCGCTGTTGCTGGGATTGAGGTTCACCGTTTTTCGGCAAGTGCCCCGTGAAGTGTATCGGCGCTTGGCCCGCAAAATGGTGTGGCTCGCTGCGTTGAGCTTGGTTGGCTTGGGTTGGACGGCTTGGCGCCCACAAGATTTGCCGGTCGGATTAATCGTCCTGTTAGTTGGTTACGGACTAGTCCTATGGCAAGCTAAACGCTATGATGAGCGGCAACAATTCTGGTATTCTCAAGTCGATGATGGCGTTCGCGTTTTAGCCATTCGTCCCCGCACGCCCGCAGTCAAAATGGACTTAGAGGCGGGAGACATCATTTTAGAGTGTAATCACCAAGCAATTAATAGTGAAACAAGTTTTTATGAAGCCTTATTGGCTAATCCAACGTATTGTCATTTACGGGTGCGTGATGTTCAGGGGGAACTGAAAGTGACCGAAACGGCCATTTATTCAGGCGCACCACATGAGATTGGCATCGTCCTATTCAGAGATCAGGAGGGGTAAACCTATGAGTAGAGTCTTAGTCGTCGATGACGAGCCAGCCATCGTGACGTTGCTACAGTACAACCTTGAACAAGCGGATTATCAAGTTGTGACGGCAATTGACGGTGAGCAGGCCTTAAACCTAGCGTTGCATGAGAAGTTTGATGTCATTTTGTTAGATTTAATGTTACCTAAGATGGATGGCGTAGAGGTGACAAAGCGTTTGCGTCAGGAAAAGATTAGTACGCCCATCATTATGATTACGGCTAAGACCAGTGAATTCGACACCGTTTTTGGGTTGGAATTAGGAGCCGACGATTATATCACCAAACCGTTCAGTCCTCGTGAGGTCATTGCGCGAATGAAGGCGGTTATGCGGCGGTACCACGATGACGAGCCACAGGCGACGACGCCAACGAAGGCCGACCACCGGTTGCAGGTCGCTGACTTGACGATCGACCAGGATAAATTTCAAGTTAAACGGGGAGCAACCCCCATTGACTTGACGCCCAAGGAGTTCGAACTTTTACTCTTCTTTGCGAAGCGGCCGGGTAAAGTTTGGAGCCGTGAGCAGTTGCTCGAAGGCGTTTGGGGATTTGACTACAGTGGGCAAACTCGGATGGTGGACATTCACGTGTCTCATCTACGCGAAAAAATTGAACTCGATCCAAAACATCCGGTTCTCTTGAAAACGGTGCGGGGGTTCGGCTACACGTTTGAGGCGCAATCATGATTCGCCGCCTAATGACAGCCTTGTTGATTATGGGTGGTTTAAACAGCCTGTTAGTATGGCTGGTTGATTCGCCACACTTAGGCTGGGCATTGCTGATGGCTTGGTCCTTGGCAATTTTGGAAACAGTCGCGATTGGCTATCTGATCAGGTTGGGGGATCAGCGGATTTCAATTCTTACGAACAAAGTTAAGGGGATTCGACATGAGGAGGAACCTGCCCACGTGCTCTTGTCACCGCATGATCTGTTCTATCAATTGGCGTTACAGATTAATTATCTGCAGACCCAGCAGCGAAAGGTGCAGCGCCAAATGGCCGGCCAAAATCAGGAGTTTGCCACGTTACTTGACTATCTGCCCATTGGGGTGATGGTCATCGATCGTTACCGTAAAGTTGAGTTGGCCAACCCGGCGATGGAACAGTTCTTACAGCATCGCATTTCGCCACGACGACACCTGTTTACCCAGGATGTCCGCCAATTCGAGCTGGCCAGTCTCATCAACTCGGCGTTAAGCGAACGACAAACGCAGCATAAGACGTTAAAGTTACCAGGGGTTACCGCTGACCGGACCGTTGACGTTCGGGCGGTTTATACGGCAACCTCTCAGGATTATTTTCAGGTGCTAGTCTTACTGTATGATGTGACGGAGGTCTATGCCGTTGAACAGATGCAGATGGACTTTGTGTCGAACGCTTCTCATGAACTGAAGACGCCAGTTACGGCGATTTCGGGATTTGCTAAGACATTGTTAGCGGGAGCAAAGGATGATCCAGAGAAGTCAGTTGAATTTCTAAAAATCATCGACGAGCAGAGTGAACGCTTAGTAGAGCTGATCAACGATGTGTTGACAATTTCACATATTGAGTCCGGAAATGCTGTGGAGGCAACCGCGGTCCCCGTTGGTCAGATGGTGGCCAATCAGGTCCGGTTATTGGCGCCACTGGCGGGCGTGAATCAGGTGACCCTGGTCAATCAGGTGCCCAATGAGTTGATTGAAACGACTGATCGCAGAAAGTTTGATCAAATTCTGAAAAATGTTTTAGGTAATGCCATCAAATACAATCGACCACAGGGGTCAATTACGATTTCAACGACTAAGTCGGGCCGGTCGTGGGCACTGATTATTGCCGACACGGGGGTGGGAATTTCTCCCCAGGATCAACTTAGAGTCTTTGAACGGTTCTACCGAGCGGATGTTTCTCACTCGAACCAGCTGGTCAGTGGAAGTGGTCTTGGTCTCGCCATTGTCCGGGAACTCGTGGAATCATTGAATGGTAAAATTGATTTACAAAGTGCAATCGATGAGGGAACGACGGTCACGATGACCTTTCCAGTCGACTAGCGTTGCCCCAACGGGATTCACCAAAGTGGTGAATCCCGTTTTTTATTTTGCATAATAATTCCTAATAATGGGTTACATTTACACAACCTTTACAATACGTCTACCAGACATTTACATTCGTTCGCTATACTTACTTTTGAAATGGTTGGGCCGCGACGCTTAACCGATAGGAGGTCAAACGGTATGTCTAAAAAACGCTGGGTACAAGGACTCATTCTGGTTGTCTTACTAGGCTTGGGAGTCTTTGCTTATCAAACGCGTCAGGTCAGCCATGCGGGGGAATCCATCACTGCGGTTGGGTCGACAGCTTTGCAACCCTTAGTGGAGGCGGCAGGGGAACAGTATACGGGGGAACACTTAGGAACGTTTGTAAACGTCCAGGGTGGGGGAACTGGAACTGGTCTGAGCCAAATTCAAGAGGGGGCCGTACAGATTGGCAATTCTGATCTGTTTGCCGCTGAGCAAAAAGGCATCCGTTCGACTGAACTGGTTGACCACCGGGTAGCCGTGGTCGGCATTACACCAATCGTCAATAAAAAAGTAGGCGTCAAAAACTTATCAACTAAGCAATTAATCGGGGTATTTACTGGTAAGATTACCAACTGGCAACAGGTGGGAGGGGCCAATCTCCCCGTTGTTTTGATTAATCGGGCCCAGGGAAGTGGAACGCGGGCAACGTTTGAGCAATTTGGCTTGAACCAAAGTCGTTCAAAGACGGCTCAAGAACAGGATTCCTCGGGGATGGTCCGGTCAATTGTGGCCACCACTCCGGGTGCCATCAGTTACGTGGCATTTTCTTACGTAGACAAGACGGTCCAGGAACTGGATCTGAATCATGTCGCTCCAACGGAGGTCAACGTGACCACGAACAAATGGCGAATCTGGTCCTATGAACATCTGTATACCAAGGGACAGCCAACCGGGTTGACTAAGAACTTCATTGCGTATGTTCAGTCACCAGCAGTTCAAAAAACGCTGGTTCGTCAACTGGGTTATTTGTCGCCTGATCAAATGCAAGTTGAGCGGAACGCACAGGGACACGTTAAACAGTTGGGAGGCACAAACTAATGAAAGCAACGCAACAGTTAGAGCAACAATTAAAGCGGCGTTCTAAGGCCGCCAAGCTAGAAATCTGGGGGCGGGTCGTTAGTTTCTCAGCCCTACTCCTGATTGTGGCCGTTGTGGTTGCCATCATTGGATTTGTGGCCTCTAAAGGGATTGCGACGTTTACTAGCAATCACGTTAATCTCTGGGACTTTTTAACCGGTAAGCAGTGGAATCCTAATATTACGGATGCTAATGGTAAGCCTGAGGTGGGTGCCTTACCCATGATTGTGGGGTCGTTCTTGATCACAATCTTATCGGCCCTAGTAGCCACACCATTTGCGATTGGAACGGCGGTCTTTATGAATGAAATCTCTCCTAACAAAGGGGCTAAGATCTTACAGCCCGTTACGGAATTGCTAGTGGGAATTCCCTCAGTGGTTTATGGATTCATTGGGTTATCCGTGGTGGTTCCGGTGACGCGGGCCATCTTCGGTGGCAGTGGTTTCGGCATTCTTTCTGGAACCTGTGTGCTCTTCGTGATGATTTTACCCACGGTAACGTCCATGAGTGCTGATGCCTTGAAGTCGGTTCCCCGTTATTACCGGGAAGCATCACTAGCCTTGGGCGCTACGCAATGGCAGACCATCTATAAGGTTGTTCTGCGGGCGGCCACGCCGGGACTAATGACAGCCGTGGTCTTCGGGATGGCCCGGGCCTTCGGTGAAGCTTTGGCCGTACAGATGGTTATCGGAAACGCGGCATTAATGCCCAATAGTCTGGTGTCACCATCATCGACGCTGACGTCTGTCTTGACGACGGGAATTGGGAACACCGTGATGGGTTCGCTGCAGAACAATGCGCTCTGGTCACTGGCTCTAGTACTCTTACTGATGTCCCTAGTCTTTAACTTAATTATTCGCTTGATTGGCCGAAAGGGGCGCTTGCAATAATGACTTCTAAAAAACAAAATCAGCTAGCCATTGGTGCTCTTTACGGAATCGCTGGGTTAGTTGTCCTGATTCTGCTGGCGCTATTGGGGTACATCTTGGTGAGTGGGATGCCTAAGTTGAGTTGGCACTTTCTAACCTCTCCAGCGAAGGCGTTCTTGTCCGGTGGTGGGGTAGGAATCCAACTGTTCAATTCCTTTTACCTCTTGATTCTAGCGATGCTGATTTCCTTTCCCATTGCCTTGGGGGCAGCAATCTACCTCTACGAATACGCGAAGGATAACTGGGTAACCGCCACGATTCGCACGGCCATTGAAATTCTAAGTTCACTGCCTTCGGTGGTAGTTGGACTGTTTGGCTTCCTGTTCTTCGTGGTGAAGTTACGGTTAGGCTTCTCCATTCTTTCTGGGGCCTTTGCGTTAACCTTCTTCAATCTGCCGCTGTTGACCCGGAGTATTGAGGATTCACTCCGAACAATTAGTGATGTTCAACGCGAAGGTGGCTTGGCATTAGGCTTATCACGTTGGGAAACGGTGACCCGGGTCATCTTGCCAGCAGCGGTGCCCAGTATTTTGACCGGTGTCATTTTAAGTGCCGGCCGAGTCTTTGGTGAAGCGGCTGCCTTAATTTACACGGCGGGGCAAAGTGCGCCAGCCTTGAACTTTGCGGACTGGAATCCGTTCAATATTTCCAGTCCATTGAATCCAATGCGGCCGGCTGAAACGTTGGCGGTCCACATTTGGAAAATCAATTCTGAGGGAATTATGCCGGATGCGAAAGCCATTTCGTCTGGGTCGTCCGCAGTTTTAGTCCTAGCAATTTTACTATTTAACTTCGCTGCTCGTTACCTAGGTAAGCGGCTGTATAAGCGGCTAACGTCTGCATAAAGGAGGGCACGCCATGTTTGTGAATAACGACGTCAGAAAGTCTGAAGAAATGTTAGAACGACACGTCACCCAACCAAGTGAGGCGGGTCACCCCATTATTCTGTCGACTGAGGATTTGCACGTGTATTATGGCAAAAAGGAAGCCCTGTTCGAGGGTGACCTGCAATTTGCTAGTAACCAAATTACCGCGTTGATTGGGCCTTCCGGTTCCGGTAAATCCACGTTCTTACGGTCTTTGAATCGAATGAATGATCGAATTGCGACGGTGACTGGGCGCATCATGTATCGTGGCGTGGACATTAACCAACCGGCCGTGGACGTCTATGAGATGCGACGGCGGGTTGGGATGGTGTTTCAACGCCCCAATCCATTTGCTAAATCAATCTACGACAACATTGCGTTTGCCCTCCGTCTGCGCGGGGTGACCGGTAAACACGAGTTGGATGAAATTGTAGAAACGTCCCTCAAGCAAGCGGCACTCTGGGAACAGGTCAAGGATGACTTGAACAAGAGCGCCTTAGCCTTGTCGGGGGGGCAAGCCCAACGGTTGTGTATTGCCCGGGCGATTGCCGTCAAGCCCGACATTTTGTTGTTGGATGAGCCGGCAAGTGCTTTGGATCCCGTGTCAACCGGTCAGCTGGAAGACACGTTGTTGGAATTGAAGGAGAATTACACCATTATCATCGTGACGCACAACATGCAACAAGCGGCCCGGATCAGTGAATACACGGCATTTTTCAATCAGGGGCGGGTGTTGGAATACGACACCACGAGCCAAATATTTACGAATCCACAGGTTCAGGTCACGAGTGATTATGTTTCGGGGAACTTCGGCTAAGAGGAGGAAAAGAACATGAGTAAGGAAATTTTGACGACACAGGACCTACATCTGTATTATGGGGACAAGGAAGCTTTGAAGGGAATCAACCTGAACTTCGATGAGAAGGGTATTACCGCGTTGATTGGACCATCCGGTTGTGGGAAGTCCACGTATCTGCGGACACTGAACCGCATGAACGACTTGATTCCCAACGTGACTATCACGGGAACCATTAAATTCAAAGATCAGAATCTCTATTCACCAAGTGCGGACACGGTTGAAATTCGGAAAGAAATTGGAATGGTCTTCCAGCAACCGAACCCTTTCCCATTCTCAATCTATGACAACGTTATTTATGGCTTGCGAATTGCCGGTGAGAAAGATAAAGAAAAACTGGATGCTGTGGTTGAAAAATCTTTGCGGCAAGCAGCGGTTTGGGATGAAGTGAAGGACCATTTGCATGAAAGTGCGTTGGCCCTTTCTGGTGGGCAACAGCAACGGGTCTGCATTGCACGAGTGCTCGCCGTTTCACCAGAAATCATTCTGTTGGACGAACCGACCAGCGCACTGGATCCGGTGTCCAGCAGTCAAATTGAAGCAACTCTCTTGAATTTGCGGAATGATTATACGATTATTATCGTAACCCATAACCTCCAGCAAGCCTCTCGAATCGCTGATCGAACAGCGTTCTTTATGAATGGTGAGCTGATTGAGGTGGATCAAACCAAGAACATTTTTATGAATCCCGCCAAGAAACAGACGGAAGACTACATTAGTGGGCGCTTTGGCTAAGGAGGTAACTTATGCGAAGATTATTTGATGATGAGTTGGCAGATTTAGACGCTGACTTTACAGAAATGGGGATGCTGGTCAGTGAGGTCATTCAGCAATCGGTAGATTCTTTTACGAATCGAGATGCCGTGGCTGCTCAGCATATTATTGATACTGATCATGAAATCAACCAACGGGAAATTGCGTTGGAAAAGAAGACGTTTGAGATGATTGCCCTGTACCAACCAGTGACGACCGACTTGCGCGAAATCGTCACGATTTTAAAAGCCGTCTCGGAACTGGAACGAGCGGGGGATCATGCGAGAAACATTGCCCACGCGACCATTAAGTTTGGTTCCAAGCAGAAGATTCCGGTCTTGGAAGAGCTGATCGACCAAATGGGCCAGTTGGGCACGCAAATGATCAAGGATGTCCTGGCGGCTTACGTGAACAAGGATGAGCACGAAGCCCGTAAACTAGCAGACATTGATCGTAAGTTGGACCAATTGAATCATCAGGTTAGAGCAGATAGCTATCAACAAATGCGGCAGGACCCAGTCTTTGAAACCGGGGCTTCCATTTACCTGAACGTGGCCCAAGATTTGAGCCGCATCGGGGATTACGTGACGAACGTGTGTGAATGGATCGTCTACCTGAAGTCCGGGCAGATCATTGAATTAAATCCAGCCAACCAGGATTCAACGGACTAAACGTTAACCAAAACTGAAGATTTAGATGAACGACCACTGGAAACTTGCTTTCAGTGGTCGCTTTCGTTATTCTTGCCGTAATAGGAAATCAATTTTACAAAAGGAAGTGTCCGTCGATGGCAGCAAAAAAACGTTTTGTTCGTTCCCGTACGAACCGATTAGTTGGTGGGGTATTGGGTGGAATCGCCGAATACTTTAATTGGAATGCCAACCTCTTGCGGTTAATTTACGTGTTAGTTTCTCTCGCTATTCCGACCCACGGAATCTTGGGATTGTTGGTGTATGTGGTCGTCATGACTTTCATGCCGCTGGATGATTCTCGCCCTGTTGGGGGACCAAGTTTAGGCGACCTTTTTCGGGGCGGAACGAGGGCTGCCCAAGATTCCGGGCGCAAGGTGATTCATGATGTGACTGAGCAGGATATTAAGAACCATCACAAGGATGGTGAGTAGCGTGGGCTTTTGGCGACGAATATTCTTTAATGCCTTAATATTCTTGGCCTTAGCGGGGTTCTTTCAAAGTTCCTGGGCAGGGAGCCTACAAAACTCCTTCGTCGTATCCAGTGTGTGGGTCGCTATTCTGGCGAGTCTGGTGCTTGCGGTGTTGAATGCGGTCGTCCGGCCCATTCTGTTCGTGTTGTCACTCCCAATCACTATTTTGACCCTCGGGCTTTTTAGCATTGTGATTAATGCGGCCATGTTGGAACTGACCTCGGCGTTGGTAGGAAATAGCTTTGCCTTTACCTCGTTTGGTACGACCATGATCATTGCGGTGGTGATGGCTCTTTTCAATACAATTATTAGTGATCACTACGCCCGAGGATAAGTTGACTCGCAAACGAATTAATTTGGTAGGAGTCGACCCCGTAAAGTGCTAAAATTAGAGTAGTTTACTATGCAGTAAGGAGGAGCGCCCATGACAGAGAGTGTCACAGTGGCCGACCTCGTCAAGGTGAACCGGTTGGATATTTATTCCGGTGAAGATGACTTGGACCGACCAATTACCACCAGTGATATTTCACGTCCCGGTCTGGAATTGACCGGTTACTTTAATTATTACCCAGCTCGACGAGTGCAGTTACTTGGAATTACTGAAACGTCATTTGCTAAGGGCATGAGTCACGAGAAACTGTTGGATGTCATGCGGAAAATGTGTCAACCTGAAACACCCGCATTCGTCATTTCTACGCAGTTGGATCCACCAGAAGAGTTGAAAGAATCCGCTAAGGAAGCGGGAATTCCTATCTTAGGAACGAAATTGACAACTTCACGGGTCCTCAGTAACATGACTAACTTCCTAGAAGGTAAACTGGCGGAACGTCAGTCAGTTCACGGTGTTTTAGTCGATATTTACGGTGTTGGGGTCATGATTACCGGTGATTCTGGTGTCGGGAAGAGTGAAACGGCGTTGGAACTGGTTAAACGGGGCCACCGGCTGATTGCCGATGACCGAGTTGAAGTTTACCAACAAGACGAACAAACGCTGGTAGGGGCAGCGCCCGCCATTCTTAGCCATCTGTTGGAAATCCGTGGAATCGGAATCATTGACGTCATGAACCTCTTTGGTGCTGGCGCAGTGCGTTCTGAAACGGATATTGACCTGATTGTGCACCTGGAAGCTTGGCACGATGATAACCACTTTGATCGCTTAGGAAACAACAGTGAATCACAACGGTTCTTTGACGTTGTTGTTCCCAAGATTACAATTCCAGTTAAGACTGGGCGTAACTTAGCAATCATTATTGAAGCGGCAGCCATGAACTTCCGGGCCCGTTCCATGGGATACGATGCAACGAAGGTCTTTGATGAGAACTTAAAGCGCTTAATTAAAAAGAACGGAAATAACTCATAAGGGAGATGGGCGTTATCTTTTCACCAATCGTGGCGGCGCTTAACCCCATCGCCATTCATTTAGGCCCCATTGCCGTTCACTGGTACGGGGTCATCATTGCTGCGGGCGTTGTCCTCGCAGTTACGTTAGCGGTCCGTGAAGGGCGGCGGCGAGGAATTAATCCCGATGACATCTATGACATGATCTTGTGGGCGTTACCCGCAGCGTTAATTGCTGCACGACTGTATTATGTCGTCTTTAATTGGAACTATTATGCTAAACATGCCAGCGAAATCATTGCGATTTGGGATGGTGGTATTGCCATCTATGGGTCCCTGATTGGGGCTGGAATCGTCGTAGTGATTTTCTGTCGGTCACGGTTTATTCCAACCTGGCTGATGTTGGACGTGGCTGCGCCGACCGTGATTTTAGGCCAGGCCATTGGTCGGTGGGGGAACTTCATGAATCAAGAAGCCTATGGTCGGGTGACCAGTCTGGCGTTCTTGCAGGGATTACACCTACCTAATTGGATTATTAGTCAGATGTTGGTCAACGGGATGTACCGTCAGCCAACGTTCCTCTATGAATCCACTTGGAGTCTCATGGGGTTCGTGGTCCTAATGAGCTTACGTCACTATCCTGGGTTATTTCGCCAAGGTGAGGTGTTCCTGGCCTACGTGATGTGGTATTCATTTGGTCGGTTCTTCATCGAGGGTATGCGGACGGATAGTCTGTGGCTGTTCCATCTACTACGCATCTCACAAGCCTTATCAGTTGTGTTATTCGTGGGGGCCCTGATTATTTGGATCTACCGGCGGCGCGAAGCTAATCCACCGGTAGCCTACCTTGACGGGAATCCGTTTCGAGAAAAAACTAAACTTTCTAAATAAGGAGAATCCATTACTATGTCAGAGAAAATTGCAGTACTCGGTGCCGGTTCATGGGGGTCAATTTTAGCGAGCGTCCTGGATGAAAATGGGCATGATGTTCGTTTATGGTCGTACAACCCTAAGCAGGTTGAGGAACTGAATACTCAGCACACCAATGCACACTACATCAAGGATTACACGTTCTCACCTTCATTAGTAGCTTACTCCGACCTAGCCAGTGCTCTGGACGGGGTTGATGCCATCTTATTCGTGGTCCCAACCAAGGCTATCCGGTCTGTTGCGGGGAATGTTGCGGCAATTCTGAAGGAAAAGAACTTACAGCCCCAACTGATCCACGCTAGCAAGGGAATCGAGCAGAAGACGTACAAGCGGCTCTCACAAGTATTGGAAGAAGAAATTCCTGAAAGTAACCGCAAAGGGGTCACGGTACTGTCCGGCCCTAGTCACGCTGAAGACGTTGCCCGTAAGGATATTACGTTGGTCACGGCGGCTAGTGCTAACCCAGAATCAGCTAAATTTGTGCAAAAATTATTCATGACACCATACTTCCGGGTTTACACGAACTCTGACGTCATCGGTGTTGAAATCGGGGCTGCCCTCAAGAACATCATTGCTTTAGGAGCTGGGGCCCTACACGGTTTAGGCTACGGGGATAACGCTAAGGCTGCTCTGATGACTCGAGGCTTGGCCGAAATTTCTCGGTTAGGGACGTCATTTGGAGCTGACCCGATGACATTTATCGGGTTGTCCGGCGTCGGCGATATCATCGTGACCGCAACAAGTTCTAATTCACGGAACTGGCGAGCCGGTGACGAATTAGGCCGCGGCGAAGCGTTGGATGATGTCATCAACCATATGGGTATGGTGATCGAAGGCTTAGCGACGACCAAGGCAGCTTACGAGCTATCCAAGGAACGTGGCGTTTCGATGCCTATCACGGAAGCTATTTACCAAGTTATTTATGAAGGCAAGGACATTCGGCAGGCCATTTCAGATTTGATGCAACGTGAAGGCCGTTCTGAATTTTAGTTGCAGGGGATACGAGGAAGGATTTTGAACTATGAGAAAAGTTAGAAAAGCAGTGATTCCAGCGGCGGGTCTGGGGACCCGTTTCTTACCAGCAACCAAGGCGTTAGCCAAGGAAATGTTACCAATCGTGGACAAGCCAACGATTCAATTTATCGTTGAGGAAGCGCGTAAATCTGGAATTGAAGATATCGTCATCGTTGATGGCAAGTCAAAGCGGTCTATCGAAGATCACTTTGATTCCAATCCTGAACTGGAAGCTAACCTGGAGGCTAAACATAAGGATGAACTATTGCGCCAGGTTCAGGAGACGACTGGCATGAATCTTTACTTCATTCGCCAGCCTTATCCTCGTGGCTTAGGGGATGCTGTCTTGACGGCGAAGGCTTTTATTGGAGATGAACCGTTCATCGTTATGTTGGGTGATGACATGACTGACAGCAAGGTGCCACTGACTAAGCAACTGATCGACCGTTACAACGAAACGGGTACTTCCACGTTGGCTGTGATGCGGGTGCCTCACAAGGACACTGCCAAGTATGGGGTTATCAACCCTTCCGAAGAAACAGAGCCAGGTTTGTACAACGTTACGAACTTCGTGGAAAAGCCACAGCCAGATGAGGCACCGAGTGACTTGGCAATCATTGGCCGGTACCTGTTTACGCCAGAAATTTTTGAAGCATTGGAAAATACCCCGGTTGGTTTAGGCAACGAATTACAATTGACGGATGCCATTGATCGACTCAACCAGACACAACGGGTCTTTGCCCACGAATACAAGGGCAAGCGGTTTGATGTCGGTAACAAGTTCGGTTGGATTCAAACCAACATTGAATACGGTCTGCAACACCCTGAAACTAAAGATCAACTCCGGGCCTACATCAAGGAACTCGGAACGAAGTTGACCGCAGCTGACGAAAAGGCAGCCAAGTCGAAATAGGTGACAAACTTACTTTTTAATAGTAAAGTATCATTTAGGCTAAAGAGCAGAAGGGAGCGTTACACGTGAAAAATTATGATGTCATTGTCATCGGTGCGGGTCCTGGCGGTATGACTGGGGCGCTGTATGCGTCGCGGGCTAACTTGTCAGTCCTGATGCTCGACCGGGGAATTTACGGTGGGCAAATGAACAACACCGCTGCGATTGAAAACTATCCTGGTTTCAAGTCGGTCCTCGGGCCAGATTTAGCAAAGGATATGTATGATGGGTCAACTCAGTTTGGCGCTGAATTTGCGTACGGCAGTGTTGAATCTATTGAAGACCACGGCGACCATAAGGTTGTGAAGACTGATGATGGCGATTACTCAGCCAAGGCAGTCATCGTGGCAACGGGCTCCGAGTACAAGAAACTTGGCGTCCCTGGTGAAGATGAATTTGGTGGCCGAGGCGTTTCCTACTGCGCGGTCTGCGACGGTGCGTTCTTTAAGAATCGTGAAGTCATTGTTGTTGGTGGAGGAGATTCCGCGATTGAAGAAGGAATCTACTTAGCCGGTTTGGCTTCTAAGGTAACGATTGTCGTTCGGCGTGATCAACTCCGGGCACAAAAGATTATTCAGGACCGGGCTTTTGCCAACGAAAAAATCGAATTTGTTTGGAACACGAACGTAACAGCCATCTTGGGTGACGAGATGAAGGTTACGGGCGTTGCAACTAAGAATAATCAGACCGGTGAAACCGGTGAACTAGCAGCCAGTGGGGTCTTCATTTACGTGGGAACCTTACCAATGACCGACGCCTTCAAGGGCTTGGGTATCTTGGACGAAGCTGGTTGGATCAAGACCGATGATCACATGGCAACTGCCGTTCCTGGCATCTTTGCTATTGGTGACGTTCGGCAAAAAGACCTGCGGCAGATTACCACGGCCGTTGGTGACGGTGGTATCGCTGGTCAAGAAGCCTTCAGTTATTTGGAGACTTTAAAATCAAAGGCGGCTTCCGCCCAATAACATGTTAAACTTAGCGGAGACGACCTCATCGGGGTGGTTTCCGCTTTTTTGTCAGCAAAATATCAGCAACGTGGAAGCTAACGACGATGAGAACTAATTTTAAGGGAGCTGAGCAAACGTGGGAATGAATCAATTTTTACAGAGTTTAAGTGACTTGGAAACAATTGACCGGGCACCGGGGTACTTTAAATTTGAACAACATTCCGTGGCTGCTCACTCATTCAAGGTTGCCGAGGTTGCGCAATTCTTAGGGGATGTGGAGGAGCAGGCAGGGCACCAGGTAAAATGGCGATTACTGTATGAAAAAGCCTTAAATCACGATTATACCGAACGGTTTATCGGGGATATTAAGACACCCGTGAAATACGCGACCCCCGAGTTACGTACGATGTTAGCTGATGTAGAAACTTCTCTGACGGCCAACTTTATTCAAAATGAAATTCCCAAACAGTTTCAGGCGGCTTACACCCGGCGGCTGGGTGAAGGCAAGGATGACACGCTGGAAGGCCAGATTTTGTCGGTGGCAGATAAAGTGGACCTGTTGTACGAGTCGTTTGGCGAGATTCAAAAGGGTAATCCAGAACCCGTCTTCACAGAAATCTATCGTGAGAGTTTATCAACGATTTTAAAGTTTAAACAAATGCCGTGTGTGCGTTACTTCTTATCAGACGTGTTGCCTGAGATGTTGGCCGCTGACTTCAGTGACCGGCAAAAGTTGGCGCAGTTGACCGATCACTTATTGGAGGATAATGATTAAATGAAACTTGCTGAAGTTTGGAATCAGAAATTAAATGGGGCCACTGTGCGGCCACTAACGCATGACGACGACGATATGATCTATGCGTTTCAGGCGGCTCATCCGGACTATTTTGACCATTTTCAAGACCACCCCGTGACCCGTCAGGAAGCTATTCAGGACGTCACGGATATTCCATTGAACGCCTTACCAGAGCAGAAGGCCTACCTGGGAGTCTTTCAGGACGAGCAGTTAGTGGTCCTGGTTGATCTGATTATCGATTATCCACTGCCCAGTTTGGTGTGGTTGGGGATGTGGTTGCCAGCTAAGACTTTGACGACAGCGGAGTCGGCCGCCTATTATCACAGTCTGAAAGCGGTACTCCGCGAGGCTGGCGCCGTCCAGCTTCAGCTCAGTGTCTTTATGGGTGATCGGCAGATGAAACAGTTCTGGGAAGACTTACAGCTAACGGCGGTCCAGACGACCAGCGTTGTTAAGGGAGACCGAACTGCTAACATCACCATCTATCAGGATAAATTTCCCCGATAGGACGCCTGAGTGGCGAAAGTATGTTCGGTATGGTAAAATATTTGAACGTGATGGGAAGCGCTCCGTTTCCCATTTTTCTGATGAAATTAACTAAACGGCTGGGGATTAGTTGTTCGGCAACGGCCACAGCCTAATAATAATTTGAGGTAGGGAGGTTACCATCTATGATCGACCGACAAACGGACAAAAAGTTTGATCTGGTATCAAAATATCAGCCAACGGGGGATCAGCCCGAAGCGATTCGCCAATTGACCCAGGGTATTGAGGGCGGTGAAAAGGCGCAGATTCTTTTGGGAGCTACCGGGACTGGGAAGACTTTTACGATTTCTAACGTTATCAAGAATGTTAATAAGCCGACGCTAGTGCTGTCTCATAACAAGACATTAGCGGGTCAGCTATACGGGGAGTTCAAGCAGTTCTTTCCTAACAACGCGGTTGAATACTTTGTGAGTTACTATGACTATTACCAACCGGAAGCGTACGTGCCTTCGAGTGATACGTACATTGAAAAAGATTCATCCATTAATGATGAGATTGATAAGTTACGACACTCGGCAACGAGTTCCTTATTGGAAAGAAATGACGTCATCGTGGTAGCCTCCGTTTCCTCTATTTTCGGATTAGGGGATCCTACTGAATATAAGAATCACGTGGTTTCCTTGCGAGTCGGGCAAGAGATCGAACGGGATGCACTTCTGCGTAAATTGGTGAATATTCAATTCGAACGCAACGACTACGACTTTCAACGGGGCCGGTTCCGGGTTCACGGTGACGTGGTTGAAATTTTCCCAGCTTCGCGGGATGACCGCGCACTACGGGTGGAATTCTTTGGCGATGAAATTGATCGCATTCGTGAGGTTGATTCACTGACTGGCGAAATTGTGGGCGACCGTGAACACGTGGCTATTTTCCCGGCCACCCACTTCATGACCAACGATGACATCATGGCTCAGGCCACGAACGGGATTGAGGGTGAACTGAAGGACCGGGTGGCCGAACTGGAAGGTGACGGTAAGTTGCTCGAGGCGCAACGTTTGAAGCAACGGACCACGTACGATGTTGAAATGATGCGGGAAATGGGCTACACGAGTGGGATTGAAAACTACTCTCGCTGGATGGACGGTCGCAAACCTGGCGAACCACCGTATACCTTACTGGACTTCTTCCCGAAGGACTTTTTGTTGGTCGTCGATGAATCTCACGTGACGATGCCGCAAGTCCGCGGGATGTATAATGGTGACCGGGCGCGGAAACAGCAGTTGGTAGATTACGGTTTTCGATTGCCTAGTGCGTTGGATAACCGACCACTGAAATTAAATGAAGTAGAGCAGCATATCAATCAGGTCGTGTACATGTCAGCTACACCGGGACCCTACGAGCATGAGCAAACGGATCACGTCGTGCAACAAATCATTCGGCCGACTGGATTACTGGATCCAACCATCGAAGTTCGCCCAATTATGGGGCAGATAGATGACTTAGTTGGTGAAATCAACGCGCGAGTTGAAAAGAACGAGCGAACTTTCGTCACGACCTTGACTAAGAAAATGTCGGAAGATTTGACGGATTATCTGAAGGATTTAGGTATCAAGGTGGCCTACTTGCACTCCGACATTAAAACTTTGGAGCGAACTCAAATTATGCGTGACCTGCGTTTAGGTAAGTATGACGTTTTAGTCGGCATCAACCTGTTACGAGAAGGTATCGACATCCCCGAAGTTTCCTTAGTTGCGATTTTGGATGCGGACAAGGAAGGCTTCTTACGGAACGAACGGTCACTGATCCAAACGATTGGTCGGGCGGCTCGGAACTCCCATGGGGCGGTCATTATGTATGCAGACTCCACCACGGAATCGATGCAGGCAGCGATTGATGAGACTGCTCGCCGGCGGAAGGTCCAGATTGCTTACAACAAGGAGCACGGCATTACGCCAACGACGATTATCAAACCAATTCGTGATTTGATTGCGGTTACTAAGAAGAACGACAATGGTGATGAGAAGGATGACTTCGTTGCCAGTGACTTTGAGGATATGACCAAGGAAGACCAAGAGAAGTTGATTGCCCGGTTGGAAGACGAAATGCGTGCGGCTGCCAAGAAGCTTGACTTTGAGCAGGCTGCTTCGTTACGGGACACAGTTATGGATATGAAGACCGAAATTGGTGATTAGGTCGGTGAGGAGACAAGCAATTGGTAAATGATAAAATTGTGATTCACGGGGCACGGGCCCACAATTTAAAGGATATCGACGTTACGATTCCAAAAAACAAGTTGGTCGTCATCAGTGGGTTGTCAGGTTCTGGGAAGAGTTCCCTCGCCTTCGACACCCTCTATGCTGAAGGCCAACGACGTTACGTGGAAAGCTTGTCGTCATACGCACGACAGTTCTTGGGTCAAATGGATAAGCCGGATGTTGATTCTATCGATGGGTTAAGCCCGGCCATCTCTATTGATCAAAAGACCACGTCTAAGAACCCCCGCTCCACCGTGGGAACGGTCACTGAAATCAACGATTACTTGCGTCTGCTCTGGGCTCGGGTAGGGACGCCTATCTGTCCGAACGATGGTACGGAAATCACGAGTCAAAGTGTTGAACAAATGGTTGACCAGATCCTAGATCTACCGGAGCGGACCAAACTTCAGATTCTTTCGCCCATTGTGCGGGGGAAGAAGGGGCAACATAAAAAGATTTTTGAAAAGATTCAGCGTGAGGGTTTTGTCCGGGTTCGGGTCGATGGTGAGACCATGGACTTAGATGATGTGCCTGAATTAAACAAGAATCAAAACCATGATATTGCAATTGTGATTGATCGAATTGTGGTTAAATCGGGTATTCGGTCGCGGTTGTTTGATTCCTTTGAAGCAGCGCTACGGTTGAGCGGTGGCTATGCAGTAGCTGATTTGATCGATGGGGAACCCATGATTTTTTCCGAGCACTACGCTTGTCCAGTCTGTGGGTTCACAGTTGGTGAGCTAGAACCGCGCCTGTTCTCTTTCAACGCGCCATTTGGTGCCTGCCCAGACTGTGATGGCCTAGGGGTCAAGTTGGAAGTCGATTTGGATCTAGTTGTCCCAGATCGGACTAAGACGTTGCGCGAAGGGGCTTTGGAGCCTTGGAATCCAATTAGTTCACAGTACTATCCTGCTTTATTGGAACAGGCTTGTGAGGCCTTTGAGGTTGACATGGATACGCCATTTAAGGACTTATCCAAGACGGACCAGGCAATGGTTTTATACGGTTCTCAGGGCAAGGAGTTCCATTTCCACTATGAAAACGATTTTGGTGGCGTGCGTGACATTGACGTGGCTTTTGAGGGGGTCATTCCTAACGTTAACCGGCGCTACCATGAAACGAACAGTGAATTTACCCGGGACGTAATGCGTAAGTACATGACGGAGTTAACCTGCCAGACTTGTCACGGCTACCGGTTAAACCGGCAAGCCCTGAGTGTTAAGATCAACCACCAACACATTGGTGAGGTCTCCAACTTGCCCGTTGATAAGGAGCTTTCGTTCTTTAAGGACCTGTCCTTCGGTGAACAAAATCAGGTGATCGCCCAACCAATTTTAAAGGAAATTCGGGACCGGTTGACGTTCTTACGGAACGTGGGTCTGGATTACCTGACGCTGAGTCGTTCTGCCCGGACGTTGTCTGGTGGGGAAGCGCAGCGGATTCGGTTAGCTACTCAGATTGGGTCTAACCTTTCCGGTGTGTTGTATATTCTGGATGAACCGTCAATCGGGTTACACCAGCGTGATAACGACCGGTTGATTGCCTCGTTGAAGCAAATGCGGGATCTTGGTAATACCCTGATTGTGGTTGAACACGATGAGGATACGATGCGGGCCGCAGATTATATTGTTGATATTGGTCCGGGTGCTGGTGAGAACGGGGGGCACGTGATGGCCGCCGGTACGCCGAAACAGGTGATGCGGTCGCGCAAATCTTTAACGGGTCAATACTTGGCAGGTAAGCAGTATATCCCAGTTCCCTTGGAACGCCGTGAAGGTAATGGCAAAGAGATTCGGGTAACTGGCGCTGCCGAGAACAACCTGAAGGATATTACAGTAGATTTTCCTCTAGGTGAATTTGTGGTCGTGACCGGGGTTTCCGGTTCAGGTAAGTCAACGCTAGTGAATACAATTTTGAAGCGGGCGTTAGCACAAAAGCTGAATAATAATTCAGAAAAGCCTGGGAAGTATCAGAGTATTGCGGGTGTGAAGAACATTGAACGGCTAGTCGATATCGACCAGAGTCCAATTGGGCGGACCCCGCGTAGTAATCCAGCCACCTACACAGGTGTGTTTGACGACGTACGGACCCTCTTTGCCCAGACCAATGACGCGAAGCTTCGCGGTTATCAGAAGGGACGTTTCAGTTTTAACACTAAAGGGGGCCGTTGTGAGGCCTGTCATGGTGATGGTATCTTGAAGATTGAAATGAACTTTTTACCAGACGTTTACGTTCCTTGTGAAGTCTGCCATGGGACGCGTTACAATTCTGAAACCCTGGAAGTTGAGTACAAGGGGAAGAATATTTCGGACGTTCTGAACATGACGGTCAGTGAGGCTTTGAAGTTCTTTGAAGCGATTCCTAAGATTACGCGGAAGCTGCAGACGATTCAAGACGTTGGGTTAGGTTACGTAAAGTTGGGTCAACCGGCCACGACGCTATCCGGTGGTGAGGCGCAACGAATGAAATTGGCTTCCGAACTGCACAAACAGCAGAACGGGAAGAACTTTTACATTCTTGATGAACCAACTACCGGGTTGCACACTGACGATATCAAGCGGTTGTTGGTCGTTCTTCACCGGTTGGTAGATAAGGGCAACACCGTGCTGGTGATTGAACATAATCTGGACGTCATCAAGACAGCCGACCATCTGATTGACTTGGGTCCTGAAGGCGGGGAAGCCGGCGGTAACGTTGTTGCTACTGGAACACCGGAAGAACTTGCTGAAGTGGCGGACAGCTATACTGGAAAGTACCTTAAGCCCGTCTTGGAACGGGATAAGGCTCGGACGGTGGCTGATCAAAAACCAGTTAAAGCTAATAAATAGTTATAGACTGGTCCGGGGAAATACTCTCGGCTAGTTATTAAATGGGTGAAGGACCTGGGACAAAAGTCTCAGGTCCTTTCTTGTCTCCAAGGTTACCTTGCTGGAGCGGGTATCAGCTGACAGTTAGGTCCGCTTAACCATGCCACTGCTAATTGCCTTTCAGCTCACTTATGGTTTAAAAATAGTCAGTGTGGCGTATAGGGGTGATTTTTGTGCCCCACAACTTGTGAGAAACGGCGAAAACCAGTACAATGATTGAAACCAGTCGTCAAATGACTGAATTTGTGAGGAGATGCAAATATGTTTGATATGAATCGGTCGCGTTGGGGATTTGACTGGAGCGAGTTTATTCTCGGCATTTTATTCTTAGTTGCCGCCCTTGGCCTCTTTCGCTCACCAAAAATTGGGCTTACCGGATTAGCTATTATCTTTGCCTTCATGGCGTTGCTGAGTGGGTTGACCACGATTGCTGGGTACAAAAAATTACACGATGTCACCGGGTTGCGGGCAAACTTTGCGCTTGCATTCGGTATCTTGGATATCCTAATCGCACTCGTGTTCTTCTTTGATATGGACAGTGCTATCGTTTCATTGGGCTACCTATTTGCCCTGTGGTTTATCTTTGATTCCGTTGAACGGTTAGTTGTGGCCAGTCATTTGCGTCGCTTTGGTGGTGGTTTCTACTGGCTGTCCATCGTTTTGGACGTGGTGACGTTAGTTGTGGGGATCATGTTGTTTGTCCACCCAGTGGTCGCGGCCCTTTCCTTGAACGCCTTATTAGCCTTCTTCTTCGTGATCTTTGGTGTGAACGCTATCTGGATTGCGTTTGCTCGTAGTCGGGCTTAGACCCGCTAATATTGCCAATTAAAGCTAGTGTGAGTTCAGCCGTTGTGGCGATTCGCACTGGCTTTTTTGTGGTGTCATTATGATAGTTGTGGTTTATCCATCAAGGGGAGTGACCGGAATGGATAGGCAGTTTTTAAAGAATGTTCGGTATTTTTCGACTTTTTCGGGGTTAATTTGCAGGAATCATTAGGAAAAGACACACCCGGTGTGTTATACTGCTAAAAGATTGTTTCAATTTAGGAGCAGGAGGAGAGCCATGACTGAAGAAATCCATTTGGTAATCATTACCGGGATGAGTGGGGCCGGTAAGACGGTTGCCATGCAAAGCTTTGAAGATTTAGGCTACTTTTGTATTGATAACATGCCCCCTTCGTTGCTACCAAAGTTCTGGGATTTAGTTCGGGAGTCCGGTAAATTATCGAAAATTGCTTTGGTGATTGATTTACGTTCACGGGCATTTTACGATGAAATCGTGCGTATGCTGAATGATATTGCGGTGCATGGGACCATGAACGCCCAGGTGTTATTTTTGGATGCTTCAGACGAGGAATTGGTTTCTCGGTACAAAGAGACACGGCGCTCTCATCCGTTGGCACGGAATGGTCGTGTGATGGAAGGAATTCAGCGGGAACGTAAACTGTTGGAGCCCATTCGTCAGGCGGCCCAGCTGGTCATTGATACGACCAAGCTGAGTCCTCGTAAGCTTCGTGAAGAAATTTTTCACAATTATGAAACCGAGACGACCCAAGCCTTTCACATTGAGATGATGTCATTTGGCTTTAAATATGGGTTACCAATTGATGCTGATATTGTCATGGATGTTCGGTTTTTGCCGAATCCGTACTACTTGCCAGAGTTGCGAGAACAGACGGGATTGGATAAACCGGTGTACGATTATGTGATGAGTCAGCCACAAACCGAAGAGTTTTATCAACAATTTTTAGGCCTGTTGACGACAATTGTCCCGGGCTACAAAAAAGAAGGAAAATCTAGTCTTACCATTGCTATTGGGTGTACGGGTGGTCAGCACCGGTCCGTTGCAATTACGGAACGAATCGGCAAGGCCTTAGGGGATACTTATCCCGTTCACGTGACCCATCGCGATATTGAGAAGCGAAAGGAGTCCGCTAATCGATCATGAGAGAGGTAATGAACAGCCGCCGACCGAAAATTGTGGTCATTGGCGGAGGAACGGGACTACCCGTCATTTTGCGTAATTTACGCGATCAGGACGTGGATATTACGGCAGTAGTCACCGTTGCTGATGATGGGGGATCGTCCGGTATCATTCGACACTACGTCAACGTGGTGCCGCCTGGAGATATTCGTAACGTGATGGTGGCACTAGCTGAGCTCCCTTCAATTTATAAGGAATTGTTCCAATACCGTTTCGAAACGACTGACGACTTCTTTGCAGGGCACGCGATTGGCAATTTAATCATTGCGGCCTTGTCCGAAATGCGTGGGGGAATTTTCGATGCCGTTCAGGAGCTGTCTAAGTTAATGCGGGTCAACGGTCACATCTATCCGGCCGCCAATGAACCGCTGGAGTTGCATGCCCAGTTTGATGATGGGAGTACGCTCAGTGGGGAATCAGAAATCACGGCCGCACACAAATTAATTAAGCGGGTATGGGTCGAGACGAGTGACCATCACCAGCAACCCCACGCAGCTCAGCCGGTAATCGATGCGATTATGAACGCGGACCAAATTGTGCTCGGGCCTGGTAGCTTATTTACCAGTATCCTGCCTAATTTGATGATCGATAGTGTTGGTCAAGCCGTTAAAGAAAGTTCTGCTGAAGTTGTTTACATCTGCAATATCATGACCCAGAAGGGTGAAACAGAAAACTTCACGGACGCCGATCACGTGCGGGTTTTGAACAAACATTTAAACGCAAACTTTATTGATACTGTATTGGTCAATACGCGTAAAGTACCTGACCAGTACATTGATTACCAACGCTGGGACGAAATGTCCCAACCGGTCCGACATGATTTTCAGGGGCTCCGTGATCAGGGGTGCCGGGTCATTTCGACCGACTTTTTACAACTACGCGATAATGGGGCGTTCCACAACGGGCAAGAGGTCGTTCACGAACTCTTGAATCTGATTGGACAGCCACGTTATCGAATGAAACGGAGGCCTTAACGGTGTCGTATGCCAGTGAAGTCAAAAAAGAATTAACCACCCTGGAAGTTCATCGGGAGAACGCAAAGGCCGAGCTGGTCGCGTTGATTCGGATGAACGGGGCGTTAGGTCTTGCTAATCACCGCTTTGTCTTGAACGTGCAGACGGAAAATCCAGCAATTGCTCGCCGGATGTATCAGTTGCTCAAACAGTTTTACGACTTAGAGAGTGAACTGTTAGTTCGCCGAAAAATGAAGCTAAAGAAGAATAATCTGTACATTGTTCGGGTTAAAACCGGCGTGACTGAGGTTTTATCTGACCTGGGAATTTTCGATGGGATGCAGCTCTTGGAGTCCGTTCCAAAGGAAATCTTTGATGATGATATGCGGGTTCGTTCCTATCTTCGCGGGGCCTTTCTGGCCGGTGGGTCTGTGAACAATCCAGAGACTAGTCGGTATCATTTGGAAATTTACTCTTTGTATGAGGAGCATAACCAGATGATTGCTGAGATGATGAACCGTTATAACTTAAATGCACGGACAATTGTCCGTCGTAGTGGGTACATCACTTACTTGAAAGGTGCCGAAAAGATTGCGGACTTTCTTTCGCTGATTGGCGCAACGACGGCAATGCTTCGCTTTGAAGATGTCCGGATCATGCGGGACATGCGGAACTCCGTTAACCGATTGGTGAACTGCGAGAATGCCAACCTGGATAAGGTGGCCAACGCGTCGACTCGTCAAATCGATAATATTCAGTTTATCGAGGCCACCGTGGGGTTAGGGCAGTTGCCTACTAAGCTCCGGGAAGTGGCAGAGACCCGACTAGCACATACGGAAGTCAGCTTGAAAGAGTTAGGCGACCTGGTACCCGGTGGTCCAATCTCAAAGTCTGGGATCAACCATCGTTTACGTAAGATCAATGATTATGCCAAACAATTAAGGGAAGAGGCTTCGGCCTAAATAAAAGCGTCACTGACATTTCGGCAAGGAAACCTGCTGAAATGGCGGTGACGCTTTTATTCTGGGGCCTGACTGGTTCCGAGAAGCAACAAATTAATGAAAACGCTACCATTATATAGGCAACTAATTGGTGGGCCAATTGTCCGCGACGCCGGGATGCAGATTTTCAGATGTGGTTGCTATTGTGGAAGCATAAAAAAACCATTGGCCGGTAGCCAATGGTTTTTTGAAGAAATTACTTCTTTTGTTCACTACTGTTAGTCATGATGTGGTCGATCAAACCATAATCGACGGCTTCTTGAGCACTCAAGTAGTTGTCCCGTTCAGTATCTTGATTCAGACGCTCAACTGGTTGACCGGAATTATCAGCCAAGATTTGGTTGATCAATTGACGAGTCTTTAAGATTTCACGAGCAGCAATTTCAATTTCAGTCTGTTGCCCCTGGGCACCACCGGATGGTTGGTGAATCATCACTTGGGCGTGAGGCAATGCAAACCGCTTGCCCTTAGTCCCAGATGAAGCCAAGACACTGGCCATGGAAGCTGCCATCCCCAACGTAATGGTTTGAACGTCGGATTGGATGAAGTTCATGGTATCGTAAATGGCTAAGCCGGAAGAAACCACACCACCAGGTGAGTTAATGTAAAGTGAAATGTCCTTGGTGGAGTCTTGGGCGTCCAAGAAGAGCAACTGTGCAATGATGGCGTTGGCCATGTCATCTTCGATGGGACCTGATAACATGATGATTCGGTCCTTTAATAGTCGTGAATAGATATCATACGCCCGTTCGCCACGGGATGATTGTTCAATAACTGTTGGTACTAAATTCATGACAAGATAGCCTCCCTTTTTGCTTTTAAATGGCTAGCAGTTTGCTAACATGGTGCTAGTTTACCGCTAAGGTCAGGGTAGGTCAAACAATTAGACTCTGTTAATTCCCCTAACCTTTTGACTAAAACTATCATAACAGAGTTTACTTAAACGTCACGTATTCTGTCACATCTTTTGACCACTTACGTCAACTGACCGACCACTCACGCTGTGACCATTTTATTTCTGGAAGAGGTGTGGTTTACTAGGATTAACGAAAAGGGGGTGGAAGCTTGAAGGTCCACGTTGAAATTGATGGCGAGTTGGCTGAACCAGAAGTGGTGATCAAAGCACCAACGGCGGCATCAGCTGACCAACTGCAGGCAGCATTAATGGCGGTTCAACCACCATTGACTCTTACATTGAGTCAACGGGGAAGTCATTATCAGGTTAATTTGGCGGAGGTCTTATTCTTCGAAGTGGCTGATCATCAGGTGACTGTGCATACTGCATCGGAGATGTACAGTACGCGTCGACCGCTGACTGAATTGGCGACCGATTTGCCGGCTAACTTCCAACGGGTCTCCAAGTCTGCCATTCTCAACCGTGACCAAGTTCTGTCGCTCACCAAGTCGGTGACAGGAAATCTGGTTCGCTTTCAAAAATCACACAAGCAGCTCTACGTCTCGCGCCGTTTCTATAAGGGGCTGCAGGTGGCGCTAGAGCGAAAGGGGTAGGTTAATTATGCATCGAAATTGGTTTTGGGGTGTCTTTTTAGTGCTAGCGGCCGGTATTTTGGTTACTAGTCAGTTGGGCATTCTGACGTATCACATTGGATTTTGGACGCTACTAGTTGCCATGTTTTTAGTGGCAGCACTAGTGGAAAGTCTGATTCATTTTGCCGTGTCAGGGACGGTGTTTTCGTTGGCTTTTCTGGCGATTATTTTTGCCAAGCCATTAGGAATCACCACGCTAGCACCCTGGACGATTTTAGGCGCTGCATTATTATTGACGGTGGGATTGTCCATGATTATCAAGCCACGGTGGCGTTGGCGGAGACAAGTTCGATTTGCTGAGAAGTCTTGGCATCATGGTGATAATCACCATTGGCAGGAGGAAGATATTGCCAGCTTAACGGAAGATGATGCCGTGGTGAATGTGAATATGAGTAGTAGCATTCGCTATCTGCAGTCAACGAACTTTCAGCGCGCAGCTATTCGGGTCAACATGGGGAACGCCAAAGTTTATCTGGATAACGTCACGTTGAGTGAGGACGGGGCGACCATCCTCGTAGATGCCTCATTTGGTGGAATTGAGCTCTACTTACCACGGACTTGGAATATTGAGACAGATGTCGATACGAGCTTCGGTGCCGTTGGTGAGAAGGGGGTTCAAGAAGCAGGGGATGGTCCAGTCATTCGGATTCAAGGAAGTGTTTCGTTTGGCAATGTCTCATTGATCTACGTTTAATCTCAGTAGAAAATATTTACCCGACCCCTTGAATTTATATTCAGCATCAGGTATAGTAGTTAGGTGCTCAAAAAGCCGATGCTGTTTTGCGCCCGTAGTGTAATGGATCGCACGTAAGATTCCGGTTCTTGAAATGGGGGTTCGATTCCCTCCGGGCGCATCAGTTGTCGCGACGTTGTCTGACGTTGCGACTTTTTTTGTCCAAAAAAAGTGGTGGGAAACTCCCACCACGTAGCACGTTAAACATTCAGTTGATCCCAACGTTTGCGTAACGGGCCCGCAATTAATGGGGCGACAAGCATGTCGAGGATGAATTCAGGAATGGCATTGGTGACTAAGGAAATCATTAGGACGTATCCTAACGTTTGGTTGCCTTTTGCGCCGAAGGCTGAGGCTACTTCGGGCGTTTGGTAGAATAAGTAAACTAGTCCCAGAACTAGGAGGCTGTTGACTAGGGCAGCACACCCAGCGCCTAGTTGCATGGCGTGACGGTCGGACCATTGATGATGCCGCGCCCACAGAAAGAGTCCGCCGGCAGCCAGTCCCATTAGGAATCGGGGAAGTACTGAAATCAATGGATTCGTAAAGACCAGGGGCGCAACGGGGCTTGAGGGCCAGGTAAACGCCCGAATGAATGTAAGCAGTCCCCAGAATAAGCCAATGGCCATGCCATCCTTAGGGCCTAGCGCGGTTCCAGCCACAATGACTGTTAAACCAATCAGGGTCATGCTAAAGGGGCCCAGTGGAATATAGCCCAGGAAGGGTAAAATATTTTGGAGCAAAACAATCGCCATCAGTAGGGCATCCACTACCAAGCGAAAGGTCTTATGTCGCGTCATCTGTTGAAACCTCCACGAAAAGTTAATGCCGTTATTATAGCATGTTTTTCGAGTCGAAAAGAGAAATCGGCTTGTATTTTTATCCAATATCAGTTATAGTAATCAATGTGTTGTTTAGCACAGGGTATGCGCCCGTAGTGTAATGGATCGCACGTAAGATTCCGGTTCTTGAAATGGGGGTTCGATTCCCTCCGGGCGCATTCGCAAAGCGGTCGAGTCTGAGGCTTTCTCAGGCTCGTTTTTTTATTATCTTATTTGTAAAGGCTTTCACAATTTAAGCGGTGTAAGTGCTTGCTAAAGTGGCTGCTGGAGCATATAATGCTTAACTGTAAGGTTGGCTTGGGTTGGCCTTCAATTTTTTGACCAGGGTGGGCGTTATTTAGCCACCACTGGTCGGTTACTGTCCCACTAGGAGGTAAGCAGGATGCAGGATGATTGGCAGTGGGTAGAAGCAATTATGCCCCAAATGGTTGAAAAGCTGACCAACCGCTTCCGCATGCTACAGGGTGTTGCAAATCTCCAACCAGTTGGGCGGCGAACCTTGGCGTTGAATCTGAACTGTTCGGAACGAGCAGTTCGCACGACAACGGATTCTCTGGCGGACCTGGGCTTCATTCAGATGTCTGTGAAGGGGATGCAGGTTACCGCCGCTGGTCAGCGAGTGTTGCGCGGCTTGATTCCAGTCATGAACGATTTGGCTGGTAGGCAACAGCGTGAACAGGATTTGGCTAAGAAACTGGGAATTGCTCACGTCACAATCGTGGCGGGAGACAGTACCGCGGCAACCGGATCATTGGTTGGCATGGCACAGGCGACTGGCCAAATTCTTGGCGAGCACCTGCCGGCTGGGCAGAATACATTGGCGGTCATGGGTGGTCATACGATGGCGACCCTGGCAGATGTGTTGACCCCGGCGCTAGCAACTAATCGACAGTTACTGTTTGTGCCTGCTCGAGGTGGCGTGGGTGAATCTCCCGCCATTCAGGCGAATGCAGTTGCTGCAAGGATGGCTCAGCGAACTAACGGCGATTTTCGCCAACTCTACGTTCCTGAGCAGTTGACTAGTGCCACGTACAAGCCGCTGTTTGCGGAGCCATCGATTCACGAGGTGCTCCAGTTGATTGCCCACAGTAATGTGGTCGTTCACGGGATTGGCCAGGCACTAGTCATGGCTAAGCGACGGAAAATGACGCCACATGTCATCGATGATTTGACAGCTGCCCACGCGGTGGGTGAGGCCTTTGGTTATTTCTTTGATGACGCGGGCCATGTTGTTAGTAAATTTCCACGGATTGGCCTGGAGATTGGCGATTTAGCCGCTAAGCAATTAGTCGTTGCGGTTGCTGGAGGTGCCGAAAAGGGTGCTGCCATCGCAGCGTACATGCACTTAGCGCCAGCACAGACTTGGTTAATAACTGATGAAGGTGCTGCTGACTTTGTTTTAAAAAAGTGATACACTAAATCTGTATTGCTTTTTAAAAAAATTATTCTTTATTTGCTTCCTGAAGGAGGAAATCACAGTATGACTGTAAAGATTGGTATTAATGGTTTCGGACGTATCGGCCGTTTGGCTTTCAAGCGGATTCACGAACTCCACTCAAGCGACATCGAAGTTGTTGCCATCAATGATTTGACGACACCCTCAATGTTAGCTTACTTGTTGAAGTATGACTCAACTCATGGCCGTTTCCCTGGCGAAGTTTCTGCTACGGACACGGGTATCGTGGTTGACGGTAAGGAATACCCTGTTTACGCTGAACCAAAGGCGCAAAACATTCCTTGGGTCAAGAATGACGGTGTTGATTTCGTTCTCGAATGTACCGGTTTCTACACTTCTGAAGAAAAGGCTCACGCCCACATCGAAGCTGGTGTTAAGCGGGTATTAGTATCTGCTCCAGCCGGTCCTATCACGACTGTTGTTCCAGGCGTTAACTTGGATCAATTGACGAAGGATGACATTATCGTTTCTGCTGGTTCTTGCACGACCAACTGCTTGGCCCCAATGGCTTACTTCCTGAACAAGGAATTCGGCATCAAGGCTGGTACGATGACGACTATTCATGCCTTCACTTCTACCCAAATGATTTTGGATGGACCTCGTGGCAAGAAGATGCGTAACAACCGTACTGCAAGCATCAACACCATTCCTCACTCAACTGGTGCTGCTAAGGCGATCGGTTTGGTTATCCCTGAATTGAAGGGTAAGTTACAAGGACATGCACAACGTGTTGGTGTTGTTGACGGTTCTTTGACTGAATTAGTAGCTGTCCTTGACAAGAAGGTTACTGCTGACGAAATCAACGACGCTATCAAGAAGCACACTGAAGGCAACGATGCCTTTGGTTACAACGGTGACGAAATTGTGTCAACTGACATCATCGATGATGACCACGGTTCTGTCTTTGACCCAACCCAAACGGAAGTTACGACTGCCGGTGACACCCAATTAGTTAAGACTGTTGCTTGGTACGACAACGAATGGGGCTTCACTTGCAACATGGTACGGACGTTATTGCACTTTGCAACGCTCTAATCCCAATGTTGCGGCGTAAGTCGTAAAATAAGCTCGATGAGACGCGGCGGGGGGAGGAATTTCTCCGTCGCGTTTTTTGTTGGGTGAGTTCCACACAAGTTCTTTGAAATTCAAGAATAAGTGCTGTATATTGTGAAAGTAATCTTAAAAGATAATATCCATTCAAGGAGGTTTTTCTAAATTGGCTAAATTAACAGTTTCTGATTTAGATGTTAAGGGCAAAAAGGTCCTCATGCGTGTCGACTTCAACGTCCCAATCAAAGACGGTGTCATTGGTAACGACAACCGGATCGTGGCAGCTTTGCCAACAATCAAGTACGTTATTGAAAACGGTGGTAAGGCAATTCTGTTGTCTCACTTAGGTCGGATCAAGAAGGAAGAAGACAAGCCAGGTCTGTCCATGCGGCCAGTTGCTGAACGTCTGTCTAACTTATTGAACAAACCAGTTACCTTTGTCCCAACGACTGAAGGCAAACAGCTTGAAGACGCCATTGACGGTTTGAACGACGGTGATGTGTTAGTTATGGAAAACACCCGTTACGAAGACGTTAAGAACGGCGAAAACGTTAAGCGTGAATCCGGTAACGACCCTGAATTGGGCAAGTACTGGGCTTCATTGGGTGACGTCTTTGTTAACGATGCATTCGGGACGGCTCACCGTTCACATGCTTCTAACGCAGGGATTGCTGCCAACATGGGCCAAACTGCTGCCGGCTTCTTGATGGAAAAAGAAATCAAGTTCATCGGTGGTGCCGTGGACAACCCAGAACACCCATTTGTTGCTATTTTGGGTGGTGCTAAGGTTTCCGACAAGATTGGTGTTATCGACAACTTGTTGGCCAAAGCTGACAAGATTCTTATCGGTGGTGGGATGACTTACACGTTCTACGCTGCTAAGGGTATGAAGATTGGGAACTCATTGGTTGAAACTGACAAGATCGACCTGGCCAAGGAAATCTTGGACAAGGCTGGCGACAAGTTAGTTCTGCCAGTTGATTCCATTGTTGCTGAGAAGTTTGACAACGATGCCGCTCACAAGACGGTTGATGGCGAAATTCCTGATGGCTACATGGCCTTGGATATTGGACCTAAGTCAGTCGCTGAATTTGAAGATGTCTTGAAGGACGCTAAGACGGTTGTCTGGAACGGACCAATGGGTGTCTTTGAAATGAGTAACTACGCCGAAGGTACTCTGGAGATCGGTAAGTTCCTTGGAACTTTATCAGAAGCCAAGACGATCGTTGGTGGTGGGGATTCCACTGCTGCCGTTCAACAACTCGGTGTTGCTGATAAGCTCTCCCACATTTCCACTGGTGGTGGTGCTTCCCTTGAATACCTTGAAGGTAAGACCTTACCAGGAATTGCCGCAATCTCTGACAAGTAGATTAATAAAGAGCTGTGGTGGTTGTCATCACGGCTTTTTGTTGTGATGGTTGCTCATTGTGAAGGGTCTTCGCTGGCTAATCCAGTGGGAATTCGGTAAGATGAGAAACGTAGTCAATTTATTTTTAGAAAGGGTGGATTAGGTTGCGGATACCACTCATTGCCGGTAACTGGAAAATGAACAAAACGGTCACCGAAGCACGGACTTTTATTGAGGCTGTGCAAGGAAAGTTGCCCGCTTCAGACGTCGTGGAAACGGCGATTGCGGCACCAGCTTTAGATTTACAGACCATGTTAGATGCCAATTCTGAAGATGTCCTGCGGATTGCCGCAGAGGCTTGTTACTACGAAGACGAAGGTGCCTACACGGGTGAGACCAGCCCGAAGGCGCTCCACGAAATGGGGATTCCGTATACCATCGTGGGTCACTCCGAACGTCGCCGCTACTTCAATGAGACTGACGATGTCATCAATCGAAAGGTCCAAGCGGTCTTTCGAAATGGCATGACGCCAATCGTTTGTTGTGATGAAACCATGGGACGCCGTGAGTCTGGTGAAAAGATCCATTGGGTCGTCAACCAGGTTTCCGCGGCACTGAAAGGTGTTAGCGCGGAAGACGCTGCTAAAATCGTCGTCGCTTACGAACCTAGCTGGGCGATTGGGAGTGGTACCTCCGCTTCGACTGATCAGGCCGAAGAAGGATGCTACTTGATTCGCCAAACATTAGCTGACATTTACTCAGATGAATTAGCTAACGGCATTCGGGTTCTCTATGGTGGGAGTGTTAAGCCAGATAACATTGCTGGCTTAATGGCCAAAGATAACGTGGATGGCGTGCTAGCCGGCGGTTCCAGCCTGAACGAAGAGTCATTTGTTCAGCTTGCAAACTACCAAAATTTATAAAACAATCAAAATGTGATTGAAAGTTCAAAGTTAAACTTATAGAATAAAGCATGGGATTGTTGTCTTGTTCCCGTGAAGCCAAACATTCGTTAAGGAGAGAATACAAAAAATGTCTATTATTTCTGATATTTACGCACGCGAAGTCTTAGATTCTCGTGGTAACCCAACTGTTGAAGTTGAACTTTACACTGAAGCCGGTGCAATGGGCCGGGGAATCGTTCCTTCAGGTGCCTCAACCGGTGAACACGAAGCCGTTGAACTTCGTGATGGCGACAAGAGTCGTTTCATGGGTAAGGGTGTTACTAAGGCTGTCGACAACGTCAACAACCTGATTGCCAAGGAAATCGTGGGCTACGATGTTACCGACCAACGGGCCATCGACCAAGCTATGATCGACCTTGACGGTACGCCAAACAAGGGTAAGTTAGGTGCTAACGCTATCTTAGGTGTTTCCTTAGCCGCTGCCCGTGCTGCTGCTGACGAATTAGGCCAACCTCTGTACAACTACTTAGGCGGGTTCAATGGTCACGTCCTTCCTACACCAATGATGAACGTTATCAACGGTGGGAAGCATGCCAACAACAAGGTTGATTTCCAAGAATTCATGATCATGCCTGTTGGCGCCAAGACTGTTAAGGAAGCTATTCGGATGGGTTCCGAAACTTTCCACAACTTGAAGAACCTTTTGAACGAAAAGGGTTACTCAACGGCCGTTGGTGATGAAGGTGGATTTGCTCCTGACTTGAAGAACAACGAAGAACCTTTCGAAATCTTAGTTGAAGCAATCAAGAACGCCGGCTACGTACCTGGTAAGGACGTTGCTATTGCCTTTGACTGTGCCTCATCAGAATTCTACAATGCTGACACCAAGAAGTATGAACTTAAGGGTGACGGTAAGGAATACACTGCTGAAGAATTCGTTAGCTTGCTGGAAAGCATCGTTGACAAGTACCCAGTTGTTTCCATCGAAGATCCTTTGGATGAAAACGAATGGGAAGACTGGCAAATGGCTACTGAACGTTTGGGCAAGAAAGTTCAAATCGTTGGTGACGACTTATTCGTTACGAACACGGATTACTTGGCTAAGGGTATCAAGATGGGCGTTGCCAACTCTATCTTAATCAAGCTGAACCAAATCGGGACTTTGACTGAAACTGTTGAAGCCGTTGAAATGGCTAAGCAAGCTGGTTACACGGCCGTTATCTCTCACCGTTCTGGTGAAACTGAAGACACGACTATCTCTGACTTGGTTGTTGCGCTGAACGCTGGCCAAATCAAGACTGGTTCAATGAGCCGTGGCGAACGGATCGCTAAGTACAACCAATTGATGCGGATTGAAGACCAATTAGGTAAGACTTCCAACTACAAAGGGATTCACTCCTTCTACAACTTGAGCGAAGACGCACGTTTGGCCATCGTTAACAAGTAATTAAACTGTGAATGATGAAAGCAAGCCCAGAAATGGACTTGCTTTTTTTTATTTTCGAAACCAAAAAAATCTCGTTGAATTTCTGCGGAGTTAATCAGTAACGAGGGGGAATTTATATGAGATTGCGAAAAATGATTGGTTTAGTGAGTTTGAGCGTGGTTGTGCTAACGGCTGGTTTTAACGGTGTGACCGCCAGGGCGGCGGAAACGATACCGGCGTTTAGCTATGTTGTTCGGTTTCAAATTGAGGGTGGTGATGAGGATGGTACTTCCAAAACGACCGTTTACCGGGAGACAACACAGGTATCGGATGCTGCCACTCGTGGCACTAACGTCGCGTTACTCCCAGAGATTGGGAGCCTTTTAAAGGTGAAACTTCCTAAACCAGTACCATTAAAAGATTATCATCAACCAACGATTGTCACTTATTTGGCGGGGGACAAGGTGAAAGCGACAATCACGTATGTGGATACACTTGGTCACGTAGTGGGGTCGCGGGTGTCTCATGCCGGACTAAGATTGGGCGGACGTGTTTTTCTGGTTGCGCCAACTGGCTATCAGCTCCAGGCTAATCAGGAGGCTAGCCACGTAGTTTTGACCTCGGCAGAAGTCGTTCGGGTATTGGTACAGCCAGAGCCGGCACCAAAGCCAGAGCCGGCACCAAAGCCAGAGCCGGCACCAAAGCCAGAGCCGGCACCAAAGCCAGAGCCGGCACCAAAGCCAGAGCCGGCACCAAAGCCAGAGCCGGCACCAAAGCCAGAGCCGGCACCAAAGCCAGAGCCGGCACCAAAGCCA
>NZ_RHNY01000009.1 GCF_003946345.1 Levilactobacillus tongjiangensis
GGGTTTGATACCAAGTATCAAACCGCCCTACACATATTTGGTTTGTCGAAACAATGTTCAGTTTTCAAAGGTCTACCAGTTATCCGCTCTCGCAGATAACTTAATAATCATATCATTCAATCAATATGATGTCAACAGGAAGTTTGATTTAACAACGTTCCTCACTGACCGCCGTCTCAATGAGACAGCTAGAATAATATATCATTTTATCAACACAACTGTCAACAACTAATTTCACTCTTTCAAATTGGTCTAGCTGATGAAT
The DNA here is from genome assembly GCF_003946345.1 of Levilactobacillus tongjiangensis. Classification (GTDB taxonomy): domain Bacteria; phylum Bacillota; class Bacilli; order Lactobacillales; family Lactobacillaceae; genus Levilactobacillus; species Levilactobacillus tongjiangensis. The sequence continues at coordinate 266 of NZ_RHNY01000009.1, forward strand.
CGCCGTGACAACGTATATAACTATACCAACCACAGGTCCCACCGTCAACTAAAATACGTAGAAAATGAAAATTATTTTCAAAGGCGAATACTATCTCTGAAAGCTGTTAAAAAGAGACGGATAAACCGGGTGTTCCCCGTACCGTCTCCCAATAATGGTTCGTCTCGATTTTTACTCAGCCTTCACGTCGACTGATAATCGGCCAAATTCCCACCAAAAAACAAATGGCAATCACACCATCAACCACGGCACACAGGGAAAATAGCAACGAAAAGGACGTAGAGTAGCTAATGACAACACCACCAAGAACCGGCCCTAACGCTTTACCCAAAGAGGAAAAGGCGTTCACCAACCCCTGGTACAAGCCTTCATTACCGACCGTATGTGCATTAATTAACGCTGGGACACCAGGAACATAGACAGCTTCTCCAAAAGTCAGTAGGGTCATTGCGCCAAATAAGACAACTACACTAGATGCACCACTTAATAGAAGAAACGATCCACCAATTGCCACCAGCCCCATCAAAATCTGCCAAGGCACTACCCGCGGATGGTTCACGCGGGCCATTAGCGTTTGAATGACGATCAGTAAGATACCGTTGTAAACCCACAGGTAACTATACAGTTTGATACTAAGTCCTTCATTTTGAATAAATACCGACACATTACTCATCCACTGTGCGTAGGTCACCCACATAAAGATCAAGGTTAATAAAAGAACGCCTAATCCGACTTTCGTTAATTGCTGCTTTATCCGCGGTTGACGGACGGCTGTTTGATCATTTTTTACATCAAACGATAAGGACCGCTGTTCAAATTTTCCCGCACACTTCGCCCACAGAATCAGGGCTAACCCATAGCAACCAATGAGCAGGGCAAAAATTGGACGTAAGCTATGGCGAAACAACAACCCGATACTAGCAGTACCCACCACTAACCCAACATTAATGAAAATATAGAGCAAGTTGAACAAACGGCCATCAGTTCCCAGCTGCGCCGTAATCGCCGTAATTAGAGTCAACATTCCGCCCGTTAGCAAGCCAAAGATGACTAAGACGATTGGATAGGCAATGAGACCATTCCAAATAAAGCCGACTCCCGCATCAATCAATAAAACCGCTAACATGGCTAGTCCAACAAACCGTGCTGAGTAGCGATCCGTTAAGACGCCACCTATGTATCCCCCTAATACGTTACAGCCAGAGTACGCCGCCAGTATCAGACCACTTTGAACCAAATTCAGGTGTAAGTCTCCATGTAAATAGATTGTTGTCAGTGGCCACATCACGCTATACGCCGTGTTTACCAAAAATCCTAAAACCAGTAATGGCCACATTTTTCGCATCACTTTTGCCACGTTACTTTTCCCCTTCTTTCGATTTCTTTCTATAGATATCAGCTTCTTTAAATTCAGTCTATCATGTTTACTAAGTCCCCCAAAAGGCCTGCCAGTCAGAAAGCTACTAAATACCGCAAAAAGAAAGCGCCTTCATGGACCTAACGCGCCGTTGGGACTTGCTTATTCAACAAAAATCAACTAAATTTAAGGGAGGTCTGGATTCATAGAACTTTCGAATCAATACTTTATAGGAGGACACAACATGGGTAACAGCAAGAATAATAATGCCACACCGGCCAATCTAAATGATCAAATGCAGGTTCGTCGGGATAAAATGAATAATCTACAAGAACAGGGCATCGCGCCTTTCGGTCACCGCTTCGATAGAACTGACGACAGTAAGTCGCTCGTTGAAAAGTACGACAAGTATGATAAAGAAGAGTTGATGGAAGACAAACATTATGTTGCTGTTGCGGGTCGGATTACCGGTAAGCGTGGTAGTGGTAAGGCCGGCTTCATCGACTTGCTCGACAGAACTGGTGTCATCCAAGGTTATGCACGACAAGACGAACTTGGTGAAGACAAGTACAGCCTTTACAAGACCCTAGACTTAGGGGACTTTATCGGTGCCAAGGGTTACGTCATCAAGACAAACACTGGTGCTCTCACGCTCCGTTTCACTGACTTTGAATTCTTATCAAAGGCTTTACGGCCATTACCAGATAAGTATCATGGTCTGACTAATCCTGAAACTATCTACCGTCAACGGTACCTTGACTTAATTTCAAACCGTGACAGCTTTGACCGGTTTGTTAAAGTCACTCAAATCAAGCGCGCTATCCGTGAATACTTGGACAGCGAAGGTTACTTAGAAGTCGACACGCCAGTCCTTCAAACTGAAGCTGGTGGTGCTGAAGCCCGGCCATTCGTGACCCACTCCAACGCATTTGACATTCCATTGTACCTCCGGATTGCCACTGAACTTTACCTCAAGCGTTTAATCGTTGGTGGTATGGAAAAAGTTTACGAATTAGGCAAAGACTTCCGGAACGAAGGGACTGACGTCCGTCATAACCCTGAATTTAACATGGTTGAAGTCTATACTGCCTACGCTGATTACACCGATGTCATGGACTTAACAGAAAACATCTTCCGGTTCGTGGCTAACAAGGTTAACGGCTCTGGTCAAATCAGTTACCAAGGTAAAGATATCGACCTCGACAGTGATTTCAAGCGCGTTCATATGGTTGACGCCGTTAAGGACGCCACTGGTATCGACTTCTGGCAACCAATGTCTGATGAAGATGCCCACAAAATTGCCGAAGAAAATGGCATTCATTGTGAACCATACTGGAAGGTTGGTCACATCATCAACGCCTTCTTCGAAGAAAAGGTTCAAGACAACCTGGTCAACCCAACCTTCATCTATGGTCACCCCGTTGAAATCTCACCATTAGCTAAGAAGAACCCTAAGGATGCACGATTCACCGACCGGTTCGAACTTTACATCGATGGTAGTGAATACGGTAACGCCTTTACTGAATTAAACGACCCCGTCGATCAACGTCAACGGTTCGAAGCTCAAGATGCAGAACGGGCAGCCGGTAACGAAGAAGCCCACGGTATCGATAACGATTACGTCGAAGCCATGGAATATGGTATGCCACCTACTGGTGGTTTGGGCATTGGGATCGACCGGATGACGATGTTGTTAACTGATTCAACCTCCATCCGCGACGTCATGCTCTTCCCAACCATGCGGCCTAACGACTAACCACGAAAAGAGGCAATTGAATGAGAGCAAACCAGCTGATCGCGTTACTGCAGGAACATAACTTATTTCGCAGTACCACGCTTAAATCAGACGACGTCGACTTTGCATCGTTAACCTACGATTCCCGCAAGGCCAGCGCCAACGGCCTCTTCGTCTGCAAGGGCTTCAATTTTTCAGTGGATTATCTGCACGCCGCCATTCAAAATGGTGCCAGCGCCTACTTGGCTGAAAAAGACTACCACGTTGACGTTCCCGCGATTCTAGTTAGTGACGTTCGTAAAGCGTTATCGCTCGCGGCTCAGCTATACTTCGGGTTTCCGCAGAATGACCTGTTTGTCATTGGGTATACCGGTACCAAAGGGAAAACGACCTCAACCTACTTTACTAAGAATATTCTTAACCACACCTTCCCCCAACAGGTGGCCATGTTCTCAACCATCAACCACATTCTTGGTCCACGGCCAGAAGATCAGTTTCGCGCTCACCTTACGACGGCCGAATCTTTTGACCTCTTCCACGAGATGCGGCAGGCTGTTGATAACGGACAAAAGGTGCTGGTCATGGAAGTTGCGTCACAAGCTTACCTACTGGACCGCGTGTACGGGTTAAAATTTGATGTTGGGATTTTCCTCAATATTTCTCCTGATCACATTGGGGTCAATGAGCATCCTAACTTCGCTAACTACCTCTTCTGTAAAATGCAGCTCATGCTTAACTCGCGTAACTGCATCATTGACGCAGATATGGATCATTTTGATGAAGTCTACGCCGCAGCGAAGGTCTCGACTGAACCGAACCACATCTTCACTTATGGTTTCAATCAAGAACAGGCTAGTCTGTCCATCACAAGTAGTGAGGCTACTTTGACGGACAGTGAATTTGGACTAACGGCCAATGATGAACGGCTAACTGATTTAGCAACGACGTTCAACGTTTCAGTGCCTGGTGACTTTAACCAGAGCAATGCTACGGCCGCTATTTTGGCTAGTTACTTAGCCGGTGCTCACGTCGCTGATATGCAAAACGGCTTGGCCCACACGACCATTCCCGGTCGGATGGAATTCATCAAGACGCAGCACCACGGAACGGTCTACATTGACTACGCCCATGACTGGGGTAGTATGAACGCCCTTCTGAGTTTCCTACACACCCAATTTCCTGACCATCAGATTATCACCGTGCTTGGTAGTACGGGTGATAAGGGTGAGGATCGACGTGAAGGATTTGCCCAAGCCCTTAATGACTACGCGGACGTTGCCTTCTTAACCACTGACGATCCGGGTCACGAAGATCCCATCGCCATTGCTAAAGAAATCGATAGTCACATTGACCACAATAAGGTGAACGTGACCATCATTGCCCAGCGTGAAGAAGCCATTCAGCACGCCATTGCTACTGCCACTAATAACGATCTCGTCGTTTTAGCTGGTAAGGGACAAGACGCTTATCAAAAAATCAATGGGGTCGACACCCCGTACGCCTCCGATCCCGTCGTTGCCCACGAGGTTATCGACGACTTGGCAGACGAAAAATAAGACCAGAAAAAAAGAGTTTGGAATTTCCAAACTCTTTTTTTGTTTACCGTCGACGCTTACGCCGCCGTTTTTGACTATATTTGATTTGTTTAATATGTTTCTTGTGGGTTAAGTGCCGATCCGTCGCAAATAGTTCCTGACTAGCGGTGGGGTGACGGCGCAAGTAATCCTGCGTAAATGCGTCCACTTTCGTGTGATCATTCGCATCGATACCCTCACGTTGCATCGCCGTAGTCAGTTCTTCAAAGAAACTCTCCAGCTTAGGATCATACATCGTGACTAATGCATCGTGGTGCCCACTAACCCAATCCAGCAACGGCTGACCTTGTGGTAACTTTTTTTGCGTCATTAAGTAACTAAATAAGGTCGTCAAAGCAAATGGCACCAGATTGAACAGCTCTGGCACTCGGTCCTGTTCATCTAGTAAATGCGTAAATGGCCCAAACATGATTTCACTGAGCGTCTTGACGTCCCAGTCCTGAGGTTCTAAGTGCTTCCCCGTAATCATCAATTCAGCCGTCGTATGAACGATCGTCACAAAGTGTTGCAGGTCGTCAGCCTTTAAATTGGCAACATCAGCCTGTTCCACCATGTCCTGAACCCACTGTTCAACCAATGCAACCACATCTTCATAGGCAGCTTGTTCATCAGCCGCTTCGGCGTGTTTCTCGACCAACACAGGCCGAGCGTTCTTTAAGGCCACTTCTAATTCCTTTAAATTAGGAAGTTGTTGCGCCTTAAAATAAGCCGTGAGGACGGGAACCACCGCTACAAAGTAAAGGTGCGGTTGATCAACCAACGTTGGCAAGGCTGCCAATGTTGCTGCAACCTGTTGTGCCGTCCAAGTATCCCCCGCCATATTGACGGTCTCTCGAGCGTGCAAAACATCCTGCAAAATGTTAGCCGCAAACTTTTGCTGGTTAGCTGACAATTGCGCCAATCGTTCTGGCGTCAAAAATTCTGCTGGCGTCAGTGATTTGGCAGTTGACTCTGTTCGTTTCATAACTTCTATTCCCCTATCTTGAAGCCCACCCCTCTATTATAGGAAAAATAATTAAGAAAAAGCAAATCCCTCGTGAACTCCTTACCAAATTCAAGACAAATCCGGTAAAGTTCGTTATATTAGAGTTTCGGAAACCATTTCGTAAAGGAGTAACCAATTAGCATGGCAGATAAAGTAGTAATTGTTAGTGCGGCCCGGACCCCAATCGGCAAATTTGGCCGGATTTTTAACGGAATATCCGCCGTTCAGTTGGGGACCATCGCTGCGAAGGCCGCCATTGAACGTAGCGGCCTCGCACCCGCCATGATTCAGCAAACCATTTTTGGAACAGTATTGCAGGCTGGGCAAGGACAAAATGTCGCCCGTCAGATAGAATTGAACGCTGGTTTACCAGTCACTAGTACCGCCATGACCATTAATCAGGTCTGTGGCTCAAGTCTTAAAGCCATCCGTTTGGGCCAAAGCGCTATCCTGATGGGTGACGCAGACGCTGTCTTAGTAGGTGGAACTGAGAGTATGAGTCACGCCCCATACTTAAACCCTCGGACCCGTTGGGGCAGTAAATATGGTGATGTAACCCTAACAGATAGTCTGGCTAAGGATGGTCTGATGGACGCCTTCAACGACGTTCCCATGGGTATCACCGCCGAAAATGTTGCAGAAAAATATCACGTCAGTCGAGCCGAACAAGATGCCTTTTCCTTAGATTCTCAGAAAAAGGCTACCCGGGCCCAACTTAACGGCCAATTTACGGATGAAATTACACCGGTTCCCGTGGGCGATAAACTCATCACCACCGATGAAGCCGTACGTACCGATACTTCTCTGGAACAACTTGCCGCTCTCAAACCCTCATTCAAGCCTAATGGCACGGTGACTGCTGGAAACTCAGCAGGGCTCAATGATGGGGCAGCTGCCATGATCTTAATGCGTAAATCTGCTGCGGACGCTGCCGGCATCCCCTATTTGGCAACGTTAGCGGGTTATCAAGAAGTTGGTATTGACCCAGCCATCATGGGGTATGCGCCCGTCACCGCTATTCAGCAGGTCCTGACACAAGCCAATTTAACGCTAGCTGATATTGGTCGTTTTGAAATCAACGAAGCCTTTGCCTCGCAATCCGTCGCCATTGCTCGGGACCTACACCTCCCGGCCGAAAGGCTAAACGTCAATGGTGGTTCAATTGCCTTAGGCCACCCGCTGGGTGCTTCAGGAACACGAATTGCCGTTACTTTACTGTACGAACTACTCCACAGTGACAGCAAACGTGGACTAGCCAGCATGTGCGTTGGCGGTGGAATGGGAATTGCCCTCATTATTGAACGCTAGTCTCTGACCGACCCTTAATCTCTGCTATAATGGAGCCACTACACAACCATAAAAGGAGCGAAAATCATGTTGACCAGTGATTTTGACGTAAAACTAAAATTAATCATTTTATTCACCGCGGGCCTAGTGGCTTTAGCAGTTATTCTGGGTTATCTCTGGCATCGTAACCATCAGTATTATCAAGGATTCACTGGTCTACTTGGTGTGATTGTCGTTCAGCTGTTCGTTCTGACATCGCTATTATTAATTCACCAATAAAAAATGAGGTTGTATCGTTCTAAACGGTATAACCTCATTTTTGTATCATCATTACTTTTGAATCTCTTGCTTAGGCACCGCAACCAACTGCCCAGCAGTAAGCAAATACAAATACTGGGCAATAATTGGCTGCTGCGTCATTTGTTGTAACGCCTCGGCGTACAGATTAACCTGGCCACCATACCGTTCAATCAATTTAGCCTCACTCTGCGCTAAATTACGCGAATTAACATGATCGGTCTTGTAGTCAAACAGAATAATCCCCTCTGACGTCCTTAAGTAACCATCCACAATCCCATGGACTAACACTTGGGAATCAGCTTCCTGAAAATCCTTAAAAAGGCTCTGAGCTGGCATCAATAATGAGAATGGCACCTCACGCTGCAAATCCTCTGGGTTAGCTAAAATCTGTTGGCCCAGGTTACTTTGGAAAAATTGTAAAATTGCAGTAATTTGTATCCGTTCAGCCACTTCGCTGGTCAAGATACCATCTGTAACCAATCCATCAATAACTGACTGAATGCTATCATTCGTTGGTTCCGTTGACACGGATATCTGCTGTAACACTAAGTGGGTTGCCGTCCCAATTTCAGTTGCCAACGGCTCTCGCACAGTCTGTAGAAATTCCGGTCGCGCAAAATCATGTGTAACAAATCGATTTCCCGCTTGACCGTGCGTACCAGGCTGATATTCGCCAATTGACGCGTTATCAGGATCTTCAAACAGCCGCTTAGCTTCAGAAACTGATTGATACGCTGTTGTTACTGTAGCCGTCTGATGCGGATACTGAAAATCCATAATATGCTTAACTTGCGCACTATCAACTGTATCAGAAACAGTCTCGGCCGACTTAGCGGTCTGCGTCAACCAATCAACTGCCGCTTCGTTAACCTGCTGTGCCGGCTCAACATCGGCGGCCGTGGCAAAGTGCACCTTGAACTTAGCTGGATCACCAGCTAAACCACCGAAAGTCGTTGAACCCTGACGTAAGGTCTCATCGAATTGTGGATCACGCACTAAACACATACCGATCCAGTCCAAATAGTTAGCTAAGGTGTTCTTTTCACGCAAGGTAGCGTTTAACACCAGATCTGGACTTTGATAAGCCTGTTCCCAAGCTGAAATGGCCTCGGCTTCGCTCTTATGGGAACCAACAATATAAATCCGTGATTCAGCCCGGGTCAACGCCACGTAAAGTTTCCGCATTTCCTCAGCCAGGCTAGCCCGTGAAATGGCTTGTGCCGTGACTAATTTTTGCAGGCTGGGAGCCTTGATCCGACTTTCAGGGTTCAAATAGTCGATACCAATTCCCGACTTCCCACCCATCACATAATTTCCCTGCTGGTCTTGCCGATTAAACTGGCGAGAAGCATCCATGATAAACACCACGGGAAACTCAAGCCCTTTACTCCCATGAATCGTCATCACTGACACAGCATCTTCTGCTGACTGAACTGGCGCCCCAGCCAGATCCGCATCTCGTTCTTGTAACTTTTCTACAAACCGTACAAATTGAAAAAGGCTCTTGAAACTACTCTTCTCATAACTCTGGGCCCGTTCATACAAAGCGTGCAAGTTGGCTTGTCGTTGTTCCCCTGCAGGCATCCCACCAACGTAGTCTAAGAACCCAGTCTCCTGATAAATTCGCCAAATCAACGTCACCAATTCATTTTGCTGAGCAATGTCACGGAAGGTTTGCAACTGCTCTAAGAAATGACTGACTTTATCATAAACCGTCTGCTGGAAATCACTGGCGCTACCCGCCGCAAAAGTCCGTTGGAAATGCTGAACAGCTTGGAAATAATCTCCCGTTCGCTGATTGATTCGTAGCAATGCCAGTTCATTTTCATTCAAGCCCACGATTGGTGACCGCAAAACGGCAGCCAAAGGAATATCCTGATACGGATTATCAATTACCCGGAGTAGTGCCATCATAATTTGAATTTCCGTTGTCTTAAAGTAGTTCTGTGCGTCGTTAACAACTACTGGAATACCCAACCGTCGCAGTTCATCGGTAATAATCAAGTTGTTGGTCCGCGTTGGCGTCAACAACGTAATATCCTTATACGTTATCGGTCGTACCTGCTTGGCATCACGATCGTAAATAGGTGTCTTATCGGCAATTAATTGCTGAATCTGTTTACCAACGAGTAACACTTCACCCTGATGCTTATTATCCACCTGGAAAGTAGCATCCATGGCTTCTCCATCATTACTTTGAGAATCATTATTCCCCTCAGTCAGGTAAACTAGCAGTTCCGCAGTACTTTCAACTTTCTCGGGATAGTACGTTGCCCCAAATTTCAACTGCGCCGACCCTGTATAAGCAATTTCTCCCAGCTCTCGGTCCATCAATTGCTTGAAAATCAAGTTGGTAAAATCATCCACGTTTTTCATCGAACGAAAGTTTTCAGCCAAGACAATCAACTCACCAGCTTGACTGTCCGCTTGATAGCAATCCGTCTTGCCCATGAATAAAGTGGGATCTGCTTGTCGAAATCGATAAATTGACTGCTTAACGTCACCCACCATAAAAAGATTACCAGTCGGTGCCGGTTGAGCAATCGCCGTTAAAATAGCCTCTTGCAGGCTGTTGGTATCTTGATACTCATCCACCATGATTTCAGCATATTGGTCTTGTAATTGTTGCGCTACCTGGTGTGATTGCGCGGTATCTTGCGTCAGAATTTCCAAGGCTGCATGCTCAATATCCGCAAAATCTAAAACGTGGCGTCGTTGTTTCTCTTGACGATAGGCTTGCCGGAAGTCTGTGACGACTTTGCCAAGTTCAGTAACGAGTTCTCCGGCTGCCGCAATAGTCGACATAGCTTGCGCTTCATCCTGAATCAAATACGTCTTCTTCAGCGTCTCTAATTGCTTTTTGGCTGGATCATAATAGGTCGTCTTAAGTTCGTTGTAAACGGGATAATCCTCATTTGCCTTGCGAATACTAGGAATACGCCCCCATGGGAAGTTCTGAATGGCTGCTCGCAACGCATTCCAACTCCCATCACTGGCTAACTCGATTACTTCTTGCATGCTGCCTAAAACAGTTGTTAAATGTTCCGCTTGCTTGGTTAAGCCAGCTTGATCAGCTAGCTGATAGGCACTCGTCAAATCTGCCTGAATCTGTTTCAACTGTTCCATGAACAGGGGCTGCAAATGTTCACGGTAAAAGGTGGTCCCCGTCAGTTGCTCACTATCCAGCTGATACGGCGTGGCTAAATTAGCCAGCCAGTCTTCGGGATGGGGAGTCGCATTGGCAAACGTATAGGTTTGTTGAACCAGTTCTGCCAATCCATCATCACTACGATCTCCAGAAAAGTTCTCCGTTAAACGTGCAAATAGTCCGGTCTCGTCATCCGCATATAACTGTTCACGTAGGTCCGACCAAACTTCGTCCCGCATTAGCGCGTTCTCAGTTTCATCCGCTAATAACCGAAACACGGGGTCTTGATCAATTACGTAGTAATAATGCTGCAGGATTCGCAAACAGAATGCATCCAACGTACTAATATCTGCTACTGGCAATTGATTTAACTGACGTAAATAGAATTGCTGTTGTTCAGCATTCCCTTGATTAGCAGCCAACTCTTGCCGTAATGCCGTCTGAATACGATCCCGCATTTCTGCAGCTGCGGCTTTAGTAAACGTCACGATTAAGATTTCATCAATACCCGTGCCTGACTTTAATCGTTCAATAACGCGTTGAACCAGTACCCGCGTTTTACCAGAACCCGCAGAGGCTGATACAAGTAAATTGTTCCCGGTCTGGTGAATTGCCTGGTCCTGACTGGGAGTGAAATTAAATTTTGCGCTCATCTGGGTCCTCCTGTTCTTGTTCTTCTTTGATCCGAGCAATAACCTCGTCCTTCTTCAGAGAGGTCAATTCACGGTAATTATTTTCCTTTAACAAAGGATCAAATTGCATGATCGACTTATATGGTGAAAACTGTAAGGCAGTTCGATTCTGCTCTCGAAATGGTGCCAAATCAACGTGCCCATCAAAAATCTGATTAGCAGCGCGTTTAATCAAACGTTCGGTATGACCAAGTAAGAGGTCCAATTCAGCTGGGTTAACTAGCATCTTGCCATATGACGTGATGCCCCCATCTTTCTTGCGTCGTAATCCTTGGAATAAAAGTGAACTCCCGGTGTAATCTGTCTCACTAAATAACGTATCAATGTTCGTTAAAAGGTCGGGATCGTCTAACAATAGTCCCTGATAGCGTTCTTCTTTTAATAACGCTACTAAGGGATCCTCATCTAAAACATCAGCAGCTTTCAGAACCGGATTTTGTAAGTGTAAGTAGACGGCACCCGCTAGCTCGGCCACTTGTTCATCATCATTCAGTAAATCTGGCATATTCTTTTTGACAGCATCTAGGTACGTCAACATTTGCATGGCTTGACCATAATAAGCATCCTGATAGCTAAATTTATGCTCAGAACTCTTATAATCTACAATTCCCAAGAACGTTTTGTCATTAACTTCCAACGCATCCAACCGGTCAATCCGCCCACGGACCGACACCTGACGCCGTTTACCCAAGTCAAACGATAATGGCTTTAGTCCCCGTTCATCCCCCAGTCCAAACTGCACTTCCGTTCTTTGTGGTCGTAGCTTGGTTCGCGTGCTCTGTTCATGCAGTGTCCGTGCCATCTGACGCATCGTCTTAATCAGCTGCTGGCGGATATAACCCATACGATGGGAACTTTCGAGAATGGCAAACTGCGGATTCTCTGACGTGTCTAATACCTGAGCGATAACTTCATCGGTCAACTCGTGTAGCTGTTGCGCGTCCAGACTAGCTAAGTCTAAATGTTGCTGTTTAACTAGCTTCATTAGCCCATCTAAGGTCGCATGGAAGAATTCCCCGGTACTTGCCGGTGAAAGTTCAAAAACGTCTCTCTCCTGTAGTTTTAGCCCGTATTTAAGGAAGTAGGCGTATGGGTTGGCGTAGTATTCCTCCAACTTTGAAATTGAGGTACTAATTTTCTGCCCATATAAGTGGGTCACAATATCAGGCGTCAATTGCGTTGGCACATTGCGATAGCTTAAGCTACCTAGCAATTTCGTCGTGAGATCACCATAGTTTCGGTCCGCCCGAAGTAACCGTAACACGTACAACCACGGCTTGGATAAGGGCTCCTCACGTAGTTGACTATCCCGGCTCGCTTGAACCAGATGGCGTAGTGTACTTCGGCGTGTCCCAACAAACGGTAAAATTGCTGTTTCATCAGCACTAGGTGTTGCCACCGCCTTGATAATCGGCAAGTTGAAGTAGTCCTTAATCCGGGCTACATAGGGGGAAATTTCCAACCCATTCCGATCACCATCACTATTCACTGGGTAACTAAAAATCAATTGCTCACTGCCGCTCAGAAAGGCCAGATAGTTAAGATATGGCTCACCCGCTAACTGCGTAGCTGCATCATCTCGCAGATAACTCGACTCATCAATGGATTGCAGCTGTGTACTTAAGTCTTGGCGATCGTTATCAGCCAACAGTGTCGTTGGAACTTGGTCGTCAGGCATCGCATCGGCAGTGGCTCCCATCAAAAAAGTAATTTTGCGATTATTTGCTTGAACAATCCCACTTTCTGAAATGGTCACTTGGTCTAACGTTGAAGGAATTTGACTAAACTTAGCACCAGCAAATCCTGCTTGTAGTAAGGTTTGAAAATCTGTTTGACTAAAAACTAAATCACCAATAATACTGTGACATTCGTCTAGCATCTGACAGAAGGTCGCCCACGTTTGCTCTGGTTGACCGGCCCGAACCAAGTCTCCTGCTTCAATCGCCTGATCCCGCCAAGCCATCAAACGTTGACTTACACCAGCACCATCCAAAAATTGGTACAAAATTGCCGCCGCATCCGTATAGGTCTTCGCTGCCTTTAATCGTGCAAAAAATGGCGGTAAGGTCTGTTTTACAAAGTGACGAATCTGATTGACCTGCGCCGTTACCTGGTCATCCTGCGTTGTTTGAACACCCACATCCCCACTAGTAAAACGGTGAAAGACCCAATCTTTTTCTTGTGTCCATCGATGTTGTCCTTCATAACCATTCTTCAAAACCATGTTTTCCGTAAGTGCCAGCGCCTGACGATAATCCGTTAGTGACATAGGCTCACCTGCATCATCTTTGGGTAGCAGAAGTTCTGATTTTAAAACCCGGAACACGTCCGCATACCGATAGTTACGCCGTTGAACATCAAACAAAGCATTAATTAACTCCACAAAGGGATGATCAGCCATCTGCACATCGGCATCATCAAAATAAGGAATTTCTTGTGCACGAAAGACTGGATCAATCACCGTCTGATATGTATCTAAATGCCGAGCGAGCACCAAGAAGTCTTGATAGCGATACTTCCCAGTTGCGACCAACTGACGAATCTGAGTTGCCACTCGGGACACTTCAACGTAGCGATTATCTGCCTGCACGATTTGAATATCGGTTGGCTGGGTCGTGGGTTTATCAGGTGCCGGTGACAGGGTATTACTAGCCTGCCAGTACGCATCTAAAGCACCTAAATCAGCTGAGACCCGTGACACTTTAGCGCGTTCGTCGACCAATACTGGTACATGATTGGTCTGCGCCACCGTATACAGCTGATGATAAAGCTTAGCAGATTGAAAAAAAAGATCTGTCGTATCTGGTAACGCCTGTGGGTAACCCTTATTTAAGTTCAAGGCTACCGTAACACTAGCTGACCGCTGAATCAGAACGGCGGCCAACCGACGTTCTTGGGCACTTAATTGTGAGAATCCTTCTAAATAAAAATGTGCGTGGCTTAAATCGATTTTCGTTTCTAAATAGTCTGCCAATTGATTCAGCAGGTCCGTATTTTCAACATATTTGCCAAGCATCTTCGTTTCAAAGGCTTCGTAAATTACCATTAAATCATGTAGTTTAGCCTGTAAATCCGCATTCTTGGTTGAAAGCTGATCAATGGCGCTCATTAAATCAGCAGCCGTCACCTGACCAACTTTAAATTCAGATAATTGGGTGGTCAGTTGGCTGATGAATCCCGGCCGGTCGACCTCTCCCCGAAAAATAGTTAAGTCATCAGCATGCTCTTGAATAATTTGATAAATCAACATATTCAGACCCGCTGCGGAGATCCGTGGCAATTGATAAACGGGTTCGTTCTTCATAAAAAACCAAGCCAACCGGGTAAACGAAAACACTTGTACTTGCGTCTGTGCAAATAAGCGTTGCTCAGGAGCTATCCGCTGTTTCAAAGCAGTTAAAACATCTACTTCAGTCTCAAACTTGATATGGTTAGGAACCAAGTAATAATAAGACTCTTCTGGATGCGTCGTTACTTGCTGAGCCAAGGTGGTCACCATCGGCTCGCGGTGATTCAATCCCGCACTCCCTAAAATAAATTGTAAACTCATCAGCAACCTCCTTGGACACTTTGCTATTGATTATAGTTTAGCATATCTTTCACCAAAAGCGAACGGATGTTCGTTTTCTTTACACTGACTTTACAAATTATTTCAGCCACGCAACGCAAACCGTGATAAACTAGGACTTAACATTAAAAAACGATGAGAAAGCGGGTTAGTATTTTATGGAAGATAGTGAAAAAATTCAGATTCTACAGCATCTTGTTCAAATTAATTCCGTCAACGGCAACGAAGGTGAAGTTGCCGCCTATATCAAGCAACTCTTAGCCAAACACAATATTTCTGCTAAAATTATTCCTTACGCAGATGGACGCGACAACATTGTCGCTGAAATCGGTAACCCAGATAGTAAGACCGTCTTCGCTCTAGCTGGTCACTTAGACACCGTCGCAACTGGCGACCTAACGGACTGGAAATTCGACCCATTCGCAGCACACATTGCCGACAATCAACTATACGGCCGTGGTGCCGCCGATATGAAGAGCGGCCTAGCCGCAATGATTATCACAATGATTAACTTAGCTGACCAAAAGGTTCCCTTAAATGGCCGGCTACGCCTCATTGGTACCGTTGGTGAAGAAAACGGTGCAATGGGATCGCGGATGCTAACCGAACAAGGCTACGCTGATGATCTCAGCGCAATGGTTATTGGTGAGCCCACTGGTGGTAATCTAGTCTATGCCCATAACGGCTCCCTCAACTATCACGTTTATTCACATGGACTAGGCGTCCACAGCTCTATGCCAGAGAAGGGAATCAATGCTATCACTAATTTAGTTAAATACGTGACGGCTGAGGCAACCGCATTCGATGACGCACCTGTCAGCCCAGAACTCGGTCCACTGGTCCACAGTGTCACCGTCTTCAATGGTGGTGAGCAGGTTAATAGCATCCCCGCCAAAGCCGAAATTCAAGGAAACATTCGCCCAATTCCGGAATTTGATAATGCCGCTGTTATTAAACGGTTAAATGCCATCGTTGACCATCTCAATCAGGAAAAACAAGAAGACCTGAAGTTACACGTCGACTATAGCTTCAAACCAATCATCAGTGCGCAAGATTCTCCCCTCGTTCAATTGACGAAACAAATTGCCGACACTGAATTTACACAACCAATTAAACTTCAGGTCATCCACGGCGCCACCGATGCCTCCGAATTCACCAAATCAGCCAACCAATTCCCCGTTATCGTTTATGGTGCCGGTCAATGGTCCGATGCTCACGCACTCAACGAATCCGTAGACCTCGATCTATTCATCCACGTTCAACATGTTTATCAGCAGCTTGTTCAAAAATATCTAAGTTAGTCTCAAAAAAAACGATGAGCTTACGGCTATGACCGAAGAGCTCATCGTTTTTATCTGCTTTTATTTACCAGCGCGACGATAATCATGGGCACCAAAGTACTGTAACCCTGGTAGCGCTTGACTATTCAGTAACTGACTAACAGTCACCAGGTGATACCCCTTAGCCTTTAAACGCTTAATAATCGTTGGTACGGCCGCAACGGACTGTGCATGAATATCATGCATCAGTACAATGTCGCCACCACGAGTGTCACGCATAATTTCATTAATATCCTTCTGAGTATTCAAGTAAGCCCAGTCACGAGAATCCACTGACCACCGAATAATTGGCTGCTCAATGGCCCGTCCCTCAGCAGCCGTAATGTTGCCATATGGCGGCCGGACGTACTGTGGTAAGGTCCCGGTAGCTTGATAAATGGCGCGATTCGTACGTGTAATTTGATCAAAGGTCTTCGACGTACCAATGCTGTCAAAATCAGGATGGTTCCAAGAATGATTTCCCAGTTCATTACCACCGGCTAAGACTGCCCGTGAAATTTTTGGATAGCGACTAACACTCTGCCCCACTTCAAAGAACGTCGCATGGACGTGATACTTCTTCAAAGTTTTCAATAGGCGCGGCGTTAACGTTGGATCTGGCCCATCATCAAAAGTTAATGCGACCATTTTATTCGTCTTAACCGTGTGCGTTCTGTTAGCCTTGGGTAAGTATTTATTCAGGATCTTGCCTTTTAGCTGTGCGTAAGGAATCGTAATCTGCTTAACCTTAAAGCTATTAGCCAATAGATTCATCCGAAGCCCTGCCGGTGTTAATGTTGCTTTCTTGGCCATGTTTTTCGGTAATTTCACCTGATAAACTGCTTTGACCCGACTTCCTTTAGCCTTCTTCTGTTTCAAAATCTGTTGCCGCGCAGCTTGCCGAATGGCAGCCAACCGGTGCGGGTTCTTGTTCGTCAACTGACTGAACGTAACGGTCCGATTAGCGCCCTTGGCTTGTGCCCCTGTCGGATTCATCCCCACAATTAAGACAGCGACCGCTACCACAACGCTTGCAAACAACCATTTTGCTCGCTTCATCTTCATCCCTCCTCAAAAAGTGACTCCCCTGTGTCTACCTTTAGTTTACCAGTTGTCCAGTAACCAGCCCTACAAAACGTCTTATAAATTCCCCGATAAAAAAAGTAGCCTAACAGATGTTAGACTACCTAATCGTCGGCGCTGTCAGGTGGATTGACCGCCTGATGGTTTTCCTTCAAAACTTCATTCGTGTAGTATTCCAGATCAGCTAAAACAGCCGTATCATCACCTTGTTGTGCTGCCATATTTTCGGCAACCGCCCAACGAGCCAATGCATCCGTAATTGGAACAATATCTTGGATGATGGTCATATCAGAATCTTCCTGATGTTGATCTTCAATCGACTGAAAACTTTCGATATCTGTGATTAATCGCAGGGCCTTTCCCGTTTGTTTTTCAACGGATTGAAAAATAACAAAGTGGGCACGCTGATTAGCTTCATCCATTCGCTCACGAATTGCTTGTAACTGCTCATCATCAATATTTAATGCCAATGCATTCACCCCACTACAGCCATTTTAACAAATAATTCATATAATGACGTAACATTTCGTTAGGTTTCATGAAACGTTAGCAAATTGCTAATGATTGATAGTCGTAGCCACCTGCTTGTAAAATCGTAACTGCCACCGTCGCAACTGTTTCACGTGAAACAGTTCCCGCTGGTACTGCTGTCCCTTCTGGAATTATCTGAGGTGCCGTAGCCGGCCCATCCATCAGGGTTACCGGCCGCAGAATAGTGTAAGGAAATTCTGCCTCATCGACTAATTTAGCAGCGTACCGCTGCTGATTCAAATACTCTTTGACATCTTTAATACCAGGATACTGGCTGGCTCCACTCACTTCCTGATCCACACCAGCGGTACTCAACATCACGAACCGCGTTAATGCTAGTTGATTGTGATATTGCGCATCAAATAATGCCTCAAAGGCTAAATCAACATCCATGCCTTCCAACGCAGAAAAAATGATTGGCTTATCTTGTAACGCAGCTAGGTAAGTCGCTTCTTTCGTTAAGTCGCCCGTCAACTCAACAACTTGCTTCGCTAAATCCTGGGGTAGCGTGTCATCAACTGCATGTAATACTCGCACGGTCGACTCCTTAGCTTGAGCCAATTGTCGTGCTACGGATTGCCCCAGTGAACTTGCACCCACAATCAAATAAGTTGTCATATCATCCGCTCCTTTTTCCTTGCCTTCTAGTGTACCAGAAACCATCTCACCTGAGGAACTTCTGGATAAAGTGATTTTGAAATCCAATCAATTTGGGTATAATGGGTGTGTATTGAATCCGGTTTCATCACTATTAGGAGGTAAACTATGACACATAATATGGTAACTATTGGCAAGACTGACGTTCAAACCACGCCCTTGGGACTTGGTACCAATGCGGTCGGTGGTTATAACCTCTTTCCTGACCTCAAAGATGAGGATGGTATCGACCTAGTCCAGGCCGGCTTGAATCAAGGCATCAAGCTCTTGGATACGGCCTTCGTTTATGGCTTAGGCCATTCGGAAGAGCTGGTCGGCCAAGCAATGCACACCTTCGATCGTCACAGTTTTACCTTAGCGACCAAAGGCGCCCAAGATTTTTCATCTGGCGAGCAAGTCATCAACAATGATCCTCAGTTTTTAACTGAGCAAGTCGAAGCTAGTCTAAAACGGCTTAACACCGATTATCTTGATATCTATTACATTCACTTTCCTGATAAGCAAACCCCTAAAGCAGAAGCTGTTGGTGCTCTACAGCGATTACGTGAGCAAGGAAAAATCCGGGCAATTGGGGTCTCTAACTTCAGCCTAAAGCAAGTTAAGGAAGCCAATGCTGATGGCTACCTAGACGTGGTTGAAGATGAATTTAGTCTCTTACATCGGGACCACGAAACCGACCTGTTACCTTACCTGAAGGATCATCAAATCAGCTTCGTCCCCTACTTCCCACTCGCTTCAGGACTACTGACAGGTAAGTACAATCACGACGTTAGTTTTCCCGCTGATGATATTCGTAGCCAAATTAGCGATTTCCAGGACCCCCGCTACAGTCAAGCTTTAGCAGCTATCGAAAAGATTCGACCAATTGCAAAAGCTCACCAAGCAACGATAGCTCAGACTGTCCTGGCCTGGTACATGCAAAATCCACTGATTGGCGTCGTTATCCCTGGCGCCAAAAAGGCCGCTCAAGTTGAAGCCAATGCCGGCGCCTTAGATGTGACACTGGGCACTGCTGAATACCGGACGATTGACGAAGCCTTCGCTGGTTTCCGAACTGTCACGAGTGGTAAATCGCTAGCCGATCCAGATTAATTGACTATTCCTAAGAGCCAGAGCAAGTGCCCTGACTCTTTTTATTTATCCGAACGATTATTTTACAAATTTAATTGTAATTCGTGATTGTATTCTATTCATAAAAATGATATGCTCTTTAAGTAGTGATTTAGCATTTATATCCGAACATTCCTTTAAAACGTTCGGGTTTTCATAAATAAATTATTTTAAGGAGCCTCATTTATGCAACGTATTGCGAACTTTTTCCATTTTGATGAATTAGGAACCAGCTTCCGGACTGAAATGTTGGCCGGTCTCACAACTTTCGTATCCATGGCCTACATTTTGTTTGTAAATCCCCAAGTATTAGGTGCTTCCGGGATCAGTCAAGGGGCCGTCTTCACGGCAACCGCTTTCGCCTCAGCGTTAGGTTGTTTCCTGATGGGCTTACTAGCTAACTACCCCATTGCAATTTCCGCCAGTTTAGGAATCAACGCCTTCTTTGCCTATTCAGTTGTCATTGGTATGAAGGTTCCTTGGGAAACCGCACTAGCTGGTGTCTTTGTGGCTTCAATTCTCTTCATGATTTTAACCGCATTTAAGATTCGCGAAATGGTCGTTGACGCAATTCCTCGTGATTTAAAGATGGCCATTAGCGCCGGGATCGGATTATTCATCGCCTTTATCGGCTTGAGTCAAGGTGGTCTGATTGTTGCTGATAAATCAACGGTTGTCACGCTCGGTTCTCTGCAAGTCGGGAGTACCTGGCTGACTATCTTTGGATTGATTGTCACCATGATTCTCATGAGTGCCCGGGTTCCTGGGGCTATCTTTATTGGGATGGTTGCTAACTCTGTCTTGGGTCTGGCCACTGGATTAATTCCTATGCCCCATCACATCGTTTCAGCAATTCCTAGTATCAGTTCCACTTTCATGGTTGGGTTAACCCATGTGGGAAGTATTAACTCCCTGCAACTAGTCGTCGTTGTTTTAACGTTCCTACTCGTTACTTTCTTTGACACTACCGGGACATTGGTTGGGTTAGCCGAACAAGCTGGTCTGGTCAAGAACAACAAGCTTCCTCGTATCGGTAAAGCCTTGATGGCTGACTCCAGCACAATGGTTGTCGGCTCACTGTTGGGAACCTCGCCAATGGGGGCCTTCGTTGAATCCTCAGCTGGTATCGCCGTTGGTGGTCGAACTGGTTTCACCGCTATCGTTACGGGTATTCTCTTCATCTTTGGTGCCTTCTTCTCCCCTCTGTTGGCGGTTGTCACGAACCAAGTTACTGCTCCTGCTCTGATTATCGTTGGGGTACTCATGGCCCAATCCCTGAAGAACATCCATTGGGAAAAATTCGAAGTCGCTGCGCCCGCCTTTCTGATTGTCCTGGGCATGCCTCTGACTTACAGTATTTCAGATGGAATTGCCTTGGGCTTCATCACATATCCTTTAACGATGCTTGCTGCTAAGCGCGGTAAGGATGTGGGACCTATGATGTACGGCCTAGCCGTCGTCTTCGTCCTCTTCTTGTGGATCTTGAATGCCGGATAATAAATGACTATAAGAAAGGGCGTCGCCAGTTAATTCTGACGACGCCCTTTCTTATACAGCACAAACAAGACTGCTGAAGCCACTTTTTCAACTGCGATAATGATTAACTATAACCCGGGTTAAACTGTGGTGCCCCATAATCGGATACCCGCCTAAAGCCAAGTTCCGATTGCAAACAATACCGGATAGGCTAAAAAGAAGAGTGAAGCGCTCTTCACCGTTGCCATGAACGTCAGTTGTTTATCTTGACGCTGAAAGAACGGCGTCATACCGCGCCACATCACCGGAAGCAAAATGGCTGCCCAGCCCGTAATTGCTGGGGCCACCCCAAAAATGACGTTGAGTAGTGGCCACAAACTGCCAACAACTAAAAACACCTTGATCAACCGAACGGCACCCCTTTTTCCGGTATAGTAAGCCAACGTATACCGCCGATTAGCAATATCCTCATCACGGTCAGCCGTATCATTAGCTAATTGCAGTGTAAAGAAGATCAGCGTAAGTGGCAGACACAGCAAAAATGTCACACCAACGATGGTCCAGGATAAGGGTCGTTGGCCGTAGATGGACACATAGACACACGTTAATTGGATTAGAAAGGCAATCGCCAAGGCCACAACTGCCGCAGAAAATGGCGTTGTATTAATCGGGCGCGGCCCAGCCGTGTAAAAAATACCGATAGCATACCCAACTGCGCCAAATACTGCAACCGGCCAGCCAGTTCTCAAGACTAAAACTACGCCAGGAATTGCAGCCAGTAAATATAACCCCCAGGCGAGCTGCGCCACACCATGCTCTGGCAAACCCAATCGACCAACTGGATTCGTTTGCTGTGCGTATCCTTCCCGGTCATGTGCATGTTGATAATCATAATAATTGTCCGCCACGTTGACCGCCAAATCAAAAATAAAAACCACTAGCAGGCACAAACCAACGTTTGCCCAGTTCACGACACCAACGTTGTACTGCGCAATGGCTGCCCCTAACACAAACCACATCACATTCAACAGTGCCGTGTAGATTTCTGTTAATTCAACAAATACTGGCCACTTGAGCCACCTTACCATCACCATCGCTCCTTTATCGATTGCCAACAAATTGAGTGTAGCAAATCTTACTAAGAAAAGCGCCCCTCGAATTCGAGGGGCGCTTTTCTTAGTAATTATTGAGATTCTTTACGTTCACGAAACCATCGCCAACTACTTTCAGCTATTAAAATTAGTCCTCCTAATAGAGTGACTAACGCACCTACTAACAGACCAGGAGTCCGATACGTCAACCGAATCTTATGGGTTCCAGCCGACAATCGGGCGCCCACAAAACCATCATTGACGACCTGTGTTTTTACCTGATGACCATCGACGGCCAAATGCCAACCATCCGAATACGGAATTGATGTTGTTAACACACTCGTTCGCTGTGGGCTGACTTCTCCAGTAACCTGATTGTCGGTCACTTTGGCGTGCTTTAACCCACGTTGCTGAGCAGCGTGAACTTGCTGGTCGTAGCTCTTGCCAAAAGGCATTGCAAGCAATTTAGCCGACTTAAAGTTGATCTGCCGCGTCGCATTAAAGGTAACGGTTATCGTTTCCCGACGCTGCTTAGAGTACCCCAGGTTCAACAATACCTGATGTTTGGGTTCGTAATCTGAAAGATTATCCACCCCAAACTGAGAAAACATTTTCGATTGATTACGTGTCTGAACCTTGACCCAATAATCTCCTAAATCTGGTGCGCTGACAGCATCCCGCCAGGCATTTAATTTAGTTAAATTAGACCGCGGTGTTGCTCCCAGAATACTGGTATTATCCTGGTCTTGCAGTTGTCGCTTAGTGGTCAATTTCTGTGACGTAATACCATCTAACGCTAAATAGAGTTCCGTTCCCTGTGCCCGTTTTGGCCGCTTTAGCGTTAACGTATAGCTAATTGGCTGCCCTTGAGCGTCACTCGTCATCTGGTGAAGACCATTTCGATTTGCCTGCGTGGTCGTCTCAAGAACCTGTTGATTCTGCACCAACACCCTCTTTAAAGCTGTCTGCTGGTTATTCAAATCCACCATGGGCCCATAAGTCTTGACCTCTTGCTTACTCAACAGACCATTCTCATCAACCTTCAGCTCTGGTGTCTTAATTGATGACCCGTAATTATCCAATTGCTTATCGTTTAAGCCAGTTTTCTGACCTGTAATCCCTTGCTTTAAACGATACTGAATAACCTTATTGGTACTGTCAATAACTGGAATCGCGTTCGGTGTAACTGTATAATCTAACGTTCGTTTGGGTGACGCATAGGCCGTTTGGGGAATGCCTTTAAAGGCATCATCAGTCACTGCACCTTGTGTCAGACTACGTTCCCGATCAACACCATCAAGCTTACGCCAAGCGTTTGCTGATAATGCCTGTGGCTGCGTATACACCAAGGGGAAATTGAGCTTGGTCGTTAAAATCTGTGTTCCCACACCGTTAGAGAGTGCGTATACCGGTTTTTCTGGATACACTTTCTTCTGAGCATGATACCCATAGGGTAAGGCTGCATGATTGGTCACCTGATCTTCTCGTGCAAATAAATGCTTAACCCCCAGCAATTGATTCAGTGAGGTACGACTGTCCGCC
Source organism: Levilactobacillus tongjiangensis (assembly GCF_003946345.1). GTDB lineage: Bacteria > Bacillota > Bacilli > Lactobacillales > Lactobacillaceae > Levilactobacillus > Levilactobacillus tongjiangensis. The sequence goes on from NZ_RHNY01000009.1 coordinate 23,742, forward strand.
TGCCCTATTGGCGCATTCATGGCATATTCTGAATTTTGTAAGTCACGGCTAAATTGCCCAACGTAACCATTCTGAACAGAAAAATAAGACATCGTCCCCCGCAAGCCATGACTCATTGTCATGTTGTTTCCAACCGTGCGGAAGAGGTTGAAGTTCCGCGTCGCGTTCACCCGCGAAAAGGCGGCTGCTTTTTTGATGCCGTGATCAGCACCATCAAAGTAATCCAAAATATACCGCGTGGCATCGTGCCGCCGTAACTGCTGGGTGGCCTGAACGCCGGCATTAGGATCATAGTATCCCCAAGCATTATTAACTAAATTCAGTCCAACCAAGATACAAACCAAGCTGACTAACCACCGTGCCGTCAGCTGCGCACCACCCCAAATCACAGCAACTAAGGCCAGCAATAAACAATAGGTAATCAAATCCCGCTTAGCATTGTTAAACGTCAAACCATTACACAGGTAAATTATCGCTAAAAGCGCCATTGCACTGCCAGCTAACCAATATCGATCCGTCCGCGTTAACGTCGTCAAATGATCCCACAGCGTCATCGTCGCTAATCCAAAAGGAATTGCGGCTAACAAAATCCACCGATTAGAGGGCGTTGACAACACATTAAAGAATGCCGCGACCGCCGGAATCCCTAAACCGACCACGATTGCCACTAACGTTCCGGCTAGCCAACGTTGCTCACGCCAATGGACTAGGACATACACGCCGCCTAAAAAGGTCAGTCCGCTGACCCCCAATACCGCCCAATAACTCAGCGCATTCCCAGTGGTTAAAATGGCATTTCCTAACTGTAAATAGTAACCATTAGGATATAGCCACAGCCCATTTGCAAAAATAGACACGGTCCTGGTTGATTTCAGCATCATCAGTAGTGATGGTAGCAGTAAGATACCCGAAACGAAAACACCAGTGACCGCTGCCGCTATGAAGCGACCAATAGCTGGCCGCCATTTAACCGCCAACGCCCCTTGTCCTTGCAGACTGAAGAAACGAATAACTGCATAAATTAAGCTACCAAGTCCCAATATGTAAGCAAAATAAAAGTTACTAAGGATAGTCACACCAGTCATTAGCCCTAGAAATCCCCACCCTTTGCCTCGTAGGATTCGGTCAATACCTACAAACAACAGCGGTAGCCAAATCATGGGTAATAAAAAGAATGGATGGTGGACACCAACCATTAGGGAATATCCCGTAAAGGCGTAGGTAATTGCTCCCATCAAGCGACTTCCCGGACGAAAATTATATCGACGGGCAAATGCTAGAAAGGCTAACCCGGTCGCATAGAGTCGTAGGACGATAAACACACCGTACCCGGTTTCTAGCCATCGCGTTGGCAACAGTGCCAAGCCATAGGCAAAGGGGTCACCAAGGACGTAATAAGCCAACGTTGTGAGCTTATCTGCTCCCAGCCCCATCGTCCACGACCAGCCTGCCAATCCCGCAAAACCTGATTTCACTAATAGCTGGTGCAGTTCCAAAATGACAGGATAATGTTGGGTAATCCCATCCATATTCCAAATCAATGTTCGGTTGGCTAGGCCAAACACCCCAAAACTAAATGCCGCGATCACCATAAAGGCCAGGCTATACAAAGCCCATAATGGCCAACGGTGGTGTGCGATTTTCATGATGACAGCCTCCAATTAATTACTCAAGTTCCCGGTCCTTTTAAACCGACTTACATTAAATCTACAAATCAAACCGCCCTGTGTCAATCTTTCCAGCCATAAGATACCTGATTTTAATGTTTCACGTGAAACACTTGCATCAGTATTCCCTAAAAATTGTCTGGCCAAACATATACACCAAATTAACTTAAGAATACAAGCACTAGCAGTTGTTCAACTATACCGGAAGTCCCGACCAATGTCAGTCATTATCTCCGTTCTTCGTACCCAACCACTAAGATGGATAGTCGGTCCGTCAATTACCCCGTAACTTGATTGTTTTTACTTTTCATTGCTATCGGATACATCTTCAGGTACTGTTAACAGACTACGAAAAAAAGCCCGTGATTACTCACGGACTTTCTCACACATACATACTAGTCTGCTGATGCACGATGCGTCTTAGCTGACCGGTGAAGCACCGGCCTCAATCCAGCTAAAGACAAGCTAATCATCTCAGCGCCACCATCATACACCCGAATACCATAAGACCCAATTATTTAGCATTTTATCAGACATTTACCTGCCCAACGTGACCAACAGATTTGCTACAGAATCGGAGATAGTAACCGGGACGCCGTCTGCTTAAACTTCAAGTACAGTGACTGTTCATCAAACATTTTCGGTGTAATCAACTCACTATGCCGCATATCGGCTTCATAGATTTCCTCTAACTGAGTCGCCACCTGCGGATCATAAATAAAGGCATTAATTTCGAAATTCAGTTTAAAGCTACGATAATCCATATTGGCTGAACCAACGGAAGCAATCCGGCCATCAACGACCATCGTCTTCGCATGAATGAATCCATTATGATAATAATAAATTTTCACGCCATCATCGGCAAGTTGCCGTGCATAATACTGCGTTGCTCGGTATACGAACGCGTGATCCGGCTTATCTGGAATCATGATTCGCACATCGATCCCCGCCATTGCCGCAATCCGCAACGAGTCCAAAACACTGTCATCCGGAATCAGATAGGGGGTCTGAATCCATAACCGCTTCTCAGCGGTTTGAATCAAGCGCATGTACCCCATCTTAATTTGCTGCAAGTCCGAATCTGGTCCACTAGAAACAATTTGCAAACTGGTTTCCCCCTTGACCTTCGTCAATGGGAAATACTTGTGTTCAATACGGTCATCCTTAAACGGGTGATCACGATCCGTTGCATTCCAATCTAGCATGAACCGCGCTTGGAGGGAGAAGACCCCTGAACCAACTAACCGTAGATGCGTGTCACGCCAGTAGCCAAACTTTTCTTTACGACCAAGATATTGATCGCCAATGTTAAACCCACCGACGTACCCAATCTGTCCGTCAATCGTCACAATTTTTCTATGATCACGGAAATTCAACCGAAAGTCAATAACGGCTGACCGGGTGCCCAGGAAGGGCTCCACGTGGCCCCCCGCTGCCATCAACGGTTTAAAGAAGCGTTTCCAGGTCCCCATGGATCCCCATGGATCATAAATGACCCGCACTTCCACACCCATTTTCGCCTTCTTTACCAATAAATCCAAGATGTCATTACCAATCTGATCATTGTAAAAGGTGTAAAATTCAATATGAATACTTGAGTGTGCACGTTCAATATCTTCCATCATTAGGTGGAACAGGTTATGACCATCCGTAATCACCCGCACCCGATTTTTTCGGGCTAGAAACGCGTGATCCGTCGCCATAAACATATTAACCATATTGATAACCGAATGGCTAATTTCATCTGCTGGCATAACTTGATTGCCAATCTCTTCACGCTGTTGAGATAACCGTTCCTCAAGTTGAACGGCCACCTGCCGCTGCAGTCGGAACATGCGATCTTTCGGTAACTTTCGGCCAATGAAGGCATAGGCAATAAATCCAACTACTGGCAGTAAGACCAATACCAGCATCCAAGCCCACGTTGCCGCAATATCGCGTTTCTCCCGAAAAACAGTTACAAAGGCCAGTGCTGAGTTAATCACCACAACGATTTCCAGGATGAGCATGTAATTCACGTTCACGTGTAAACCCTCCTCTATTCTCTGTGATTTCATGATACGCTAAATCACTCAAATGTCTTTACTTTTCTTTAACTTTTTTGATATTTTAATTTCCTAATTTCAAGGAGGTCCTGCGACCATGTTTACTCACTTCACCACCCTGCTCGGTGGCTTGCACGGCACCAGTTCTTTTCGAATCGTTCGGTGGCTCTTCCGTGACAATCCCACGGTTGGCATCATCGTACTAGCTGGCATCATCCTCTATGCAATTTACCGGTACATGAATCGTCATTAAAAATCTAGCGACTTCCATCGCCAGTAACCCAATTTGCTTATCTGAAAACACAAAAGAGACCGGCAATTTCTCCGGTCCCTTGCTTAAATTAAGTGGGTCACTGATGACCATGCCGTACCCTGTGACGCCCTAAAAACTGGCCGCAGGATCACCGTATTGACTAGTCCCGGTAGCGTAATCAATTTTAACGCCCGCTTGGATGTTAAAAATATAAACATTGTAGGAAACCCCTGCATTTTTGACCGACTTGGCCTGCATATGCACGCCACGAGCCACCAGTTCGCTTCCACGGAACACTGGCTGAACTTGGTAGCGAACGTAATCGGTAGGGTGACTCTTCAAATAACTAGCCACTGGATTCTCGTAAGCGGTCATTCCCGGGTCATTCAGTGACCGCGTCCCGGTCATCAGGTTCTTTAAATTATTATTCTGCCCCGTCAGCTGGTAGCCGATCAAGTGACTCCGGTTATACAAATACCCCTTCTTACCATTAACGGTATAAGCCTTGTTTTTCCACCCGGTCGGACTGACGTAGAGCGGTTCTCGTTTGGCCGTTGGCATGGTGCTCTTACTCAGGAGGGCATTCGCCGTGGTTACCCGATTAAGGTTGTCCAGGGCACCATAGGTTGCCCAGGCACCCTTTTTCGTCGACAGTTCAGCCGACGTGAACGTTGGTTTGTTGTGATTCACCGCAACAATCTGAGTCCCGGTATATTTTTGATCAGCGAGTGCCTTAGTGGCAACGGACTGTTTAGGAACCGACGTTGCCGAACTACTGCTGCTATCTTTGGTTGCACCACCGACCAGACTCGAGGCCACCTCAGTCACTTTTTTAGCCGTTGGATTTCCCTGGCTGCTCAATCCACCAATTGCCCCAATGGCAATCACTAATATTGCCGCATAAATTGAAACCGTACTTCGGCGACGCCCCCGACGACGTTTACTCATAACTTACTGGTTCCCCTTTCTCTCTTCGCAAAACTAACGGCCTTAATTTTACCAGAAGAACATACGTTTGTCTCTACTATTTTATTATTAATAATCAAATGATGGATAATTAATAATAAACAACAGACTGCATGCCCCGCAACTTAACACTTTTTTAATTGCCCCGTAACTATTTACCCCGGACGACCATGCTATACTGTGGGTGGATAGAAGTAGATGGGTTTGTGTGTAACGCACAAAACTGTTATCATTTTCGATGAGGTGATTGAGATATGAAGAAATCCCGGATTTTTGCCGCCGCCATGGGGCTGTTAGCAGTATTTGCTATCGGTCTTGCTGGCTGCAGTAACAGTAGTAGCAAGTCGGGGAACAACCAACAAGCTAGCTTCAAAAACAAAACGACTAAGAAGGCTGACGTTAAGTCAACGTTGACCAGCTCGACCAAACTTTGGTACGTAACTGGTGCCATGAATGCGAAGAGTAACTCAGGTCTTGAGGCCTACCGGTTCAATAAAGATGGTAAAGTGACCGTCTACAACGTCAACAAACTCTACAAGTCCTACAGCGCCGCTAAAAAGGCCAACGCTTTGAACAAAGAAGGGACCCTTAATACCACGTTCAAGACTAAGGGTGACGACACCGTAATCAACTTTAAGGGGAAGTTATCTGACATCCCAATGACGCAAAAGTTCACGGTTAAAGACACACTTACTGGCAAAAACAAAGAAAGTAAGTTAAAAGTTGCCGGTTATCACATTTCACGTGATGTCGATCAAGATGTTACCAAGGCTGTGATGGTTAAGGTTGCCGAATAAGAGCCTATTGCTAAACGGTGCTGCACCTGCAGTGCCGTTTTTTTGTGGAGGAATTGACATGAAAAAATACCTACCCCTTACCCTAGGTGTCCTCTTTGTCGGTGGTGTTGTCCTCTATCAACGCTACCGTCATCTAAGTGGCATTGTCCTATTGGAAACTGGCATCCTAGGTATTGCCGCTGTTTTGGGCGTTCTGCACCTCATTCGCTTTTGGCGTGACCATCACTAACTTAGCCCCGGTAAAACGGGCCGGCTGACAGCGCTCTCAGTTTGGGTTATGATGGTGCAAAGGAGTGTGATGATGATGATTAAACACAAGTTTATCGTGGATACCGACCCAGAAGTCCTACAGGAACATAAGGAATATTTTACTAAACTGGTTAGCGAAAATCCCTGGCTGATTCCCGCAACTGTTTCGCTGGAGATCATCCCCGTTTCCCTGATGATTCATGGGTTTTGGAAAAATCGGCAACTCAAAAAACAGGTTAAAATTGAAAAAGAACGCACGAAACAGTTTCAGCTGGAACACCTTCCTGGCTATCGGCCCAATGGCAAGCCTCGCCCACTTGCCGATCGTCTTCATCACAATCAACACTAAAACAACGTAACCGACTCACTTAGAGTCGGTTTTTAATTGGCTCCAGTTTCTAATAAAATTTTTAACAAAATGTAACATAATCAAAAAATTATGTAGTATATACGTATTCCTTAAATTCTCTTAGTTTTATCTTTTTCCCATACGTATTTTATTGATCAATCTGCCATTAACAATTAGAAAAAAGTAATCCAACCCCCGGTTAGACCCGAATAAATGGGTTTTCGACTACTCATTAGAATATATTTATAGCTATCATTGATTAAACGTAAGAAAAGTTCACAATTTCTTCACATTTACCGGTTACGATACAAGCATACCAATATAAACCTATTAACCAACCTTTTTCATTTTATTCACCAAATAAAATGACGCCACTTGCCCTAACCAAGCAAGCGGTTCTGACCGTCCTCTAACCAGGGACGGCTTTTTTTTATCCAAAAAACCAGCCACAGAGGACTGGTCAACGTTTAGCTAAATAGTTAATAATTCCATCGGTGCCTGTAATAAATAGGTCGGTTCTTCCGCCTTAACTGACTCCGGATCTGCCGCGCCCCACAATGCTGCGGCAGTAGCCACTCCAGCGTTGTGGCCCATCTGCATATCATACTTCGCATCACCGATCATGACACTCTCAGCAGCCATCAAGTCAAAGCGGTCCAACAGATTTAGAATGCCATCCGGGGCTGGCTTATAATTGGCGACGGTATCGGATCCACTAATGGCTGCAAACGTCGTTCCCAAGCCGACCTGTTCAAGGTTACGTTGTAGGGGGACGGAATGCTTACTAGAAACCACGTAAAGCCGCTCACCACGTGCTTTCAGTTCAGACAAGGTGTCTGCCATCCCCGTAAACAGGGAAATCCCCAACTGCTCAGCCTGCTGATACTGCTCTCTAAACGTTGTATACAACGTCTCCAATTCCACAGCCGTTAACGCACGGTCTGCCATTTTAGCAAAGGATACCTCAATTGGTACCCCCATGTAGCTGACAACCGTGGCACGACTGGGTTGGGTTAATCCTCTAGCCGCAAAAGCTCGTTGGGTCGCAATCACTGCGACGTTACGAGTATCTGCCAGTGTACTGTCAAAGTCGAAGAAAAAATTGTGCATTTCGAATCACCTCATCAAATTAGCTGTCTGGACCTCATCCTTAGTTTACCCGTAAACTTATGTGAAATACCAGCCACAAGTCGTTTTATTCTGGAATTATCAGTGACCCTAGCCTAAGTGTTTCACATGAAACAATGCCAGTTAGCCAGGCCACCGCCGCCTAACCAGCCGGCGTTCACCCAAATTCATGGCCAACTAAAAAGGTCTGAGACAAAAGTTTCAGACCTTTTTGTGCTCCGAACGTATATGGTCGAAACGTGCGACAAAAGGCAGTCAACGCCACTTAACCCCGCTAGACAGACAATCCAAGACTGGGATTATTCGTCGACCGACGTTAATGCTCATTGACTACCAGCCTTTCGTCTCACTCTGTTTTGATTATTGCAGTGAATCCCACGCAGGTAATGGTTCTGGTTCCGTCGTTAACAGTGCTTGTTGGGCAGCTGTCAGATAACGCTTGTGAACGACGACCTCGTAAACGAAGTCGTCCATCCAATCGTCTGTCATGACAAAGTAACCCTTGTCACCATTCTTTTCACCCCAACTGTTTTCAACTTTCCAGCGAGTCGGTTCGTCCGCAACTAAATCGACACCGGTCAACGTCATCGCATGTGAGACCTCCGCCTCACCAGTTGCCAAACGCTGGGCCTTCGTCAAACCTAGGTCGACCCCAAACAAATCACTGATCTGATATAGATGACTGTCGAGGAAGCCCTGTTCGCGGCTCATCTGTTGAAGAACATCGTTCCCAAACCACACCGTCTCACTATCCTGCAATTGCGCAATGGCGGCTCGCTTCAAGTCTGCCATTGGCTCATTGAGCATCGTGATGTGCTTACCACCAACGATGTTATCCTGACTAGGTAAACTGTATAAGCGGTCAAATGGCTTATCTGGAGAATTCGACAAGACCACGTAATCGTCCAAATCAATGTCGAAGTACTTGTCAAAGAAGCCCTGTGGTGTCAGATCTGCATCGCGATGATATTGGTGCTTATCATCCTTATATTCTAAATCAAACGTGGTTGGCGGTTCACCAAAGGCGTAAGCGGCCATGCGATAAACTTCCTTCAACGCAGCGGCTCGCGTGGACGCAATCTGTTCTTCGCTAGCGCCATCTGCGACTAACTTCCGGAGTGTGAGCGCATCCTTCCGCAACTTCAGATTTAAGGCAGACCCGATTCCCGTCGTGTCGTTAGTGTTAAAGGATTCTGGCATAACGCTTGCCGGAACGACCCCATACTTTTGAACCAGTGCGGCCCCCATAGCCCACTGACCACCATCATCGTCCGGTCGTTGCAGGAAAAACGCCACTTCCCGATCATCTAGCGGCTTATCCGCCGTTCGTAGAATATTGTTGTAAAACATATTGGCCCGTTCGATTCGGTCCCAGAAAAATAGATAGCTCTGCGATAACTCGAAATCTTTGACCCCATACTTCGTAGCAAATTGATGACGAATTGTATTCAGTGTCGAAAACAACCAGCACCGGCCAGAATGCTTCTGGTTAGAAACTTTACCGGTATCCAATTCCACGGAAAACGTTCGGTCTAGGCGAACCGTTGCTTGGGGATCCTCAGCTGCTGCTAACACCCCATTCTTAATAACTGCCCGACTAATGACGTCGTGCGCGGGTTGTTGCTGTAGATCGGCATGTAACTCTGCCGTCTCTGCGGGACTTAAGACATGTGCCTGTTGACTATCTTTTGGCATAAAAAGCTCCTCTCTGTGGGATGTCCACCAAGATTCTCATGGAAATCTCATATTAACCATAGATTCATTCTAGCGCTCCACCACGCCCAACGCAATTAATCTTGAGTATTAAAAAAAGGAACCGGTTTAACCCAGCTCCTCTTAGCCAGCACCAGTTATTCCGGTGCCAAACCTTTTTCTAAAAATTTAATTATGAGGGATGCGGCGCTCGTTACTTCTTCATTCGTTAAGGTACTCCGCACTAACTGCGTCAGCATGGTCCCAATCATGAACTGCGCAATCCGGTCATTAGGCCAGTCAACCAGCTCACCAATAGCTTTTAAGTGGTCCAAAACTGGGTACAGGTTTTGTTTCAATAACGGCACCATCCGGGAAATCGTTTGGTCTCGTAAGTCATTTCTTACCAAAATCTCCGTGACCAATATCCGTAAAACTGACTGGTTTTCTACTACGAATTGCATCCGATCATTCACGACCGTCGCCACTAAATCATGACGAGATGAATAAGTTTGTCCCACCACCTTTTCGGCAAATTCCGAAACCAGTTTGGGCAAGACCTCCGTCATAAACGGCGCCAACACGCCAGCCAATAGTTCATCCTTGGTTCGATAACGCCGGTAAACTGTTCCCTCGGCTACACCAGCACGCTCCGCTATCTCTTTCGTCGTCGTGCTCGCAAACCCTTTCTCAGCAAACAATGATAGACTAGCCGCCAACACCTGCTTCTGCTTAGGCGGAATATTTCCGCTGGCCGCCATCACTTCCTGAAACGCCGTCTGAATATTTGTTTCCTTTACCATTTACCGATACCCTCCGCTAATTCATGATGACCACCTATCGACGTGAGCGCACTGTTTCCCAATCAAATGGACCTTTGCCACCACCAATGCTGGTCCCATTGCGTCGACTTTTTAAAACCGTCGTTTCAGTGAGTGAACACTCACCTTTTCTTTCTATGGTAAACCGGGCCAACCAATAAGTCAACCAGCTTATCAATTAGCTCGCATCTAGGGACGGTCAATTAAAAAGAGACCCGCCCAATGGCCCAGTCCCTCATCCTTGCTCGTTATTAATTTCTGGCATTTCATTATGTACGGCTCGCAAGGCTAGCTGACGAATCTCAGCGACCAGTTCGTCATGATGTTCCGGCGCAACGTCCGTCAACAAGTTGTCTGCGACCTCTTGGCGCAGCGTCACAATTTTAGGATAAAGCGTCTCTCCCTTTTTCGTTAACGACAGCTCGTAAACCCGCTTATCCGATTTAGACTGCCGCTTGCGCACGTACCCTAAATGAACTAGCTGGTTGACTGCCCGCGTCACGTTACTCGGATTGAGGTACGTCAAACTGATCAGCTTATCTTGGGTCATCTTTGGCCGCTCGTGAATCCGCAGAATGTAGTAGTACATGCTCGCATTCAAGCGGTACGGCTGCAAGCGCCGGTCTAAGGCAATTCGCGTATAGCGAGTCGTAATTGAAATCCATTTTAAAATGTCCGAATCGTTGTTTCCGGTAACCAAAGTACCGTCCCCTCCCTGAAAAATACGTGCGCAAGCATATACTAAATCGCAGGGCATGTCAAGCCAACCCTAACCGGCTAACCTGCCACAAAAAAACGTGATGATCACAGGCATTCCCATGAACCATCACGTTCTTATTTAGTAGGCTAATCCATTAACGTTAGCCCGCCGCGTCTTATTAGAGGTCCAAGCCGGCACCTTCACAACGCCCAAAACTTTGTCCTTGTTAACGAATCCCCAGTAACGGCTATCGTTGGACACACTCCGGTGATCACCAAGCACAAAGTACTTGCCCTTAGGAACAACTGTGGTGCCATTGCCCCAACCATTACTCTTCTGCAGACTAGCTAAGGTCCAGTTACCGGTCCCAGCATTCCGTTCGGACTCACTAATAAAACTCTGCTTAATTTTCTTCTTGTTTACGTAGATGTACCCATTTTTACTGGTAACCGTATCACCTGGTAACCCGATGACCCGCTTAACGTAATTGGTGTTTGCCTTAGCAGATGGGTCCTCACCATGGGCGTCAAAAACGATGACACTCAGGTGTTTAACCTTCGATTGCTTGAAGGCAAAAACCTTTTCGTTATTTTGCAAGTTTGGTTCCATGGATGGCCCGTCGACCCGCACCCGGGTAAAGACGAACTGCTTGATGGCAAAGGCGATAGCCAGCCCGATAATCACGGGGATGATCCAACTCATGACTTCCTTTAGTACTTTCATGATGAGGCTCCTTATGTTCAGAAATATTAATATACTGTTATCATACACCCGCAACGAAATCAGACAACCGGTTCCGTTTTTATGGTCGAGTCTAATCTTACCATTTACTGGCTAAAACCCCCATGCTTTTTCCCAAGTTTATTTTAAATGTTACAAAATTGATATCCCCCGTAGAAAAACTGAGCTTGCAAATTCGTTTTTTTCCAGCAATAATGGACAGATACATAACGAATAGCCATTTCATCCGCTGGACCGCCATTCTGCCCGACAGAGTAGCGGTCCAGTGGTGATTTGCCCCATTATTAATTTCATAATATCTCTAGAAAGGGCTGACAGTCTTTGAATTCTACACTCTCACGACGGCGCCAAATCTGGCTGACCTTACTCCTGGGAACCGTTAGTGCAACGGGTCCCCTGGCCATCGACCTTTATTTGCCGGCCCTGCCTCAAATGAAAGTTCAGTTCGCAACCAACGCTTCACTCATGCAGCTCAGTATCACCGCCTGCCTGATTGGTCTGGCCCTAGGTCAACTGATTGCGGGTCCGCTATCTGACCAATATGGCCGCCGTAAACCGTTAATCACTGGTTTTATCATCTTCGGCCTGGTCTCACTAGCAATGGCCTTTATCCATTCAATTGGTCTCCTAATTGGCCTCCGGTTCATTCAGGGGCTGGCCGGGGCCACCGGGCAGGTGCTCGCCCGGGCAGTGGCGCGCGACCTCTTCTCTGGCAAGAAATTGACGAAGTTCTACGCCCTCCTCAATACCGTCAACGGTGTCTTTCCCATCATTGCCCCCATTATTGGTGGCTTTATGATTCGTTACGTTGACTGGCAGGCCATCTTCATCCTGCTAGCTGTAATCGGCTGGGTCATTGCCCTTGCCGTTGCCTTGGGCCTCCACGAATCTCTGCCAGTTGCTGACCGTCAGACGGGTGGCTTCCACACGTCTCTGTTGTCCATGGGCAACTTGCTGATCAAGCCCGCCTTCTGGCCACTGATTCTTGCAACCGGCCTCGTCTACGGCGCCCTGTTCAGTTACATTTCTGCGTCGACCTTCGTCTTCCAAACCGGTTTCGGTATGCCTCCGCAAATGTTTAGTTTGCTCTACGCCTTTAACGGGCTCGGAATCGTTGTCGGCAGTAATCTTCCCGGGCAACTGGCTGGACGCTTCTCTAACCGACAGCAGGTCACGACCCTGTTGACACTGGCTGCGCTCACCAGTCTGATTCTAATCGGTTCACTGCTCTTCCCCGCCAACGTCTGGCTGGTGAGCGGTTTGATCCTGATTCTTGTCGTTTTAATTGGGGCCCTCCTCACTTTGACCGTCACCATTATCATGGATCAGGCTACCAGTAACGCTGGTGGCGCGTCAGCTGTCATTGGTCTTTCCCAAAATGCCTGCGGGGGCTTAGCCTCGCCACTTGTTGGTCTAACTGGTAGTTCCTACGCAGCAATGGCTATCATGCTCTTTATTTGTAACGTGGGGGCCCTTGGACTGGTCAAAGTTCAGGGTAAACTTGCTAAAGCTTAAATGACTGCTCTCACCAATCTGGTGGGGGCTTTTTTTTGACCGTTCATTTGATACTAACTAGCCCTGGCCATAGCAAAAAAGGCAGTCGACAACTATCGACCGCCCTGCTACCATAACCGGGTTTACCACATGTATTCAATTGGATCTTTAATATATTTATCGTAAACGTCCGTGACAATAGCCATCTGTTCATTAGTTAACGGTTTGACGTCCGCAGCAATTGTGTTCCGCTCAATCTGGTTAGGCGTGCTAGCCCCTGGAATAACAGCAGAAACCGCGTCAAACATCAAAATATAACGCAAGGCGGTGGCGGCCAGGTTATCCGTCCCCAGTCGTTCCTTCAACTCATTGGCGGCCTTAACCCCCGTTAAGTAGTCGACGCCAGAGAATGTCTCCCCTTTACTGAAGAGCTCGCCATTCCGGTTAGACATCCGGTGATCGTTGGGTTCAAAGTGCGTGTCCGCCGTAAACTTCCCAGTCAACAGGCCACTAGCTAGGGGCACCCGAGCTAGGATTCCCACGTTAGCCTGCTTAGCCAGCTCAAAGAATAACTTAGCTGGCCGTAACCGGAACATGTTGAAAATAATTTCAACGCTGGAAATGTCATAATCCAACGACTTAATGGCTTCCTCAACCCGTTCAACGCTGACACCGTAGTTGGCGATTTTCCCTTCCTGCTTGAGATCATCCAACGTTTTAAAGGTTTCTGGTTGGTAGTACACGCTCATTGGTGGGCAGTGCAGTAACACCTGATCAAGTGAATCGACTTGCATGTTCTGCAGGCTCTCTTCAACGTATCGTCTGATAAACTTAGGACTAAAATGTTCCACTGACAGGGGCATTTCTTTGCGACCGACTTTGGTTGAATAGTGGACGTCGGGGTGGCGTTTGATGAACTGACCGAGCACCTTTTCACTTAACCCATCCTGGTAACCATCGGCGGTATCAAAGAAGTTGACGCCATGGTCATAAGCGGCCTCTAGCGTCTCACTAGCATCCTTTTCACTAAATGGGGCCCCCCACTTACCACCAAGCTGCCAAGTCCCCAAGGAAACTTCGCTGATGTTAAAACCCGTCTTGCCCAATGTTCTAAATTTCATATTTGTTAACCTGCCCTTCTACTTGTTTCTAACATACCACTTGAAGTACACTTCAAGTAAAGTAGTTTCTCTATCAAAGAATAGGATGAATAAATAATGACCGAATTAACCATTTCCGAAGTCGCCAAGGCGTATAACCTGGCCCCCTCGACCCTCAGATATTATGAACGACTGGGGCTGATTCCTAACGTCCAACAAAGGGGCAACCATCGCGTCTACAACGAAGCTAATCTTGAAAAATTGAACAGTATCCTTTGTTTCAAAAATTCTGGCATGAGCATGAATGAGCTTCAAACCCTACTGAGCTATCAGGAAACCGGGGACGACCTGAATGAGATTTTAAACGTTCTGAATGAACACGCCATCAGTGTGGCCCAGCAGCTGGCCAAACTCAAGAAGTATCAACGACATATCACGCAAAAGGTGGCCTTCTATTCAGCTATCAAGGAGGCTGAAGCTAAAGGCGACCCCCGACCAGACTGGGCGGATTATAAGCCAACTTACGAGAAATAGGGGTATAAAAATGGACCTAAAAGTTGCTTTCAGGTCCAATGGCTTACGCCTCGTGGCTCCATTGCGTTAACTGAGCCACGACGTTTTTTAAAATTTTAATACCCAATTGATAGTCGGGTTCGGACCCCATCATCCGAAATGCCAACGTCCACGCATCGTGATACACGCTGACCGTCAATTGAAAATGCGGCATTGTCCGATAAGCACCAGCAAAATAAATCTGGGTAACGGTGATCCCAGAAAAGTTGAGCCGCGTATGATCAATGTGGCCGAAGTTCGCAAAAGAAATGGCCGCCTGGGGCCGATGTTTCCCAGCTAACCGCCGCACCAACTGTGGTGGCAAGGCCCGACTCATCCGATTGATTTCCACTAAGGGCGGTAGGTAAGCCAACTCATCTCGCATTTGCGTGATCGTCGTCTGGGTCCGCTGAACCACAGCCCCTAAGGTATCACCATCCTTAACCGTCATGGCCACAGGCATTTCACTGGTCAAATTGGCTACCTGAACAATGTTCGTTGCAGCCACTGGTCCGTGTAACCGTAAATCAACCTGGTACGGGATGACCAACCGTTTTTCACCAGTCAACGCAAATAACGCGAGCGCGTAAGCAGAAAGGAGCACAGCATTCATCGTGACCCCCTGTTCACGCGCTTTTTGCCGAAGCAACCGGCTCTCGACCCGCGGAATAGTGGCTTCACCACGGTGATGGTGAACGTCCCCACTTAGCTGTGGAAAGGTTTCCGTCGCATTATCGTGCAAGAGCGGCAACGCCCGGTGGGGATGGCGCAAGTGTGCTAAAATTTTACGCACACTACGCTCATTGGTAAAATTCGTTAAGTCCTGACCATCATATGCGGCAGCCAAGAGATACAGGTAATGCTTGAACCCTTCCCCATCGGCCAGTAAGCGACTCATTGCCAGTCGTAGTTGATCATAGGCAGCGTAATGAATCACCTGGATTTTTAACTGTGGCCCCGCTAGGACGTCAAGTTGAACCCGACCGGGATCATGACTCGCAGCATATTCTTCAACCACATCCGTCGCCACATCCGGTTCAACTTCAAATCGATTCCATTTCAAATTATACCGACCCAAAATCTGGGGAACCACCGTTTGAGTCGTCTCAATCGCTTCTTGTAATCGTGCCAAATCAATGGGGTGCGTCAAACTCAGTGTACATTCAAGTAGTGGATACGTCTGAGCCGTGTCCAACGTTGGCATCAAATCTAACGGTTCACCGTGGTAAATCATGCAACACCCCTCCTTACTCATTTATCCATAGTATAGCAAGCCAACTGGCCGACCTCTAGGAATTCACTGAGTCATTGTGAAAAATTAATAGTCCTGTAACCTTTGCTAAAGTCGCCGGAATGCACGGACTCTGGTAGAATAGAGGGAGATAAATTAACTGATGAGGTGAAGCTTTTGATGAATCGAACCACGCCCGTGTCCTGCAACGCCACACTAATCGTGACCAGTCACCGGGTTTTTCAACCAGATCTAAACGAACATGAATCCGTCTTTGGCGGTAAGATTTTGTCGCTAGTAGATGATAGCGCTTCCGTGGCCGCTGTACGACTAACCCACAAGACGGTGGTCACAGCCTCCTTTGACCACGTTAGTTTCCTAGAACCCTTCCATTTAGATGATTCCATGTTCTTGGAGGCCTATGTCACTGGCACGGGGACGCGCTCCCTGGAAGTCTTCGTTAAAATTATCGGCGAAAATCTCACGACCAGTGAACGTTTCGTTGGTTTCACGTGCTTCATTACTTACGTCATTGAGGACTCCCGATCAACACAACCACTGCCACCGGTTAAACCCGTCACGGAGGAACAACGCTACATTGTCTCGGGTTACGAGAAACGTACCGCCCAACGGAAACAGCGGCGGGCAGAACAAGCCAGCCTAAACAATCACGTTTCAACTGAATTTCCTTGGCCACTTTAATGTTTCACATGAAACATTCCGAGTTCGTCGTCGCATCTTCAAGGTGCGACGACGAGCTTTTTTAGCCTTCTGTTTCACGTGAAACAGCGCGCCATTCACTTGCTAAAATCCCATAAGAATAGAGATCCAACCAGTGGCCATCCTGGAAAATGGCTTCTCGATTGACCCCTTCCCTAGTAAAGCCGACTGCCTCATAAGCATGAATGGCTAAGGGATTGTTAGCATTGACCTCCAAATTTACCTTATGGAGACCCAGCTCATTAAATGCAAACGACAAGATTGTTTGCATGGCATCCTGGCCGTAACCCTGCCCCCGGTCACTGACCACGGGTAAGGCGATTCCCATGGATGCCCGCCGGTTTTTGAAATAGACGTTATTCAAAACGACTGATCCTAGCAAACCATCGTCCGCATTAGCCCGCACCATAAAGAAGTAGTGGTCGTCACTGTCCGGATCTGTTGCCCATTCTGCGTACTCCTGCGCCGTCAATGGGTGAATGGCATCAGCGGATAAATTCCGCAGCAATCCTGGCTCCCACTGGGTATCCTGCAACCACTCTGCATCCCCGTCTCTCATTTCTGTCAAATGAACCAACCGGCCTTGTACCACATCTTTCATTCTTGTGACCCCCTCAGTGTTTTCTCCACTGTACCATACGGTGACAATGAAGGGTCAAAATAGTTGGCGATTGACCAAACTTCCTCTATACTAATCACAACTCAAAAAGGAGGACGATTTTTTTATGAAAATTACAATTATTGGAGCGACCGGTATGGCCGGTAGCGCACTGGTTGCTGAGGCACTCAAGCGAGGGCACCAAGTAACCGCGCTGGCCCGCTCCACCGAAAAATTGGCCGCCTTACCCACGAGCCCTAATCTCACGACCCGCGCCGTAGACGCCTTTGCTGTCACCGCCGCCGACTTGCAGACAGCTGACGTCGTAATCGACGCCTTCGCTACGGCCCCAGCTCAGGCTTACTTACACGTCGACTTGGCTGCTCACCTGGTCCACGTTCTCCGCGAAACAACCACGCCACGCTTAGTCTTCATTTTAGGAGCTGGTAGCCTGCACACGGGTGACGACCGCCACTTATTCGTCAATGATATTGCCAAAGATCCCCACGCAGCTAGTTTTATCAGTGTTCCTCAAAATCAATTGAAGGAGCTCAACTTCCTCCGCGAAGTTGAGGATGTCAACTGGGTCGGCGTTTCTCCTGCTGCTAATTTCCATCCTGGAGAGGCTACCGCAGCACTTTTGGGCGAAGACGACCTGCTCTTCAACGCCCAACAAGAATCAGGTACTTCAGCTGGTACGATGGCCGTTGCCATTTTAAACGAAGTTGAAGACCCACAACACCATAACAGTCGCTTCACCGTAGCTGATAAGTAAGTTTCTGACGCTCACCGTTTCTTCGGCGGGCGTTTTTTGGTATGCTAGTCGTTGATTATGCAGAGACACTGCCTGAAACTTAATAGAAAGTTGCGATTACATTGAAAACTAAATTATCCGGTCGCGAGTTACTCATCATTGGGATGATGCTCTTCGGTCTCTTCTTCGGTGCTGGTAACCTAATTTTCCCGGTCTTCTTGGGACAGCAGGCTGGACATCACGTCTGGACGGCGGTCATCGGCCTGTTGTTAACAGGGATTGGCCTACCGCTCCTGGGGGTCGCAGGGATCGGCTTAACGCGTAGCGAGGGGGTCTTTGACTTAGCCACAAAGGTCAACCGACCGTTCGCCTACGTCTTTACCATCCTCCTTTACCTCACCATTGGCCCGTTCTTTGCCCTACCACGACTAGCGACCACGTCCTTCCAAATTGGTTTAGCCCCCTTTACCAGTCAGGGGGCCCAACCCGCTGTTCTGGCTATTTTCTCCGTTATTTTCTTCTTCACTGCTTGGTGGCTGGCTCGAAATCCCGGCAAGCTCATGGTCTACGTCGGCAAATGGCTGACGCCAACCTTCCTAATTCTACTAGGTATCCTGTTACTCGCCGCCTTTATCAAACCTATGGGTGGCTTTGCTGCCGCTGCCCGTGGCACCTACATTACCGAACCAATTCTCAGCGGGTTCACCGAGGGCTACAACACCATGGACGCCCTCGCCTCACTGGCCTTTGGTATCGTCATCATCAATAGTATTCGCGCTCTTGGCGTCACTGAACCTGGCCAAATTGCCCGCGACGTCATTAAAGGGGGGACGATCAGTATCGTCCTCATGGGCCTGATCTATACGCTGCTGGCTTTAATGGGAACCATGAGTGTTGGCCAATTCTCACCAGCTGCCAACGGGGGCATCACTTTAGCTCAGGTGGCAGCCCACTACTTCGGTACCTTTGGCAACGCCTTGTTGGCACTGATTGTCATCATCGCTTGCCTCAAGACGGCGATTGGCCTGATTTCAGCCTTTGGGGATACCCTACATGAAATGTTCCCACGGGTCCCCTACGCTGCTTTGATTGCAGCGGCCAGTATCTTACCCTGCCTCTTTGCCAACGTGGGACTAACCAAGCTCATTACTTACTCAACACCCGTCCTCATGTTTCTCTACCCGCTAGCCATCGTATTGATCTTCCTGGCAGTGCTATCACCTATTCTGGGAACCTCCCGGTGGTTATTTGGAACCAGCACCCTGATCACCTTAATTCCAGCCATCTTCTCCGCAGTAGCTGCCTTACCGGCTAATCTGCAACAAACTGGTTGGGGCCACGCAATCGTTAGTCTCAACAATCGGCTACCCTTTGCAGCGGCTGGGTTCAGTTGGGTTGTCCCGGCACTACTAGCCATTGCACTAGGTTGGCTACTGGGTCGTCTGTTTGACAAATCAGTGGGTTAACTGACAATCCAATGGTTTTATCTCCCCTTTTACCCCAACTTCTGTTAAAATAAGAGCAAGTTATAACCAAAATCTCATACTCTCATTTAAACGAAACGAGGTAATTCGGATGACCGATACAAAGTACCCAGTCACCCCGCTTAAAATTGGTGTCCCAATTCTGACGGTGGTGCTCTTACTAGCTATGTTATTTCTTCAAGACCCCGTTACTGTCGCGTTCTTATGTTTTAGTTCACTGATTACTGCTATGCTCCACTTCAACGTCTTTGAAAGTACTGCTGACAAGAATCCTTTGAATCGGATCGACCTTGGTATTCAAGTTGCCTTTCTGATTTTATCCGTCGTCCGGGCCTTGGCCATGGGCGGTCACCCTTAACAGCTAGGCTTCGTTATCCAGCAATGGATAACGGAGCCTTTTTTCATACCTAAATTTCACCGAACACCAAACTATGCTAAACTCTGGTAAACCACCTTGAAAGGACCGTAACCATGCTAAAATACGCTATCTTCGACCTCGATGACACCCTGCTTGATTTCACCCGCGGCGAAAACGAAGGAATTACCCATTTGCTAAAAAAATACGGCGTGACTGATATTCAAGCTGGATTTAAGACCTACCTGAACATCAATCACGCCGTCTGGCAAGCTATTGAGCAAGGCGCCCCCCGTGACCAGTTACTAAATGATCGGTTCACGCGCACCTTTGCTGCCATGGGCTTAGCCGTGGACGGTGCTAGCGTCGAAGAACAGTACAACGTCATCCTCGACCATAATTACTATATCTTGGCTGGTGCAGACTCTCTGTTACAAACACTGCGGGCAGCTAATCTGACACTAGTCGTCGCCACTAACGGGACCAAATCCATCCAGTTGAATCGCCTAAATGGCTCCGGTCTCCACCAGTACTTTGATAGCCTCTTCATTTCTGAAGATATCGGCTACACCAAACCAGACCCTCGTTTCTTTGCGCCCATTTTTCAGCATTATCCAGACCTCACACCAGCGAATACCCTGATGATTGGCGACCGCCTCCAGTCTGATATTTTGGGCGCACGCAACGCCCAACTCCACAACGTTTGGTTCAATCCGCAGCATCACGTCAACCGGTTAGACTTCCAACCAACTTACGAAGTAACGACCTACTCGGACCTTCAACGACTCTTACTCACAGAAATTTAACCCCATTCGACTTGATCAGTCCGCAAACTGGTTAGATTGATCCGACTATTTTGCTTGATCGGTGCTGCTGGTGCCTCTAAAAAAGCCAGTTCTGACAAGGCCTGCCATTCTTGCAAAGGTAAAATTACAGCCGCGTGCTCGTCCCGCTCGTCCGTCGGCGTAACTAAAATAGTCTCCTTAAGCTGATGAACCGCCGACAAAATTTCTAAAAAGTCTTCCTGTGCCGCTACTGGTGAATACTGTTTCATGTTAAAGCTCCCCCTTAAAATTAAAAACGCCCGTTAGCGCAGTTAAAGACTAACGTTAACGGACAACGATTCATTTAATGTATTTTACCGGTACGGTGACCCCAGCAACGTTCCCAACAGCACCGCAGCCAATAATAATTGACTGCTAGTAAAGTACCACGCTTGACGGCGACCCAACGCCCGAACAGCCCTAGGATACCGTCGCTGGCGACGCTCAAAACTCGCCATGGCAACTGCTACCAAATCCACCAGTAACAGTAAACCAATGACGCGTGCATTCAGCCAGGCTGGTTGCCAAAGCCCCACTACCACGTAGCTGAGGCCGACGTATAACAACCCATGATACAAAAATCGGTTGCGGCTGACCCGCTCCGACGTGACTGATTGTTGTTGCACGGCTCGTAACAACCGCTGATGTTGCCAGTGACTGCCTAACGTTAACAGCACCCCGAAACTCAACAGACTCGTGTACATTGTAAAAACTCCCCTTGTTTCAAGTAATGTCCCGACATCACTTGCCCCGATATTAGATGACTCTGGGAATATTTTACCAGACTTCGCAGCCAAATGATTAGCTACGCAAAGTCAGTGGTACCCTGCTTACTGATAAATAAGCTGCACCACCGTTTGTTGCCGTTATCTAGGGGTGGCGTAATCACTTACCAGCCAACCGTTTAACGTTGTCTCACTACAGCTTCTACCTTACCGAAGCTATGTTGAAATCTTGCAAAGAATCGGTAAAGATTGTGTTTCCTTTTTATTAATATATTGATATTAGACGTTAATTAATAATTATTAATAACAAAAAAGGGCTTGAGACAAAAGTCTCAAACCCTTTTTGTGCTCCAAACGTAAATAGTCGAGACGTGCAACAACAGGCAGTTAACTCCGCTTAACCCCGCTAGACAAACAATCCAAGACCGGGATTATTCGTCTAGCGACGTTAATGCTCATTGACTAACCGCCTTTGGTCTCACTCTCTTTTCAATGCTAATCGACCTTAGCAATTTTTCCCTGTTCAATGTAGACACTCAGGATAGCAATATCGGCAGGGTTGACCCCACTGATTCGGCTAGCCTGCGCCAACGTTTCCGGTTGAATCTTCTTCAACTTCTGGTGCGCCTCAGTTGCGAGTCCATCAATAGCATCGTAATCGATCTTGGCTGGAATCGCCTTGGCTTCCATCCGCTTCAGCTTGGCCACGTTCTCTTCAGCCTTCTTGATGTAACCAGCGTACTTCAAAGAGATTTCAATCTCCTCAACGATGTGCCGATCTAACGGCTGTTCTGGCGCTGGCATGAACCGCAACAACGTTTGGTAGTCCACGTATGGCCGGCGCAAGAAGGCAGCTGCTAACACGCCATCCTGCAGGGGCTTGTCCCCGTGGCTCTGAACAAACGCGTTGATATCATCCCCAGGCTTGATTCGAATGCTGTTTAGCCGGTCAATTTCAGCCTTGAGCGCCGCCTTTTTAGCCAAGAAGGCCTCGTAGCGTTCATCACTGATCAATCCCAGTTCATGGCCCTTAGCAGTCAACCGTAAATCAGCATTATCGTGCCGCAAAATTAAACGGTATTCGGCCCGACTTGTCAACAGACGGTAAGGTTCGTTAGTCCCCTTGGTGACCAAGTCATCGACCATCACACCAATGTAAGCATCGGAACGCTTCAGCGTAAAGCCAGGCTTACCCTGGGCCCGTAAACCGGCGTTGATCCCAGCTAACAGCCCTTGGCCAGCAGCTTCTTCGTACCCAGATGTTCCGTTCGTTTGGCCCGCTGTAAACAAGTTCTTCAGTGGCTTCGTTTCCAGCGTTGGCCGTAACTGGTATGGTGAAACGACATCGTATTCAATGGCGTAACCTGGCCGCATCATTTGGGCATCTTCTAACCCCTTGATGGAGTGCAAAATCTTCTGCTGAACTTCTTCTGGCATAGACGTTGATAGTCCCTGAACGTACCATTCATCAGTCTTACGACCTTCTGGTTCGAGGAAGAGTTGATGCCGTGGCTTGTCAGCAAACCGAACGATTTTATCCTCAATGGATGGGCAGTAACGGGGGCCAACACCTTCGATCACGCCGGTAAACATAGGCGCACGGTCTAAGTTCTCTCGAATAATATCGTGCGTTTTGGCGTTCGTGTAGGTCAACCAGCACGATAGTTGATTCTTCAGGTCTAAATAAGCACTGTCGGGCGTGGTGAAACTAAAGTGGTTAGGTTCCACGTCGCCGGGCTGTTCTTCCGTTTCATCGTAATGGATCGTATTGCCATCAACCCGTGGTGGGGTCCCAGTCTTAAACCGTTCCAAGTCAAAACCATACTTGGGCAGGTTCGCCGTCAGCTTAGTCGCTGGTTGCGAGTTGTTAGGACCGGAAGAGTACATTAATTCACCAATGATAATTTTACCGCGGGCAGCCGTTCCGGCCGCAACGACCACGGCCTTGGCACTATAACGAGCCCCCGTATTCGTGATGACCCCGTGACAGACGCCATCTTCTACGATTAAATCATCGACGATTCCCTGCCGCAAAGTCAGGTTCGGTTCGCGTTCCAAAGTGTGCTTCATTTCAGCGTGGTAAGCATGCTTATCTGCCTGTGCTCGCAAGGCACGGACAGCTGGGCCCTTCCCCGTATTGAGCATCCGCATCTGAACGTAAGTCTTGTCGATGTTTTGGCCCATCTCGCCACCCAGGGCGTCAATTTCACGGACAACGATTCCCTTGGCTGGACCACCCACGGATGGGTTACATGGCATAAACGCTACCATATCAAGATTGATCGTCATCAACAGGGTCTTATTCCCCATCCGAGCAGCGGCTAAGGCTGCTTCACTACCGGCGTGACCGGCACCAACGACGATAACGTCGTAGTTCTCACCGGGATATTGCTTTACTTCAGTCAAGATTCTTTCCCTCCATGTCTAGCTACATCTGCGCATAGCCGGACGGTCTTATGTGTTTTCCGTTATTTACCTAAACAGAACTGACTAAACAGCTGATCTAACAATTCATCTTGGTAGCTGTCCCCGGTGATTTCACCTAACAGATCCCAGGCACGGGTCATATCAATTTGGACCAAATCGACGGGCATCCCCGCCGCAATCCCGTGTTGCACGTCATCCAAAGCCGCACTGGCTTGATGGAGCAACCCAATATGCCGGGCGTTCGTGACCATCACGGTGTTTTGACTAGACTCAATCCCTTCATCAAAGAACAGGTGAGCAATGGTCGTTTCCAACTCATCCATCCCCGTGCTTTGCAGGATCGAGGTACCGATCAGCGGACTGTCACCAGCTGCTGCTTTAACTTCAGCCATGTCGAGTTTCTCTGGCAGGTCTGTTTTATTTAAAATTAAAATGCGTTGTGTATCGGCCGTAGCTTTCAAAAGTTCACGATCCTCAGCAGTCAACGGTTCACTCGCGTTCAACACCAACATGACTAAGTCAGCCGTATTGATGGCTTTCCGCGAACGTTCGACCCCAATCTTTTCGACCTTATCCTCAGTATCCCGGATACCAGCCGTATCGATCAATTTCAAAGGCACACCCTTAACGTTCACGTATTCTTCAATCACGTCACGGGTAGTACCGGCAACGTCGGTCACAATCGCCTTATCCTCATGTAAGAGGTGGTTCAACAGGCTAGATTTCCCCACGTTGGGACGACCAACGATAGCAGTGGCCAGTCCTTCACGTAAGACTTTCCCCTGCTTCGCCGTTGAAAGCAAGACCTTGATCTGCTTTTGGACCTCTTGGGCCTTCTCTAGCAGCATCTTAGTCGTCATCGTTTCCACGTCATCGTATTCAGGGTAGTCGATATTAACTTCTACTTGAGCCAAGGCATCTAGAATATCTTGACGTAAGTTACGAATCAGTTTAGACAAATCTCCGTCTAATTGGTCTAAAGCTACTTTCATTGACTTGTCCGTTTTAGCTCGAATCAAATCCATCACAGATTCTGCCTGTGTCAAATCGATCCGGCCATTCAGGAAGGCGCGCTTGGTGTATTCACCGGGTTCGGCCAGCCGAGCACCATAGCTCAAGCACAATTGGAGAATCCGGTTCGTAGCCACAATTCCCCCGTGACAATTGATTTCGATGATGTCTTCCTTGGTGTACGTCTTGGGTGCCCGCATCACGGTCGCCATGACTTCATCAACTTCTTCGCCATTCTCCGGGTCAATAATGTGGCCGTAGTGAATCGTGTGACTCGCTACCTTAGTCAAATTGGCACCCTTAAATAACTTAGCGGCAACGCTAAAGACTTCCTCACCGCTCAACCGAATAATGGAAATCCCTCCCTCACCAGGTGGGGTAGAAATTGCTGCAATCGTATCAAACTCTGTTGTGGTGACTGCCATGAGTCATCCTCCTTTGATTTAAAAATCCTTTTAACTACTGAATAATTGGAGCGACATCTTAGTTGCATCGTCCCTTATGAACGGGGAAGCCCATCCCCTTATCAGGGACCGTGGTCACCCGCTACCACACTCTTTCAACCCGGGCGTATCATTTAACGCCATAAAAAAAAGCACCCACTCCACGCCACCTAACTCTGCGCGGATAAAGTACTTTCACTACTTTATCGTAAACTTGATAAGAATGATTGTCTTCACTATAAGGGCAATCACGTCATTTGTCAAACAGAAACCTATGCCGGTTCAATCACAACGGCCCGGTGCGGTTCTTTACCCGCAGAATAGGTCGTCACGTAGCGATTCTTAGCTAGCACGGCATGAATCTGCTTCCGTTCAAACGATGGCATGGGGTCCAAATAAATAGGCTTACCAGTCGCCACGACCTCCCGGGCCGTATTCTCAGCCAAACGAGTTAAAGTCACCGTTCGCCGCTCCCGATAGCCCGCAACGTCCAGTTCAATGTCGACGTGCGCGGCCCCGTTATGGTTCAAGAACAGCTGAGCTAGACTCTGCAAAGCATTAATGGTCCGCCCGTGCTTACCAATCAATAGCCCCTCTTTGTCCGTCGTAAACGTTAAGCGGACTTGCCGGTGAGCACTGCTCTCGACCTCCAGAGAGGCGTCGATACCCAGTTGCTCAACAATGGTCGCCAAGTAGTCTTGCACGGCATCTACAGCCGCCTTACGCTGCTGACGCCGCTCTTCTGGTGTCACCGTCGATTGCTCTTCAGTCGTGGTTGGTGCAACCGAAGCAGCAGCGACCGCTTCCTCTACCGGCTCAGCCGTTGGCGTTGATACCTGAGCCAACGAATCAGTTGCTGCGGTTGAATTTGCCGCTTTCGCTGACTGTTTTTCTTCCTCGGCCACGGGCTTTAGCACAACATCCACCATCGCATCACGCCGACCAATTCCTAGTAGACCCTTACGCGGGGTTGCTACGACCTTAATTGCGACCTGGTCTCGTTCACAGTTCAGCGCGGCCAGTCCCGCGGCAATCGCTGCTTCTTCCGTTTTCCCCGTAAAGATCGTCATCGTTCATTCCTCCGTATCGTTTTCGCTAAGCTTCAGTATACCATACTGCCCTGATACAACTAGTCCTATAAAAAAGGATGGTCAGCAGGATAATTACGTATTTCCGCCTTACCGGATGTCAGATATGAGTTTCATCCCTGGTATCCAGCGTGCATCGTGTTATCCTTTATCCCCTAAATTAGGCACAAGAAAAGGGCTTGGAATGAACTCCCAGGCCCTTAAAATGCATTTATGTTTAACTATTTACGCTTACTTTGCTTAGCACGACGAACAGCCTTTTTAACTGCGCGATCATGCGCTGCCTTTTCCCGATTCTTCACGTCACGCTCTGCTTGAATCTTCCAAGGGTTCTGGATAAGCAAGGTTTGCCCAACTTGGAAAATGTAGGAAACGGTCCAGTAAAGTGACAGTGATGAAGCCACGTTCAGGGCAGTGAAGAAGACCACTACCGGCATCCCGACAACCATCATTGTGTTCATTGAACTGGACTCTGGGGCGGACTTCGTGGTTAACCACGAACTAGCGAACGTTGCCAATGCGGCTAGGATCGGTAGGATGAAGTACGGGTCCTTGTGACCAAGTTGCAGCCATAAAAAACTCCCAGTACGTAATTCTGCCGTCCGCCAAATGGCTTGATACAGTGCCCAGATAATAGGCAATTGCACAACAGCTGGTAAACAACCCAACATAGGATTGATACCGGCTTCCGAGTACAGCTTTTGCTGCTCGGTCTGCAATTTCTGCATCGTCTCGCGATCCTTAGACGAATATTTCTTTTGCAGTGCTTTGAGTTGAGGTTGAACCTCTTGGGTCTTCCGCATGCTTCGCGTTTGGAAGATCATCAATGGCATCAAGATAATCCGAATGATTACGGTAAAGATAATAATCCCAACACCGTAACTTCCACCAAACAAGTCAGCCAACCAGATAATCGCCCGGGAGAAGTTCAAGACGATCAGACCGTCCCACAACCCCGTACTTTGATTGGTGATTGGCTTGTTGCTACAAGCGGAAAGGATAAAGACCAAACTCACAATGCCCAGCATAAGTAGGGTACGTTTGTACTTTTTGACGTTTTTCACGTTTATTCCTCGCTAAAGTTGGAATCCAACAGTTTGGCTAGCTTCAACACGTGGATCATACTGCTTTTCGCGTCGGGCATGGCAATACCATCGGCTCGGGGACGAGCAATCACGAGAAAGTCCACATCCTGCTTGAGGTAGGGCTTTAACTCGAGGAGACTCTGCCGAATCCGACGTTTCACCCAATTACGGTGAACGGCGTTACCAATTTTCTTCCCGACGGAAATGCCGACCCGAAAGTGCTTCTGGCTAGGCTTTTCCATTGAGTACACCACGAATTGCCGATTGGCGACTGAATTCCTGGTTTCAAAGACCTGCTGAAATTCCGCTTCTTTCTTAATGCGGTAAGATTTTCGCATGTGCATCTCCAAAATTCTCGATTTACAGTCCGTGAGGGATTGGTGATCCAGTCACCCCGCAGATAAAATAAAAAGACCACTGAACCATCAGCGGCCTATGCAGACAATACTTTACGTCCCTTTTGACGGCGACGTGCTAATACTTGACGGCCATTGCTAGTGCTCATGCGCTTGCGGAAGCCGTGGACACGTGAACGGTGACGTTTCTTTGGTTGGAAAGTACGCTTCATCGTAAAAACTCCTCTCTTAACTATGACTATATTTTCATCTGGGAGTCCCAGACTTGGATACATCTAGTAAATGCATTTCCTGAACATATTAGCATAAAAACGGCTGGATTGAAATAGCAAGTTTCGATTTCATAGAAAAAGTTGTTCCCAGTAAAATTTGTTTCATGCACTTTGCTTGTGGATAACTCTAATATCTAGAAAAAGTTATTTCGGACTTGACCACCGAGTTATCCACCGTTCCACAGGCTGTTAATTTTTAAAAAATAGGTTTTGTTGATTCTGTGGATAACTTGTGAAACACTTACTGCTATGCGGTTATTAGAGAATAAGCTTCTGTGCATAACTAAAACAAAAGAAAACTATCCACAGATTCTCACAAGCCTGTGGATAACTCTATTCACTTCCTGTGAAACAATTATTCACAGCCTCCAATACCCTGTGGAAAACTTTTTTTCTTCATGCTACACTGGATTTACGTTTTCTTTTGGGGAGACTACGCCCAATTGATAAATGAGCATCTAAACTAAAATAGGGGGATACATCAGTGCCAGACATGTTAACTTTGTGGACTGATATCAAGGCGTTGTTCGAAGAGAACAATTCCAAGACGGCCTACGCGACTTGGATTGAAACAGCCAAGCCGATTGCCCTCGAAGGCAACAAATTAACGTTGGAACTCCCATCACCCCTGCATCGTGATTACTGGACCCATCAACACCTGGACCAGCAATTGGTAGAATACGCATACCAAGCCGCTCACGAAGATATTCAGCCCGTCCTTATTTTGGAAGGGGAGCGTCAACAACAAGCGACGCTCAAAGCCAAGACCGCGACTCCTGGAGAAGCGGCCTCAACGGAACCAACGCCCACCTTTATGAAGGAAACGGCGTTGAATTCGCGCTACACGTTTGACACTTTCGTTATCGGAAAAGGTAACCAGATGGCCCACGCAGCGGCCCTGGTTGTCTCGGAAGAACCCGGCGTGATGTACAATCCGCTGTTCTTCTATGGTGGCGTTGGTTTGGGCAAGACCCACTTGATGCACGCGATCGGCAACAAAATGCTTGAAGATCACCCGGACACCAAGGTTAAATACGTGACTAGCGAGGCCTTCACGAACGACTTCATTAATGCGATTCAAACTCGGACGCAGGAGCAGTTTCGACAGGAGTACCGTAACGTTGATCTGCTACTGGTCGATGATATTCAGTTCTTCGCTAATAAGGAAGGAACCCAAGAAGAGTTCTTCCATACATTTAATGCACTCTACGACGATGGCAAACAAATCGTTTTGACGTCCGACCGTCTGCCTAACGAAATTCCTAAGTTGCAAGACCGGTTAGTCTCCCGGTTTGCTTGGGGATTATCCGTTGACATCACGCCACCAGACCTCGAAACGCGAATTGCTATCTTACGTAATAAGGCGGATGCCGATCAAATCGACATCCCCGATGACACACTCAGTTATATCGCCGGTCAAATTGACTCCAACGTGCGTGAACTTGAGGGCGCCTTAGCCCGTGTTCAGGCCTATTCGCAACTCATGCATCAGCCGATTACCACCGACCTGGCAGCCGAAGCGCTCAAGAGCCTGAACCTCGCTAACGCTAGCGACGCCATCACCATTCCATTGATTCAAGATAAGGTCGCCAACTATTTCCACGTCTCACTCAAAGACTTAAAGGGTAAGAAGCGGAAAAAGGCGATCGTGATGCCCCGGCAAATTGCCATGTATCTCTCACGTGAATTGACCGAAGCATCCTTACCACGTATCGGCAACGAATTTGGCGGTAAAGACCACACTACCGTCATCCACGCCTACGACAAAATTACGGACTCCTTAAAGACTGATCTTGAACTGCAAAAGGATATCGACAGTCTCAAGGAGGACCTTCGTCGTTAGGAGGGGATCGTCTGAGTCTAACGACTAAAGTTACGGACTCATGACGGTCTTTTTGTGACCGATTGGGGTATCATGAAGAGTAGCAAGCCCACGGTGTGTGGATAAAAAAGAATAACCCTCAGAGTTTTCCACAAGTTATCCACAGGTGGAAAACCCTAACTGCTTAGTAGTTTCTCAAAGTTATCCACAAAATACACCGCTCTACTACGGCTACTATTTTTTTCTTTTAATTAAGTAAATAACCCGCACCACGAAAAAGGAGTGTCCAATCTATGAAATTCTCAATCAACCGGGCTGCGTTCATTAAGGAATTGAATAATGTCTCCCGGGCCATCTCTTCCAAGACCACGATTCCCATTTTGACGGGATTAAAAATCGTCGCTAGTGACGCTGGGTTACTTTTAACCGGATCCAACGCAGATATTTCCATTGAAACGTTGATTCGCGCTGATGACCCAGACATTGGTTTAGCTATTGATGAACCGGGTTCTATTGTCTTAACGGCGCGGTTCTTTAGCGAAATCGTTAAGCGATTACCTGAAAAAGATATGACGGTGACCGTTAAAGACGGGTTCCAAACGGAAATTACTTCTGGTTCAGCCGCCTTTAACATTAACGGCCAGGATGCGAATAACTATCCGCACTTA
The DNA here is from genome assembly GCF_003946345.1 of Levilactobacillus tongjiangensis. Lineage (GTDB taxonomy): Bacteria > Bacillota > Bacilli > Lactobacillales > Lactobacillaceae > Levilactobacillus > Levilactobacillus tongjiangensis. Next base: position 54,159 of record NZ_RHNY01000009.1, read on the forward strand.
CCTGAGATTGATGCCGCTGATTCAGTCGTTCTTTCTGGTGCGGTCTTCAAGGAATTGATCAGTCAGACTGTTATTGCCGTGTCCAACCAGGAAAGTCGGCCAATCTTGACCGGGGTGCACTTTGTCTTAGCAGATAACCAATTCTTGGCCGTCGCCACGGACAGTCACCGGTTGAGTCAACGCCAGATTGAACTGCCAACACCTAGTGAAGCTTCATTTGACGTGATTATTCCAGGGAAGAGTTTGACTGAACTCTCACGGATGATCGGGGATGACGATGCCGACGTGAAGATGCAGTTCTCTGAAAACCAAGTGCTGTTCTTACTGGGTGATACTTCCTTCTACTCACGGTTATTAGAGGGAAACTATCCCGATACGTCACGGTTAATTCCCAAAGATGCTTCAACGACCGTTGAGTTCGAAGCGCCAGAATTATTGGCAGCCGTAGAACGGGCCTCCCTGTTGTCTCATGAATCACGGAACAACGTGGTTAAATTGACGCTGACGCCTGCCGACAATCAGGTCACTATCTTCAGTAATTCTCCTGACGTGGGGAACGTTGAAGAAGAGTTGGCACCTAAGGCTTTGGATGGGGAAGACCTGGAGATTTCCTTCAATCCTGATTATATGAAGGATGCGCTCCATTCATTTGGTCAGGCGACGATTCGGGTCGCCTTCACCTCAGCTTTGCGGCCATTTACGTTGGTTCCAACTGAAGATACGAGTAACTTTATTCAACTGATTACGCCAGTCCGGACGTTCTAGCCGAACGACTTGGGGTGTATCGCAATGTATGAGAGGGTCTGAGGCATAGGTCTCAGACCTTTTTTGTCGCCGATTTTGCTGCGCCGGAATGTGGCCAGGTAGTAGCTAGTTCTGAGTAGCAAATAGGTTGCATCTGAGAATTTATCCGGAGGGGGGCAGCCACGGTCTGTCACCTGCCAATTTGACGAATTGGTCCAGGTAAACACTCACGGTGGGTGAAACCTTGCAAACCAAGTGAAAGCTGACCTTATTTTGGGGTGAAATTAGTACTTGCGTGCGCAATTAATGGCTGTTTTCGATTAATAAACGGTAAAAGTTGGATTTGAGCACAAAAAAAGGCATATTTTGATATAAGCGGGTTCTTTTTTGTTCTGAGCAAATTTAGTAGCTTTTTACCAAAAATATCATAAACGGCCTAAATCGGCTGAGAACGCAAAAATAAGGTGGTCAACCTGTACCTTTCGTTTAAAAAGCGGTATAATATAAGAGAAGAAAATTAAGGGGTGAAATTGTGAAAAAAGAAGTTTTCATTGACACGCCCTACATCACTTTAGGCCAGTTACTCAAGGAAGAATCCATTATCAGTACTGGCGGCCAATCCAAGTGGTATTTACGCGAAAACACCGTAAATATTAACGACGAGCCGGACAACCGGCGTGGCCGTAAACTGTATCCTGGTGATACGGTGGAAGTGCCTGATACGGGATTGTTTTTTATACGCTCAAAGCAGGGTGAATAATGTATTTGCAAGAGTTGCAGCTGCAGCATTTTCGGAATTACCCAACGGCTGATTTGCAGTTGGGGCAGGGCATTAATGTTTTGCTTGGTGAAAATGCGCAAGGCAAGACCAATCTATTAGAGGCAATTTACGTGCTGGCGTTAACGCGCAGTCACCGTACCGCCAATGACCATGATTTGGTCAATTGGCAGGCCAAGACGGCCAAGGTCAGTGGCCGGGTCGTTAAATCTGCCGGCACGGTGCCGTTAGAGCTCACATTTTCACGCCAAGGGAAGCGCGCCAAGGTGAATCATTTGGAGCAAGCCCGGTTGTCTCAATACGTGGGACAGCTCAACGTGATCTTGTTTGCACCGGAAGACCTCGCCATTGTTAAGGGCGCACCGACCGTTCGGCGACGCTTCATGGACATGGAATTTGGTCAGATGAATCCGCGGTATCTCTACAACTTGAGCCAATATCGGACGTTGTTAAAACAGCGAAATCGGTATCTAAAGGATCTCCAGCACAAGCAAAAAAAGGACCTCCTTTTTTTGTCTGTCCTGTCAGACCAGTTAGCAGCATTTGGGGCAGAGATCATCATGGCACGGTTGACGATGCTGAAGAAATTGGAGCATTGGGCGCAAGCCATTCATGCTGAGATTTCGCAGCAACGTGAAGAGCTGACGTTTCATTACGCTACACAGGTGGCTGACGATCAGTTAACGGACGCCAAGACCATCTGTGATGCGCTGACCGCGCTTTACGCGAAGCAGCAGGAAAAGGAGCTCTATCAGGGCACGACCTTGGTTGGTCCTCACCGTGATGACCTGCACTTCCAGGTTAACGGGAAGAACGTGCAAACGTTCGGGTCACAGGGCCAACAGCGGACAACTGCATTGAGTGTCAAACTTGCCGAGATTGATTTGATGAAGGAAGAGACTGGCGAATACCCAGTCTTATTGCTTGATGATGTACTTTCAGAACTGGATGATGCGCGCCAAACGCATTTATTGACGGCCATTCAGGACAAGGTACAGACGTTTATCACCACCACCAGTTTGAGCGGCATCACGCGCAAACTGATCAAGGATCCGACCATTTTTCACGTGGCCGATGGAACCGTGGTGGCGGATGGGTCGCCTGAACAGGGCGATGCAGCAACAAAGGAGGATTAGGCAGTGGCTAACGAACACGAAACCAAAGCAGAACGAGCTAGGGAATATGATGCCAGCCAAATTCAAGTCTTAGAGGGCTTGGAGGCTGTGCGAAAACGTCCCGGGATGTACATTGGCTCGACGAGTGCCCAAGGCCTGCACCACTTGGTCTGGGAAATTGTTGATAACGGGATCGACGAAGCCTTGGCGGGCTTTGCCAACGAAATTCACGTGACCGTTAACATGGATAATAGTGTGACCGTAACTGATAACGGTCGGGGAATCCCCATCGATATTCAAAAAAAGACGGGGAAACCCGCCCTCGAAACGGTCTTCACGATCCTGCATGCCGGTGGGAAGTTCGGCGGTGGCGGTTACAAGGTCTCCGGTGGACTTCACGGGGTTGGTGCGTCTGTTGTTAACGCCCTGTCTACCGAACTGGATGCGCAAGTTATCCGGGATGGCAAGAAGTATGGGATGAAGTTCAACCGTGGTCACGTGGCTGAACCAATGCACGTGCTCGAAGAAGGACTTCCTATCGATGATCACGGGACCATTGTTCATTTCCTGCCGGATCCAGATATCTTCCGGGAAACGACGACGTTTGATATCAAAACGTTGACGACGCGGATTCGCGAGCTCGCCTTCCTGAACAAAGGCCTGCGCATCACCATCCGGGATGAACGCCCAGAAACGCCAACGGAAGACGACTTCCTCTATGAAGGTGGAATTCGCCATTACGTTGATTACTTAAACGAAAACAAAGAAACGTTGTTTGAACCACCAATTTACGTGGAAGGCCAAGAGAATGGCATTACCGTTGAAGTGGCGCTTCAATACACCGATGACTATCACAACAACTTGTTGACCTTTACCAACAACATCCACACCTACGAAGGTGGGACGCATGAGGAAGGGTTCAAACGGGCATTGACGCGGGTCGTGAACGACTACGCTCGGCAGAATAAACTGATGAAGGACAACGAACCCAACTTAACGGGGGATGATGTTCGTGAAGGTTTGACGGCCGTCGTTTCCGTGAAGCACCCGGACCCCCAATTTGAAGGTCAAACCAAGACCAAATTAGGGAATTCCGATGCACGGACCGCCGTGGATCATACGTTTGCTGACCACTTTATGCGTTACTTGATGGAACATCCTGACATTGCCCGCAAGGTTGTGGACAAGGGGACGTTGGCTTCTAAGGCGCGAGTGGCTGCTAAACGGGCGCGTGAAGTTACGCGGAAGAAGAGCGGGTTGGAAATTTCCAACCTCCCTGGTAAGCTGGCGGACAACACGTCTAAAGATCCAGCTATCTCTGAATTGTTTATTGTCGAAGGGGATTCCGCTGGTGGCTCTGCTAAGCAGGGGCGTTCGCGGTTGACGCAAGCGATTTTACCAATTCGGGGTAAGATTTTGAACGTTGAAAAGGCCTCGATGGATCGTATCTTGGCCAATGAAGAAATTCGGTCAATGTTCACGGCTATGGGAACTGGTTTTGGGAACGACTTTGATGTTTCCAAGGCCAATTACCACAAGCTGATCATCATGACTGATGCCGATGTCGATGGGGCCCATATTCGGACCTTATTGTTGACGTTGATCTACCGCTACATGCGGCCATTATTGGATGCCGGTTTCGTTTACATCGCCTGCCCACCCCTTTATCGGGTCCGGCAAGGTAAGATGCAACGGTACCTGGATAGCGATGATGAATTGAAAGAACTCTTAGGACAATTACCACCAGCACCGAAACCACAAATCCAACGGTACAAAGGGTTAGGGGAAATGGACGCGGAACAATTATGGGAAACGACCATGAATCCAGAAAACCGGCGGCTCTTACGAGTTGATGCCGAAGATGCTATCAACGCTGACCAAGTCTTTACCATGTTGATGGGAGACAAAGTGGCGCCACGGCGTCAGTTCATCGAAGATAATGCCACCTTCGCTGAATTGGATGTTTAGTGTGTGTTAGGGAAGAACGGAGGGTAAAGATTTGGCTGATCAAGATTATTTAAGTCGGATTACCGACGTTGACCTTTCACAAACGATGCGGACATCCTTCTTGGATTACGCAATGAGCGTGATTGTTCAACGGGCGTTACCAGACGTGCGGGACGGGCTAAAACCCGTTCACCGTCGGATTTTATATGATATGCATGAACTGGGAATTACTCCCGACAAGCCATTCCGGAAATCAGCCCGGATGGTTGGGGATGTTCTTGGTAAGTATCACCCCCATGGTGACTCGGCTGTGTACGAATCCATGGTGCGGATGGCGCAAGACTTTTCATACCGCTACATGCTGGTTGATGGTCATGGGAACTTTGGTTCCGTCGATGGTGATGGGGCCGCTGCCATGCGGTATACCGAAGCGCGGTTAAGTAAAATCGCGATGGAAATGCTGCGTGACATCAACAAAGATACGATTGATTTTCAAGATAACTATGACGGTAGCGAACGGGAACCCGTTGTGCTGCCATCACGGTTCCCGAACCTCTTGGTCAACGGGGCTTCCGGGATTGCTGTGGGGATGGCTACCAACATTCCACCTCACAACTTAACGGAAGTTATCAGTGCTTTACACATCTTGATGGACAATCCCGATGCCAGCTTGGCTGAGTTGATGGAGGCCTTACCAGGTCCCGACTTCCCAACTGGTGGGATCGTTATGGGTAAGGCAGCCATTCGCCGGGCTTACGAGACCGGGAAGGGCACCATTACCTTGCGGGCTAAGGTCGACATTGAGGAAGAAAAGAACGGGAAGCAACGCATTGTGGCCACGGAAATTCCGTACATGGTCAACAAGGCTAAGCTGATCGAACGAATCGCTGAATTAGCTCGGGACAAGCGAATCGAAGGCATCACGGATGTCAACGATGAAACCGACCGGACGGGGATGCGAATCGTCATTGACGTTCGTCGTGACGCCAGTGCTGAAGTCATCTTGAACAACTTGTACAAGATGACATTGATGCAGACCTCCTTTGGAATCAATATGTTGGCCATCGTTAACGGTGCGCCTAAGGTCCTGGGGTTAAAGGCTATCTTGCAGTACTACCTGGAATTCCAGATGGAAGTTATTCGTCGGCGGACTGCCTTTGAATTACGGAAGGCTGAAGCCCGGGCGCACATCCTGGAAGGGTTGCGGATTGCCCTAGACCACATCGATGCCATTATTACCATCATCCGTCAGTCACAAACGGCGGAAGTGGCTAAGAATGAATTGATGACTCGTTACAGCTTGTCAGATAAGCAATCGCAAGCCATTTTGGATATGCGGTTAGTTCGTTTGACCGGTTTGGAACGTGAAAAGGTTGAGAAAGAATATAACGAAGTGATGGCTAACATCAAGGATTACAAGGAAATCTTGGCATCCAAGGATCGGCAACAAGCCATCATTTATCAAGAATTGTTAGATATTCAAAACAAGTTTGGCGACGCACGACGGACCGAATTAATGGTCGGCGAAGTGTTGAGCCTGGAAGACGAAGACTTGATCGCTGAAGAAGACGTTGTGGTCTCACTGACGCATAACGGGTACATCAAGCGCTTGCCAACGTCTGAATTTAAGGCACAAAACCGTGGTGGTAAAGGGGTCCAAGGGATGGGCGTGCACGATGATGATTTCATCGAACACCTCGTAGCGACCTCCACCCACGATATGTTGTTGTTCTTTACGAACACTGGGAAGGTCTACCGGATGAAGGGATATGAAATCCCTGAATACGGTCGGACTGCCAAGGGGATTCCTGTAATCAACTTACTGGGAATCAACAACAACGAACACGTACAGGCCGTTATTAACGTCGCTAACCCTGGTGAAAACGAAGATAGGGATATCTTCTTCACCACGGTACAAGGGACCGTTAAACGGACGCCTGTGGACGAATTTGCCAATATCCGGAGTAATGGTTTGAAAGCCATCAACTTGAAGGAAGACGACGAATTGATCGACGTGGACATCATCAATGGTGATGCCAACATGATCATCGGGACCCACTTGGGTTACGCCGTTAGCTTTGCTGCTCAGGATGTTCGGTCGATGGGTCGTTCCGCAACCGGTGTCCGGGGGATTCGCCTACGGGACAGTGACTACGTCATTGGTGCCAGCGTGCTCAAGCCAGACAGTCACGTGTTTGTCATTTCCGAAAAGGGTTACGGGAAGCAAACGGCTGCTAGCGAGTACCCAATCAAGGGCCGTGGCGGTAAAGGAATCAAGACCGTTAACGTGACCGAGAAGAACGGACCGTTGGCTGGATTGACCACCTTGAACGGTGATGAAGACTTAATGTTAGTTACCGATAAGGGTGTTATGATCCGGTTCAGTGGCGCTGATGTTTCCGAAACGGGACGGGCAACCTTAGGGGTTCACCTGATTCGTTTGGCCGACGATACTGCTGTGGCAACCATGGCTAAAGTCGACAAGGAAGCCGACACGTCGGATGAAGCCGCTGATGGAACTGCTGCTAACGAGGAGGCACCGTCAACTGACGAAGCCACTCACGTTACCCCAGATTCCGATGCACCAACTGAAGATTAAATTGTCTTGTAAAGGGACCTTACCAACTGGTAGGGTCCTTTTTGCGTGCTCATTTGGCTAAAGATAAACGACGGTCTTGGAAACGCTCGTTGGGATGAGCGAGCGTTAAAGCTGATGTTAGTCGACTTTGTCTCTCAGAAAGCCAGCCGTTACTTGCAGAAAAGATAAGTCTTACAAGGCGATTAGTTTTGGTGATATACCATTACATGATTTCACCGATATTTGGCAAAATGAAAACATATGTTAATTATTGAGTAGCATGTACTTTTCTTCACGACCATGTTATAGTGACTTTAGACAGATAGGCGGATGTGTTACAAAAACGAAAGGGGTATTACCATGAGTACAAAGTTGGGGAACAGTTCAAAACAAAAATTGGCAACCTTGGCATTACTAGGTGCCGTGGCAGGACTAGGCTACCAAATCGACGTTGCTCAGGCGGATACAACGGCAACACCCGACCAACAAGCACCTAAGACAACGGTAACTTCACCGGCAACAACGACTAATCAACTTCAGGATAAGTCGGCTACGTTAAGTCGTTCACAGGAAGAACCATCTCAAAACAAATCCGGTAACGTTGAGAACTCACAACTGGTTAAAGAAGCTGAACCGCAGCCAGAAGAAACACCAGCAGCGCCTCAGGCACCGGCGGCCCCCGAACAGACAACTCCAGACAAAGTAGCCACACCGGCTAAACACGATACACCACAGCCAACCAACTTAGATGTGGTGCAACCACAGCAGCCAGTTAAGCGAGCGAGAATGGCCACACCAGTTGCCCCCATTGATATTCAGACTGGCGTTTGGGGTACCAGTAAGTGGACACTAAACGATCAGGGCACTATGACGATTTTTGCAGGGACGTTGGGCAGGGCGTTTAATCAGTTTGACAGTACCAACGACAACATCTTTGGCGCCAAGAAGGTGGTCTTTGATGGTACCGCGGGTAAAATTGTTTTGCCGGCTAACGCGAATTCTTTGTTCGCTAGTTTTGAAAAAGTGACCGCCTATGAAGGGCTGGACAACGTTGATACCAGTCAGGTTGCCATGATGAACAATCTCTTTGCTGAGAATTTGGCGCTGACCAGTATTGATCTCAGTAGCTGGGACTTCAGTCATGTTTCCAACGTCAGTTATATGTTTGCTGGGCAATCACCAGCCATCTTGGAAGAGATGCAGTTAAAGAGTGTTAAATTAGGTAAGAGCTTCAATGCCGCCATCAATTTGACGGGGATGTTCCAGAACGCTGCGAACTTGACCGATGTAGACTTTGCGAACTGGGATCTGAGTCATGCCACGAATATTCAAATTATGTTAAGTGGAACTGGTTTTAGTACCTTAGATGTCAGTGGTTGGAATGTCGGCCACGTGACATCTACGCGGGATGCCTTCTCCAATATGGCTAATTTGACCGCCATTAACCTGGGCGACTGGCAGACCGGTAAAGTAGGGAACGCAATCGGGATGTTTAGAAATGACCCACTGTTGACGCAACTTGATTTAACCAATGTTGGTGGCCAATACATCACCAATCTATTGGACGGAAATACCGGATTGTCACAGCTCGTACTGGGGCCCAACACCGTACTGACCAATGATTACGGTAACGTGGCGTTACCAGCAGTCCCAGTCAATGACGACTACACGGGACTCTGGCAATCGGTTGAAACGGGTGCCACTTACACGAGTGATGAGCTGGTTGCGACCTACGACGGGGCCACGATGGCCGGCACCTACGTTTGGCAGAAGACGACGCCTAAGCCAGTTACGCCAGTTGATCCTGGAACACCGGTAAATCCAGGTACGCCAGATGTTGTGACGCCAGGTCCAACTCCAGAGACGCCAACGACGGACATCGTTAACGGTGGAGATGCCGCCACCATTGACGACAGCGCGGCAGATACGGTTGCCCCTAAGAAGACTGTGAAAACTGTGCCAGTGCAGACGGTTAAGACATCCGGTCAAGCTGTCAAAGGAACCCGTTCAGCGGTAGTAGCGACCACAATGCCAACTGTAGTGCCAGCCGCTTCCAAGACGCCGGTATCACAGACTACGCAGCAAGCAACGCTACCTCAAACTGGTGAACAAAAGACTAGTTGGTTAGCTGTCGTAGCGGGTGCCCTCAGCATGAGCTTACTTGGCGCACACTGGTTTAAACGACAAGATTAGTTAATAAAGGTAATTTGTAAACTCGACAGGCGTTGGAACCGCGTTCCAACGCCTTTTTAATGGGGAATAAGCCACAATGTTTCCCATGAAACATTGTTTGCATAAGAAACAAGTTCGACAGCCAGTAAAATCGACGATTAATTGGTGCGCATAGGTAGATTTTTAACCATTTCGCGCTTATACTACGGTTAGACAGTTTGATCGATGTGTTACAAAGTTGAGGGGGATTAATCATGACTAAAAAGTTGAGGAACACGACAAAGACAAGGTTGACAACCTTAGCAATCATGGGGGCTATTGCAGGCGTTGGCACCCAGATGAACACGGCTTATGCTGACACTAATGAAAGCGCAAACAGTTCCGATAATCAGGTCAGCGATTCAGCGGCCAGCACGGCTAACGACACAACCAAGCAATCAGCAGCACTAACTGGTTCACAATCAAAACTAACTAACGAAGAAGATACGCAGACACCTACGACTAAACCAACTAGCGCTGCTACTCCAGAACCGGAAACGCCAGCGGCCGATAAGCCAACCACCACACCTACACAACCGGCAGATACAACTGACAAATCGACAACCGAGCCAGTGGTGCCGGTCACGACGTCGACACCCAAGAAAGTGGTCAGCGAGGAACAGACTACGCCAAAGGTTGCTCAGATTAACCGGGGTACGATGGCTCGAGCGATGGCTCCAGTCGCACCAGTTGCTCCAGCGGATACTGCAGCGGCAGCCCCAACGATTGTTAAGACGGGGATGTCTGGGACTAGCAAATGGACGATGGATAGCAATGGTGTGATGACCTTTTACGCTGGGACGTTAGCCAACATCGGGCGGTATTACAGTGCCACTAAAGTGGTTTTTGACGGTAGTCAGGGGAAAGTTGTCCTGCCAGCGAACTGTATGATGTTGTTCTGGGACTGGGAAAACGTGACGGCATTTGAGGGGATGGACAACGTCGATGCCAGTCAAGTCAAGAACATGACGCAGATGTTCAGCCAGGACTTCGCCTTGAAGAGCTTGGATCTCAGTAGCTGGGACCTGAGTAACGTGACGGATATGACCGAGGCCTTCAGTGGTCGCTACTATGATCCAGAAACCGAAACGCACTACAAGATGGGACTAGTTGACCTCAAATTGGGGACAACTACCAGCAATGTGAAGACCATGGATTCGATGCTCTACAACGATGATGCTTTAACCACGGTTGATGCGGCTGATTGGGACGTTAGCAGTTTAACCTCAGCCGCTTCACTATTTTATGGGACGGCCATTGCTAACCTGAACTTATCTGGCTGGCAGACCAGCAATCTGAAATCGTTGAGTGGGACCTTTGCTAGTATGCCTAACCTGACATCATTTGACGGGAGTAACTGGGATACCAGCAATGTCACTATCTTCGTTCAGGCCTTTGAGGGTGATCCGTTACTGACAACGGCTAAGGTCAGTGATTGGGACGTTTCTGGCGGCAGTCAGTTCACAAGTATGTTCCACAACGATCCGTCGTTGGCTACGCTGGACTTGAGCCAGTGGCATCCCACGATTAACTACATGATTCGGATGTTTGCTGGAGACACAGCTTTAACGAAATTAGATCTCTCCGGGTTTAACTTGGCGGCCGTGGACGGTAACCATGTTAATGAGGCCTTGGATGGGACAACTGGGTTACAGGAATTGATTCTAGGACCAAATACCAGCCTAGGTGATACGACGAACGGTAATGCGTTCTTACCAGATGTCCCGGTGACGGACGTTTACACGGGCCTCTGGCAAGCAGTTGGAACTGGAACGGTTGATAAGCCTAAGGGCACCACGTTCACGAGTGCGCAACTCAATACCGCTTACGATGGCAGCACCATGGCGGACACGTACGTTTGGCAAAAAGTGGCGACCCCAACTGACCCTGACACCAATCCTGGTGGTGGGAGTAATACAGGGACACCGATTGAACCGGAAATACCAACGCCAACACCCGAACCTGATACCAATACCAATGAAGGCGATAAAGTTTCTGGCGGTAGTGGGGCTAATTTAGGCAGTACGACGGTTAAAAAACCGACGATTAAAACGCCAGTCAAGCAAACTAAGACGAATCAGCCAGAAGTTGTGACGACCGGGTCAGCGGCTAAAATTAGCAGCCGGACTGGTGGTCAAGTCGTAACTGTAAATGGTTCATTAGCTGCAAAGGTGGGTCATGGTACGCAACAGCCAGGTCAGCAGCAACTGGCTGCACAGCCAAAGTCATCATCAACTGCAACGCAACAACAGGCGGCCACGACTTTGCCACAAACCAACGAACAAAAATCGAGTTGGGTTGCCGTATTAGCGGGCTTCTTAGGCCTAAGCTTGCTGAGTATTCACTGGTTTAAGCGGCAAGATTAGAAAAAATAGATTTAATAGAGCGGCCACCCGGAAATTGGGGTGGTCGTTCTTTTTGGGTGACCAAGTTACTGGCAGGGAGGCGGGATGTTTTACGATTAAATTTGTATTTAATATTTTCTTTATTGTAAATGGTTTAACGGATTTACTTTTTTGACAGGATTTGCTACTCTGAGAGTAACTTATTTACGGATGAAAGTGGGGGCGATGGGCGTCATGGCAGATGACTTATCACAGGCCGGTCAGCTACTGGGTCGCGGTTTGCGAGCGCGACGGTTGGAGCTAGGAATTGCACAAAATGTTTTGGCGGCAGGTCTGTGTGGCCAGTCGCTGATCAACAAGATTGAACAGGGGCAAGGAATTCCCGATGCCGATTTGTTAACCCAGCTCTGTGAGCGGCTACGGTTACCCATGAAGCAGACGTTGCGTCAGAACTATCCGATTCGTCGCCAGCCAACGTTTAGTCGCAAGGTCCACAAGTTATACCGGGCTGGCCGCTTCGCCGAGGTGGTGGCTTATATGGACGCTACCGACCTACTGCCCACACTAACAACGGATGAGGACTTAAAGACTTATTATTACTACTATGGTTGGGCCCTTTACCAGGCAACTCAGGAGCCGACAGGCGCGTTGCAACACGTTCGGACGGCATTGACGATGATGGTGCCCCAGCGGCCGACTCAGTATCGATCGTTGGAGGTTTTACTGATTGCGGTGGAAAATTATTTGTTGGCGGACAGCCAGCCCGGAAACTTTGCGGGGTTTGAGCGTGCGCTAGCCATTATGCGGACGAAGCGGGTCATGGATCCTGATGAAAATTTAAATGTCGTTTTCTATCAGTACGCGCAGGTTCTGTTGCAACAGGGGCAGGTCAACCAGGCCGTTCAGACCATTAGTGCGGGCGTTAACTGGGCGATTTCCCATGACTCGCATTACCTGTTAGCTGACGATTACACCTTGTTAGCGCAGGCTTATCTACAAGCTCATCAAAGCGTGGCCGTTGTGTAAAGCTAGGACGGGTGTGGACTGATGAGAACATCGCAGCAATTATTAAGTAAAAAGACGATTACAGGTGTCTGGGATGTTCTCGGACGCCTTTTTGATAGTGAGATAGCTAAGCAGACAGTTAAGTAATTTTTCGACGATGTTACCACGGGTGGGGGCTTTGTTGGGCATAGTCTAGGGACGGAGAAAATTAATTGTTGGAAATTTTCAATTCCTTCAAAAAAACAACATGGACTTTGCGTAGTTAATCTTTGTAACGTCAGCAACACCCATCGGTCGGCCCCGATTTGCTTAACTGTTACGTTTATGCTATACTACTAGCTTGTGAGTATCTGGCTTACGCTAGTGTCTCTCCTTGCTTCCGCATTGCAGCGGGGGCCTGAAGTCCATAAGGAGGTGTAACATTCATGGAATCTACTAAATACGAAATCACCTACATCATTCGTCCAGATCTTGACGATGCTGCGAAGACCGCTCTGGTTGAACGCTTCGACAAGGTGCTGACTGATAACGGTGCAGATATGATCAGTTCAAAAGACTGGTCAAAGCGTCGGTTCGCCTACGAAATTGGCGGCTTTAACGAAGGTATTTACCACATCAACCTGATTAACGCTACTGATGACGCAGCATTGAACGAATTCGACCGTTTGGCTAAGATCAACGACAGTATCTTACGTCACATGATCGTTAAGCGCGAAGACTAAATTCAAAACTAACTATATGTAGAGAGGGAGTTATTCAGCAATGATCAACCAAGTAGTACTTACTGGCCGACTGACACGGGATGTTGACTTACGTTACACCCAAAGCGGTGCTGCTGTTGCCACATTCACGCTGGCCGTTGATCGGCGGTTCACCAACCAACAAGGTGAACGGGAAGCTGATTTCGTAAGTTGCGTCATCTGGCGTAAATCCGCGGAAAACTTTGCTAACTTCATGCACAAAGGTTCTCTTTGTGGGATTGAAGGACGCATCCAGACCCGGAATTATGAAAATCAACAAGGCCAACGTGTTTACGTGACCGAAGTTGTCGTTGAGAACTTTTCGTTCTTGGAACCCCGTTCGAGCAATCGTAACGCGGGTGGCAACGCCGGTGGTAATTACAATGGTGGTTCCGCGAATAACGCTCCTCAGAATCAGAATCAAAATGCCAATCCGTACACGAGTGGGAATCCGACATCGTCGGCCCCATCCGCGCCTACGAACTCGAATCCTAATCCGGTCAATAACAACCAAGGTAACGCTGGGAACAACTCAGCTGATCCGTTTGCGAATTCCGGCGATTCAATTGACATTTCCGATGATGATTTACCGTTCTAATCTCAAATAACGAGGAGGGAAATTTTCATGGCAGGACAACGTCGTGGCGGCCGTCGCCGTCGGAAGGTTGACTTTATTGCAGCCAACCACATCGAATACATTGATTACAAGGATACTGACTTATTACGTCGGTTCATCTCTGAACGGGGTAAGATCTTACCTCGCCGGGTTACTGGTACTAGTGCCAAGAACCAACGGAAGTTAACTATCGCTATCAAGCGTTCACGGATCATGGGCTTAATGCCTTTCGTCAGTGAAGAAGGTTAATAAAGAATTAGACCTAACTACAGAAATGTAGGGGGTCTTTTTTTTACCCATTTTTTGTGATTGTGAATTGATAATCCCTTTGTGTAGCCTGCTTTCAGAACAATTCACAAGTAAAGAAAACGGAAATTGGCCAAAACTTTCACAAGATATCTTACTTGCACCCTTAACTAAATCGGGGCATACTCTGGTCATAAGCTTAATCACAGGCCAGGATTAGGTCAGTAAACCATGGGGGAGACGTCCACCCGTAACTACTGGAATCTCACGGTAAGCGCCAGTCATATGGCAAGTTACCTGTTCATTCGTACCTAGTTGATTAGAATGAAACCTTTCTTAAGGATGGAGGTATTTTCAATGATTACGGCATTTGCAAGTCCTTCGACATACGTTCAAGGTGATCAGTTACTACAGCACGCGGCGCGGTACATCGCACCATTTGGGGATCATGGGCTCTTGATTGCGGATGATATTGTTTGGCAACTGATTGGTGAACAGTTCTACCAATACTTGACCGCTGATGGATTGGAAATCGAACATATTTCGTTCAACGGGGAAAGTTCACCGGAAGAAATTGAACGGATTCAGGGTATCGGTGAGCAAAAGGATGCCAAGTTCGTCATTGCCCTCGGCGGTGGGAAGACCAACGATACGACCAAGGCCGTTGGTGATCGCCTCCACGTTCCAGTGGTCATCGTGCCCACACTGGCTTCGAATGATTCACCTTGTACCCGGTTGAGTGTCATTTACTCCGCTAACGGAGAATTTCTGAAATACCAATTCTACGACAAGAACCCAGATCTAGTTCTGGTAGATTCCTCCGTGATTGCGGGGGCGCCCGTTCGGTTCCTGATTGACGGGATTGCCGACGCGTTATCGACTAACGTGGAAGCTCAGACCGTGGCGCGGGCCCGGGCGACAACCTTACTCCCATTGCAGACTGACCAGACAGCAGCCGGGATTGCTTTGGCCGAGAAGTGTGAAGAATTACTGTTCAAATACACGGATCAAGCAGTTGCAGCTGCTCAGGACCACGTGGTGACGCCAGCGTTGTCCCACATCATTGAGGCCAACATCCTACTGAGTGGGGTAGGTGCCGAAAGCTCTGGTTTAGCGGCCGCACACAGTTTCCAAAACGGTTTGACTGCGCTGTCCGGTGACGTGCATAAGCTTTCACACGGGCAAAAGGTCTCCTTCGGAACATTAGTCAATCTAGTTCTGGAAGGAGCGACTGACGACCAGTTCCGGCGTTATCTGGAATTTGAGGCGGCATTGGGCCTGCCAACCACCTTGGCTGACCTCCATCTGGAAAATGTGAGTGACGAAGACCTGCTAAAAGTGGCCACGCTGACCACTCAAAAGGGCGAAACCATTCACAACATGGGGTTCCCTGTCACGCCACGAGACGTCCTGGCAGCCATTAAGGCAACCGATAGTCTGTCACGGAAGATGCAAGGATTGGCTTAATTACAGGCAAACATAAAAAAAGCAATGCGTCAGCACTGGGGGTCGGATCCCGTGTGAACGCATTGCTTTTTAACGAGGTTTAGAACTCGCGATGACCGCCAAGGTAGACTTGTTTGTCTGCCTGAACGACATTGGCGGTGTCAGCGAGGGGGTCCTTCTTAAGGACTTGGAAGTCGGCAAATTTGCCAACTTCGAGGGTGCCGTATTCATCGGCAACCCCCAATAACTTAGGGGAGTTCAACGTCGAGCACTGGTAGGCTTCGGCATTGGTCATGCCTAACTTGGTGAGTAAGCCAAATTCCTCGGGCGTCTTATCGAAACCGTTGTAAGGAGTACCGGCGTCGGTCCCACAGGTGAATTTGACGCCTAACTTGAAGGCCCGCTTCATGTTGACGTAGGTATCGTCTAAGGCGTCGGCGGCCTTCTTCACTTCCCAGTCAGGGAGATCACCGTTGCCAAATTCTGGGATGACCCATTCAGCGATCAACGTTGGCGTGAGGTAGGTGCCCTGTTTGACCATTTGCTTGGCTTCAGATTCGTTGACGTAGAAACCGTGCTCGATGGAATCAACACCTGCATCCAAAGCGTTCTGGATACCAGGGTTCCCTTCGGCGTGGGCAGCGACGACGCGACGCTTATGGTGAGCCTCTTCAACGGCCACGTGCATTTCGGCCACGGATAATTGAGCGTCTTCCATGAAATCGTTCGGTGTCATGACGCCACCAGTGGCCATGACCTTGACACTCTCAGCACCGTTCTTAAAAGCGGTCCGGACAGCCTTTCGCATCTCATCGGGTGAGTCAACGGCGTGCCCACCAGTTGCGGAATCACCATGGCCACCGGTCATCGAGAAGGCCTTGCCGGAGGTCAACATCCGAGGAGTGTGTGGGAGCTGACCGGTTTTCTGCAGACGCTTGAGTTTCACGTCAACGTCGTAATCGTTTCCGCAGCCTCGGACGTAGGTTACACCGGACTTTAAGAGTGCTTGGAGGTTGGTCCAGGCAAAGACGGAGACTTCGGATTCAGAGTTGTGACTGCCGTTCAGTGCTAAAGGATTGGCTGAGACGTGGGTGTGAACGTTAAAGAACCCTGGCATGACGTACTGACCGCCTAAATCAACCTGTTCATCGGCCTCAGCGGGCGTGCCCTGCCCGCGGTCGACTAATTTACCCGTTTCAGTGTCGACAGTGAACCAGGCGTCGGCTTCATTCTGATCGGTGGTGCCATCAAATAAGGTGAAGTTAAAGAAAGTTTTTTTGCTCATATGCGTTTCCTCCTATATATTAAGTAACTCGTTTCGTTAGCATCGTTTGGTTGTTAGTGGAAGTACTGGTGGTTATGATCATGTTGCTAGTGGAAGTGTTTATTTCCAGTAAGCGTATTGGTATTTAGCATCGTGTAGGAGCGTGTAGGTCAGACCGCCCACCTTGCTGGAGACCAACTTAGCTTCTGAAGGTTGGTAAACGGGGATGTACCCCTTGACTGCCATCAACCGCTTGTCAGCAGCCATCAGACCGTTGTAGCGTGCTAAACCAGTCTTACTGTTGGCGTCGTTCAGCAATTCGTTGAATTGATCATCGTTCCAGCCGGTGAAGTTCACGGTGTTGGTCTTAGCGGCTAGGCTGAGGTAATCAGAGGCATCTAGCCAACTACTGGACCAGCCGGTAAGGTTCAATTCAAAGTTCCCGGCAAAGTCACGGGCAACGTGTTGGGCGTGAGGGATTGAGGTCACATTGACCGTCAAGCCCTTGAAGTTCTTTTGCATAACGGATTGTAGGTAGGTCCCAACGTGTTTGTCATCGTCGGTATCATCGGTCAGAAGGTTCAACGTGACCTTAGTCTTGCCAGTTTCCTTGAGGTATTTAGCCCAGTATTCCTTGGCTTTGGTGACGTCTTGAGGTAACAGGTTCCCAACCTGAGCGGCCATATCTTGGCCAGTCTTAGGATTAGCTTGATCACCACGAGGGACGGCGCTGAGGGCTGGTTTGGAGCCATCCTGAAGCACTTTCTTAGTCAACGTTGACCGGCTCATGACGAGTGAAACAGCTTGACGCAGGTTTTCTGAATCCGTTGCTTTCTTCTTACTGTTAACGTAGAGGTATTGTAACCGGCCCAACAGGTGGGTGTGGAGTTGCTTGTCGTTAGCGTTGGCCCGGACGTACTGGCCACTAACCGTGGTTTCCTGGATCTTACCGCTCTTAAAAAGATTAGAGGCGGTGCTTTCATCTTTGGTAACGGATACAGCGACTTTCTTGATTTTAACGTTTTGGGCGTTCCAGTAATGGGTGTTCTTCACGTAGGTCCATGAGGAATTACTACCAGTCCAGCCGACCAACTTGTAGGCGCCATTGCTGACGGTCTTAGCGGCGCTAGTTCCGTACTTTTGTCCGTATTTCTTAACGGCGTCGGTGTTCAGTGGATAGTAACCGGCGACTAAGTCATCGAAGTAGGGAACAGCCTTGCTTAATTGAAATTGAAGTTTGGTTTTGCTTAAAGCTTTGACCCCTAATTTATCGGGGGTGAGGGTGCCCTTCTGGACGGCATCATAGTTTTTAAAAGCACTCAGGAGACTAGCATATTGGGCCTTGGTCTTGGGATCGACCCACCGCCGCATGGATGTTACGAAGTCTTGGGCGGTAACTGGCTGGCCGTTGGACCACTTGGCGTTCTTACGTAATGTGAAAGTGTAGGTCTTGCCGTTGTTGGTGGGTTTTACCATCTTGGTGGCAACTCCGGCGGTTAATTTGCCGGCTTTGTTATAGGTATAGAGGCCTTCCATTGTTTGGGTGATGACGTTACCACTGTTGGTGTCGGTCGACTTGTTAGGGTCGGCAGTGGCGGGCTCACTGGCCAGCGTAACATTTAACGTCTTGTTCTTATTGGCCGTGTTACCGGATGCCTGACCACAGGCACTGAGTGTAAAGAGTAATAATAAAGATGCGGGCATTGCCCAAACTGAATGTTTCATGTGAAACAACCTCCTAGATTCAATTGATTAGAAGTAATTAGCGGGGAAATAAAAAGCACCC
Organism: Levilactobacillus tongjiangensis; assembly: GCF_003946345.1. GTDB lineage: Bacteria > Bacillota > Bacilli > Lactobacillales > Lactobacillaceae > Levilactobacillus > Levilactobacillus tongjiangensis. Next base: position 72,980 of record NZ_RHNY01000009.1, read on the forward strand.
CTACAGAAAATGTTTCTCTGTAAGGGTGCAGTTAGCACGGTACCACCTTATTTTTTGCTACTTAAAAAGTAGCCTTATCTATGAACGGCGGGCTCCTAGAGGACGAGCCTCAAAAGCTAGGAACTTTTGGGAAACAACCACTCCCGCGATTCACTGCATTGATAACGGATGCTTCCGGTATAAACTTACTTGAATTTCAGCTAACAGCTCCGAAGGGATGTTCATGCTAAGAATCTTGACCCGCTCTCACTTAACCGGGCTCGCTGACAAGATCGTTTAGCACTACTGGACTTCATCATCACTTTTTAATTTTCTAATCAATTGTTAATAATTGCTAGTTTAGCACCGAAATTTGTTTTGTCAACGGTGAATTTGAAAAAAAAAACGCGGTATTTTCAGTGATGGTTAGTCGAGAGACGATGGCGGGTATGGTTGGATGTTGTGGGATAAATGTGATATCAATAGTAATGTAAACGCTAACATGTTGTGGCTGATTTGGTGGATCATTCACCGAAGACGTGAGGTAGTTTAGGAGTTAGTAAAATTTTATTCTGATGATTGTTGCCAGTATTTTCAGGTTAGCTACCCAGTAAAATCGGTCCAAGGAGGTTGGAAAATGAGAAAGGCGACAGATGCTGATGGTAAAATAGCGATTATCAAAAACGAGGCTGGTAAAAATGCCGACCTCGTTTTTATGCTCTATAATGTAAGAAATTTTGGTAGACGATTGGATTTAGTCGTTGCCTGACTCAGGCCAATGACGAGAACTTACCCAGTTGGCAATCTCGACAGCAACCGCTACGCTGATGATTAGGATGATAATCGTGAAGACGATGCTGATGCTGTCATTTACTAGGAGGAGACCTGTTAGTCGGCCCAATATCATAAAGAGGGCAAAGCAAGTGATTAGCAAGGTGGGTAACCAAATGATTAAACGCATGAGTAAGCTAAGGATAAGGATGGCCTCCTGACTGATTGAAAACCAAGCTTAGCATAGGAAAATTGAGGAGACAAGAAGAATAACGCTAACATAATTGAATAAATATGGCGTATTGCACGGATAATATTTATACATGTTAATGGATTGTTATTAATCACGGCAAGTCAGATAAAATCAGGACGTTTATCAACTAAACAGGTGAGATATCAGACTGAATAGCTTTGTTTCACATGAAACATCAGAGCTTGTTTAAGGAATAGTAAGTGATTTAAGTTGGCATTTGGTGAGCAACATTAATACAAGCATCAGTGACAGCCGTCATCAGATTGAGAATAACAAATTATTCAAGCCCCTTTACTACCATCTTAATGAAAAGCTTGCTACACTAAGGATATTCACAGTCAGGAGATGGTTATTTATGCAATCCAGAATTATTCCCAGCTTTACCTTTGAAAGTGCCAAGGAGGCCTTGGCCTATTACCAAACGGTCTTTGGTGCCACGGATGTCTATCGCTTTAGCCCCCAACCAGAGCAGGCTAAACAGTTTCATCTACCAGCAGATGCCGACCTCGAGAGTCTGACGATTCATGCCGGTTTTACAGTCCTGGGCATGAGCTTTCAGTGTGCCGATAGTTTTCGGGGCCCCGTTCAGTCATCTAATCAGGTGGATATGATCTTGGATATCAATGGAGATGATGCCGCTAGTGTTCAGGCGGCGGACGCTTTTTACCAACGGTTGGTTGCCTCAGGTGAAGTGACCATTGATATGCCATATGAGGAGCAGTTCTGGGGTGGTAAGATGGGCCATTTCACTGACAAGTACGGCATTTCTTGGATGCTGCACGTGATGCCTTGGAGCCAAATCAAGGATCCCAACCAATAAGCTGTTTTTGATCTGCAATTTTAGAAATTTTATCAAAAAACCAGCGACCATGATTTTCTCATGGCCGCTGGTTTCTATAGTAGATTAAAAATGGCTGGCGCGTTGTGAGTCGAGCTATGCCGTAAACCGATTGATTACGGCCACTAATGTAGCCGCCGCATTAGGTAAGCCGACCCGTTGATTGTAGTAGTCGGCAAAGCGGGAATCATGCGAGTACATTTGAGCCAAGCCACGGTGAGCAGCAGGGGAGTAGTTGTTCCACGTGAAACATAGCCATTTCCGATGGCACTCGTAGACCCGCTGGGCGGCTTCGCTCGTGAGGTCACCCGTTGTGGCGACCGTTTTGAGAGCGGCAAATAGCTCGGCCTCAGTGGCCTGCATGTCGTGGTATTCGGGCTCACTTAGATTAGCAAACCGCTGTTGACTGGTCGTGACGGTTTCTTTTCCATATAGTTGACGCGCTTCCATACCAAAGGTTTGTTCGTTGTCGGCGAGTTGTGCCTGTTTAAAGGTGGCAAATTTTTCTGAATCAGTCATCTGAGGTCCTCCGTTACGGGCCGCTAGGGTGCGGTCCAGCGTATTCAGCAAGGTCGTGAGGTGATCGCGTTTCGCGGCTAACTGGGCCCGTTGTGCAGCCAATGCGGCTGTCTGGACGGCGCGGGGCTGGTCGAGCAATTGTTGAATAGTGGTCAGCTCGAACCCAAACGTTTGAAAGTAGCGAATCAATTGGAGCCGGTCTACGGCGTCCGCACCGTATTCACGGTAGCCATTATGAACGTTGCGATTAGCGGGTAACAGTTTGATTTGGTCATAGTAGCGTAAGGTCCGGGTACTGACACCAGCTAAATTGGCTAACTGTTGAATACTGTAGGTCATGGCGACCACCTCCTGTCTTGCTTGTAATCTACTATAGTGGTTGACGTAACGTCAAGGTCAACTGGGAATTTTTAATCGTACCTAAACCCTTGCCGTTCCCGTCATGGCGCGGTTTATTGCGCTGGGTGGGTTTGTCATTACCAGCGAGTGTGATAAAATAAGGTTATTATTTGACACTTTTTGATCCCGTGAGTTTTTGCCCGGTACGGGTGGATCAAAATATCTTTTCCAGATGAATCAGATGAGGAGCAAAATGAATAAATTATTTTCACGAGCAAATGTGCCCGAGTTCTTACAGAACCGGCGCTTGCGAGGCATTGCAATGATGACTGCCATACTGGCAATTCTCGGCATTGTGCTCTCGTTTCTGCTCAATTGGATTTTTGGGATTGTCGTTTTAGTTCTGGTGGGAATCGCAACGCTGATAGCATTTAATACGATGGCGGAAATTGGTGCCGATACGACGCAGTACATCTCTGACCTGTCCTTTCGAATTCAACAGGGTGAACAGGAAGCATTGCTACGGATGCCACCTGGTGTGATTATTCTCGGGGAAAACGATCAGATTGAATGGGTCAATCCCTACCTGCAACACTACTTTGGTGACCAGGACGTTTTGAACCGCACGATTGGGGCGGTTGATACGGATTTGGCAAAGCTGGTGGAAGGCGCGGAACCCCAGACTATGACGACCGTGAAATGGCGGGATAAACGCTTCACAATGTACGTTCAACCAGATTTTCATGCGATTTATTTGTATGATATCACCCATTACCAATTGATTCAGGAACAGTACGATAATGAGAAAATTGCGATTGGGCAGATTTTCTTGGATAACTATGATGAAGTCACACAGTCAATGACCGACCAAGACATTTCCAACCTGAGAAATTATGTCACGAATGAATTGTCGGCGTGGGTCCAGCAATTTGATATGTACCTCAAACAATTGGATGATGACCACTACTTCATTCTGGCCTATGCTAAATCATTGGCTGGGATTGAAGCGGATAAGTTTAAGATTCTGGACACCATTCGGGAGAGTACGTCGAAGCAAAACTTCCCACTGACCTTGAGTATGGGGATTGCGTACGGCGACCCCAACCTGAACAAACTGGCCGATCAAGCTCAGAGTAATCTGGATTTGGCCCTCGGTCGGGGTGGGGACCAGGTCGTGGTGAAAGCCGCTGACCAGGAGGCCCGCTACTATGGTGGCAAGACGAACCCGATGGAGAAACGGACGCGGGTTCGGGCGCGGATGATTTCACAGGCCCTACAAGAATTGATGAATGAATCCGACCAGATTTTTGTTCAAGGGCACACCCAACCGGATATGGATTCGTTGGGAGCCTGCCTAGGGATTCGACGGATTGCGAAGATGAATAATAAAAAGGCGTGGATCGTTCTCGACAAAGAGACCGTCCATTCCGACGTGCAACGGTTGTTGGATAATTTGAAAGAATATCCAGATGTCGATGCCGCCATTATTTCACCAGAGGAAGCTCTAGAGAAAGCGACCGATCAGAGTATGTTGCTGATGGTTGACCACTCTAAGTCGTCAATTTCCATTTCGTCTGAACTGTATCATCGCTTGGAGAACCGGGTCATGATTATTGACCATCACCGTCGTGGTGAAGAGTTCCCCGAGAATCCGCTGTTGGTCTACATTGAACCGTACGCTAGCTCAACGTGTGAGCTGATTACCGAAATGTTTGAGTATCAGTCACAAGAGGGTGAACCAATCAATAAGCTGGAAGCCACTGCGATGCTGACGGGGATCTTCGTCGACACCAAACACTTCTCGCTGCGGACTGGGACGCGGACGTTTGATGCTGCCAGTTACTTGCGGTCTGCTGGGGCGGACGCGATTCAGATGCAACAGTATATGAAAGAAAACGTCGACAGTTACCTGCAACGTAACCATTTGATTGAAATGGTCGAGTTCGTCAACGAAGACATGGCGCTGATTGCAGGCGAGGAGGATCAAACATACGATCCGGTTACAGCTGCTCAGGCTGCCGATGACCTCTTAAACATGTCGGGTGTCGATGCGTCGTTTGTCATTACGCGTCGGGCCGATGGTCGGGTCGGTATTTCTGCCCGGTCACTGGGGGAAATCAACGTGCAACTGTCCATGGAAGCCATGGGTGGTGGTGGTCACTTGTCGAACGCGGCCACGCAAATCAGCGACAAGACGGTGGCTGAGGTCAAGCAACAGCTGATCGATATTTTAAATCATAGCGATGAGCCGGAGGAAACGACGACTTAGTTAATTGCTAAACGCGCCGTCTTAGCGTAGGATTAATATTATAGTTGGAATAAGTGAGGAGTGAGCGACGTGAAAGTTATTTTTGTCAAGGACGTTCGCGGTAAGGGTAAGCGTGGGGAAATCAAGAATGTTCCCGATGGCTACGCCCAAAACTTCCTGATCAAGCGTGGATTGGCTAAGGAAGCTAACCAAGCCACGATGAGTCAGTTGAATGCCGAACGCAAAGCTGAACAACGGCGAGATGCCGAAGAATTGGCAGAAGCCAAGGACTTACAAAAGAAGTTGGAAGCCGACAAGACGGTTGTTGAAATCGTGGCTAAGGCGGGGGAAGATGACCGGTTATTCGGGTCCATTCCTAGTAAGCAGATTGTTCAGGCGCTGCAAAAGCAATTTGATTTAAAGATCGACAAGCGCAAAGTTGAGCTCCCAGAACCTATCCGGTCCTTGGGCTTCACGAACGTGCCAGTCAAGCTGCACAGTTACGTGATCGCTAAGATTCGGGTTCACGTGGTTGCCAAGCAAAAATAAATATTTCAAAAGCCGCCCTATACAGGACGGCTTTTTTCATGGAACCAGTAATCGATGGGAGGTAACTTATATTTCCCCCATCCTGGCTTACATGGTAAAATATAAGTTCAGAAGCTCGTTGCGGCAGACAAAATTGAGTTAAGAGGTAATCAGTTAAGCATGGATAATAACGTTTTAACAGATCACACACCACCACAGAACCTCGATGCCGAGAAGGCCGTCCTCGGGGCGATCTTTTTGAGTACCGACGCGTTGGTGGATGCCATGGAATACTTGTCCCCGGAAGACTTCTATCGCCGGGAACATCAGATTATCTTTCAGGCCATGATCGACCTGAACGATCGTGATGAAGCCATTGATGTGGTGACCATTACCGACCGACTGACGGCCAAAAATGAGCTGGATGACGTCGGTGGTGTGACCTACATCGCTGAGTTAGCGGGTTCCGTGCCTACTGCGGCCAACGCGACCTACTACGCTAAAATTGTTCAAGAAAAGGCCATTTTACGGCGGTTGATTCAGACGGCCACGAACATTGCGACACAGGGTTATCAGCAGGACGAGGATGTTTCGGACCTGTTAGATAACGCCGAACGAGATATCATGAGTGTGGCGGAAACGCGGAACCAATCTGGTTTCAAGCCGATCCGTGATGTCTTAAATAACTCATTTGAAGAGATCAATAAACTTTCCGAACAGGGTGACGTGATTACCGGGCTATCTACCGGTTACGCCGAGCTGGATAAGATGACGACGGGGTTGCACGACGATGAATTAATGATTCTCGCTGCGCGGCCAGCCGTTGGGAAGACCGCGTTTGCTCTGAACATTGCGCAAAACGTGGGGACCAAGACGGATAAAACCGTGGCCATCTTTAGTTTGGAAATGAGTGCGGAATCGTTGGTCAACCGGATGCTGTGTGCGGAAGGTTCCATCGATGCCAACCACTTGCGGACTGGGCAATTGTCCGAAGATGAATGGCAAAACCTGATTGTGGCTATGGGCAGTCTGGCCAAGGCCAACATTTATATCGACGATACGGCCGGAAATAAGATTACTGAAATTCGGGCCAAGTGTCGGCGGTTAGCGAAAGAAAAGGGTAACCTGGGGCTAATCGTGATCGATTACCTGCAGCTGATTGAAGGAACCAACCACGAAAGTCGGCAACAAGAAGTTTCTGATATTTCACGGCAATTGAAGAAATTAGCCAAGGAATTGCACGTACCAGTTATTGCGTTGTCCCAGCTCTCACGGGGAGTGGAACAGCGGCAAGACAAACGCCCAGTTCTATCTGATATTCGTGAATCTGGATCAATCGAACAAGATGCCGATATCGTTTCGTTCCTGTACCGTGATGATTATTACGAACGGGAAGGCGACGAAGACGGCGGTGGCGGTGACAACAACAGTGACCCACGTGAAGAGGGCGACCAAGACGTCGGTGAAGTTGAAGTCATTATCGAAAAGAACCGGTCGGGTCCTCGGGGCACGGTCAAACTACTTTTCGTCAAATCGTTCAACAAATTCTCCTCGGTGGCTTATACACCGGAAGGGTAAGAGTGTGGAGCAAGGCGGTTAGGTCCTGAGCATTAACGTCGCCAAGTGCCGGACCGGTGAAACCGGTCTGGTGCTTGGCGGGGTTAAGCGCAGGGACCTGCCTTGCGGAGCACGTTTCAGAGGCCGCCAGGAACGGAACATAAAATGAGTGTATGGAAATAAGGCCCCTGTTCAGCAACGCTGGACAGGGACCTTATTTTTACTAAGCGGAGGAGTCTGGCTGACGGCGCACGCTTCAGTCGTCAGAACAAACTAGTCTGAGGTAGAATGAATCTGGTGTATAAACCAATGCATAAAGCATTATACGCTGTATAAATTGAAACTAAATAGATGAATTGGGCGAAATATGCCAAAAATAGTGATGCCGCAAAACCCTTCTCCCCGTAAGGAAATAATGTCTTAAATAGTGGCTATGCGCAAAATTCATAAGAGTGTGCCAGAAAGTTCACACTTTCATCATATTTTCCAATTATTATATGAAGCATAGAAGTTAACCAGTAGGTTGCTTCTACCAAAGATTAACAATCTTTTTTCATGTACTCCTCCTCCCCTGGAATAATGAAAAAATAGTTAACGTCATTCTTATATAGTGACGTTACCCCTACTCCGATGACCATCGCTTTCCCCGAGCGGTGGTTTTTTATTTGTCACTTATTTATCGCACGATAGGTAAAAGGCCTGACATGAACGCCTCAGGCCTTTTACTTTTTCCAAGTTTACCTGTAAAGAACGTGTGCCAGGAGGTAGCTGGCACACGTTCTTTTTTGGGGGGGAATTTAGCTTTTAACGAGTGGTTTAACGTAGAAGCAATCCATCGTTTGATGTACCGCGGTTTTTAAAGGTTCAGGCACCAATTGGTAGTGCATCTCTTCATAGAGGTGCATGGCCGGCTTCAACGCGTGGTGTGTTTCTAGATACATTTGTTGGTAACCAGCCTCACGGGCCATGACTTCGACCGTTCGAACCAAACGGTAGCCCACGCCTTGTCCCTTAGCGGTATCAGTTAGGTACAGTTTTTGGAGTTCCGCGATGCCTTGATCGGGGAGGTATTCGGCAAAACCACCACCACCGAGGATTTCGCCAGCGTCGTTGAGGGCGACAAGGTAGTCGCGCCCAGTTTGCTGGTAGAAGTCGCTGAGGTGTTCGAGGTCGTCAAAGTAGGCGGTCCCCGGGATGTCTAATCCGTTGGCTTTAAGGTTATCGCGTAGAATTTTAGCTAACGCAGGATTGTCGGTTGGTTGGATAAGTCGAAATTGCATGGGTGAAGCCTCACTTTCTCACTGAATTCAACTTTTACTCTAGCATAGTTCGCGGGTGAATAGGGCGTTTAGGCAAAATAAAATGACCGGTTGCGGGTTGCGGGTGACAACTGGTCAAAGAGGTTTAGCTGTTTAGTTATGTTTCACATGAAACATTTAGGCTTGATGCTGCTGCAAGATATCGCGTAACCGACGTACGCTAGCGGGCAGCTCCGCCATTTTAGCAACGTCTGAGGGGCCATCTGCCGTAACGGTCGCCGTCCCTTGAAAGTCCATCTGTAACCAGTCACAGGATTCCTGAACTGCCTGGGTGATACCCGTTGCCTTGGTTTCCGGTTCATCGGCACCCACGACTAGTAGGTAGAGGCGCTTGCCAGAAAAAGAGAAGTCGTTGGTGAAGCTGTCAAACCAGCGGTCCATGAAGACCTTGAGTTGCCCGGTCATGCCATACCAGTAGACTGGTGTTCCCAGCACAATGTCGGTTGCTTGGGCAAATTGGGTCATCAGTGTTTCGTAATCGTCGGTCAGATCCTGTTGCGGGTGGGTCGTATCCCGGTAATCTTGAACAAAGTTGAGTTGGTGGTCGGCCAGATGAATGGTGCGATAAGGTAGGTTAGTGAGCAGTCGATCGCCGAGAGTAGCTGTGTTACCAGTCTTTCTGGGACTGCCATTGATCAGTAAGATTGTCATCGTGGTGGTCCTCCTTAGGAACTAAGTGTAGGGAAAGCTACATAGAAATGCAATTGAAGCGTTTGACAAATTGGCTAGGGCCTCGTATAGTGTGCGGGGTTCAGGAAAAGTCCGTTCGGCATTGTCGAACCCCCATTTAAAATTGGGAGGTTTTGAACCATGAAAACTGTAATTATTACTGGTGCTACGTCTGGGATGGGGCTCAGTGCCGTCAAACTCTTTAGTCACCGTGGCTGGCGCGTCGTTTTAGCTGATTTAAACGCTGAAAAGGGGACCCAAGTGGTCGCAGACTTACAGCAAGCGGGGTATGCTAACCTCTTCTTTCAGGCGACGGATGTTAGTCAGGCTGATTCCGTAAATGCCTTAGCCGTGGCTATTCAGGCCAAAGGTTGGACCGTTGACAGTCTGGTGAATAACGCTGGAATCTTTGTCCCAGGGATGCTCCACCAGGTCAAGGAAGCCGATTGGGACCGTATCATGGCGGTCGACGTCAAATCCATCTATCTGATGAGTGCGGCCTTTGTTCCCGGTATGATTGAACAGGGACACGGGACGATTGTGAACACGGGTTCCATTTCTGGGTTGCGGGGCGACTATAACATGGCGGCCTATAACGCTGCCAAGGGAGCCGTTGTCAACCTGGTGCGCGCCATGGCGTTGGACTACGGACAGTACAATATTCGTGTGAACAACGTGGATCCAAGTGCAACCAAGACGCCGATGTTTATGGCCAACCCACCAGAGGTCGTGGCACAGTTCGAACAGGCAAATCCATTGAAACGGATTGCCCAGCCGGAAGACATTGCGCGGGTCATGTATTTCTTGGCTAGTGACGAATCTGACCCAATCAACGGGGAGAACTTGCCAGTATCAGGTGGCTTGGAACAGCATTCTGGCCAACCAGTGCAATAAATTCAATGTTATTTTGCGGGGCCGGGACGAAATTCCTGGCCCTTTTTTTTATGATAAATGTAGGTGGTCCACTCTTTAAATCTAAATGCGGGGCGCTAAAGCCGCAGTTAATGCGAGTAACTGCTGCTCACCAGTCTGCAAGTCAGTTGTATTAGCAGTGGCTGGTAAAACGAGACTGACGCTGGCAATCACCTGCCCGCGGTGGTCGCGCAGGCCGGTAGCGACACAGTCAATTTGATGGGTCTGTTCGCCGCGGTCGTAAGCTACGTTTCGATGCCTGATGCTGGGGAGTTCGGCTCGTAATTGTCGGGCTAGTGGTGCGGCCAGACTCGCTAAATAGCTGGCTTGAAAGTCGGCTGGGCTGGCGCTAAGCAGCAACTTACCGGTTGCTGTGATGGCCAATGAGTCGTCTTGGCCGGGCTGAGCTGACACGTGTTGGGGGTGGGGGGCCTCAATTTTGGCTAAGTAGTGTGCGCGTTCAGCTTGGCGGACCGCGACGTGAACGGCCAGATTCTGATCACGCGCCAGTTGTTGTAGGTCGGGACGGAGTAGCCGAACCAGTTGGGTGGCAGTGAGCGGTTGGTCCCCAACCAATGCAGCCGGGCCCAGTGAATAGGCGGCGGTCAGCGGATTTTTATAAACGAGACGTTCGGCGACCAGGGTCGCCAGTAGGCCGTAAGTGGTGGCTTTGGGGAGCTGAAGCGCCACCTGGAGATCGTGGAGACTCGTTTCTGGTTGAGTGGTCAGTAGTCGACAGATGGCCGCGGCCCGTTGAACGGATTGAATGAGTTTTGTCATGGGATGACCTCCTAGATGTGGGGTGGTCACGTTCGCCCCACGAGTGCTAGAATAAAGCTTAACATCTTTTGAGAAAAGGAGGGGTTTTATGCAAGAAATCCGTATCCGGTGGCTCCTACTGGGTGCATTGTTCAGTAGTATCGGCATGAGTTTTATTTGGCCGCTGACCACCATTTATTTACATAATCGGCTGGGAACGTCATTGACCGAGGTGGGTATCATCTTGCTGTTTTACTCCCTCGCCAATGTCGTGGGTAGTGTATTGGGGGGCCGTTTGTTTGACCGCCTCAATCCTTACCATCTAACCATCGCTGGGGTTGTGCATGTCCCTGGTCACGTTTGGCACGCTGGTCGTCACGCATGGCTGGCCAGCTTATCCAATTGCGTTGGTCTTCCTGGGGTTTGCCTCAGGGTGGACGTTAACGATGGTCAATTCATTGGCCACGACCATTCATAGTCGGGATGGTCGGTACATCTTCAACATGTTGTACTTTGCAGAAAATCTGGGAATCGTGCTCGGAACTGCCATGGTGGGTTTTGTCTACACGACCAGCATTACGCTGCTGTTTGGTATCGCCTTTGGCCTGTTCGTGGGCTTTCTCATCGTGGCCATCGTGTGCTACAAGGTGCCAGCCGTGGTGAACCGCAAAGTGGTGACCAGGGCCAAGACGACCGTCCACATTGCGCTGCCCAACCGGCGGATCATGGCGACGTTCTTCATCTCGTTGGTCATCATTTGGACGATGTATGAGCAATGGGCCTCGAACCTGTCCGTCTACATGACGGGGATGGGCATTCCCATGAAGGAATACAGTCTGTTGTGGACGCTAAATGCCGCGCTGATTGTAGTTTTCCAGGCGGGGCTGAACTGGTTAGCCAACTATGTTAGCAATCTCTACGTGCAGGTTTACGCCGGGATCTTCTTCGTGGCGTTGTCGTTCATTACGCTGATTTTTGCCAAGGACTACCTGCACTTCGTCATTGCCATGGTAATCCTGACGATGGGTGAAGCAACTGCGTTCCCGGCGATTCCAGCGCTCGTTAACGACCTGACACCGACCGTAGTCAAAGGAAAGTATCAGGGGATGGCCAACGCTTGGGCGTCCGTTGGGAAGGCCTTGGGGCCACTCTTCGGGGGCCTGGTGATCGACCACGCATCCTACACCGTACTCTTCGTGGTGGCAGCTGCGGCTAACCTGATTGTCTTGGTCTTGACTGGGGTTGTTGTAACGGGAAACCAACGGCGTGTGGAAACTTATCGATAAGTTTTGGACAACTTAGGTGTATAATGTCGCTAGAGGACTAAAACGCACATAGGGAAATCAGGGGAAAGCACATGAAAAAAAGTATTCGGGGAATCAGCGGTCTGTTGATCGGTCTGGTTTTAGGCGCTTTTCTGTTCATTCAGGCACCTAAGAGCCAATCAACCGTGACGGACTCAGTGGTCCAACCAACATCTGGTCAAACGGCCGTCCAGCTATCAAATGGCGGCAAAGGTAAAGGTCACGTTGCCGTTAAGACGCAGACCACGACCAGTCAGGCGGGGAAGACCGTGAGTCGGCAAACGACGACCACCACACAAAATCATCAACATTGGACGCATAAATAAAAAAATTATCGCGATTATTTAGGGAATCTTCACGATTATTCATTTTGGCCAACCTACGGCGACGTGGGTTGGCTGTTTTTTTACCCAAATATCTATAAAATATACATAAAAATGAATGTTTATAAAAGCATTGACAGATAAAATGAATGATGATAAATTTAATATCAATCAAGAAGACGTCAAACAGAAGAGTAGCTCGTGATGGTTTGTTGAGCGAGTCCGGGAAGATGAAAGCCGGATCAAACCATACGAGTGAAGCGCATCTGGAAGTCGTAACGGTGAATGGAGTAGCCGTTACTGGTTCGTGTCCACTACCGCACGGAGAGTTCTAAGGAACTCCATGAGAGATAAAACAAGGTGGTACCGCGAGTCGTTCGCCCTTGTTAGCCAGAGGTGGCTGACAAGGACGGACGACTTTTTTAGTGATAATTAATGATGAGGGGTAATTAAAATGAAAAAATTAATGGGATTAGGTTTTGGGTTGTTAGCAGTGGCTGCGTTGGCCGGTTGTGGGTCCACGCAAGCCAAGAGCGATGCAAATAAAGAATTAAACGTGACGATGGTGGGGAACCCGGCGACGGCTAACCCAGCGATTTCGGGTGACAGCAACAGTTCCAGCATGATTGCCCAAACTGAAGAAGGGCTGTACACGCTGAATGCCAACGGAAAGGTCGTGGCCGGGGTTGCTGAAAAAGTAGTTAAGCCCACGAAGAATGGCACCGTTTATACGTTTAAGATCAAAAAGAATGCTAAGTGGGCCAACGGTGATGCTGTCACGGCTCAGGACTTCGTTACTTCCATTGACTGGCAGGTCAATCCCAAGTCCAAGTCGCAAGTGGCCAACAAACTGAAGTTTTTGAAGAACTACGATGACGTGCAAAACGGCAAGAAGGATCCTTCGGCCATTGGTGCCAAGGCTTTGGATAAGCAGACATTACAACTGACGCTGTCCAAACCACAGCCTTGGTTGCCAGATATCTTGGCAACGGCCGTTTATCCAATCAAGACGAATTTATTTAATAAATATGGTAACAAGTACGGAACTTCCGCAGCTAAGACCATGTCCGAAGGTGCCTACAAGTTAGTCGGTTGGAGTGGGAGTGCCGATTCATGGACTTACGTGAAGAACGACAACTACTGGAACGCTAAGAACGTGAAAATCAAGAAGGTGGGCGTTCAGGTTGTGAAGGACCCGGGGACCTCAGCTAGTTTGTTCAAGTCTGGTAAGGTTCAAGAAACGGTACTGTCAGGTCAATACATCAAGCAAAACGCCAACAATCCAGAATTAAAGACGACGTTGAACAGCTCCATGCGGTTCCTGGAATTTAACGACAAGAAGACCGTGACGCATAACACGAAGGTTCGGCAAGCATTCTCCTACGTTGTGAACCGGAAGGCTGTGACGAAGAGCGTGCTGCAAGATGGTTCATCGGCGGCTAAGAGTTTGATTCCTTATGGTGACGGCAATGACCCAACTACTGGTAAGGACTTCTCGCAAGACGTGGGTAACCTGTTGAGTTACAACCCCAAGAAAGCGACGCAACTTTGGAACCAAGCAAAGAAGGAGTTGGGCATCAAGAAGGCTAATTTAGAGCTCCTGACGGCTGATACGGACGAACAGAAGCACGTGGCCCAATACTTACAACAACAGGCGCAGAAGTACATGCCAGGTCTGACAATCACCATTAAGTCGATGCCTTTGGCACAGCAGATTGCCAAAGGGGCGGCTGGGAACTTCGATATTGATTTGGACGGCTGGACCACAGACTGGCGGGACCCATCAGACTTCTTACAGATGGCGGATGGAACCAGTTCAGTTAACTTCACGAAATGGAACAACGCTCACTTCAGTAACATGATGAAAGAAATCGACAACACGGCGAAGTACACCACGCAACAACGGTGGGATATGTTAAAGAAGGCGGACACGTACGTCACGGAACAAGCGGGCTTAGTCCCACTGTACCAACAAGCCAAGGCGCACTTAGTATCTAAGACGGTTGGTGGTTTGAAGTACACCATGATGAGTGACGCACAGTATAAGTATGCTTATTGGAAGTAGAGTGTGGAAATAGGCGCTTAGATTCTGAGCATTAGCGTAAAACAAGCTTCAGACTGGATTTATCCAGTTTGGAGCTTGTTTTGTGCTAAGCGCAGGAATCTGCCTAGTTCCACACCCAGCCAAGGGAAGCTAAGTCTGGAGACAACCCCAATAAAACACGTCATCCAACCGCTCAAGCCCCGACAGCAACCAAAAAAGCTGCCCCAGAACTCGGGACAGCTTTTTCGGGTATCAGAATGAGGACCTAAGCATAGCTGGTAATCAGGACGACGTCAACGCTTTTCACAGATAAGCGCTTTTTTGCGCAAGAACGGGCAGTAAAGGCTACGAAAGCTGACATTCTGATTATCAAAATAATAACTAGCAACATGGGTTCGTCACCAAGTTAAGCGGCGATGAACTAGTCATTCAAACTAGCAAAAACAGTTATATAAGCAAGTTGTCGATAAGCTTTAGTTTTTCCGTACAACTTAGTTCATGGGCATAGTTATTGCGGGGGGACCATGGTATGATATCTGCATGGGGACTCGGGGATGAGGTCAACCGGAACTGATTATGGGGCGATGGCGGTGGCTAACTGCTGTTAGATCAGGCTTCGGCGATGATGGATCATCGGAGGAGGTTGTGTGATGGGTTTTCGGAAGATTCTAAGGGAGCAAGTAACCCAATCGGTTGACTTGTTAGCGATTTATCTGTTCTTTTTATTACCGGTATTTCTGTTTAAGGGAACCGTTGATTTCATCACGCAAGGCCAGTTGTTCTGGCGAAGTTATGGACTCCTATTTATTGCTAGCGTAGGTGGATTCATCGCGTTATTTGCGTTGATTGACCTGGTAACGGCACTGCATCATTGGTACCTGCGCTAAGTTATACATAGAAAAGCGGTCGTCACGGGTTAAACCGTCACGACCGCTTTTCATTTTAAATCAGAACTAAAGCTTGAAAGATAAATTAGTTGCTTCAATCCAGTATTAGCAAGTATTAATACGCTAAATTGAACGCACTCCGACGGCCAGGGAATCCGGCTCTGATTGTGTTGCAACATGATTATCGCTGACAAGGGGTCAGTTGAGGCACTGTTAACGGTCTCACTGATAGCAGACAACTTGAAAGCAAACTACTATTTAAGCCGAGAGGCCGCCAGATATGGGCTCAGGCGCGTCGTTCTGCTTAGTCAGGAGGTGTTTTTCCTGCTGGCTTAGCAGAAGGTCAAGCTTGAAGACTCAGCACTTTCGAGGTTTCAAGTTGTGCCCGCACCGTTCCAGCCCATATCTGGCGGCTGGCAAGGCGAGAAGATAGACTTAGTGGAGCATGTCTTCCGTGTAGATGGTGTGATCAGACACGTGTTCAAAGAGCTCGTGCCCGTTACTGGTGTGGGTGTCGAGGAACATGCCTTGGCCGTCATTGATAACGTAGTATTTACCAGCGGCACTCTTCCCCAACATGACCAGCACGTCTTCACCGGGATGCAAGACCTCGCTGTCGGTAACGGCCATCTGTGTAGTTCCCCCCTGGGTGAAGGTGAGGGTGGTTCCAGCGGCGGCGCCCTTAAACTTGTCTGACACCTTTAACGTTTGGGTCGTATAGTAATTCTTAGGGGTCTGGTGGTGGCCAACACTCTTGGTGATGGTCCCTTCCACAATGGTCCCGGCATCGTGAACCAGTCCCTCGACGCCATAAATATTGTTGGAATAGTCCTTAATGTGGTCGACGGAGAGCGATGGTTTGGCAGCGGAAGCCAGAGCTTTGCGCGTGGCGACGGGGGTGCTGTAGGCCTTCTTAACGCCACGAATATCAACGTTACGTAGCGGTTGGACCCGGTTAGCTGGATTCATCACACTAACGGAGCCCTTGGCGTTATGGCTGAGACCCAGAGCGTGACCCATTTCGTGAATAGCAACGTTAGTCCGTTGTTTCTTATTGTATTTGTACTTTTTCAGAACGGAGCGGTTCAGATACATGGCTGAACCGGTTTGGTGACCGGCCTTGTCAAAGGACATGCCGTTGTAAGCCATCCCGGTTGCGTTGATCCAGATGCCGGAAGCCTTGCTGACGGTCGTGGTAAACGTTCGCGACTTTTTATTCTTGGTCGCGGACCACTTGAAGGCCTTGGATTTATTCCAAGCCTTACGAGCGGCCGTCCAAATAGACCGGTAGTAAGCACTGGTCGATTTGTTATAGTAGGCGGCTTTCTTACTAGCGTAACGGTATTTGCTGATGGGTGTTGGATTCTTAGTGGCAGCGGCGGCTGGCAGACTAGTCAGCAGGACCAGACAACTGGCGAACAGGACGACGGATTTTCTCATAGTGACGGTTCCCCTCTAAGCTGTGGGGATAGACTAGTCGATAAAATAATTATCCGAGAAACAGTCCACTCCACTTATTTTTATTAAGCGTAGTCCCTGAGGTGGGAGCTTGTCCAGTCCAAATCAACGCTTTAGACGCCCATTTTTCTGCTGATGATGGCGCCAAATGGTTTCGACCAACCAGGAGAGGAAGAAGATAATGTTATAGAGGGCAAAGACGATACTAATCTGCACCACGTAGCGCGGCCAGAGAAAGTTGAGCAGCCAGACGATGCCGAAGGGTAACTCGAGAAAATCTAAGGTTCTAACCCAGCGTGAATAGGAATCAAGAAATTTTGATGTAAATCGCATGATGGTGCCTCCTTTCAAAGACCAGTATAGACAGTATGAACGACTGAAAACAAATTTGGGAAGACGAAAAAAATCCGCTGACCAACTAGTGGTCAACGGATAAGGTTACTTTAATGAGAAACTCTAAAGTTGTGGTATAAATGTGGCATGATGTGCTTGTCAGCGGCGGCAATGATGACGCCGTTAAAGATAATGGAGTATAACGTCCCCACGTTGACGGAGTAAATCTGCCGGGTGGCGATGTAACAAACAGCAATCATGATAATCGGTGGAATGAAGTCGACCAGCTGTGAAGCCGTGGCCCGCCCACCTAGATACATAAATCGCAGGATGTTCGACGTGTCATCGTTGGGGTGCATGATGAGGTTAGCCCGCTGATAGATGGAAATGGAGCTAGCAAAGATGGTGACCCCTACGATGCTGAGGAGCATGCGCCAACCCAAGGAAAGGTCGGGAACCCCCCATTTGCCAAACATGGAAACGAACACGTCAATGAAGTAACCGAAACAGGAAATGAAGGCCACCTCACCCACGAACCGGGGGATGTCGATCTGGTGAATCAGAATCTGATTCAAAAGCGCGCTCAGAACCCCGACGATGAGGAGGATGACCCCTACGTTGCCGTGAATCCAGTAAGCGATGTTAACGGCCGCCGCGGTCCAAATCCCACTCCCAGCGTTGGCTGAAACACTGAGGGCGTTGCCGAAGGCGTTTAAGACCAGGCCAATCAAGAGGGCGACGACCCGGTAAGACATGCGATTCTTCTGATGTTGCTGTTGGATAACGCATCACCTCTGCAAGTTTCCGTTGCGGGTGTCATCCATATATGTAGGAAGTGTCGGTGAAGCAGGCTTACTGTGGCGGCTTCTGAGGGAGTTCACGGTGATAAATCGCTACTGTTCAGTGAAAAAGCAACGTGTGAACTCACTATGAATAAACATGAGGTCAGCGGATATTTATTACCTCAGGGTACAAAAAAATCAGCAACCACGAAGTTAGCTTCGTGAAAGCTGATTAGTAAGTGATGGGCAGTCAGGGGATCGAACCCTGGACCCACGGATTAAGAGTCCGTTGCTCTGCCAGCTGAGCTAACTGCCCATATCGGTTATGTCGTATGTCTTCCATATCAACGAGAACTATCATATCATGAGGATTAGGGGGGCGCAACCCTTTTTTCGAAAAAAGTTGATTTTTATTCAAAAAAATTGCAAATTTCATAATGACGAAGGAGCGAAAAATCCCGGTTTACCACGGTTATTTCTGAATCTAAAAAAGATTTCAGAATTTTGCGTTTTTTTTGAGATTAGGTCAAATATGCGTAACTTTAGGAAAGCTCACCACTAATCAGAGGGCAGTCTTTGTCAAAAAATTTAAAAATCTCGCAGATTTGCTAAGTAAGGGTCAATTATTGTTGAATTTAGCAGATAGCTCCTTGAAAATAACCGTTCTAAAATTATTTCCCAGTTTGTTTAGTTAATCAGTCGCGTGGTCAGCTGAGGATGACTGGCCATCTAAATTTGACGAAATAGAAATTAATCTTCGTAAAGAGATTGTCGTGAAAATGTTAAGAAGCCATTGATAGGCGAGATTGAAACCGCTGTCTTATTAGCCACCGGACAGCTAATAGACTAAACTAGCGTATATGTTCATTAGAAAAGTGTATTTCCCGGGAAATGACACGTTAAGGGAAGCTTAAATCCTTGATGTGCCTAGGCTGAAAGAAACTTCATGATGTGTTATAATTCAGTTAGCGTTGTTCTCTCGGCACCGGAAATATCTCGGGCCGTTCAACGTTACTTTTGAAAACATTTTGGGCCATCAGTTGTATGGTGGTCCGTTCTATCCTTGACTTTAAACGATGAACCAAACTGTACATTAAAACGTAGTGGCCCCGTTGACGGTGGTAGTGTGACACCCAACGGCCGGCCTGCCGGCAATCCTGTAATTGCCGGATTCATTTGTATTTCCCTTTAAGGAGGAAATTTTTATTATGCCTAAGAAAATTCTCGTTGTTGATGATGAAAAGCCGATTACTGATATTATGAAGTTTAACCTTGAAAAAGAGGGTTATGAAGTGGCCGTTGCCTACGATGGTGAGGCTGCTATTCAGCAGGTCGAAGAGGATAGCCCTGACTTGGTTATCTTAGATTTAATGTTGCCTAAGGTCGATGGCCTTGGTGTTGCCCGTGAAATTCGTCGGAAGCACGATATGCCAATCATTATGGTAACTGCTAAGGATTCTGAATTAGATAAGGTCGTTGGTCTGGAAGTTGGGGCTGATGACTACGTGACTAAACCATTCTCTAACCGAGAATTGGTTGCTCGGGTGAAAGCTAACCTGCGTCGGCAGGATACTGTCGCTCACGCCCAGCCAGAAGAACCAGAAAACCAAGATATTGAGATCGGTGATTTGACCATCCATCCTGAGGCTTATTCCGTTTCTAAGCGCGGTGCCAACATTGATCTGACCCACCGGGAGTTTGAATTACTCCATTACTTGGCCCAACACATTGGGCAAGTGATGACGCGGGAACACTTGCTACAAACGGTCTGGGGTTACGATTACTTTGGTGATGTCCGGACCGTGGACGTTACTGTCCGCCGGCTCAGAGAAAAAATTGAAGATGCACCGAGCCACCCAACTTGGCTGGTAACGCGACGGGGTGTGGGGTACTACCTGCGCAACCCAGATTCAGACCAAGCTTAAGCTAGCGGCAACGCTAAATCTCGCATTGAGGAGTATGTGACTTCGTGAATAGTAAAATTAAATTTTTCCAGTCGATTCACTTTAAAATCGCGCTGGTCTTCGCGCTACTCCTACTTTTAACGCTGGAGATCGTTGGTGCTGTATTTGTGCGCCAGTTGGAGCGGCAGAACTTAAATACGTTTAAAGCCCAACAAGTCGTGCAAACTTATATTGGGAATCGGCTCTCAGATGAGCTGACAATGACGAACACCGTCAAGGGAAATAAGCAAATTAAATCAACGTTGTCGGAAATCAATAATACCAACAACGCCCAGATTCGGGTCATCGATAACAAAGGGACCATTCGGGGAACCAATGAAGTCGACAACCAAGGGATCGTTGGCCAAAAAACGACCGATAACAACATTAAAAACGCCATCTACAATAATCGCGATGTGGTGCGGACGACGTACAATTCACAGAACAATAGTCGGTACTACACCACCATTACGCGGCTGATTCGAACCCAGGGAAATAACAGCGAATTAGTCGGGGTTATTTCAATGCGCTCAAGCTTAGACTCGGTCTATCAAAATATCAATCAAATCACGTTGATTTACTTCTCAGCCACGTTTGTTGCGATTATTTTGGGCCTGGTCATGGCGATTATTATTTCGCGAGCCATTACCCGACCGATTGATGAAATGAAGAAACAAACGCTACGAATCGCCCGTGGGGACTACTCTGGCCACGTCCACGTATATGGAAATGATGAACTAGGGCAATTAGCCAGTGCCGTCAATAACCTGTCCGTGCGGGTCGAAGAGGCTCAGGAATCCACTGAGTCTGAACGGCGTCGGCTGGACTCGGTGATGTCTCACATGACCGATGGCGTTATTGCCACCGATCGTCGGGGGAACGTCACGATTATTAACGAAACCGCCGGTAGCCTGCTCGACCAGGAGACGGACGATGCCGTGGGTAAGTCGATTCTGGACCTGCTCGATATTCGTGATGACTATACGTTGCGGGAACTCTTAGAGGACCCAGATGATTTGGTCTTGGACTTTTCAACGAAGGAACATGACCTGATCTTGCAAGCCTATTTCTCCCTGATTCAGCGGGAATCTGGCTTTATTTCCGGGTTAGTCTGTGTCCTACACGATGTCACCGAACAACAGAAGATCGATCAGGACCGGAAGGAATTCGTTTCCAACGTGTCCCATGAATTACGGACGCCACTGACCAGTGTGCGGGCGTACATCGAATCACTGTCTGAAGGGGCCTGGAAGGATCCCGAGGTGGCACCACAGTTCTTGAAGGTCACCCAAGAGGAAACTGATCGGATGATTCGGATGATCAATGACCTCTTAACGCTGTCACGGATGGACTCTGGAACGCAAAAGCTTGAACTCGAAATGGTTAACTTAAACGAACTCTTTAACTATGTGCTGGATCGCTTTGACATGATGTTGAAGCAAGACGACCAGCCTAAGAAGACGTACACTATCAAGCGGGACTTCACGAAGCGGGACCTCTGGGTCGAGATTGACACGGACCGGTTCACACAAGTGTTGGATAACTTGATGAATAACGCGATTAAATATTCCCCAGACGGTGGTGTCGTAACGGCCCGCTTGCTGGAGACGCATAATAACGTGATTTTAAGCGTTTCTGACCAAGGGTTAGGGATTCCACGAGCAGATGTTCCACGCATTTTCGACCGGTTCTACCGGGTCGATAAGGCCCGTTCACGGGCCCAAGGTGGGAGTGGGCTCGGACTTGCGATTTCCCGTGAAGTTGTCCAAATGTTGGGCGGCCGAATCTGGGTCGATAGTCGTGAGGGCCGCGGCTCTACGTTCTACATTTCCTTGCCTTACAAGCCGTACGATGAGGAGGATCTCTGGGATGAAGATAACTAAAGCATTCTTACCACTCGGGCTTACCATCGCCGTAGTGATCAGTGTGGCGTTGTCCGCCATGATCTGGACGAATCCGGCTCAGTACGAGCGTAACCGCCAGCGTAGCTCTAATACGCCCACGACCGAGTTAAATTCGCGGCCGAAGCAGGACGTTTATTTGCCAACGCAGGTGGTGTACACCAATGGTAGCGGCAATCAGGAACTGTTGAATAACCGGAAAGTTAATTTGACCACGGAGATTCGCGAGGCCCTGTCCAAATGGGACTTAGGGCGAATTCGCCGAGTCGATGTTAAGTCCCAAGCCGTTTATATGAAGTTTTTGACGACTAAGAGCAGCATTCTCTTGTCCTACGGGGCGCCGGTCAACGTTAAACTGTTCAACACGGTGTTTAACAGTAACTTAGGGCGGTCCGCTACCCAATTTTCGCGGATCATGGTGCCACTGGACAATTCCAAGCACATCTACCTATTAGACGATAAGGATCAGGAAGTCTACCAGGTGACCGTGAAGAAGGGGAACAACAAGCAGCTGAACAAGATTCTGAAGGAAAATCTCTTTCGAATCGACATTAAGATGCAGTGGCTCAACGGCTCGGCGGTACCGTACGTCATGAACAACGTGACCGTGCAATCCTACAGCTACTTGGTCAACCAACAGTCGACGGATTACTTTACCACACGCCTCCTGAATAAGGGGGAGTCGACCAACGTTTCGGCCAAGAAAAACAAAGATAACACCATCTATAGCGATGGGGCGTCACAACAGCTGACCGTCTACCATAAGAAGGGGACGGCCCTGTATGAAGACTACAGCGCGTTGCAAGCGTCGCTGAGCTTTAGTCAGGCGCTGAATGCCAGCTATAGTGCTGTGAAGGCCGTGGGGATTCCAATGGAAAACCTGCGGTACTACGGGTACAACCACACGAACTCAACGGTCACGTACCGGAGTTTCGTTGAAGGGTTCCCCATTTTTAATCAGAGTAATTACGGGGCAGCACGGATTCAGATGCTGTCACAGGGTGTGCGGCGGTACTATTTCTCGCTGTACAGCTTGCAGGTCCCCGTACCAACCGACAAGAAGTCCGTTTCGCTGCCTAGCACGCAGAGTGTGATTGACCAGCTAACGGCCGCCGGGTATAGTAAAAAGAAGATTACGACCGTGCAACTTGGGTATCAGTGGCTGGCTTCGTCCTCATCAGATAAGGTCGTCAACCTGACGCCTACCTGGTACGTTTTCTACGACGGTAGCTGGAAGACGTATTCACAGATGTTGAAACAGTAAGTCGCTAAAAAGGAGGGTGGTTTGGCATGGATTTCCGCCGCATCGAATGGTTATTCCTAGTCGCGTTCATTGTCATTGATATTTTCTTGTTCGTTGCCTTTCAACGAGATACATCCGGGCAAACGGAGACGGCCTCGACACGTTCGGCGGATAGCGATGCCACCATCGTCAAAGAAATGCGGTCCGACGATATCACCTTTAAGACGCCGTCGAAGGCCAGTAGCGAAGGCTACTACATTTCAACCAGTAACGACAGCAGTGTTAAAAATATGCTGACGACGCTGAGTGATCAAACGGTCCTGTACCACGATGACGGCACGGTTGCGTCGACGTTTAAGACGCCCATTACGGGTGTTGATACCAAGCATCCGGATAAGACGCTGGATACCGTGGTCAATAACGGGGCCATGATTTTGAACGGGACAAATTACTTCTATAACAAGCAGTTGTCCAGTCAAAACACCGTGGTCTACACGCAACACGTGGCGGACGGGCAGATTTACTCGCGGTATGGTGAAATTCGCTTTAGCCTGACCAACGATGGCACGGTGACCGGCTACACGCAGGGTTACCTGTCAGACGTATCGACCTTACGTGAAAAGACGGAAACCATTTCCGAGCGGAAGGCGCTGATCTGGTTGTATCAGTACAATCAGATTTCGAATAACACCAAGATCGTGTGGACCAAGCTGGCGTACACCCGTTACTTCACTTTGAAGAACAGCAGCGTGTACATTCCGACCTGGGTCATTGCGGTCAAGGCCAACAGCGGGAACAACGCCGGGGTCTTACAGCTGAAACACGTCAACGCGTTCACGGGAGCCATCTTGACCAACGACAGTAACGTGAAGACGGTCAGTGGGACCACGTCAACGAGTGATTAAACGCATGATGAATCGGGGGGCGGCCAGCTGGTTGCCCTTTTTTACTTGGTAGCGGACGGCGTTAGTTACAAAGCCGGCCAGATGCGGTATGATAACGGTATTGAATTTAAGGAGAGGTCGAATGGACTTGCGGACAGAAACAACAGCAGATAACTTACGCATCAGTATTCTTTCCAGTGGGAGCACGGGTAACGTAGCCTACGTGGAGAGCCCTAACGAGAAGATTATGATTGACGCGGGACTGAGTGGTAAGAAAATTGAAAAATTAATGGGCGACATTGACCGCAACATGAGCGATGTCAACGCCCTCCTGGTAACGCATGAACATTCCGATCACCGCCAGGCCGTGGGTATTTTGGCGCGGCGGTATGAACAACTGAACGTGTACGCCAACCAGGGGACTTGGGATGCCATGTCTTCCAAGATTGGTGAGGTCGATTTGGCTCAGAAGCATATGTTTGCGCCAGATACGGTTCAGACGTTTGGGGACATCGACGTGGAGAGCTTCTCCGTGTCCCACGATGCCGCTGAACCTCAATTCTACGCCATCCACTACCACGGCAAGACCTTCGTCATCCTGACCGATACCGGCTACGTCTCCGAGCACGTGGAGGGCGTTATCAAGGACGCCGACGCCTATCTGTTGGAGTGTAACCACGACGTAGAGATGCTGCGGATGGGTGAGTACTCGTGGCCACTGAAGCAACGGATCTTGGGTGACAAGGGGCACCTCTCTAATGAGGAAGGTGCCGACGCTCTGATGGACGTACTGGGTAACCGGACCAAGAAGATTTATCTGGGCCACCGGAGTCTGCACAATAACATGCAGTCGCTGTGTCACTTGACGGTCGCCTCCATGATGGAGAACCGCGACTTCGGTGTGGGTCACGACTTCCAGTTGATCGATACCAACCCCGAGGAAGCCACGCCCTTAGTCGCTTTATAGGTTAAGAAAGCGTAAATTTTAGGACTTGTGCATGAAATTATCAAAAAAAATTCACACTCACTCGCTATGATTAAGTTTATAAAATAAGCGGTTGAAGGTATTTTTCAACTGACGGATAAGGGAGGGTTCGCGCGTTAGCGCAATGTGATGGATAACAACAATAATCAAAATAATGATAACAACCAAACAACTGATAATAACCAAGCAACTCCAACGCCTACTCCAGAACCACGGAAGAAGCGGGGCGGACTGACCTTGACCAAGGTCGCCGTGACCGCACTGGTGGCCGGGCTACTCGGTGGGGGTGCCGCATACGGTGGCATCACCTACATCAACAACAGTGGCCTCAACGATACGGCGGTACCTGCCGGAAGCAATAAGAGTGGGAACGCGTCGACCTCTAACGTGACGGTCAACGTGTCCAGCCAATCCACCAAGGCCTTTAACAAGGTCAAGGGGGCGATGGTCTCTGTTATTAATTTACAAAAACAAAGCAGTAGTAACAGCACGTTGGGTCAATTATTTGGTGAAGACTCTTCGGGCTCATCGACCAGTAAGGCGGCCCTGCAGGAAGCTTCCGAAGGTTCCGGGGTCGTTTACAAGAAGAGTGGGAACTCGGCGTACATCGTGACCAACAATCACGTGGTGTCCGGGTCATCGGCGCTGCGGGTCGTCACCAGCTCAGGTAAGCAGCTGCAAGCGAAATTAGTGGGGAAGGATTCCGTGACCGACCTGGCCGTCTTAAAGGTCAACGGTGCGGACTTGAAGACCATTGCGTCGTTTGGTGACTCTGACAAGGTGAAGGTCGGCGAAACGGCCTTGGCCATTGGGTCGCCACTGGGTAGCCAGTACGCAACGTCTCTGACGGAAGGGATCATCTCCGCCAAGAAGCGGACGATTGAGACCACCAACTCTAATGGAGCTCAGACGGGGAACGCCACGGTTATTCAAACCGATGCGGCGATTAACCCGGGGAACTCCGGTGGGGCGCTGATCAACGTTGGCGGCCAAGTCGTCGGGATCACGTCTTCTAAGATTGCCAGCGATGCTGAGGGGACTAGCGTTGAGGGGATGGGCTTTGCCATTCCATCTAACGAAGTGGTCAACATCATCAATCAGTTGGTCAAGCGAGGCAAGGTCGTTCGCCCAGCGTTAGGGATCACCTACGTGGACCTGGCGAACGTTTCCAGCTCACAACAGAAGTCAATCTTGAAGTTGCCATCTAACGTAGATAGCGGTGTGGTTGTGATGAGCGCCACGGCAGGGTCACCAGCTAAGAAGGCTGGACTGACCAAGTACGACGTCATTACCGCCATGGGTGGTCACGAAATTTCGAACCAGTCCACGTTGCGGGACATTCTGTACAAGTACAAGTTGAACGATACCGTTTCGATGACGTACTACCACAACGGTAAGAAGCAGACCACCAAGGTCAAGTTGACTGAGACCTCTTCACAATTGAAGACCACGTCCGGGACAACGACGAATTCCGAAAGCTAACCGAATAATCTGTGAAAAATGAAAAACGGCAGTCGGATTTTCCGACTGTCGTTTTTGTGTATGATAAACTGTTTAGTGAAAAGCCGAAGTTTATGGTCGGCCTAAGGCGGATGAAAACGTCCCCGCCGGTTCGGTAACCGAACGAAAAATTTATGAGGGGCCTGGGTAATTCAGGGCCGAAAATAATTGAATTTGTATCTGTGGATAACTTGGGGGATAATCAGAGGGCCGACCCGGTGCAAAAGTTATCCACAGGCACGGTGGATAACTGTGGATAGAAAAAGTTGTTCGCCATTTTAGGTGCCCGAAACCCTTATGCAATGCGGTTTGTAAGCGGGACCCCCGAACGTCCGTTTCGGTGGACAACGGTGGATAACTAATTTGAGATTGACTTTTTAACAAAAAATACATGTGGTGGGTGGTCCGACTACTCACCCCAATATCTAGGAAACCAGATTGTCCACCTGTGGATAACTTTGTGGACAACCTGTGTACAGGAGGCTAATTATGAACATCAAGTTTGTGGTTGTGGGTAAATTGAAGGAAAAGTACTTCAAACAGGGCATCGCGGAGTACGCCAAAAGACTGTCGCGGTTCTGTAAATTTTCAATCGTCGAGGTCCCAGATGAAAAGGCACCAGAGAATTTGTCGCAGGCGGAGATGGATCAGGTGATGGCGGCAGAAGGCGAACGAATCTTGAGTAAGATCAAGGACCGTGAATACGTCTACGCATTGGCCATCTTAGGCAAGGAACGCTCGTCGGAGGAGTTTGCCAAGGAACTGAAGGACTTGACCACGTATGGCCACTCAGACATCACGTTCGTCATCGGGGGCTCACTGGGACTGACGCCGGCCGTTCTGAAGCGCGCAGACGCTCAGATTTCGTTTGGCCGGTTCACGCTGCCTCATCAGTTGATGCGGTTGGTGTTGACGGAGCAGGTTTATCGGGCGTTTATGATTAATGAAGGATCACCGTATCATAAGTGATGTGGGTTTTCTTGGGATTAATCACTGAGTGGGTCATTCCGTCATAACCCGTATCATAAGTGATACAGGTTATGGCGGAATGAGTGTAGTCATATGTGGAATCTGGATAATGAAAGGGTGCCTATGAATTTAACAAGATATAACTCAGAAGATATTATTGATAGTTTCATCTCTGATATTGTTGATGCACGTCGTGAGGAGTCACTAATTTGTGTTGTGGGTGCTGGGGTTTCGATATCCCAGGGATATCCTGATTGGAATCATTATGTTCAAGAACTAATTAACTACTGGACTTCTAACTTAAGAAATTTGGTTAAAAATTCTGAAACTTTAGCAACTAAGGTGGAGCGCACAGATATTTTGTTTCTTGAAAGTTTAAGTGATTCGTCGCAATCGAATAAACGTAAAGTTGATCTTGTAAACTTTATGGTGAAGAAATATTGTAATACAGGTAATTCAGAAACGAGCGAAACAATGTATCAGAACTATTATTTAGAATGCGAGCGGTTTATTTTTTCTGAATCTGAACCATTATTTCACGAAAACACTATTTTAAATGAGTTGGTCAAACTAAATGCAGCGTTTTTGACGACTAATTATGATGAGGAAATTGAAAATGCTTATCATTCCATTTTGGGTGGAAATCCTCAAGTTTTTCCAGACGCTTTTTCCATTGAGGGAAGTCTTACGTCTAATATGGTGATTCACTTGCACGGATTGCCGTCTATAAATTGGTCTAGAGTAATTAGTTCTTCTAAATCATATACAGATTTATATTTGAAACCAAATGATGTACATTCGAAAGTTAGAGATCTTTTTTCTGGAAAAAAGAAACCAGTAATTATTTATGTTGGTTGTAGTATGGAAGAGGATGAGGTCTTAACATTGCTTGAATGTAAGGGGCTAAATATCCAGCACTATGCATTAATGAAATACGATGACAGTAGTCACATGCCTCAAGAAAATGAAACTCGTAATTCAATTATTCAAAGTTATTACAATCAAGAACAAAGTGTTCAGCTTATTTGGTATGGAAACCGTTTCTCGGATTTAACAAAGTTTTCAGCTAAGTTGGCAGAATCAGTTCATGATTTAGAAATGTCTTTTTTACCAAATCCAGACAAATTAGAAGAAATACTTTTGTCAAGTTCAAGTCAAACAGATTTCCTAAATGCCCTTAATGGGGCCCTTCGTACGAAAACTTATTATGTCGTGGATTCCATTTTTAAAAAGTATTCGAATCTCTCTAATGAAGTAGAAATTAAAAATATTGAATGTACTTCTGAGAGTCTGCTTTTTAAAGAACATATAGCTACAAGTTCTACGCTATTTATTGAGTATTGGCGGTGCATTGCTCGGGTGTTTGGGTCTCTTAGTTCGGAATTTAAAGAAAAGATTATATCGGAGATAGAGCAGATAAGGGAATGGAGTACAGAAACTGAAAAGGTGATTTTTGACATTGTTCTTCAATATGTCAATCAAAATCCAAATACAAAAGTTGATCAATTAAATAGAATACTGAGTCAATTTTTAAACGCAGAGTATTTTGATATTGAAGTAGCAGATCAAGATATTCGGTGTTTGTGGTTTTCTCATCAAATTGATCATTCACAGTCAATTTTTGTAGCTACCATGTGGTCAGATAAGATGTTCTTTAGTTTCAATCAGAAGACGCTTCCTTATCTTGAAGCGTCTCTGAGCAATCTGCAAAATAAGACAGAGTATTTAAGCATGTCTTCACTTCTGGAAAATACGATAGTGAAAAATTTGAATCAGTTAATACAATCTGGAAAATTGACTTATGAGCGAAAACAAATCTTTCCGGATTCTTTCTATAAAAATGTCTTAATCCAAAGGATCTTAATACATCTTGATTTAGAACGTGGTTTAGATATTGGTGTTTTAGAGTGTTTACGGAAAAATTTAGATATTAATAGCGGATGCTTAGGATCAAATGCAGTTGAATTTTCTGAAAAATATAACATTCCAATTAGTGATCGATTTCGTTATATTGATGATGAGAGTGAAATTTCAATGATGAATCCAGTTCAGGAACAGGCGTTTTTTAAAGTACAGCCTATAGAAAACATACAACAAGTTGACGAATTGATACAAAAATTGAAAGAAACGCCCCCTGAGAAAAGTATAAGTCTTGGGGATAGTTTTGTGGATATAGGTGTTGAAGGTCAGTGTAATCAACTTGAATCAGTGTTAAACACCAAAAAACAATGGGAAAGTTTTAAGATAGAGAATTTGGATTTTATTGAAAAATTAATCAGTAATATAGATCTTTTCAAAAAATATATTTCAGTAATTGTGAAGATGTTAAACTTCGCTTTGAAAAATGGATATGATACTGAGAAAATCTCTGATTTTTTCTTACGTCAATTGCAGAAGACAAGCTTGCCGGCGTTTACAGTTCTTAATGAGAAGTTATTTTCAAAGATGATTCAACGAGCTAAAGATGATAAAGAAGCAACCATTTATCGATTTCTATTTCGCGAGGTTGATCCAACAACTTTAATAAGACCAGACAACACAGAATTTGTAGATCTTACTACTTTTATTAATACCGAGAGTGGAATTTATTATTCCTTGATCAAGAAAATTGAAACTGATTTTCAAACTGTAATTTCTGGAACTAATAAAGAACGGTTTTTGGAAAGAATTATGCAACAAAATATGAACTATAGGTGTTATTTAAAAGGTATGTTTGTGGTAATATTTGAGGAGGATCCAGAGGTTGTATCTTACTCCGGTTTTGTAGGATTTTCCCATAATTATCATCTTAGTCTTAATAAAAAGTGGACAGATAAATTTAAAAACGTAGTTGAAGGCTTGTTAAGCTCTCAAATAGACGACAATCGGGTTATAAATAATATAGCATTGACTACGCTCGTTTCAATTAGACCAGAAGAGTATCAAAACTCAGAACATAGTCATGATGTTACTAATATTAAATCTGCAGTGTTTCGACAATTGCTAGATTTCTTTATTAAAAGAGATGATGCAGATAGATATAATACTTCGAAATGGCTTCAATGGTTCATTGGAAATTACCAAGGATCAGTGAATGTAACTATTTCTCATTTATTAAGAGAAATAAATGATGTATCAATTAAGCGGGGAAATCAATTATTAAATATCATTGAAAGGGCAATTACTTCAAGCGATGATAAATTAAACAACTACGTCTTTTCCTGTGAAATATATTTTGATAAATTAGACCATGAACACATAGGTTTAATTGGAAGTTATTTGAAGATAGCTTTGGCTAAGAATTTATTACCAATAAATGAAGTTACACTTGGTCAAATGACAAATATTTTGAAAAAACTTTCAAGTGAAGGGTTAAGGGAGTCTGTTTTTGCTGTATTGGATGAAGCTGAGCAAGTTTTGCCGCCAGAAAATTTAGCTAGGTTGAGGGACGATTTCGATTACAGCAATAAATAACCGTTACTTTTTTACAATGTAACGAATTGTTAAACCAGGCGCAACAGTATTATTAAATAGACCTCCTTCAGGGATACAGTAAACTAGAACCTTTCCAGTGGCTTAGCTGCCATTGGCAGCTCTTAATAATGCCTTTAGGCCATGTTGAGCGCGCTAAAGCGTGCTAAAGCGTGCTTAACAATTATGCGGGCGGGATAATAAATCGGTACTAAAAAATCCCCCCATAAGAATTAGAATGTAGGTGTTGAGGCCGACATTCTAATTCTTATGGGGGGATTTTTTAAATTTTATCGTCTATCTGCGGCTTCTAGATTTTTATTTTTAGGGAAGTATTCTCGTTTGTTCCTTGTTGTTGAGGCGTATATGGATCTGGCCATTAGACATTAACAATAAGTTCTTCACGGATTTTTGTTAAGCTTAAAAATTCTGCTCCATGGTCTGGAGTAAATGAGAGAACAAATTCTTTAGGAACTTGAACAAACCTTGTTGTGAGGGCTGCGTTCATTGATTACTCAACTGCAGCCACTAGGACAGATTCTCCAACTTTCTCAAGGATGGTAAATTCAGATTGTGATTTTTAATGTATTGATAGATTGTATTGTCATTAACAGTCACAGTCACTTTGCCGTCTAATTTTAGGCGCTGAGAGATCTGCTTTGGGGGCTAGTGATGTTCACAAAACTTGAGCACATACTTCTGGGAATTGTTCTGGAAGTCTTGGTTTATGACTGTATTGTCTCCTGAATCGATGAAATTTTTGGGCCTTGGGAGGGGGAACGATATTTCGGTATCAGCAAATCTCTCTAGATATAGTGATAGTGAACGACGTAGCTGTAAAGCTACACCTCGGATAGATAGACCTCTTACCAATAATTTTAGAACATTTTTTCGTTCTTTTATAGTAAGACGGTGATAACTTACAGATAGCACTCCGTTACTTTTCTTGGTTGTTAAGTAGGTATAACCTCGCCATGGCTTTTTATTCATTTTAGTGTTGTACTTTAATCGTAAATTCGTCTTATGAGAAAAGCCCTGCAATTGTTAAGCTTATCCGTTTAACAATTGTAGGGCTTTTTAATTTTATGAACATTTATTCGCATTATCAATAAATATACAAAAAGATACTTTGTGTTACTTACTAGTAATCTATAATAAAGCAGTACATTTATAACTAGCTAGTAATTTTTCGAATCCACGGCCATCAGTTTTATAAATATCAACCCCGTTTTTTTGTAATTCTTGAAATTTTAGTTCTTTGCTACTGTGTTCTCCATCCGTCAAGTTTGCAGAAACTTGTATACCCTGAATAAAGTAATTAACGTTTTTGCTTAGAGATCCAGTAACTATACCACCATGTTTTTTAACAATATATTCCATCTGTTTTCGATTGTAGGATCCATCTTCAATACTTCCAGTAAATATAAACCGCAGCCCGTCGAAGATTGGAGAATCATCGTCATATTCAAAGACTTCTGAACTAGAATATTTCGAACTAGATATTTTTTTTGAAGGTACCACTTGTTTGAAATTTGAGATGAGTTTTCCAACGAGAACAGTAGCTCTAGCATCAGCAAGTGAATTATGTGCTAATGATTTAACACCGAGCATTCTTTTTACCGTTGTAAGGGTGTTATTTATACCCCCATGGTTGTATCTACGCACAACATACAGTAAATCAATAATGTCATTATCAAAAAAGTTAATTCCGCGAGATGAAAGAAAGGGGATATCAAAACGTTTAATATTCCAACCTACTATGGGCAGTTTACCGACGAATTTAGTAAATTCAGACTTGACCTGTTCTAGTGTAGGAGCATTTGCTAGGTCTGCTTCAGTGATGTTAGTTAAGCTTTTAATGAAAGTACTTATATTATTACTACCGTGGACATAGGTATCGAAATAATTCACTTCGATACCGTTTAGAACATGGGTTGCTGATAACTGAATAATGTTGTCGCTTGATTCAAGACCGGTTGTTTCAATATCTAGAGAAATAAAATCGTTTGGTAGAATACCATTATCTGGAATATTGAATCCTGAACCGATGGATAGAGCATTTGAAATATCTTTTTGTGAGAGCAAGCGTCTACCAGAATTGAATATACCTGTATTATCTATATGTTCTTGTACAATCCAATTATATGAATCAAGTAGGTTTTGTCCTTTTTCAGTAAGATTGTAGCGGTCGTCAGAGGTTTCAAGGTATCCAAATTTTTCAAATATTTTCCTTTGCCAAGGAATATCGATTGCATAAATTTGTTTGAAATATTTTGGAATGTAGGCTGTGGTTCTATATTTTGCACTCCACCAAAGCGCCACGATTTCACCGGAGGTTAATTGGTCTAGGTTAAATTGGCTCTTTTTTTTAGAATCGACAAGTGTTACAGTTCGATCAAAGTCGTCTTTATAAGTTTTTGCAACAATCATATAATTAATCCTCTTCAATTTTATTGTTGTTGTACCGAGTTAGACTTACTTTTTTACCACTAAACGGGTCGAATCTTGGCATTACAGACCATCTTGCAAATGGCAATGACTCATCATATCCTAGACTATTTCTTAGATTGTCAAGATTTATGTATGCTATGTCCTGTCCGCGTTTTTTTTGAATTTCTTGTCGTTTAAAGAATGCCTTGTTCTTTTTTTCAAGTGCGTTCTTATCTTTGTAACAAACTAAATCAATTACTGGAGAGGGACTTTGCAGTTTTACGACGTGCGCATTGAGCTCATTAATACGTTTTTCCATGTCTTCGGGAATACTTGTATCTTTGAAATAAATGTTTTTGCCACTATGACGCCACATTTGTAATCGCTCCCCTTGTATTCTTTTAATTTAATGATACGTTGTGCTAGGTATGATAGCAATGAAATTATTCCTTTGTGATTCTTAAGATTATTTAAAGCAAGATTGCCGTATCTGTTATGACAGTCTGTATGTCAAATGTTAACTAGGCATGCTATAGATTCTCATATCATAAGTGATGCTTTTTTGGGGGGGCTAATCGCTGAATGGGTAGTTACGGAATTCATAACCATAAGTAATACAAAAATACGACAAACAAGCAGGCCTCGAAATCGTCGAGGCCTGCTTGTTTAGGTCGCTCATATCACCGCACTGTCTCCAGCCAAATATCGCTCAAGCTTATGATCAATCACTTTCAGCTGTTCCTGCTTATCAGCAATCGCAGTGAGGACTTGTTTACGCTGTTCGCGCATTAATTCAATTCGTTGCGGTAAGCTGCTAGCGCCTTCACGTACTAAGGCGGTGTAGTGTTGTAATTCAACGATCGACATGCCAGCTTCTCGCAAGTAATGTAAATTAGTTATCCAGTGTAGGTCTTCATCATTAAAGACCCGTTGATTATTTTTATTCCGTTTTTCTGGTGGTAATAAATCACATTCTAAGTAATATCTGACTGTTCGAATAGTAACATTAGCGGCTTTCGCAAACTCACCGATTCGCATCAATTTATTATTTTCCATTTTGGCTTGACCTCCCGTTACGTTAGGCTGATATAGTAAATCCATCATAACAGAAAAGGAAGCTATGGATATGACTATCAATACATTAATTACTGGTGCTGATCGCGGGATGGGTTACGAATTAGCCCTAGAACTTGGTTTGAAAGGCCAGTCTATCTATGTTGGTTCTAGGAATTTAGCTCGTGGACAGGCCGCTGTTGCCCGGCTCGAGGCCGCTGGTGTGCAAGCTCAGGCGGTACAATTAGACGTGACCGATCATGAGTCGATTGCTGCCGCGAAAACGAGTATTCCTAATTTAGATATTCTAATCAATAATGCTGGGATTGCCGTTGATCATGAGACTAAGCCGTCAGAGCTGTCACTAGACGCAATTCGGCAAGATTTTAACGTGAATTATTTTGGCTTGATCGACGTTACGCAGGTCTTCTTACCACTTTTAAAGGCAGCGCCGGCTGGCCGGATTCTCAATATCTCTAGTGCAGTGGGGTCATTGACTCTAGCCAGCGATGCCAGTACCAGTATTCACAAACTGCAAGCATCTGGCTATCAGGCTTCTAAGTCAGCGGTCAATATGTTCACCGTCAAACTCGCAGCCGAACTTGAGGGAACGCCTGTCACGGTAAACGCCGTCAATCCTGGTTGGGTAGATACCAGTTTTGGTGGTGGCGGCGGTAATCGGACCGTGCAAGTGGGTGTCGCGCGGACTGTGGAATTGGCCACTTCTGATGCGTTAACTGATTCTGGCACTTTTTCAGATATTGATGGTATCGTTCCTTGGTAACCTGCTTAAATTAAGTACGACAAACTCAAAAGGCAAAGTCATCTCTAGAAGGAAAAAAATCACTGTTTCAGACAAGGTAGTTTAACAACGTCAAACCAAAATTGAAGTGAATTATCTGTACTTCAAATATATATATTGTTACTACGAAGGCTTAGTGTATTACGTACTAAGCCTATTTTATATATTAGGAAGATGTTGAGTTTGATTGTCATGAGTAATCTTTTTCAATTAATTTTCACGGAATCCATAACAAAGTTGCAGAGAGGCTCGTAAACATTCAAATACCAACGTTTATCCGCGTTGTTAGAATATAACAAGTGAACAAACAGGGCTCATCTACACGTCCTCCAACAAGATCACAGTCAAAAATTATTTATGTATTCCGACTGTTAACCCAGTGCTATAATTATGATGTAATTGATGAATTAAACTATAGTCAATTGGAGGAATACATAATGAAAGTTAAATATTTGGTGGCAGCGGCTGCCTTAAGCTTGGGCCTTGCCGGAGCTGTGACAACCTTTGATCAACCGGTCAATGCCGCGGCGAAGTCAAAGCGAATTACGACCTATAAGACGATGCCCAAGGCTCTGCGAGGGACCTGGCAGGAGAAGAGCTACTCTAAGTACAAGAAGGGTATCAAGGTTAGATGGAGTTACACCTTCAAGAAACACTCTTATTCCATGAGAATGGACTTTAAGGGTGGCCATAAGAAGTCTAAGACCATCCGTTTTTCTAAGAAGGAAATTGGTGGCATGAACTATGACCACCACTATAAAGTGTATAACGTCTTTCCTGGCGGGTCATCAATTCCTAAGAGCAAGCTACCCTATGCCGGTTACATGACGTTTACTGCTGGTCGCCACAATGGTAAAAAGGCATTGGGACTGCATGGCATTGCCGACGATAAGATTACGTATTTCTACCGTAAATAACCAATCCCAGCTAGTCTAGCTACATCAGTAAGTCTAGAACAATCTAAATACTCACAGGAGGTCGTCCAGCAACGTTGGGCGACCTCTTTGCTGTCTCTATGCATTATCCAGCGTCTGCATACCAGCTTTCACCTAAGTTATCCACGCAACTATCCCGTACAAACGAATTGAGAAATAAAATAAATCGATAGCGAAATCACCCGCTAGCCCCTCCAAGCTCAAAACAGCCGATTCCTGCCCCTCCCTACAACCCCTATCCTGCCGCCAACCCCCCTTACTCGATAGAAACAACGCCACCCACAACTGTTCAATATATTTAGAAGTTGACATAATCGTTTTAATATATAACACAACAACCTTGTTAATATTATTATAAAATACATATGGTGTTCATAAGTTATTCACATTTTGTTGGTATTCTGAAATCACTCGAAAAAAGACAGAACGAAACCCACAGGGGATATGGAGGATTACCGCATGAAAAAACTGTTACGAATTATTGCGATACTGGGATGTTTCCTTGGCTTGGCTTCACTGTTACGTATTCAGGCGCAAAAGCGAGAAAACATTATTAAGATGGCGGCCCTCCAAGACCAGGCGGGCCAAGTTGTTGAAAAGGTCAGCAGTCACGACCCTCAAGAGTTACAGATGGCGTTGACCATCAAGCTACCCACTGGGGAGACGATGATGACGTTAGCCGACCAGGACAACGTCAAGCTTAAGACCGGGGAAATCGTTGACCTACAGCCCAACGAAGACATCACAGCGCGAGTAGACCAACAAAACCAACTCATTATCCAAAATGACCAAGGCCGCGTCAAGAAGGTGAAGCTGGTCGTACCAGTCGAAGTGACGAACCCACTACTAGTGGCTAAACTACAACTCGACTTACACGTTGCCGACTCAAAAGAAACTTACACGCTTCCTGAAATCGCGGTTACAGCTGAAAAAACTAAAGAAGCTGCCGAAGAAAAGGCCGAGGAATCAACGGAAGACTTCGTTAAAGAACCAGCGGAAGACGCGACTCAAGAGTCAGTTACGAAAGCACCTGAGAAATCTACGAAGAAGACAACTAAAGAAACACCTAAAGAAGTCACACCAGCATCAGACACGACTAACGACACCAAGACGACTGACAAGCAACCATCAAATTCACCAAAAGAGGGGAGCCAACAATCACCAAAAACAACGACCACCAGTGAGCAACCGGCAACTACTAAGGACGACACTGACGACAAGGTGGCTAAGACGGCTACCACTACTAAATCCAAAATGGCCGCGGCACCGACAGATGCACTATCTGGCACAAATATCGACGTTCACCGGGCGCAAATCCAGGTGGACAGCTGGTCAGACAGCCTAATTGTGGCTGGTTCACTACCTGCTAAAGACAATGTGAACGTGTTGGAGAAAGAATTGGGCGTCAACGGTATCATCTCAGGTGGGTACTACGGTGGAACCAACTTTGATAACTTCGAAAAACACTACCACTCATCCTACATGCGAAAGGGCGACGGCACGGGGACCGGAGATGGTGAAAAGGCCTACGCCGTAGCGGTTGACGGCCAGCCAACTAGTAATAAAGCAGACGACATTCTCGTTTATTACCAAAACGTCGGGGCCTACACGGATTCAACGACGGCCGACAACCCAACTGAACCAATGGGGGCCATCGTTAAGATTTCCAACATTGAGTACCACGACAAGATTAGCGGTGAACCCAAAGATGGCAAGGCCTTCATTGATTTTTCCAACAACTTCTACTCCGGAATGGTCTACAACGGGATTGAAACTCTCGATATCGACGTGACGTTTACTACTTCTGACTGGAAGCAAGCGCTCGTTTTCCCGCCACTTGATGGTAACGGGGATGCTCGCAGCTACTTCACGTTTGGGTCACTGAACGGGAATGAAGATGGTGCGCACGAATGGGCTGGTAGTCGATTGAACTTACCAGGAAAGTTAGCGCCTAACGCGACCATAGCCGAGCATCCAAATGGTTGGTACGAAGGTACTGGTATGGGGGTCGTTGATAAAGAGAAGTATGAAGCGGACAGAAAAGAAGGCGAGCGACCAGCCGACTGGGGAGACTACCTCGGTTCCAGTGACTACGAACGGGGCGCCGTTTCCTTCCCACTGGTTGGACGTGACCAACTATTTAAGTTAAGAAGTGAATCAGGCTTTACTTGGCAGTCCTTCTCTAGTGGGTACATCATGCCACTAGAGCAACCAGCACCACAAAAGACCGTTCACCGGGACGACGAGCTAGGACTAGACAAGAACAACTTAGACGGCGTGACGATTGACCGGGACAACGACAGCCAAGACGACCTGGTCTACACGGTTTACCAAAAGACCTACAGTATTCCTAACGAATCAATTGCGAAACCGAATGAGATCATCTTTCGGGATAAATTGCCAGCTGGTTTAACGGTTAAGGCAGGTGGCTTCCGACTATTCAACACAGATGGCAAAGAAATGACGCCGTTGACTGGGAATCTCGAGATTACCCCTGAAGGTAAGATCACATACAAGTTCTCTGAAAAAGAAATTGAAGAGTTGAAATTTGACGGTGGCCACTTCGCCGTTCAAATCACAGCGAAGATCGATGACGACTTTGTCGGGACCCTTAAGAATCGAGCCAGCATCGAATTCAATTCCGGTGACGACCACAGATGGCGGAAACGCACGAACAAAGTGGTGACCCATTTCATCCGGGGCAGTTACGAGTTCCAGAAGGTTGATGGCACCACGGGCAAGTCCCTTGCCGGCTCCACGTTTATCATTCAAAACGCGGATGGTCAGTACCTGACCTTTGACGTCAACAATCGTCAGACCGGACTGGTCGCACTGAAATCACGGGCGACCCGACTGCAGGGCGACAGCGACGGCAACTTTAAGGTCGCTGGCCTCGCGAAAGGCACGTACAAGTTAATTGAAACCAAGGCACCCGATGGCCACGTAGTCGGAAAGCCAACTGAATTCACCATTTCTGGTAAGGCTCAGACCACACCAACGCAAATTGAAAACGACCCCTACAGTCTTCCCGTAACCGGGGGACAAGGAATCTTCTGGTTCATTGTCGTTGGGCTCATACTCACCCTATCGTCTCTCGCCATTTGGCGCACTTACCCTAGAGGAGGATAACCCATGAAATTCACTAAAATTAGACAGCTGGTGCTTGCGACCTTCGCCGTTTGTGGCTTGGCGCTAGGCGGTCGGGCAGTTGCCCACGCCAGCACGCAAGCGCCAAGCACGGTCACAATGGAACTGCACAAACTGGACAACAACTCGGAGGATCAAACGACAGAAACGATTAAGAACACTGGGGATGAAGTTTCCCTGCCAACCGGCGTGACGCCTTACGACGCTGGTAAGTACGGTGAGGTCACCTATAGCGTTTATGACCTGACCGACGTGATGAAAGAGCGGGGTATCACCAGTGGCGAAGCAACCAGCGAAGCCTTTGAAACTGCCCGGACCCAACTACTGGCAGACATTACGGCTAACCAGACTGATCCAGCGGCCTTATTAGCCGCCCAAGAGGCCTTCGTGAAGGCCAACGGGTTAACCAGCATTGCTGACAAAACGTTGAAAGGCCAGTCTAGTTCCCTAACTTTTCCTGGCATCCGCAACAGCGGCTTCTACCTGATCATGGAAACGGTCGCCCCGACGCAGCATTTGACGAAGCTGTCGGCGCCCCTGATCATTGGTTTACCGTTGAGTGATAAGGCGACCATTCACCTGTACCCTAAGAACCTGATTGCCCGGGACGTCGACCCTGAGATTCACAAGGTGGGGCGTAATCCTCAAGATCCAACCAGTGAGACGTACCTGCCATTACGCAAGGTAGAATTCACCCTGGCACAGAAGAATGGCGAAGGTGAAGTGCGGACTCTGAAGACCGACAAAAACGGGGACATCGCATTTGGTGGCCTGGAAGTCGGGACCGAGTACGTGTTAACGGAGTCTGCCAACAAGCGCTACCCGTGGTATCAGCAAACGGATACCAAGAAGCACAAACTTTCATTGACCTTTACGGTCGATAAGGAAGGCAACATCGAAGCACTCAAAACGCTACCGAATGCAGACCACTTTGGTATCCAGGGCACGCGAATTGGAATCAAAAACGACCTGATTCTTGGGGGTGCTGAATTCAAGAAGGTGGACGCGCAGACCGAAAAAGGCCTGGCTGGAGCGAAGTTTAAGGTCCAAAAGATTAGTCCCAAGGGTAAAACTTACTGGGCCGTCTTCCAAGGTAAGACTTTCGTGAAATGGGTGACGAGTAAGGCCACCGCGACTGAGTTAACGTCCGCAGAAGATGGCACGTTTGACTTCACCGGTGTCCCTTACGTGTATGACCAACGGCATGGCAAGGTCACCTACAACTTAGTTGAAACGCAAGCCCCAGCAGGCTACGCGTTGTTGAAGGAAGCGACACCATTTGAAATTAATGAAGAAACAAACATCCAGACGATCAAAAACGAAAGTTACGCCTTGCCAACCACTGGGGGGATGGGCATCTGGCTATTCCTCCTCATCGGGAGTCTTCTGATGGGTGGCGCCGGTTACCTCTACTACCGGCAACGGAAGGCGGCCTAACTGGTAAGCCACTTAGACAATTAGAGAAGGGAGGACCCCCACATGCGTAAATGGCTAGTGATTCTGCTATGTTGTTTCGGCTTAGGCCTGATTGCCTACCCAGCCGCCAGTAACTTGGTGATTGGTTGGCGTCAGCAGGGGGTCCTGGTGGCGTATAAGAACCAGTTGCGGTCGGCGAGTACTAGACAACGAAAAGCGCTCCAGCGGTCCTTACAACGGCAGGCAAGGGATACTCGGACCACCCTCTATAACCCGTTCAAACAGGAAAATGACCGGTTCATGGGGACGCCCCCCCTAGCGTTAGTGGCGATTCCTACCATCAACGTGGAATTACCGGTGTTTGCTGGGACCAGCGACCCCGTTTTACAGAAATACGCAGGATTGGTTCACGGGACGGACGTGCCGCAGGGCAAACGTAACCAGCACAGTCTGATTACGGCTCACCGGGGGTCACCCAACGCGACCCTGTTCACGGACCTACCGCGGTTACAGCGGGGCGACCATTTCTACCTGAAGAATGCCTACGGGTTGATGACCTATCGGGTGACGAACATTCGGACCGTGAAAGCGGCCACGCGTCAGCCAATCCTGCGGGACACGACCAAAAATCAGGTGACGCTGATGACCTGTACGCCGTATATGATCAACACCCACCGGCTCTTGGTGACGGGACAGCGAATTCCGAACGAAACTAAGACGATTCCGCAAGGGAAGATGGTGTGGGACTGGTACAAGATTATCCTGCTGGTCATCGGGGCACTCCTGCTGATCGGTGGCACGTGGGCCGGTTACCGGCGATTCAGACAAGCAAGGGAGGGTAACTAAATGACGAAACGTAAACGACGCTTTAAAAAAGGTTCCCTCTGGTTGCTGGTGATGTTTCTCGTCGGGAGTGGACTGGTCCTACTCGGGTTGACGCAAAATTCCTCGGTAACCCGGATGGGTGATACGGCTAAACGGGAGATGACGGTTGAGAGTGTTCGGCGGGCCAAGCAATCGGCCCAGAAAAAAACGGATCAGGGTAGGACGGCCCCGTTTGATTACGCCAAGACCTCGCAGCTGACACCGCTCACGGTTGGTGGGTAT
Source organism: Levilactobacillus tongjiangensis (assembly GCF_003946345.1). Classification (GTDB taxonomy): domain Bacteria; phylum Bacillota; class Bacilli; order Lactobacillales; family Lactobacillaceae; genus Levilactobacillus; species Levilactobacillus tongjiangensis. The sequence continues at coordinate 114,567 of NZ_RHNY01000009.1, forward strand.
CGCCTCCGTGAGTTGACCGGGAATAGTGGTTACGATGGTGCGGTGGGCCAGCTGAGAGTCCCAACGGTGGGATTGGACTTACCGATCGGCATTGGTGTCAGTAATAGCGTGCTGGTGCGGGGGGCGGGAACGCTGAAGGCAGACCAACGGATGGGCCAGGGTAATTACGCATTGGCCGGGCATTACATGGCGGCTAAGCGGCTCCTGTTTTCCCCACTAAAGGGCGTGCAACGCGGAGATAACGTCTATCTGACGGACAAGCAACAGGTGTACCATTACCAAGTCTCACGGGTCCGGGTGGTGGATCGCCACCAGGTCAACGTCATTGACGACGTACCCGGCAAGAAATTGGTGACACTGGTAACTTGTGCCTCCGCCAAGCGCGGCGAACCTAAGCGGTTGGTGGTGCAGGGAGAACTGGTGTCGGTCCGGCGGGTTCGGGCTTGAGTCAGGATGAATAGTTTAAGGTAAACGAAGCGAGCAGATACTGTGTTCGCTTTTTTTATTGCAGATAGCGTGACTGTGTTTAAATCAATAAGCGCTGTTGGTTGACTGTCCCGCAACGTCATAGTTTATGATTACCTACAACAGTTCGATTACTGAAGTCTGAAGGTAGGGTGGCGTCGTACATGAAACAGGAATCACTTTTCTCAAATCAACCAGAGAACACGCCGTTGGCCAGTCGGGTTCGGCCCCAAGACCTGGACCAATTCGTTGGCCAGCAACATCTACTGGGTCCTGGCAAGATTTTGCGAGAAATTATTGAAAATGACCAAGTTTCGTCCATGGTTTTCTGGGGACCGCCGGGTGTTGGGAAGACCACGCTGGCTGAAATTATTGCCCGTAAAACGCAATCTAGTTTTTTGAGCTTTAGTGCCGTGGATAGCAGTATCAGTAAAATCAAGAAAATTATGAAGCAAGCTGAATTGGACCGGGAAATTGGGCAACGAACAATCGTCTTTGTGGACGAAATCCACCGGTTTAACAAGGCTCAGCAGGATGCGTTTCTGCCCTACGTTGAGCGGGGAAGCATCATTTTAATTGGGGCAACGACGGAAAATCCTTCGTTTGAAATCAACTCAGCCTTGTTGTCACGCTGTAAGGTATTTGTCCTGAAAGCCTTGCAACAGGCTGACATTATCACGCTGGTCGAGAATGCTCTGCAAAATTCTAACGGTTACGGGAAACAGAGTATTAAGATTGGCGACGATGAAATTCAAGCGATTGCTAACTTTGCCGACGGGGATGCCAGAATGGCATTAAATACGCTAGAAATGGCGATTCTCAATGGTGAGAAGGTTGATGGGGCCACGACGGTGACCATGGATAATCTCAGCCAGTTAATTACTAAAAAGTTTGTGTTGTATGACAAGAATGGTGAGGAACACTACAACATTATTTCTGCGCTGCATAAATCCATGCGTAATAGTGACACCGATGCGGCTATTTACTGGCTGTCGCGAATGTTAGAGGGTGGCGAGGACCCGTTGTATATTGCGCGGCGGCTGGTTCGGTTTGCGAGTGAGGACGTTGGCTTAGCCGATACGAACGCCCTCAACGTGGCAATCAACGTCTTTCAGGCTTGCCAGTTTCTGGGGATGCCGGAGTGTGATATTCACCTGGTTGAGGCCGTGACCTACCTGTCGCTGGCGCCCAAGTCTAATGCCATTTATAAGGCCAGACTCGCGGCGGCTAAGGACGTGAAGCAGACGGTGAATGATCCGGTGCCGCTACAGATTCGGAACGCACCGACTAAGCTGATGAAAGATTTAGGGTACGGCAAGGACTATGAATTAGCCCACTATGCCAAAGATAAGCTGACGACGATGAAAACTATGCCGCCTTCCTTAGAAGGACATGAGTATTATTTGCCGACGACCGAGGGCCATGAACGGCGGTTCAAGGAGCGATTGGCGCAGATTAAGGCTTGGCATGAACAGAATGGCTAACAAAAACGGGTATCCTCAATGAGGACACCCGTTTTTGTTAGGTTTCAGGATGATTAAGATGTAACGACGTACTGATCTTTGAGTTTCAGCTTAAACCAATGTTTTCTTCTGACCAAAGTCCATGTCCATTGGCCGGATGAAGGACCAGGTTGAGTGAACGACCTTCCAGTCAGTGCCTTCGCGTTCGTAAACCTCAATGCAGTTGTAGTGCATTTCGTTCAGTGAAGTCTTGGCAAATAGTTGGTAGGTTAGAACTGCCATGTCACCTTTGATTTGAACGCGGGGGTCTTCGAAGTCGTAGGTATCGGCGAATAGTTTGCCCTCAACGTTAGCGAGAACGAATTCTTTGATTTCGGCGTAGGTGTCGACCCGGTGCGGTTTATAGCTGTCAAAGTGGGAAAAGTTCTTTTGAGACCAGATGGTTAAGTAGCCCGAAGTGTCGCCCTTGAACCATTTGTCTAGGGCGCCCTTTTCAAGTGCAATAATTTTGGTGGTTAAGTCGGTATTTTCGTTAGTCATGGTTTTTCTCCTGTCTCTAAGTTAAGTAGCAGGGCCAGCTTTCCATAGGCATGTCGCAGAGAACGGAGGAGCCAAGCTCGTGTATTAACCATGAGCTTAAACTATGCCGTAACGTTACAGTCAAGCGTGATTCTCTGAAATTAGTGATATGCTAAATTCAAGTGTTATTTACACGATTTGTGATAATAAAGAATGGCTAGACATTATGGAGGGATACTTATGAACTATCATGAAATTATGAATGGCTTACAGTGGGCAGCAGTTGCTGATGCACTTGGTGTCCCAGCTGAGATGCAAGAGCGTGGAACATACCCTGTTATCACGGAGATGCAACCCAGTTCTTTTTGGGAACAGCCAGCTGGCAGTTGGTCGGATGATACGTCGATGACATTGTGTTTGCTAGAAAATATAGTTGCTGAAGGTGACTACACTGATATGATGCAACGTCTAGAAAGATATATGAGATTTGGTACAGATACACCGCGTGGGGAATTGTTTGACGTGGGTCGAACGTGTGCTCATGCAGTACGTAACTACGTGATTAATGGCATTACCCCCCTGATGTGTGGGGATGCTTCACCAGAGGCAAATGGCAATGGTGCTTTAATGAGAATTGCGCCATTGGCCATAGTCTTACAGCATGAAACAAATCAGAATCGCCGTTTTGAGCTTATTCGTGATTACACGGTTCTAACGCATCGTCATGCGCGGTCAGTGGTTGCGAGTTTTATCTTCCTGGAATTATTACACAGTATTCTAAATGGTATGAGCTTGGGGGAAGCAATACCGATAGTTCAGATATCATTGGCTAAATTCTTTAAAGATACGGAATATGCAGAGGAATTACAGTACTATCAAATGATGTTTGACCCTGATTTTAGTCATTTTCCGGTTGAAGCTATTAAGACCTCCGGTTATGTTGTTGATACTTTGATGGCGGCCGTTTGGTTAGCTTTAAATCAACCAGCACCTAAAGACGCAATTTTAAAGGCAGTTAATCTTGGTGGTGACACAGATACCATTGCGACCGTGGTAGCCTCTTTAGTGGCGGCGGGACAGCCGACAGTATCCGTTGATGCTACCTGGTGGGGACAACTCCTAAATACTGAGCTTTTGGAGCAGAGGTTTACGGCATTTGCAACTAAGTACGCTGAAACATAAAAAGATGAATCAAAGAGTGCCACTGTTTCACATGAAACATTATCGTTAGTAGCGTACTAAAAAGGCGATTCACCAAGTTACCCTGGAATGGGGTATTAGGTGAGTCGCCTTCGTTTAGGTTAGATGTAATTATTTGCCAGTTTCGGACAATTCAAGTAGCCGTTGCCGTAAAGCATCGTCGTAGGCTGTCAGGTACAGACCGTATTTTCCCCGCTTCATTAAGACGTTCAGGACGTTAGCGATAAACGTTTTGTATTCGTCACGGCTAAATTGAATGTCCTTCCGTTTCTTAAAGATTTCCTTGTGGGAGTACTTTTCGGGAATGATGGTCATTGTATCCGTCTTAGGGTCGTAGCCAAATGACGGTCCAATGATCATGCCCACGTAGTTGAGGTCAAAACCTTGTAGGGTGTAGATGGTACCGACCTGGGTGATGGAGCCTTCACGCTTGGCCCAGTGGGTCCGTTGTGGGTCCCATTCGTCCCAAGGTAGGTTGAACGTATCCATCTCAACGTTGTGGCGGCCATCAATGCGAGGGAACCCAGAGGTGGCTACGACCCGACTCATGCCAAATTCCTTGTTGCGTTTCTTAATGTTTTCGAACAATTCGCCGGCAGTATCAAACATTTTGAATTCGAAGTCGCTGTTGTCGGGGAAAGGTTTCAATGGCTTTTCAGCGGACAAGTCATCCATCCAAGCCACCTGTTCGTCGCTGGCAACCATCCGGTATTGGAAGTTCATGTTGAACAGCTTATGTGGGTGGGAGCCGATGGTCTTGTAGAGCAGGTCTTTGTCCCAATACATCTTGGACTGGAAGACTTGTTCAAAGTCGTACACGACGACCACGACCTTAGCCAAGTTCATGAGGTCGGTCAATTGGTTTTGACCGCGGTAGTGGGCGTAAGGTTCTGATTTGGAGTAGAGCAAATGGGCTTCATCGACGAAAATAATGTCGTATTTTTTGTGGTTCTTTTGGGCGTAGTTGATCAGAGCAGTGGGCCGCCGAATGGACTTTACCTTCATGTTTGGAATGGATTCAGCGAGGTCTTGATAGGCTTTGTACAGCTCGGGATGGTTGACCACCAGTGAGGTTTGGTAGCGGCTATCGGTCATGTACTGACGAACGAGTTCCATGAGGACCACGGACTTCCCAGTTCCAGCAGCGCCTTCAATAATAGCTACGGAAGATTGGTTGCCGTTCAGCCCTTGCTTAATGTAGTCGTTGATATTGGTGATAACAGTCTTCTGGTCGTCTGACAGGTCATCGACGAAGAACTGTGCCTTTAAAATTTTATTCATTCTGAAACTCCCTTATGCCTTAGTTGATTTGCGTACGTAAATGAAGCTAGATTTCTCTGTGAAAATTGCTATTACTAGTATAGCAGTTATGGGGTGGAAGACTGTAGAATTTTGAAAGGGTGGGAGAGGTTTATAAATTTCAGCTGCTGTTTCATGTGGAACAAGCAGAAGTAGCCAGTTAGTGGAAAATATAAAGCTGTCCTATAAAATAAGATATTGTTATTCAAAATAGGCACGAATATAATTAATCCCATGAATCATGGTACCTAATGACGTTAGTTTCTCAGGAGGAATAGGAATGCGTAAATTAATTCGTATCGCAGTGGTTGGCCTGATAGTTTTGCTGATTGGCGGGATTTACTTTGCCACGGGGACCACGGCTGACGCGACTAAATGGCACAAAGGTGTGCCTAGGGTTGTCCGTAATCGGACTTATATGATCAGTCATGTTACGGACAAAAACTTGATGGCTTACGTGGGTTACACGTTCACTAACAAATCGTTGTTTGCCGGTCATACCATGGATGGCGGTCATCTCGTCAAGCATCTAAAGTATAAAATGGTTGGTAAGCAGATTTATTCAATCAAAGGGAGCGTTTCAGGCGACAAAGAACGGCTAAAGCTCAAGGTTACCAACAAAAATAAGCTGATAGTCAAGGACCTCGACAATGGTGGGTTCAAAGGCTACGCTCCGTACAAGTATTCTGGTAAGACATGGCCGCGGGTTCATTAAGCGCCATTAGCGATATAGTCAGTTAATTGAGTTGCACAAGCAAAAGAACCTGTCACCGATTTGGTGGACGGGTTCTTTTCTTTTGCTCGTACAACAATTAGATATTATCAAAAATAAAATAGCTCAAAGACACTGATTTAACAACAGTGGTGGACCGAATTTATTGGACTGAATGATTGCTTCACATGAGGATTTACAATAAAAGTAAATTAGCTTTATTATTGGTTGTGATATATACTAATTGTAACAGAGTGTTTATAATTTACGCATATAAGCACCTGGTTAAGATGACTATTACTTATTTATTTTTATTTGGACACCCTAAGCAAACCCTGAAAGGGGAGGAAATATCGTGTTGAATCGGATGAATACGAAGTGTCATTATAAAATGTATAAAAAAGGGAAGCACTGGTTATTTGCCAGTGTTATTGCAACTTCACTGGCGTTTGGTGTAGTTGATGTGACCGCCAATGCCGATACGGCGGCAGATGAGTCTACTCCAGTGGCAACTGAAACTGGGGAACCACAGTCCCAGCTTCAGGAGAAGCAGGTCAGTTTAACACCAACGCCAGCTAGACCAGCTGATGATGAGTCGGATACGTCAGAACCGGAGCCCACCACGGCCGAGCTAGCTACTCAGACGCCTGCTTCAGTTGGGGAAATTAAGGACAGCAAACCAGCTAAACCGGAAAATAGTGAGAAAAAGGCAATACAATCGCCGGCTACTGTGGAAATTCCTAAACCTACCGCTAGAGCAGCCAAGGCCACGCTACCAACGGCCCAAACGACTGCGCCGACTACGGCAGTAAAGGTTATGGCGGCACCAGTGGTCAAAGTGTCTATCGATGACTGGTTACCCAACAAGACGTTGCAGATAACTGTGCTGAATGCGTTGAATGATTTGGGGATTAGTCGTATCTGGGCCACACCTGAGGATATCACTCAGGAAGACATGGCGTTGCTGAAACGCTTGGATGTGGCCGGGAGTTCTAACTCTGGTTCTAAGGATACTTACATTGATGGCACCACGGAGTTTTCGTTGAAAGGATTGGAGTATGCAGTTAATATCACCCGGCTGAGTTTGAAATCCAACCTGAACGCGTCGGGCCAGTACTTTGGTGACGTGACTGATATCTCAGCGTTGGCATACATGAAGAATCTGACGGATTTGGATGTAGCTGGTAACCGGATCACGGATATCAGTCCGCTGTTGGGCTTAACGAACTTAAGGAATGTGGATATTCAATACAACAGCATTCTGGATTTATCTGGCTTTCATGGTATGAACCTGACGTCGTTGAAGACCTGGTTCCAGTACGTAGTGTTGCCAGTTGTGCGGGTTGACCGGACGACTAAATCAGGCACACTGACGGCAGCATTTATCGATGAGGATAACTACCATTGGAAGCTTTCTACGGCAACTAAATGGTGGGTAGCGACTGATTCGAAGGTTCCTGGCACGACTTATGGTTTGGGGTATTCTCGGGGTGGCGACCGGGTATTTAATGCGGACGGTACCATTACATTTAATAATATGCCGGAGCAAGAACCCGGTGTGACGACGTATCCTTTAAAGAATATTCACGTGCAGCAGTATAAGTATTTCATGATCGGTATCGTCAACGAAAATGGGACCAACCGACTTGCGATGTTCCAGCCCTATGTGTTGGCTGACAAGGCTGGCGCGGTCACCGTTTCTTACCAGGATAAGGCGGGAAATAAGTTGGCGGATGACGTGGTTTTGGATGCGAAATTAGTTGGCGACAGTTACACAACGACGGCCAAAGATATTGCGGGCTATACGCTGACCGCCCAGCCGGAGAACGCTACGGGAACGTATGCGGCGAAGGATATTTCCGTTGTGTATGTGTATGATAAGACGCCGGTGGGCCCACCAATCAATCCGCCAATCGTGACGCCTAATGAAACGATTAGGGTGACGGTACACTATCAAACGAGTAATGGACTGACGGTGGTAGATGACGACGTCTTGACTGGGAAGGCGGGCGAAAGCTACACAACAACGCCAGCAGTCGTCGCGGGTTACGAGCTGATTGCGACGCCGGCAAATGCGAGTGGCGTGTTCGGTGATCAAGATAGCGAGGTAACCTACGTCTACGCGAAGGTTGGCGGAGATGGCGACTTGGTTGATCCTGGAACGGATCCGGATAAACCGGATATTGACCAGTCAACTGGAGAGAAGCCAGACAAGGGCGTCACGGGTGGCGATGCTGCAACGATTAGTAAGACCTCAACTGCGAAAGCTAAAGGAAATGCGGTGGTAAACTTGGCGGCAACTAAGTCAGTGGCGGCCAAGGAAACTTTGCCACAGACGGATGAGAAAACAGTCTCACCGTTGTGGGGATTGGCTGTATTGGGGTCATTGCTGGGGTTAGCGGTGATTGGACGTAAGCGGAAGAGATAATTTAGAATTTTTTGGGGGAATCGGTCGAGGGCCGGTTCCCGTTTTTTTTCTAGGATTAAGTGGAGCTATGAAGCAGAAACTGTTGAAAAGTACCGTGAAGGGGTTAATTAGAAGATGTTTGCAATGTAGCTTTGGGTTATAAATTTAGCGTGAAATTTAGTTTATGGGTGGATATTAAATATATTGTTAACTAGATGCTTCTCAGGTATGCTTGAGAAGCAAACTAAAGGAATTTAGGTGCCTGGGAAATTTTGAATGCTGTTAAATCAACGTTTGTTTAGTGTATTCCCCACGGATGTGGGGGTGATCCCGACTCGTCAAGACCGCCAAGTTGTTGATTTTGGTATTCCCCACGGGTGTGGGGGTGATCCCAGCTGGTCAAGAATTTAGATTGTGTTTTCACAGTGTTCCTCAGAGATATGGAGGTGATTCTGATATGAAATTTGATGGTTATGAAGGCGATGGATGTGGTTGTACCAGCATTATTATTTCGGGTTTAGTATTATGGTTCCTACTTAAGTGCCTACTGTCATTGCTATAGCATTCTCCATGAATGTAGGGGCAAAATAAAGCGGTAAAAATGAAAATATGGTTTATGAACATGCTTTCATTTTGATTTTTGACATATTTTTCAAAAGCATTGCGACCTAATCTTTGACTAGTACTGGAACTATTACATAAATTACCAGTGCATGTATATAGCGACGCATCAAGTATCTACTAGTAGCTGTGTTTCAAAAGAAAAAGTAATAATTAATCGTTATGAATTATTTCATTGATTTACTACATTGACGTAGCGGTACTCAATTTGTTTTTTTTGTAAACTTAATACAAGGGGAGGTTGGGTAATGGAGCTATCTAAACAAGCCAGACCAGTACCCCCCTCATCGTATTTCCCCACAGCAGTAAGTCAAAAATATCCAACTCACCAAAAAGAGTAGCCAGGCAAGCACAACTGCCTAGCTACTCTTTACGAATAGACAACTAAATTTACCCATTCAGCTGATGTCGTCTATGCCCGTGCCGGAACCCCAACATAACGGGTAGAATCAGCAAGATAATTGGCGCAAAGGTGAATTCTACCAACGCTCGTAACAGCCTGGGCAACAGATGATCCTCGCTTCCAGAGAAATCTTGAATGGGGGTCATTGGTAAACCGGCGGCATAGGTCTTAGCCTTAGGCGCTACTGCCTTAGGCTGATCCGTTGGGTGATTTGCATTGGTGCGGCGAACAAGAAGGTGATTGAACAACACGTGAACCCATGGAAAAGCCAAGTAGCAGATTACTAGATACCATGATTCTGCGTTCCAGGTGAAGACGAACCGTCCCACCGTGAACTGACAATTCAATAAAATCAAAATGACTAAGATTGGTAACGCCTTGGCATACAGTGCTAAATAACGGGCTGTTCGGGCAGCCAGCAGGTCCCTTAACGGCTTATCGGATACTTGGTGTAAGCTTTTCATCCCCATCGTTTTCTTTCAACGAGATTTGTGTTCAGTATAGGTCGTTCAACCACTGACAGCGCACATTTCAAGCTGGACAGCACGTGTTTGTTCCGTGTTTATGCCAACAACGACCTAGCTGTTTGTCCAATTGATGTTTAATCGAATCAATGTTTACCGTTAAAACAGATGCAACAGTTAGTCATGATCTGTAGATGAGAATTTTCATTTAGTCTTAATCCATGACGTGTCTACCCGGAAACAAGGGGCAATTACGCGGGCTGGGTTATCCGCCACCTGGTCGTTGTGTTAAAACCGCGATTTATCAGCGTTTTAACAATGATTTCTGATGAAAATGTAACCACCATGAACCAGACGACACCAAAACCTTCTTGAGGTATCCACGTTTGCAGAATTGTGCAATACTAAAATGAAGATGAAAACGATTTTACCTAGCTCTAATTTTAATGAAGAAATCCCGGTACATTACTATTTTAGCCTACTATTTCACCCGCGAATATGCTATAGTAACAGTAAATAATTAAAGAAAAAGTATATGGGGTGAGCTAAATGAACCGAGCTTTGAAGCAAATCACAGTGTCAGGATTAACCTTGTTACTACTAGGAGGCATCGTTAGTCCAAGCGCTGCTCGTGCAGATACGACTGATTTGCCTGCTGTGGCTAAGACCGCCACTGCTGCGGAGACGACTGGGGACACTGATGTACAGGTTAGTGGGTTGGAGATGCCTTATACGGCCCTTCAGGATCAGACCGGGAAACAGACTAAAATTTACAGTTATCCCAAATTACCAAGTGTCGTAACAGCTACGCAACTGTCAGATGCAGATTATGTCACGTGGTTCAAGGACCAGTATCCTTCCAACGAGACGTTGAAAAACTTGGCGACTGTCGGTGGCTCTGCTGTGAAGGAGTTGTCTGGTAAATATGATCTGAGTGTGCCGTTCATTGATTTTATGGTAAAATCCGCGGGTGGTGCTCTGACGGTTCAAAGCGTTGAAGCACAGGCGGGTGGTCAGATGGCCGCGTTCGCTTGGATAATTGGTGATGGAACTAAATTTAATAAACACGAGTTGACCCAAGCTGACATTAAGTCTGATTTTGAAAAGAACGTTCAGCCATTTCTCGAAAAGTCCCCTGAATTGGCGAGGATGTTGGCCGAATATCAACGAGACATTAACTTAGACTCAGAAAGTTTTGAGGCGCAGTTTAGTCCGATGGTCGACCAGACTGCTGAAATGCTGTTTGGTAAGGACTATCCGGAAGATCAATTAGCTAACCTGGATAGTCGAGCGTCATATGATGCGACCATTGCGGCCTACAGACAGCCACTTAGTCACTTTGTAAAGAAGCAAGCCGATGGTACTTACGTGCTAGATCCAGCCTTGTCAGGTATTTCTGGTGTGAGCGTTTTTGCTGAGGCACCGGAGACACATACCACTGAGCCGACACCGACGCCTGAAACGAGCCAACCAGTGACGGTGCATTACGTTGACGCACAGGGCAATCAGATTGCCAAAGACAAGACGTTAACTGGTAAGTTGGGTGCGACGTATCAAACGGCCGCCCTCGACATTGCTGGTTATCAGTTGAACCAGACGCCAGCGAATGCCACTGGCAAGTTCACCAGCTCTAAGCAGTCGGTCACTTACACTTACGATGCCGTGGTACAATCTGGTTCAGCTGGCGCAACGATTGCGCCCAAGGGAACTGTGATTTATGCCACTCAGAAGATTGGTTTGTACAAGCAAGCCACCTTTACGAAGAAAGCTCGCAAGCAGTGGTACCATAAGAAGTCACGGATGAATCGGCCGATGTTTGTGGTTACGGGTTACGCCAAATCGAAGAACGGCGTGAAACGCTACCAGGTCAGAGACGTCAACCATCATAGCCGAACGGCGGGGAAGACCGGTTACGTAACGGCCAACGCAAAGTATACAGTCCCTGTATATTATGCAACCAAGCATTCTCGGATTACGGTAATCAATCCTCAGGGAATCAATGGTTACAGTAAGAAGACGTTGACCGGCAAGCGGACGCACTATCGCCAGGGACAAGTGCTCAAGGTCAAGAAAATTGTCACGCATAATTTAACGACGCGCTTTGTTCTCAGTAATGGGCGTTACGTGACTGCCAACAAACAATTGGTTAAAGCGGGCAAGCAAACGATGCCAAAAAAGATTGTGGTTAAGCACGCCATTAAGCGGTACGGCACTGCTAACTTAACTAAGCGTAACCGGAATTATCCTGCTGGGGTTGTGTTGAAGGTCAAAGGCTGGACGTATTCTAATGCGCATAACTTTGGCAAGAACGATACACTACCTTACCGAGTAAGTGGGGGTTACGTCACCGCCAATCAACATTTTGTACGGACTATTAAATAGAAATTAGTATGGAGGATTCAGTGTAAGCTGGGTCCTTTTTTAATAATTATTAGCAAATAAAACGAGGTCGTTAGGACTGGCTCATTCCAATCCTAACGACCTCGTTTTAGCTAGTGAGAGTGGTTAGCGGTATTTTTAATCAGTGAAACGTCTTTCAACTGAATCCATCGTTTCTTGCCGTGGGGGCTTTGAACCTCAACGTAGGTCTTGATCTTTCCGTTGATCCGCAGCTTGGCCTGCTTGATCAGTTGCCATTTAGCACGGGGGTGACGGCCAGTCTTGCCAGATTTACCGACTTTATGTTTGAGATGCAAGTCGAAAAAATAGGCGCGGTGAGCCTTTAAATGAACGGCCTTAGCGTGCTTCAATTTTTTCACCGATAGGACCTTCATTTTAGTCTTACCAGCCTGATGTGGTTTAGCAACGACGAGATCCGGTTGCCCGGCGTGAATCGGTGCGGGACTGGTTACTGGGTTGTTCGAGGTTGGGACAGTTGGAGCTGGTGTAGGTTTTTCAAGGGGTTTAGGCGTAGGTGCCGGTGTTGGCTTTTCAATAGGCTTAGGAGTGGAAACTGGCATAGGTTTTGGAACAGCTAACCCTGATGGTACCAAGTATTTGGCCCGTAAGGCAGCTTGCTGGTCAGCACTGAAGTTTAACCCTTTAGGGCTAGTGATGTAGTTATTTAGACTTCCAAATTTTTCATCAATTTGACCGATATAGGTTTTGAGCCAAGTGTACTCAACCTGCTTGTCGACATAGTTATTCGACATTAAATAGTCGTTGATGATGTCCTGATTACGCATCCCCAAAATTGACATCAACAGTACCGTCGCAATTCCCGTTCGATCGTTCCCGTGCTTGCAGTGATAGAGGATGGGACCTTGCGCATTGACTAGGTCTGTTAGGAAGTCATGGTAGCCACTTAGTGCAGTCGGAGAGAAGGCAATTGAGCCGCCATTGGCGCGGTTGTAGTGTTGGACGCCTGATAAGTCATCATCATCGGACTGTGAATAAATGGCGGCAACTTTTGAGGTGGCTTTACCGATCAGTGCGTCTTTTTTCTTCATGTGATTAAACGGAGTTCTTAAATCGATAATCAAACTAATACTGAATCCAGCCAATTTATTAATATCAGAATTGGTAACTCTTGTTAATTGAGCCGAACGGAATAGGAGACCGGATTTAATCGCCTGGGTCTTATCCTTAGTCAGGTAACCACCGAGATCGCGGGTGTTGGCGTTAAATCCCTTACTGTCTTTGGACAGCGCAATTCGGCTCCCCGGTTTCCCAGCCGCTGGTACCTTAGGCGTGGCCATGGTTTCTGGCATCTGCTCGCCGTTTAGTATGGGTACGCGGTCTGGGTCGGCCTTATCCGGTGTCTTAGGGACTTGGGTGGTCGGTGTCGTAGCGGCTAAACTAGTGACGACGGGGGTTCCCATCCCCATCAAAGTTAGAGTCAGCATGCTGATGCTAAGGGTTCGTTGCAGTCGATGAGTCATCAAATTCCTCCAATTTGTTCGTCTAGGTAGTGCTTATGTACAGCAAGTTGCTTCCCCAGAATAACGAACGGACGTAAGGATTTGATGGCGGGTACGTATTAACTTGGTAAATGTTTTATTTATTAATATTTGAAAGCGGATTATGTAAATAAATCAGTGATGTCAGATTGAAATCACGTGCGCTTGGGCTTGAACAGCCAAGCCTAGCCAAAAAATGATTTCTACGTGGTAGACACGACAGTTCCCGGTCCAAATATTAGTGGAATTCCGTTGAAATTTCATTCTAAGTCACCACTTTTGTACTAAACGACATAGTATGTCATCCCCATGATGTATGATAGGTTTATCAGCAAGCTCAAAATGTTAAAGCAGTCTCGTTGTACTACCAAACGGGAATTATGCAAGACAGCAACGACCGCATCAATGAATTCTATGGTCGCAAACAAAAATATTACTAAGGAGTAAAGCAATGAAAATAGCAAAAATTTTAAGCGTGACGGTTCTCGCTACGGGCCTTGGCCTGGCTGGTGTGTTTGCAGGTCCGAATACCACCCAAGCGGAAGCAAAATCAACGCTAAAGACATTTCCAAAATCGTTTCGACACAATTGGTATGAATCAGCCGGAAAGCGTGGGAACGCCATAAAAATTACGGCTAAAAAGGCTTCCATGCGCTACGATACCAACACTGAGTTTACTCAGTTTCAGTTACACGCACGTAAGTTGCCGATTCATAAAATTAAGAATACGAACAAGTGGTCTTGGATGTATGCCACGAAGCACCACGGGACAATCCATATCAAGCCGTGGGGTACCATGCAGACGCTGCCGCTGGAGGGAAGTTACCGGGTTAAGACGAAGACGTATAAGAACCATAAAATTAAAGTCCTGCAGAATGTTTCTGGCGGGCAAGTAAACGAATCTTACTACACCACGAAAAAACTAGCATCACATTTTAATAAATAATCGTCGACTTAAAACTAGCCGTCTAGTGATCTCTCAACGAGGGATCATCAGATGGCTAGTTTTTTTGAAATGTTATGGCATTTGGTGGCAGGCACTCGTTACTGAGTCAATGGGTTATTTATTAATTTTAAAAAACGGCTTATGATGGGTGTAGTTGATTATCAATAAAATTTAGGTGCCAACTGGCGAGTTTATTTTCTCCGCCCCCCACACTCGCCACGCTAAGGAGGTTGTCCATGTTAACCCTAAAATGCTATCAAAACGTACCAGCAGATAACGCCCTGTTAGCCACCTACCAACTGTCGGATCCAACTTACACCGCCACACCGGAGCAGGCGCTGGCCATTGCCAACACCACCCCCGACCGGTTACCGGTGATGGCCTTAAACGGGAATCAGTTGGTCGGCTTCCTAGTTCTCATCAAAGGGGCCGACGTCCAAGAGGTTGGTGCTGATCCCGCAACGGCCGTCCTGGTGCGTTCGGTTTCCGTTTCCGAGACGCACCGTGGCCGAGGCTTTGCGACCCAGATATTGGAACAACTGCCCACGTTAGTGCGAACCCAGCTTCCCTTTGCCCGAGAAATCGTCCTATCTGTGGACCACGGCAATCACCCCGCCCAAGGGCTCTACCACAAGGCGGGGTTCACCGACACCGGTCGCCGCGAGTTCGGCCAGTATGGGGAGCAGTTTGTCCTGACCCTGAGCCTTGATTAA
Source organism: Levilactobacillus tongjiangensis (assembly GCF_003946345.1). GTDB lineage: Bacteria > Bacillota > Bacilli > Lactobacillales > Lactobacillaceae > Levilactobacillus > Levilactobacillus tongjiangensis. The sequence continues at coordinate 129,678 of NZ_RHNY01000009.1, forward strand.
GAAAGGATGATTCTATGTCTAACCGTGATAAATTACATACCGGGGACCTCTACTTACCGGACGACCCCGCCATTGAAGTTGAGCAAAAACGGTACCTTGACCGGCTCTATGACTTCAATCAAACGCGCCCCAGTGAGCCCGAACAGCAACAGAAAATTCTTCACGAACTCTTTGCTGATATGGGGCCCAACTGTTACGTCGAACCACCGTTACACGCCAATTTTGGCGGTCATCACGTTCACTTTGGGGCGGCTATCTACGCCAATTTCAACCTGACGCTGGTCGATGATACCCACATCTACGTGGGCGATCATACCATGATCGGGCCGAACGTCACGCTGGCCACGGCCGGTCATCCTATCGATCCCGAGCTGCGAGCCAAAAACTATCAGTACAATATGGCCATTCACATTGGCAAGAATTGCTGGTTGGGTGCCGGCGTCATTGTGGTCCCCGGTGTCACAATTGGCGATAATGTGGTTATCGGGGCCGGTAGTGTAGTTACCAAGGACTTACCAAGCAATGTCGTCGCGTTTGGTGATCCGTGTCGGGTTGCCCGTCCCGTTGGTGCGCATGATCGCGAGGTTTATTTTAAAGACCGGCGGATTGACCCACAACTATTTAACGACTAGGGGCATGAGCTTGGTTTCAGACGCATTAGTTACAAAGCTGAATCACTAGCACGATAACGCGATTCTTCTTGCGTTTACCGGCTACTTTGCGCTACACTTTTAGGTAACTTAATAACACATCGGAAGACTATTTAGTTAGATAAGGTGCTCGCTGAGCATCGGAGGGTTACGGCCAGATAAGATTATTCATTTAATCTTATTTGGCCTTTTTTGTCTTTCGGAGAGGAGCGCAACGCGTGAAGGAATCGTATTGGAGTCGTAATTTCATTTTAATTTTAATTGGGAACGCCCTGTTGTTCATGGTTTACAACATGCAGGTGCCCGTCCTCCCGTTATACGGGAAGCAGCTGGGCCTTTCCCCCGCTCAAATTGGGGTCTTCGTGGGTGCCATTATGTTCGCTGCGTTGGTGACACGACTGTTCGTGCCGTGGTTTTCTGAACGGTTTAGTAAAAAGGTATTGCTCGTCGTTGGGATTTTACTTTATTTGCTGGCGGCGGTCGGGTACCCGCTGTTGAGCGGCTTTGGTTTGTTAGTCCTCTTGCGGCTGTTCAACGGCCTGGGCCACGGCATCACGACCACCTACTTCGCGACCTCCGCGGCTGATGAGCTGCCCAATCAGAAGATCGGTGAGGGGATGGGGTACTTCGGGATTGGTACCATGGTGACGGCCTCATTGGCGCCGTTACTAGCTTTGTCCCTGGTTCACCGGTTCGGGTTTCCGACATTTTTCCTGGCCTGCATCGTCATCTTGTTTGCGGCGATGGTCACGATTCTGGGAACGACGAAAGCCAAACGTGCGCCAGTCAAGACGGTAGCGACTGGTCCGGTCTTTGACCGTCAGTTTCTACCCCAGTGTGGATTGGTCTTCATCCTGGGGGTGCTGATGAGCGGGGTCATGACCTTCACACCAATCTACGCTCAACTCCAACACCTGACGGGTATCTCGGGGTTCTTCTTCATTGCGGCAGTTGCGGGGGTCGTGATTCGGCCCATCGTCGGGCACACGTTTGACCGGCAGGGACCACGGTTGATTTTGCTAGTGAGCACGGTGTTACTGACGATTGGGATGGTATTGATCGCCCTGATCGACCGCAACTGGCTACTGTTACTGGCGGGCGTGTTCTACGGTGTGGCCGATGGGGCCATTTATCCGACACTACAGGCCTGGCTTTTTAAGCTGACCACACTGGAAAACCGAGACACGGCGACCGGGATGTTCCTCAATTCCTACGATTTGGGGATGGGGTTGGGTGCCGTGATTCTCGGCTGGGTCGTCGAAGCCGTGGCCTACCAGGGGATGTTTTGGGTGCTCACAGCGATTTCACTCCTGTACATTGTGTTGGCGCTGGGGTGCAGTCGCCGGCTTAAACTAGCTTAAGTTAACCAACTGCGAGAACTGGTGACCGTTTTCGCAGTTTTTTGGTAGTTAGGGGTGACAAATAGGCGTTGGATTTCGTTAGTAAGAGTAGGGATGGTATGATAATTAAGACAAACTGGATTTATTAATGTATTCAAAAACTACTTAACCTCTAAAAGGAGCCAACTAACCATGAAACACATTGTAGCGGGAATCGTTGCCCACGTTGATGCTGGCAAGACCACGCTATCTGAGGGTCTGTTGTATCAGTCGGGTGCGTTACGCCAACTGGGGCGGGTCGATAACGGGGATGCCTTTCTCGACCCCGACGACCTCGAAAAACAGCGTGGTATTACCATTTTTTCTCACCAGGCCAGTTTTACGCACGGCGACCTGAATGTGACCCTGCTAGACACCCCGGGTCACGTGGACCTTGCTTCGCAGACCGAACAAGTTTTGAGTGTCTTGGACTACGACATCTTAGTGGTTTCCGCCACGGACGGCATCCAGGGATATACGCGGACCCTCTGGCGGTTGCTGGACCACTATCAAGTGCCCACGTTTATTTTTGTGAATAAAATGGACGCAGATACGGCCGACCGTGACCGGGTCTTAGCTGAGCTGCAGACCGTTTTTTCGGCTGGCTGTATTGCGTTTGGTGATGATGCGACCGCCGCGGCCGAAGACATTGCCATGCAGGATGATACCGTGTTGGAACAGTATTTGGATGCGGGTGAACTGAGTAATGAGACGATTCGCAGCATGATTCAACAGCGGCAAGTCTTCCCGTGTTACTTTGGGGCGGCGCTGAAATTAGATGGCGTAGATGCGTTAATGGCTGGGTTAGACAAGTGGACGCAAGCACCAACTTATCCGACTGAATTTGGTGCAAAAGTTTTTAAAATTTCCCACGATAAGGGCGAACGATTAACCTGGTTGCGCCTGACTGGTGGCCAATTAGCGACCAAGGCGGTATTGTTGGGCGAGCAGAAGGTCAACCAACTGCGCGTTTACGATGGCACGAAATATGTGGTCAAGCAAACGGTGACGGCGGGCGACGTCTGCGCCATTCCAAATTTAACGGACACGCATCCGGGACAGGGATTAGGCAGTCAACCTGATGGTCGTACACCAGAGATTCAACCAGTCTTGAACTACACATTGGACCCCAAGGACCACGACATCCACGATTGTCTGACGATTTTGCGGCAACTAGAGGACGAGGATCCCCAACTGCACGTGGCGTGGTCGAGTCAGCTCCAAGAGATTCGCGTGCAAATCATGGGCGCCGTTCAACTGGAAATCTTGCAACAAATTTTGCGGGACCGGTTTAATTTGGACGTCGGCTTTGGTGAAGGCAGTATTCTCTACAAGGAGACCATCAGTCAACCAGTCGAAGGGGTCGGTCACTTTGAACCGCTACGGCATTATGCCGAAGTCCATCTCCTGATGGAACCCGCACCACGCGGCAGCGGCGTGACGATTGCGGCTGACTGTTCGCTAGAAATCTTAGGAAAAAACTGGCAACATCAGGTGCTCAGCAATTTGCGGGCGAAGGAACACTTGGGGGTCTTGGTCGGGGCACCACTGACCGACGTGAAACTCACCTTAGTGACTGGTCGGGCCAGTATCGTCCACTCGGTCGGCGGTGACTTTCGTGAGGCCACTTGGCGCGCCGTTCGTCAGGGCTTGATGATGCTCAGGGACCAGGGTGGCGACCAGCTCCTTGAACCGTGGTATCGTTTCCGACTTGAGGTTGGGCAAGACCAAGTCGGTCGGGCGATGACGGATATTCAAAAGATGCATGGCAGTTTTGAGACGCCAGATACGGCTGGTGACAGTGGCTTGGCGACGTTGACGGGGGTCGCTCCCGTTTCAGAAATGCAAGACTACGCGCAGGCGGTCAACGCCTATACGCACGGGCAAGGGCAATTGGAATGCCTGATTGATGGCTACCGGCCTTGCCATAACGCTGACGAGGTGGTGGCGGCTCAGGACTATGCGCCAGTGGCTGACCTCCCCAATACGCCTGATTCCGTATTTTGTGCGCACGGGGCCGGTTATCCGGTTCCGTGGGACGAGGTGCCGGGGATGGCACACGTGGATTATGCCTATTCGGCGACAGATTTAGCGCAGCTACAAACTGATAGGGGAATAAAATGATGGACATCGTCTTTAATGAGAGCTTTGGCAACGGCTTGGCGGGTGCCCTACAACAACCCGTAGTCGGCCTGCAATTAGACTTGCAGGTTGGCGACTTAGGTCGGCTGACGGGGGAATCAACCGATTTCTGGCAAATGAAAGCTCAGTTAGAGGGAACAGAAACGGCCACCGAATTGGCCCAAACGGTGCAACAAGGAATCGGGCAGCTGCAAGCGGCCATTGACCGGGGCGATGCGATTCGGGTGTGGTGGAGTGACCATCCCGATGATCGACTAGGGTTCATGTGGTTATGTGCGCTGATGAAGGATGTGTCCAACCAACTGACACAGGTCAAGGTTCCCCTGGAACGAGCCACGAGTGGCGCACCGATTGTGTTTCAGCAGTTGGTGAGCCTGGGTGAATGGGACGGCAACGCGGCCTTGGTGTTCCTTAGTACGGCAACTGATGTGCCTGCCAGTGAACGTCTGGCGTTGAGCGAAGAGTGGACGCAACAGGTGGCAGAAAATGCACCATTGCGGGTGACGGTCAATGGTCACACACTGGGTGTGCCAGTTGATTTCTGGGACAAGCTGATTGCCGCGGAGATTCGGCCAAATAAATCAGTTATCTGGACGATTGGTCGGGTGTTGGGTGAGCTCCCGGTGGGTCTACCAGACTGGTGGGTACGTGGCCGATTAGCAGTGTTGCGCCAGTCCTAGCTAGAGTGAATACAGGGTAAGGGACATGGCTGACCAGGGAAACTGGCAGGGATGTCCTTTTTTTAAAATCAGCATAATCGGCGAATCAAATGAGTTGCCTTCGACTGGGACGAAGGGTGTACGCTTACGTCATAAAAAATTCAGGAGTGTGATAATTTTGGCAAAGACATGGCTAATTACGGGAACATCAACGGGTTTTGGGAAATCGTTAGCAACCTTTTTAGCGCAAAAGGATGACGTGAACTTAGTGGCTACGGCTCGGCACACGGACCAGTTAGCTTATCTGGACCAATACAACCACGGCCAGATCCTCAAACAGGTCCTGGATGTGACCAAGCCAGACGAAATTACGGCCGCTGTCGCAGCTACGACCGATAAGTTTGGCGCCCTCGATGTCCTGATCAACAACGCTGGTCTCGGGTACTTCGGGACGTTTGAAGAAAGTGACCGGGATGCTGTTCGGTACATGTTTGACGTGAACGTCTGGGGCCTGGTTGATATGACGCGCGCCGTGTTACCAACGATGCGAAGCCAAGGGGCGGGTATCATCGTGAACTTTTCATCGATTGCCGGATTGGCTTCCTTCCCAACGCTATCCTTCTACCATGGCAGTAAGCATGCCGTTGAAGGCATTAGCGCGTCATTGGCGCAAGAGGTGGCTGACCAAGGCATCAAGGTTATGTTGATCGAACCAAGTGGCTTCCGGACCGACTGGGCGGGTCGTTCGTCACAAAAGGCCATGCCTAAGATTTCAGCGTACGCGCAATTTGCCGATAGTATTGAAGGTAGTGAGACCGGGGCGCACCACGAACCTGGTGATCCTGATAAGGCAGCCGCCATCATTTACGATCAAGTGATGAACCACGCCGAAGAGTTACCGCTGCATTTGCCACTGGGTAAGTTTGCGACGGACACAGCCATTGCTAAGTATGAGAAGTCATTAGCTGACTTTAAGGCGGTTCGGGAGATTTCATTGTCCGCTGACCAACCGGAAGAAAAGTAATAATTGAGAGCGCAAAAGGGTTTGAGACGTTTGTCCCAAACCTTTTTTATCGCCAATTTTGACTTGCTGAACCGTGCACTAGTCACCGCTTAAACTCGAACGGTAGATAATCCAGAACCAAATCTTCCAGCCGTTAAGGCGCATTAATTAACCGCCTGCTGTCCCAATCAAGTTATGTTTCATGTGAAACAATGAAGACCTTTAGAACAGCCGGTTAAGTGAGTATAATGAACCTAAAAGTGAGGTCGGTAAAATGGAAATTCAAGAAGGGTACATGCCTTTCAAATCGTATCAGACGTATTATCGCGTGGTGGGTGACTTGACGAATGGGTTAACACCACTGTTGCTGCTGCACGGTGGCCCCGGGTCGACGCACAACTACTTTGAGGCATTCGATGAATTGACGAAGCAGACGGGGCGGCCCGTGGTCATGTACGATCAGTTGGGGTGTGGAAAATCATCGCACCCGACGGATACCAGTCTGTGGCGAGCAGAAACCTGGGTGGCCGAGTTGCAGGCTCTTCGCGACTATTTGCACCTCGACCGGGTTCATTTGTTGGGGCAATCCTGGGGTGGAATGCTGGCTATTATTTACCTGTGTGACTATCAGCCGGCCGGTATCCAGAGCCTGATTCTGGCAAGCACACTGTCTTCGGCTAAGTTGTGGGCGCAAGAACAGCACCGCATGATTCGTTTCATGGCGTCCGCTGATCAAGAGGCCATCAAACTAGCAGAAGCAACGGGTGACTTCACCAGTGCCGCCTATCTGGCGGCTAACGACCGCTACATGGTGGCCCATGCCGCGGGACCAGTGACGGCGGACTCTCCCGAGTTTCTTCGCCGGCCGAAACAGAGTGGCACCGCTGCTTATGAGACGGCCTGGGGGCCTAACGAGTATTTCCCGACCGGTACCCTAAAGAATTATGACTACACAGAAAAATTGACGCAACTGATGACACCGACCTTGGTGACGAGCGGGACCAATGATTTGTGTACGCCATTAGTCGCCAAAACCATGGTCGATCAGCTGCCACACGCAGAGTGGACACTCTTTGCCCACAGCCGCCACATGGCGTTTATTGATGAAACACCGGCCTATCTTGCACGGTTGACGCGTTGGTTAGGTGATCAAGATTAGACTTGGAAGATGAAGGCTTAGTCAGACATAGTGGGAAATTACCGCCTTACCGTTCGCCAAATTTGGACTGGAACGCGGTGGGAAGGACGGGACAAGCCAAAGGGCGGTCTTGCCCCTCGCTTGAAGCCGCAAAGCACGTCTTCAAGTCGCCATTTTCAAGAAAATCACTTGAAAATCCCCCGGCTTAGTCCAAATTTGGCTCACTCTCGGCTATCTAGTGGCGCGTCAATAATATTGCGTAAGTGCCTGTCATTCAGGCATTTAAGCTAGCTTAGTTTCTAAGAATCCGTTTAACCGGAGGAGGTCAGAGGTGGAACCAGCTGTGTCGACGGTGTTAGCCGATTTTCGGCTTACAACGTGGGACGTGTTTGGAGACTGGTGGTTTTTCCAGGCTTCAAACCGAGCCGAAGGACCGCTTTTCAGGCCGCAGGCGTTCCCCACAGCAGGCGGAATCTCTGAC